>NZ_JBYCKM010000045.1:0-729510 GCF_057473385.1 Alkalihalobacterium sp. TH-98 | reverse complement strand
CCTAATTTTTCCCTCTACCGCTCACGATTCAGCTCTTTTCGTTACTGCTTTCTCCTAATTTTTCCCTCTACCGCTCACGATTCAGCGCTTTCCATTACTACTTCCTCCTATTTTTTTCCTCCACTGCTCAGCATTCAGCTCTTTTCGTTACTACTTCTCCTAGTTTTTTCCTATACCACTCACGATTTAGCGCTTTTCTTTACTGCTTTCTCTTAGTTTTTTCCTCCACCGCTCACGATTCTCCGCTTTTCGTTACTACTTTCCCTTAATTTTTTCCTTTACTGCTCACCAATCATTGCTATCGGTTAAAGTTTCCTCTAATATTCCCCTTAGGGTGGTTCATTGGCAGTAATTGTTAGACTGGCCAAAAAGGCTGACTAGACAGGTTACTAAAAGTACCCTGTAGTCAGCCTCATAAGATATCATCTGCTAAATCGTATATGCTTTTTCTAGTAATCTTTATTTAAATCAGGTCAACCCCAGGGTGGTTACAAACAACCTCTATTTTTCCCCTCATTTAGAAGTGAATTGATCCAAGCTATACCAACCGTATGCAACTTCTTTATATGATTGCCCACCGATTTCAATGTCTTCACTTTCTAACAATTCTCCGTTTAATGCTTCTTCGTAAAATCGCTTTGCCGGATTGTCGGCGAGGACCCAAACTAAAAGTCCATGATATCCTTTTACGTTTAATACTTCTGCAGCCTTTGCAACTAACTTTGTTCCTCCACCCTTTCGTTGGTCATTTTCGTATAAGTAGATAGCGTACAACTCCCCATCGATTTCTGGAAATTTTTCTGTTCGTTCTTTACCAACAGCCGCAAATCCAAAGACTTTATCACCTTCTTCAATCACAAGGACAGTAGTTGGATGGTTTTCGGTAGAGAGAACTCGCTTCCACATTTTTTGTCGGTCCTCCACTTTTAATGAATCCAGATAATCCTCAGTAATTATACCTCTATAAGTTGTTTTCCAGCTTGCTACATGGATATCAGCAATTACTTGGACATCTTTTAATTGAGCAAACCTTATATTCATAGCTACCCCTTCTTTCTCTAAATAGAGTATTCATAAAATAAAATGGAAATACTGTGATTAGGAGGTGTTACTTATGGCGGAACCATATTTGTGTCCTAATTGTAAAACCAACCGATCTCGTTTTAACCGTATTGAACAAATAGCTCAAGCTGTTAAATTGAATCCACAGACTGGTGATGTAATGGAAGAGTATTCAAACGAAAAACTTGATCCTTTTCACCTGCCTTACCGCGGTCCTTCATTAAAAATACAATGTGGTGCATGTGGACTTATTGAAGACGAGCGAATGTTTGTACAGTACGGAAAAAATAATCGTTAATCTTAGTTGTTTTTAACAAGAGAGGGCTATAACCCTCTTTTTTATTTCATATCATTTAATTAAAGTCACGGTTTCCTTTTTCAAAACGAAAATAAACTGTTAAAATACTCTTGTAATAGAAATTATACATAAGTGAGGGAAATAAATGGAGAATTTACAAACAAAACTTGAAAAGTATGCTGAATTAGCTGTAAAAGTCGGTGTCAATATTCAAGAAGGTCAAACTTTAGTGATCAATGCACCACTTGCAGCTACTGATTTTGTTCGACTTGTAGCGAAGAAAGCATATGACGCAGGTGCAAAAAATGTCCATGTTGAATGGAATGATGAAGAACTAACATTGATTAAATATAAGAATGCCCCTGATGAAGCTTTTCATGAGTTTCCGCTTTGGAAAGCAAAGGGATATGAAGAAATGGCCGAAAATGGTGCTGCTTTTATGAGTATCGTCGCTAGTAATCCCGACTTACTGAAAGGTGTAAACCCTGAGCGTATTGCTAATGCGAACAAAGCGTCTGGTCAAGCGATGGATACATTCCGTTCGTATGTTCAATCTGACAAAATCAGCTGGACAGTTATCGCAGCATCTGCACCAGGCTGGGCTCAAAAAGTATTCCCTAATGCTTCTGAAGAAGCAGCAGTTGAAAAACTTTGGAATGCGATTTTCAGCGCAACACGCGTTGAACTAGAAGATCCTGTTTCAGCATGGAAAGAGCATTGCGAAAACCTTACGAGTAAAGTAGAATTCCTGAATAATAAGCGTTTCCAAAAGCTTCACTATACAGCTCCTGGTACTGACTTAACGATTGAACTTCCTGATAAACACTTATGGGCTGGTGCAGGAAGTAACAACGAACAAAATGTATATTTCGTTGCTAACTTACCAACCGAAGAAGTGTTTACCGCTGCGAAAAAAGATGGTGTTAACGGAACAGTATCTAGTACAAAACCATTAAATTATGGTGGAACACTTATTCAGAACTTTTCTTTAACATTCAAAGATGGAAAAGTTATAGAATATTCAGCTGAGGAAGGCTATGAAACATTAAAACGTCTAGTTGAAACTGATGAAGGTTCAGCTTATTTAGGTGAAGTCGCTTTAGTCCCACACGACTCACCAATTTCAAACTCAAATATTATTTTCTACAACACATTATTTGATGAAAATGCATCTAACCACTTAGCTCTAGGAAGTGCCTACGCCTTTAACCTTGAAGGTGGAAAAACAATGTCTAAAGAAGAATTACAAAAGAATGGCTTAAACACAAGTATTACACATGTAGATTTCATGATCGGTTCGGCAGACATGAACATCGATGGAATTACAGCTGACGGTGAGCGTGAGCCATTATTCAGAAATGGAAATTGGGCATTTTAATATAATTCACCAATAGCAAACCAAAAAAGCTACGTCTCCTTATCTAGGCAGGCGTAGCTTTTTTTATGTGTAATTTTTATTTTATATTAACTAGGGGCGTCCAATTGGTGTAAAGTTTTCGTAATACTAAGGGATTTCATTTTGTTATATTCTTTTAACCCGCACTTGTCTATAACGAAACTGGAGAAAGAGTAAATACCTTTTGGCTTTGCACTTCTCTCAATCTCATCAATTAATAACTGTAAATAGTAATTAACAACAAAGACATCTTGGTTAACCACAGGTATGTCGACTATTTTGTATTTCTGACCACTCATATGAAGCAGTTCTAAACTTTTTGTTGCCATACATATACCACCCCATAATTGTTCTATAAATAGAATAACTCATTTCCCTATTACGAACAACATTATTAACAAAAATTTTTAGAAAATTAACTTAAAATTATAGATGGGTTGTAAAATTTTGCTTCTTTGTCAGCGCCTTTACTTTCTCTAATTGAAGTTCAGATATATTTTTAGATTGGTCATACGACTTAAGAATATCATTCAACTGTTCTATCGTTCTTGCCCCAGGGATTGTTGTAGCTACTACTGAAGGCGTTGTTACATAACGGATAGCTATACTTGTGAGACTTTGATTTCCTACTATTCTTTCCGTCTCCGATAATAGTTTTGTTAATTCATCTGACGTATAGTCCAGATAACCATTGGCAATTTTATTTTTCCAATTTGAAGATAATACTCCCTTCGCTAACGGCCCTCTAGATATGACAGAAATATGATGTTTACTTAATAAATCAAACACCTCAACTTCACATCGACGGTCTAGTAAGCTATATTGCATCATAACACTAACAATATTTGATTTTTGGACATACTCACGTATGACATTAGGTCGTATTGATGAAATACCATAATATCGAATGAGACCTTCTTTTTTCAGATCTTCAAATGCTTCAATTGTTTCATCAATTGGATCTTCAATCGTTCCGCCGTGAAGTTGATATAGATCAATGTAGTCCATTTGTAGACGACGAAGACTTTCTTTTACTGCTGTTTTTATGTAGGTTTTGGATGGGTCCCATCGCCAGCCCTCTTTGTCCCTCTCCCAGCGGTTTCCAACTTTTGTTGCAACGATTATTTCATCCCTTTTTCCTTTAACGGCTTTTCCGACAAGCTCCTCGTTTAATCCAAACTCATATAAATCAGCTGTGTCTAAAAAATTCATTCCACCATCTACGGCTCTATGTATGATTTCAATACTTTCCTTTTCATTTTTACCTTTTAATGACATGCAACCAAGACCAACTTCTGAGACAAATAAATCACTCGTTCCTAAACGCCTTTTTAACATGATTTCACCATCCAATTCATCTTTTACTTTAGTTAATCAGATTTAAAGTACGCAATCAAACAAAAAGGGAAGTCACTATTTATAATGATAGTGACTCCCCCTTTTGGTCCAAAGAGCCTAACTTTTGCATATCTTATTTAATAAGAGTGTATTGAGTCGGCAGCATTGAAAATGCTTGTTTTCCGATTAAAAAGCCTGCCATCGCATACGCTTCGAGTTGATCACGAAGTGTTTCTTTTCCATCCTCGATATTAACTACTTTTACCGTGTACGGTTCATATAAGATTTCATCATGAAAAGCCGTTCTTAAATAGTGAACCGATTTCTGTAAGCCATGATTTCCACGATACATCACTTCGTAAAAAGAAATAAACCCGTGCATAACTCCTTTATAACGAATGGTTTCCACTGGCACACCGAAGTCACTTAGTCTTTTGCCGTAAGCTTCTCCTTCATCACGTAATGGATCAAATTCAGCAGTAATAATCAAGGTTGGGGGTAACCCAGTTAAATCTTCAGCTTCCAATGGTGACGTATAAGGATTTGACCACATTTCTGGCTCTGGGGTATATTTATCTCTTGCTAAATACATTACACTTCTTGAAAGTAAGTAATAACCGCTATCATAGACATTTCGAGATGGTAACGCTACATCTTGAAACGTCGTTAACGGGTAATAGAGTACTTGCGCAGTTAATTCTGGACCACCTTCATCTCTTGACATCATCGCCACAACAGTAGCAATATTACCTCCTGCACTATCCCCAGCTACTGCTATTTTACTTACATCCCCATTCCACGCTTCAGCCATATCGTACGCCCATAACAACGCATCATACCCATCTTCAATCGCAGTTGGAAATACATATTTAGGTGCAACCCGATAACCAACCGCTACGACGATACTCTGTGTTCTACCTGCTAATGCACGAACGATATTTTCATGTGTTTCAATACTTCCATAACCTTCTAGGAACGCCCCGCCATGATAATACATTATAATTGGATAAGGTCCTTCCCCTTTTGGCCGATAAACTTTTCCTGTTATTGTAGAACCATCACGTACTGGTATCTCAACATTCTCTCTAACCATTGTACTTCTCCCAGTACTTCCCCTTACAAAGTTCGGTAACTCTATATCGAGTGGCACTAAATTCTCATTTACGGCATGTAAGATTACCGCTGTCTTTACGGGTAATTTCCCTTCCTCTTTAGATGCCCACTGTTCTACAGTTACAAAGACTACAACCGCAAATAAGAGAACAAAAACTGCAATGCCAACTGTAACATTTCTGATTATTCTGAAAAATTTATATATATTATTTTTTATCTTCATCTTGTTCCCCTCATTCCTCTCCCAATAACGAGTGTTCAGAAAACTATCTTAATAAAATTATATCAGGTTTTTTAGATTTTTGTTCATACTTTTACAAAATATTTATGTAATTTTACACAATTTTATACATTTCCGTTTGTTTGACCGAACAAAAAAGAACCGTAGTAAACGATTCTCTTTTGTTACAGGTAGTATTTGTTTTTTTGTTATCAAATATTAGAATGTAAAGGGAAATTTTTGTCTGTCTTACTTAAAATTTATCGTTCTTATTTTACAGGGAGATAGTTATTTTTTCGGTCGTTCATTTTCGTTCCAATGTGATTGGAGAAATTCATCTCTTCCTGATTTTTCACGGTCTTCTTTATAATGTTTAGGGCTCTTTTTATAGTAATCTTGATGATAATCTTCTGCTGGGTAAAACGTCGATGCTTCCAAAATCTCTGTCACGATCGGCTTTGAGAACTTCTGACTCTGCTCCAGCTTATCTCTAGAGGCTAGTGCTTCTTCCTTTTGTTCTTGAGTATGATAAAAAATAGCTGTACGGTATTGTGGACCTCGATCATGAAACTGCCCTTCTGCATCAGTAGGATCTACTTGTTGCCAGTAAATTTCAAGAAGCTTCGAATAAGGAAAAAGCGCTGGATTAAATGTAATCTGAACAACCTCGTAATGGCCAGTTGTTCCAGTTTTAATCTGTTCGTATGATGGATTTTCTACGTGTCCTCCCATGTATCCTGATACGACTTTCTCTATTCCTTCAAATTCATCGAATGGCTTGACCATGCACCAGAAGCACCCGCCAGCAAAAGTTGCATGTTGCAATGTATTGTCAATATGTAAAGTCATTAACTAGACCTCCCCATAAGTTTAGTGAATTTATCGTACTCTTTTATCATTTGAAATGCAAAAAAAACAGTCTTATGGTTGATGTGTAAAGAAAAATTGACTTAAATTCTCATGAATTTTAACGGAACTACATGGAATTTTAGATCACTCGACAAAATAAAAAACTATCGCTTCACCGCGATAGTCTGTAAAATTTATGAGCCTATTTATTTTATTTTTTTAAACAATTAGTGGTTAGTGTGATATGGGTCTTTTGCATCGGCATCAGACATTTTCATAAACATCATAGACATTACAATACTGATTATCATTACTAAAGCACCGAAACTAAGAATTGCTACTAATGCTACTGCGCTCATTTAAGTCACCCCTATTATAAATCTTAATACGTTATTTACTATATATATAGTAACATATATATCGGCTCTAATTATGGCGAAACTGTGACAATTAGCTGTAAGAATAAACCACTGAGACTTTAGCACGTATAATCACATCTTGTGTGGTGATTGGTGGCGTGGCTGGATAAGTTGCAGCTAAGACCATTCCTTCAGGTTGAAAAACCGAAACAGGTTCGTCACTGATTTCCGTAATCGTAATTGGAGGCTGAAGTAACGTAACCCCCATTTGTTCAGCAATATGATTCGCTTTTTGTGTACTACTTTGGGTAGCAATGGACAAAGCTTGCAGATAATATTCCTGTGGATTTGATAGCTTAAACTGTAATCCTTGAATAACATTAGCACCGACTTCTGCGCTTGTGCTTAACACTTCACCAACCTGATTTATATCTGTTATCGTAATATCGAATAAGTGTTCCACCTCATATCCCCTAAGAATACTTTTACCTTCAATAAAATCGTAAATGGGTCTCACGTTATATGTCCTTGTTTCTATTCTTTCTCTCGGTATACCTAAGTTTTCTAAGTTTTGTATGATGTTATTAGCAATTCGTGCATTTTCCTGAATGGCTTCATTTGGATGTTCTCTTTCCGTTCGCACACCTAATGTAACTTGAACAATATCTGGAGTAGCAGCTACTTTCCCTTCACCAATAACGGTAAGACGAAATCGATTTCCGTCTGTACTGCGAATCGGTTGACGATAATACATGCTCATTCCCCCCTAGTTGTTTTAAAAAGCTTTTAATTGAGTATATGGGATGAACCGACCTTTTATCGTGTTACTTTTATGAAAATATAAAAATTCATTGCTAAAAAACTAAATGAAGTTGATTTTCAGAGTGTCGTGTATTTTTCGCAGTTATGGTGAAACTACTACCGTAACCTTAAAGGAGGAGATTTTGCTATGAAAAAACGCCGTCCTCAAGAAGACAAGGCATTGACGAACAACCAAACACCAACTGAATCGATGTTTAACGAAGAAACATCAAGTGAATTGGTCGACCAACCGAAGAAAAGAAAGAAAAGACAAAAGTAACAGCTTACCAT
Organism: Alkalihalobacterium sp. TH-98; assembly: GCF_057473385.1. Lineage (NCBI taxonomy): Bacteria > Bacillati > Bacillota > Bacilli > Caryophanales > Bacillaceae > Alkalihalobacterium > Alkalihalobacterium sp. TH-98. The sequence goes on along the minus strand of NZ_JBYCKM010000045.1, from coordinate 721,783 downwards.
GCTGTTACTTTTTCAATGCTAAAACAATTTGATTTATTTTCTTCTTTCACTAAATCATCCAATATCTATAACAAAAAAAGACCGAATATAGATCGGCCTTTAATTTAAGCTTGAACGAACTCAATTTCTTCTTTCGTTCGGCTGTATTTAATTTTTACACCCTGACCATCAAAATACCACATATCTTCTTTTTCAATAAAAAAAATCGTTCCTTCCATATCAACCTCAATCGCAGCATCTTTCGGCTCTTCTTTCATAATCCCTAACGAAAAACCTTGTTGGAAGCTTCCACATCCTCCGTAACGGACAAAAATTCTCATATATTCTGTGCCTTCTAAGTTAAATTCATCTTTAAACCATTGATACGCTGGTTTTGTTACTTCAATATTCAATCCAAAACACTCCTAACGTCTCGTTGTACTACTCTGTTTTGCTATTTTTACTATAACACATTTTATAGAAACATTCTTGTTCCAAACATTGAAAAATAGGAATAGGAAAAGCTTGCCTCATCATAAAGTTTAACACAACTAGTACTAAAATATTTCATTGTAGGAGGGGGATGCATGGGTATATTCTTTCAAAACCTTTCACGAAAACATATGACCTTCCAAGAAGTGTTTCAATATATATGTTCATTTATGGAGAAGGAGCCCGCTTCAGCCTATCGTTTAATCATTGGAACCGACTCACAAGTACATGCCAAATATACGAGATTTGTCACTGGAATTGTTATTCGACGTGAAGGAAAGGGTGCTTGGGGATGCATAAGAAAATTTGACGTCCCCACCCGAATTGAATGTCTGCATTCAAAAATATCTATAGAGACAACGTTAACTGAACAAATTGCCCAATTATTTACACCCCAGCGAAAAAAGCAAATGATCAATATCATTCTCCCGCACATTAAAGAAGGCAGTTCCCTAACGATCGAAGGCCATATTGATGTTGGACAGGGGGCAAGAAATAAAACAAAAGTTTATGTCGAAGAAATGGTCAAACGGATTGAAGAACATGGCATGAAACCCTTTATTAAACCTCAATCTTTCGTAGCTTCTTCCTATGCAAACCGTTACACAAAGTAAGGTTCCGTAAAGAAGATTCGCAATTTGGCGAGCCAATAGCTGAAGATTATGCGTAATTTCACTTATAACTAATTCCTAAGTTGGTTTACTACGTCGAGTGTACTTCTTTGCTTACAATTATGTATTTAACGTATAAAAATAGGCTTGGTTTACTTTTGCCTTAGTGAAACTTTCTTTGCCGTAGTGAATAATATACATTAACACTAGGGGAAAAAAGGTGATGAAAATGGGGAAAAATAAGAAAGTCGTTCAGTACGCCCATTTATTGCACAAGCTTAAAGTGATTACTGCAAAACAGAGAGACGACATGATTAGAAAGAATACCAGACAACTCCAACCATAATTGCACAGATGCATTTACCACATATAACCATAAGTTTCTTTAAAAAGCTGCAACCTGATTAAAATTAAGGTTGGCAGCTTTTGTTTGATTTAGATTAAATAAGGCAACAAGGTCAGGCATATGACTATGGTATACTACATTAACTTTCATGTTTTTGAAGTTAAAACATACGTATAAGAAGAGTGCCAAATTTCCGGCTCTCCTTTGCCAACATTTTAGCAATGAAAAAGGAGGAAAAGAAATGACAACGAAAGGTACTCATGCAACACCTGATTTACTTCATGCAGTGTTTGACACGATCGATGAAGGAATCCATGTTGTAGATTTAAATGGGAAAACTATTTACTATAATAAGGTGGCTGCTCAATTAGATGGTGTTGATGCAAGCGAAGTCATTCATAAACATGTCCTCGATGTTTTTCCTTCATTGACTGAAGAAACAAGTACGTTGCTTCAAGTCATAAAACACGGCTCACCTATCTATTATCAAAAACAGCGGTTTGCTAATGTTCGTGGCGTTCTTATTGATACGGTTAATACGACGATGCCGATCTACCAAAACAATGAAATGGTTGGCGCTGTTGAGATTTCTAAAAACCTTTCGGAAATCAAGAAGCTTTCCGAGAAGCTAGTTGAATTGCAAGAAAAAGTCATTCGGAATGGAACTCCAGCCAAAAAAGGTAGTTCTACTTGGAATGCAAGGTTTGATTTCGAGGATATCATCACTCAAAATGAAACGCTAAAAAAGCTCATACAAACGGCAACCAAAGCATCTAAGACTACTTCACCGATTTTAATCTATGGTGAAACAGGAACGGGAAAAGAACTGTTTGTGCAGTCAATTCATAATACTTCACAAAGAAAAACTGGCCCGTTCATCGCGCAAAATTGCGCAGCGATCCCTGATAGTCTTCTGGAGAGTATTTTGTTCGGCACTTCTAAAGGCAGTTTTACAGGTGCTGCCGAACGCCCAGGTTTGTTCGAATTGGCCCATAATGGCACTTTGTTTCTTGATGAAATTAACTCGATGCCGATTGATTTACAAGCCAAGTTACTACGAGTGATTGAAGATGGAATTGTTCGAAGAGTTGGCGGCACAAGGGGAATTCAATGTGACGTCCGCATCATTACAGCGATGAATGAACATCCAACGACTTGTGTAAAAACAGAAAAACTACGCCAAGATTTATTTTACCGAATTAGTGTTGTTACGCTTCATATTCCACCGTTGCGTGAAAGAAAAGATGATATTACACTATTATCCAAACATTTTTTAAAGAAGTATAATGACCGTTTTCATAAGTCTGTTAAAAATCTAGATCACAATGTTCAAGCCTTCTTCCAACGTTACAATTGGCCTGGTAATGTCCGCGAATTAGAACATGCCATCGAATCCGCTATGAATATTACAGATGAGAATACAGTGACGAAAGACCATCTACCAAACCATTTATTTCACACCTCTTATCCAATCCAAAATGAACCTATATCCTTTCGGAAAGAAGTAGATAAATTCGAAAAAGACTTAATTGAAAGTGCACTTCATAGATACAACAAGAATATACTAAAAGCGGCGAATTTTTTAAACATTCCAAGACAGACCCTTCAGTATAAAATGAAAAAGTATAACTTATCTAAGTGACAACTGACGATTTTTCGGCATTACCATTTATTATTTTTAGCGTCCTCCCCTTTCTTTCGCACCTTTATAATTTGGCACAATAATTGCAATTGTTATGGTAAGAAGCTAGGAGGGATGATTATGAATTTTAATTTATATAAACCGAAAAAACATTGGAAAGAAATTGAACTTTGGAAAGATGTAAGTGATAATGAGTGGAATGATTGGTTATGGCAACTTACCCATACAATCCGGACATTAGATGATTTAAAAAAAGTCATTAACTTAACTCCTGAAGAAGAAGAGGGTGTTAAGATTTCAACGAAAACAATTCCTTTAAATATTACACCGTACTATGCCTCACTCATGAACCCTGATGACCCACGATGCCCAATTCGTATGCAATCAGTACCGATATCAAAAGAAATTGAAAAAGCAAAGTATGATTTAGAAGATCCTTTGTCAGAAGACGAAGATTCACCAGTGCCAGGACTGACTCACCGCTATCCTGATCGAGTTTTATTTCTCGTTACGAATCAGTGCTCGATGTATTGCCGTTATTGTACACGACGCAGATTCTCAGGGCAAATTGGTATGGGTGTTCCGAAAAAGCAATTAGATGGAGCTATTGAGTATATTCGTAATACTCCACAAGTTCGAGATGTTTTAATCTCAGGGGGAGACGGTCTCCTTGTTAATGATCAAATCTTAGAATATATACTAAAAAATTTACGTGCGATCCCACATGTAGAGATCATTCGAATTGGGACTCGTGCACCTGTTGTATTTCCACAGCGAATTACTGAAAACTTATGTAATATCTTAAAGAAATATCATCCTGTTTGGTTGAATACTCACTTTAACACTTCATTTGAAATTACTGAAGAATCGAAACGGGCTTGTGAAATGCTTGTCAATGCTGGTGTTCCTGTTGGAAATCAAGCTGTTATTCTATCAGGAATTAATGATAGTGCACATATTATGAAAAAGTTAATGCATGACTTAGTTAAAATTCGTGTCCGTCCGTATTATATTTACCAATGTGACTTATCAGAAGGAATTGGTCATTTCCGTGCTCCAGTTTCTAAAGGGTTAGAAATTATAGAAGCCTTACGTGGACATACAAGTGGCTATGCAGTACCAACCTTCGTCGTCGATGCTCCAGGTGGTGGCGGAAAGATTGCCTTACAACCGAATTATTTAATTTCTCAATCCGCCAATAAAATAGTTCTTCGCAATTTTGAAGGCGTTATAACGACCTATCCAGAACCAGAAAATTACAATCCAGGAAAAGCGGATGATTATTTTGCTCAATATTATGGAATAACTGGTAATGAACGTTCGATCGGCATTCATTCCTTGATGAAAGACGAACAAACAACGCTTATGCCAGAAGGGCTCCAGCGTATTGACCGTCGTAAAAATTATGAAAGTGATGAAAGTCATCAAACGTTAAAAGACCGTCGCCAAAAGCGAGATGAAATGAAAGAGAAAAAATGGCTGGCAGAACAGAAAAAAATGATACAAAGTGAGAGTAAAAATAAAAAGGAGGAGAAATAGCGTATGATGAACTGTGAATGGTGTCAATCAAAAAATACAATTCAAACTACAAAAGAAGCCTATTGGGAGTTACCAGACGGATTAAAAGCGATACAAATTCATGATATCCCGTCTATACACTGTCAATCCTGCGGCATGAACTATATTGAAGAGTCATTGGTTCAAGACATTGAAGACCATTTATTTCTAATTCATACCCAGGACCTCCCGCACTCCATTGGTTACAATTCACTTATGAATCAACCACGGGTACTGAAGAAAAATTATTTTAGAATGTAAAAAAGACGTAAGCATCTGATAGCGATATCACTTTCTACTTGGTCAGCTATAGTCCATTCATTACCGGCAACCGAAAAGTCCTCGAGCTGAGGTTGCCCAGCTAAAGGTCACCCGAAAAATTTTATATCTTTTCTATTAAAAGAGCTGACTCTAAATACTAGGAGTCAGCTCTTTTACTTTTTTCGTTAAGTTGCTTTGACCAAATACACATATCTTCAAAGCCGGTGCTTATGATGCAATTATTTACTAATTTCCCTCCATAATTATAGCCTAAACGTTTAATAGTCACGTTCATTCCTGGTGACATTGCTCGGGTTAATGAATACGCGCAATACACTCCTCGATTGAACAACTCCTGCTCTAACCTAGTTATGATGTGTAATAGGAACTGCTTTCCACGATAATCAGGATCAGTGGCACAATCCGTAATTTCGGCACTTTTATACTCATTAATCATCGCCGAGGCTGCACTCACTATTTTATTTTGATCTTTGATAACAACAAAAAAGTAATCATCCGTCATCATTTTTCTTATATAGTCCTCATCAAAAATCATAGTTGGATATCTTTCGAAAACCTTTTTATATAATTCAACAAGCCCTTTTACATCATTATGACTAGCTAATTGCAGTGAATATCGATCTTCTAATGGTGATAATCCCATAAGATTTTTTGTTTGTTGAACCGTACTCATAATGTTAGCCTGCTTTTCCACCTGCTTTGAAGTTTTTCGTTCTTTTCCTTTATATTGACATACAATATAACTATTAAATCCATAAAAAAAACTTGGAATCTCCCCTTCTAACTCATAGCCTTGTTGGACGAAATGATCAACATATTCTTTCGTCACATACACTATAGTTTTTGAAGGTTGGTGCTGTTGTTGCAACTGAACAAGCTGAACTAGTTCTTCTTCCCTTGCAAGCGGAAAATAGGCAACGATCCTATCATTATATAAATCTACTTCTATTTGATTTTTCATTTAATCACCTACTAGACTCACTGTCGCTAGCGAACCTTTATTTTTATTTTTCATCGTTCACTCCACACCAATCAATTAATGTGAGTGCGATAATTTCAGCGACTTCAAATATTCTCTCAAGCTCAATATATTCATTAGGAAAATGAGCAATCTCAGTTGTACCTGGTCCGAAAACAATAACTGGTATTCCGCCTAACTTTTCTAATAACCCTCCATCTGTTCCCCAAGGGGAAGCTTCAATTTTAGGATCAGTCTGTTTCACTTGTTCAAACTTCGACCGAAGGATCCCCATTAATGGATGCTCTTCATCTATGGTGCCAGGTACCCATCTTGCACCGAACCAATCCAGTCCAACTGGCTTTTCCTTAAACCAAGGGTCTATTTTCTCAAGGTTTTTCAAGCAAAGTCTCAGTTCTTCTTGCGCCTGTCGCATTTCCTCATCTGGAGCTACACCGATCCTTCCCTCTATTATGACCTCATCAGCTACTGAGGATGGCCAATCACCGCCTTTAATAACACCTAAATTAATTGGAATTGGTATTGGTGTATTTTCATAGAGTGGATCAACTATTCTCGCATTGCGGACTTTTTCTAAGTTCTGTAGTTCCTGAATAACGATCATTGACTTTTCAATCGCACTAACTCCTTCATAACGAGTCCCGCCATGTGCGGAACGGCCTTTTACAGTCAGGCGAAACCACATGGAACCTTGTTGTCTTGGAAAGATCTTCATATTAGTAGGCTCTGGAATAATAGCAGCATCTGCTTTATAGCCTCGTAGTAAGGTTCCCAACGTACCAGCGCCGCCACTTTCTTCTTCTATCACACTTTGAAAAATGACATCACCATCTAATTGAATTCCAAGTTCTTTCAAGGCTTGAATAGCTAATAACAGCGAAACGGTTCCACCTTTCATATCAGTCGTACCGCGCCCATACATTTTTCCACCTTCTATTTTGCCACTGTAGGGGTCATCCGTCCATTGTGTTACATCGCCTTCAGGTACAACGTCAATATGGCCATTTAAAATGATCGATTTCCCTTTGCCAATTCCTCTTTTCACTCCAACGACATTAGGACTTTTCAAGAAGCTCTTTCTCGTTGAACAAAAATACGGATGAGTAAAAATATCTCCTGATACTTCCCATTCGTCAATTTCTAGGTCAAGCTTCTGTAAATGGTTGATAATGACTTGTTGAGCTTCATACTCATTCGTTTGTATACTTCGGTTCCTAACAAGCTTTTGTAAAAGTTCAATTCCGACGACTCTATTTTCGTTGATCCATGAGTGAATGAGTGATTGATAATCTTTATTCATCGTTTGATCCCTCCTTAAACGAATTAGAGTTTCATAAAATCAGTTGGTATTGTTAATGGACACCCGGTATTTTCGATAACTTCATCTATTGAATAATTACCCAGTGTTTCTTGTAAAATTAAACCTGAAGGGGTGACCTCAATTACAGCCCTCTCCGTAATAATTAAACGGACACAACGTGAAGCCGTTAATGGAAGTTTGCACTCTTTTACAATTTTCGGATTTCCTAGATTATCTGTGTGACTTAATAGAACAACTAGTTTTTTTGCATTAACAGCTAAATCCATGGCTCCACCCATACCTGGCACACGTTTACCTGGAACTATCCAATTGGCTAAATCACCACGTTCACTTACTTCTAATCCTCCTAAAACTGTCATATCCAGCATTTGTTTACGGACGATAGCAAAAGCTGTTGCACTATCAAAATATACCCCGCCTTTACGTAAGGTAATCGGAAATCCTCCTGCATTACATAAGTTCTCATCCTCTGCTCCTGCAATCGGCTTACTCCCTGCACCTAGAATTCCATTTTCAGCATGGAACATGACATTCCATTCATTAGGTATATAGTCCGCAACCAGGGTAGGGATTCCAATTCCTAAGTTCACACACATGCCTGGAGTAATTTCTTTGGCTGCACGCTTTGCCATTCGAACACGCTCTTCTACTCCCAAACCCATTTCCAGTTCACCCCTTCACTTTCAACGATAACGTCTACAAACACTCCAGGTGTAACAATAAGATCTGGGTCAAGACTGCCTGCAGGAACAATCTCTTCCACTTCAGCGATTGTTACATCGCCAGCCATTGCCATAAGTGGGTTCATATTTCTTGCTGTCTTATCATAAATAAGATTGCCGAGTGTATCCGCTTTCTTCGCATATATAAAAGATACATCAGCTGTAAGCGGACGTTCCAAATAAAAAAGTTTGTTATCGATCTTTACCGTATTTTTGCTAGAACTATTGTATGACTGAAGACCGCTGTCGACTAGAATGCCCCTAAGACCGACTCCACCTGCACGAACACGTTCAGCAAACGTTCCTTGAGGAACAAATTCGATTTCTAATTTATTTTCATTCATTAGTCTTCCAGCTACTGGATTGGAACCAATATGGGTTGTAATCATTTTAGCTGCTTTATGATGACATACTAGTCTACCAATCCCTATACCAGGGAAGCCAGCATCATTACTAATTATCGTTAACGAGTCAATATCACTATGAAGAAGCACATCAATCGTCGTAGGCGGAGTGCCTACACCACCAAAGCCACCAATCATAATCGTACTTGAACTCCTTACATAATCGAGTATGTTTTCTTTGGACCGTACTTTCTGATGTGACATCGGATTAACTCCTTTCTAGTTGTGACAAAGTCTGTTCAGTCATCATTAATGTTTTGGCAAGACGCTCCACAAGCACATCAATTTCTTTTGGTGTAATGGTTAATGGAGGTGCAATTAATATTCCATTATTATCTAAGCCGTTATCACCCGAAGCTGCAGGATATAACAGCAACCCTGATTCTAGTGCGTGATCAACTACTCGTTGACTGATATTCCAATGTCGTGGAAACGACTTCTTCTGACGGATATTCTCTACGAACTCAACCCCAATAAGTAATCCTTTTCCGCGAATATCACCAATGAACGGGAATCGTTTCGCTATCGGCGTCAACTTTTTCATTAGTAATTCACCCTTAGCTTCCACCTCATTTATCAATTTGTTTTTTAATGTATAGCGAATGACAGCTAATGCTGTTGCACACGATTGTGGATTGGCACTAAATGTATGGCCGCTCATAATCACTTTTGTGCCCTCTTCAATCGGTTTCATCACTTCATCTGAAATAAGCGTTGCTGCAATCGGTGCGTACCCGCCACTCAGTCCTTTGCCAATGGTCATAATATCAGGTGTTACGCCCCAATGCTCGATAGCAAACATCTTTCCTGTTCTGCCCATTCCTGTCATGACTTCATCTGCGATAAATAAAATATTATAACGCTTGCAAATTTCTTTTATTTTTTGATAGTATCCGTCGGGTGGTGATATGGCTCCACCCGCAGCACCGATTACCGGTTCTGCCACAAACGCTGCAATGTACTTGGCACCTAGCCTCTCGATGATCTCTTCTAATTCTTCTGCACATTTTAAATGACATTTTGGATAATTAGAGTGGAATGGACAGCGATAACAATAAGGAGGTGATAAGGAAGGATAGTTTTCAAGTAATAGTTCGAATCTCTCGCGCCTTGTAATAAAACCAGATAATGATAAAGCACCAATTGTTATCCCATGGTAGCTTAACCGCCTTGAAATAAATAATTGCTTCTCTGGCTGCTGTTTTTCTTGCCAATGTTGAAGGGCAACTTTCATTGCCGTCTCGATTGCTTCTGTACCGCTATTGACGAAAAAAGTCCAATTGAGTGCACCTGGCGATAACTCACTTAATTGCTTCGCTAGTTGTTCTGCTGGTTCGTTTGAAAACTGTGAACGATACACAAAAGAAACTTTCTGACTCTGATCATGCATCGCTTCAATAATCTCATGAACGCCATGACCAATATTAGCTGTTACAGCTCCTGAGGACCCGTCTAGATATTCTTTTCCATTTTTGTCATATAAAAAAACCCCTTTACCATACTGAATAATGGGATAGTTTTTAGTAAGGAACGGTTGAATTAAATATCGTCTCCCCATGGCTTTCCTCCTATATGACTAGTTAACTGCAGTCGGAATGCTTTGAAAATATGTTCGTTGCTATAGTTTATTCACGATCAGGACTGTCAATGCCATTGAAAAAGAGTTGCTCCTCGATACCGATTGCACCTCTCTTACTTCTTTTGAGGTTCCAACAATACTAAAGAGCCAACTCTTTAAATTCTTACTTATATCCTTTACCTTTTGTTAGAATACAAGGTACTCCTTTTCCCATTGCTCCTGGCTGTGACATTTTTTCCATATAAGCAATACCTCGATTACATTTCGTTTTACAAGCAAAACATACATCAGAAGTAACAACTTTCATATTAAATGCATGTTTGTTCACTTGTGGTAATAGTACTTTCTTGTTTGACGATTTTTTTGCCATAACCATTTCCCCTTGCATAAAAAGTATAGTAAATACTATGTCAATTAAGGGATTTTGGTTCATTGCCTATACCTTAAATAAAAATTTGGATAAAGTATAAATTTACATTTTTTTCAAATAATAAACTTAATAAATCTATGATCGGAGACCCAGCATGTGATATATGTTCCTATTTTTCTAAAAACACTACTAATGTTTTCTATCGGAATTACAGCTTTTCGATTGATGGGAAGCCAAGCAGTTGGGGAAATGACGGATTTCGATTTAGTCGTTGTTATTGCAATCGGCGCATTGATGGGGGCCCCACTCGTTGATCCTTCCATCCACCCATTCACCTCCATTATTGCAATTAGTGGATTTGTAGTAGCACAAATCGTTTTTAGTTTTTTATCTTTAAAATCGGATCGATTTGAGATATTAATTATGGGACGTCCAATCCAAATCATCCGTAACGGAAAAGTATTAATGAATGGTTTAAAAAAAGCTAGAATGACAACCAAAAACTTAGACCAGGAATTAAGAATTAAAGGAATAGAAACGGTAGAAAAGGTAAAAGACGGCTTTTTAGAGCCCAATGGAAAAGTAAGCTTGCTTCTGACTAAAAAACCTAAAGAAATGAACAATGATAAAAAAGAGACCCCTTAATTAGAGGAGCCTCTTGAGAAAAAGAAAAGCTATTGCAACTCAAAATCCTTCATGCATTTCTTCATCGTTTTCCACTGAGCTAACCTATAAAATAAGCTGATCAATTTGTTGGACGAGTTTGACGATTTCAGGTTTACTTACTTGCGCACTCGCTCCGACTTTTTCGCCCTTATGGAACAAATCATCCGTAATAAGAGAAGAAAATATAACTACTGGTAAACCTGCTAGCCTTGAATTATTTTTTACTCTTAGTGTTAAATGATGACCATCCATTTGAGGCATTTCTAAATCAGTAATTAACAAATTGACTTCTTCCAATGGGTCATGATCTAGATCACACGCTAAACCTTCAAGGTATTCCCATGCCGCCTGCCCATTTTCAAAAAAGAGTACATTATCGTAACCAGCTTCAGCTAACGTATCACTTAATAATTTTCGTAGAATAGCTGAATCTTCAGCGGCTACAATTCTTTTCGCTGACCGCTGCCTAGGTCCGAGAACCTTTAGACTTTCTACGTTAACACCAGCTTCTGGGCTGATATCAACGACAATTTTTTCAAAGTCAAGTAATAGGGCCATTCCTTCTTCCATTTTCACAATCCCGATGGTCTGAGCTTGCTCTCCTTGAGAAAGTTGACTTGGCTTTTCAATTTGCTGCCAAGATATGCGATGAATTCTTGAAACGCTATGAACGTGAAAAGCCACTTTGACTTGATTTAATTCTGAGATAATGAATTTATCCTGTTCTGGATTTTCAGACGAAGGAAAATTTAATACTTTTGACAGATTAACGACTGGAATAACCTCTTGTCGTAAACGAATGACTCCTTCTACATACGGATGTGCATTCGGTGTTTCGGTAATGGGCAACGGGTTAATAATTTCGCGCACCTTTAACACATTAATCCCAAATAAACCCGTACCTACATTAAACATCACTATTTCTAGTTCATTCGTTCCTGTTTCTAGTAATATTTTATCAGTAACCATGGAAGTCCTCCCGCTTGAACCACTTCTTTATAACCATATGATAAGTGAAATTATAGTCTAGCACAACAATAATATTTATTCTGGGGCACTTTCTACTTCAAAGTCGGTTACTTCCATTACTTCTTTATCTTCTAGATGATACATCGTTCGCCATAAGTGAAAAGCGACTCGATCCACCCAATGAATAGAGTGAACTTTTTCAATTGCGACACTTACATCAAGTTGGCTTTTAGCTGTCGTTTTAATGATAGTCTTTCGATCCTCTTTACGAATTTCTGCTATTTCCTTTGAATTTGTCTCAACGAGATCGACTAGATATTCAAGCTGTTTATTTTGTATGCTTCCACTAACTTGTTCAAATACTTTAGCTAACTTCACGAGTAAGCTTAGAGTATTATGATCACGTTTTAGTTTTTCAATGGACTCAATCTCTTTTAAGGCTTTAATTAAACGATCGATATGATCGATGGCGTGAATCATAGAGACGTGGCTGCTGTACTCTCGGTCTGAATGACTGACAGACTCTGAATTGACTTTGGTTAAAAAGCTACGAATTTCCACTAATGCATTTTCAGCATCCTCAAGCTTTTTCTTTAAAAAGATTAGCGGCTTTTCACCTTTAAACACCGAAACAAATGATATGGAGATTAACCCCATAATTTTTAATAATGTTCTCCTAACTGCCTCAATTGCTACAGGACCAACTGTTGCTACACTGTGATCTAAATGCTTCGTTAAATGCTCACCTTTTTCAGGGACAATTTTAATAACTAGTTTAATAAACAAGGGCATAAATGGCACAAACAATAAAACGCCAATGACATTAAATAGTGTATGAAAAATAGCAAGTGACACACTTTGATCGGTAATGTGCAGTAAATCACTTATATAAAAAACAGCGGAAATAAATAAAGGCAATGCCAATAAAGCAAGTAAACCTGTTAATAGGTTAAATAAAATATGTGCAACCGCAGTTCTCTTTGCCGGAATTGAACTGCCAACTGCAGCTATCATTGCTTTTACGGTCGTACCGACATTTTGCCCAATGACTAACACAGCAGCTTGATCAAATGTAATAGCACCAGCGTAAAGGGCAGTTAACGTGGTAACAACAGCTGCACTTGAGGATTGCATAATAACCGTCATTGCAATCCCTATTACAATGAGTAAAAGCATATGTACAAATGTATCGCCTGAAATAGCCCCAAGGTTGAACATATCTCCGATACCTGACATTCCTTGCTGCAAGATATCAATTCCTAAAAATAACAGACCAAAACCAGCGAGTGCCATTCCGTGTGGTGTTAATTTCCCTTTTGAAAAAAGTTTTAAAAACACACCAATTCCGATTAAAGGCAACGCAAGTGTAGACATATTCACTTTAAATCCAATCACTGAAACGAGCCATCCCGTACTTGTACTACCAACATTAGCACCGATAATTACACCGACAGACTGCGTAAATGTTAGTAACCCTGCACTAACAAACCCTATCGTCATAAATGTTGTTGCACTGGAAGATTGGATTAATGCTGTAATTGTCGCTCCCGACAAAACAGATGAAATTGTTCCACCCGTAAACTTACTTAAAAGTTGCTTTAAAGCATCTCCAGCTAATGCTTTTAAGCCATCTGTCATTAAGGTCATTCCAAGAAGAAATAACCCGACTCCCCCTAAAACAATAGTAAACGTCCCCATGTTTCGCACCTATCTCTCTTCTATACAAATATCTTTTATTAGTATCCTATTATCTTTAAATGATTGTAGAGCATCAATTTATTCCTGTCTCTATTCTAACGCAGTTCTTTCAACCTCAAAAGAGTTTATTGTATTGTTTGAAAGTGAGGAAAGGGGAAATTTGAGAAGGCAAGCGCCTGAAGGCCATGATTGGAGAGCAGTTGAGGAAAAAATTAGGGGAATACACTAACCATTAGCCCTGTTTGCTGTGCGCTTAAGGGAAAATTTAGGCGAATCCACTAACCAATGACCCTCTTTCGTGTGCGCTTGAGGAAAAATCTAGGAAAATCCGCTAACCAATGCCCTTGTTTTGTGTGCACTTGAGGAAAAATCTAGGAAAATCCGCTAACCAATACCCTTGTTTTGTGTGCACTTGAGGAAAAATCTAGGAAAATCCGCTAACCAATACCCCTGTTTTGTGTGCACTTGAGGAAAAATTTACAGGAATAGAAAATCTTCAACAAATAAAGCCAATAAAAAAGAAACGCCAGGATCATTCAAAAGATCCTAGCGTTCCTTTATAGGCTGCGTATTAACAACAATCACTGTTTCCTATAATGGTTAAAGCCTCTTTACCAAACTCATTCGTTACGCAATCTAACGTTATATCCTCGACAAAAGGAATAACGTGATCCTCAATTGCTACTGTTAATCCATTAATTGTTTCAATCTTATCGCTCTCTTCTGGCTCATCCAGAGCCAGTCCTAACTTTGGCCCCCCTCAACCCATGCCAGCAAATACGACACGGATTGATGAAGAATTGTTTTCTTCCATTGCTGCTAGGATTAGTGCTTTGGCTTTATCTGTAATAAACATGTTCTTCACCTCTTTTCTTTCTTAAAGTATATAAGGAATAGTAACTTTTGCCAAGCTATGTTATACGGTTTATATAGGTTTCAAAATTTCCATACGCAAACCTTTTAACATCAGCTTCTGAAAAGTGTTTAAGCAATTCTTCAATAAAATTAGGATATTTACTTGCGTTTTCTAGACCCTTGACGAAGACGGAAATACCGTCAAAATCAGATCCAAATAAAATATGGTCCTTTACTCCAAGCGAACACAAATGATCGATATGTCGGATGCAGTCCGTCATCGTTGCATGATCAGTCCCTGTTAAAAAGATCGGATGCCAAACGAGACCTACCCAACCACCCTTTTTTACTAATGCTAAAATTTGCTCATCCTTCAAATTACGTCGATGATCACACAGGGCACGAGCATTACAATGAGTCGCAACAGGATAATCTGCTAATTCCATGACATCCCAAAAACCCTTTTCACTAAGATGAGCGACATCTGTCCATACTTTATGTTCGTTATTCAACTGAACGAGCTCTTTACCTAGTAAGGTAAGACCAGCTCCCCGTGGCTCACCGACCCCATCAGCACATAAATTAGCTTGGTTCCAGGTAAGACCAACAGACTTGACCCCAAGTTGATAAAAGATGTTTAACTTGGTTAGGTTATCCCCGATACAGTCAACTCCTTCGAGTGTTAGGACAGCTCCAATCTCTCCGTCTTTTAATTGAGCAATATCCTTCCATTCCTTAATATGCTTCACCTTATCATGCTTTTTAATGACTTCTGTTTGAAATAATTCAATTTGCTTTAAAATGGATTGATACTTTTCTTCGATTGTTAAATCCGGCTCAGCAAACAATGCAAAACATTGAACTTTCACTCCGCCTTTCATTAGTCTTTCGTAATTGGCATCAATCTCATTAGAATTCGTAAAATCACGCTCTTCTTTTTCCCAAAGTTTTAACAGAGCATCACAATGTGCATCAAATATTTTCATACTTTCCCTCCTTTTTATAATAGGTATATGTCCTTTAGGCAAATATCACTAACAGAAACAAACCTTCATTCATATAGTAAAGCAGATATAAGTATTAAATGGAGTGATCTGTATGAGTGAGAAGAAAAAAGAACCACAATTACCGGATGTAATTAAAAAATCTTACAATGATTTTTTAAAGTCCATTGACTCATTTTTTTACGATGCTTTTCAAAACCTTCACAATAATGGTATGTTTCATTCGCAAATCCCAGTTCAAACCTATGAAACGGAGTCAGCATTTGTTATTGAAGCACAACTACCTGGTGTTAAAAAAGAACAAATTATCTTAGATGTCTATCAAAGTCATGTGAAAATTGGCGTCAAACAAGAAGAGTTCATGGAAGAAAAGAATGAAGTAGACAAATATGTTAAACAACAGTATTCTTCGCAAGTTAAAGAACGTGTCATCTCATTGCCTTTTCCCGTGACACAAAAAGATGTAAAAGCAAAGTATCAAAATGGACTATTAACAATAAAAGTACCGAATCGACGTCATGTGATTGATATTGAATAATGGTATGTAAGTGGAGGGGTTAAAATGAATTTTTATAATGACTCACCTTTTGGTTTTCAAGGTTTTCCTTACTATCAGCAGCAACCTAACTATTTTACTAATCAATATCAAAATTCTAATCCGTTTCATGGGGGGCTTTACTCACCTGAAGTTTTTCCATATCCTAGCGCAAATTATAACTTACCTTTACAGCAAAACACGCAGCAAAATATGCAGCAAAGCTTCCAAGGTAATCAAGGACCAAACCAATTGGGTCCACAAAATCCTTACCGACCACAGGGGCCCGCCTTCTTTAATGCATTTACGGGACCCGATGGAAAATTCGATATTTCGAAAACATTCCAAACTGTTGACCAAGTCGTAAAAACGGTAAACCAAATTTCACCACTCGTTAAGTCGGTCAGCTCATTCTTTACTCCAAAAGCATAATTAAAGCGAAGCTAACTCAGTATTGCCTTCTCGTGTTACGCATTTTTATAAAAACATTTGAGACTAGAACAACATCAGCGTAATTGGCTAAAACTTTTAAGACTGAGTTAGCTTCAAGATTTTATTACGTGGTTTTCTTTTTTATTCGTAAACCATATCCTAAAGTTTGCGAAGAATTAATTAGACGGAAGCCTTGGTTTTCATAATAATCGATTTTTAAATAATTCCCGATCTCTTCTAGCGCCTTTTGATCAAGTAGGACGTGAACCTTGTCAAATGTGAATACTTCATCATTTACTGCTTGCTCATCCAGAGCAAGTTGAAACTCTAACATCGTACTTCATTCGTACGTATCAATCGCTAGTACGCGAAGATAGATATGCTCTAATTGAAATTCCAATTCTAAGCGTGCAATGGCCGCATCTGTAACAATTACCTTCATGTATCTACTCCCTCCTCACTATAAGTTTACCTCACTATTTTGCGCCTCATTAAATTACATAAGCAGAAAGGTAATTACGCTCTGCAGTTAATTTATCAAGAACTTCACCGATTAGAATAGACTGGTTATGATCTGCTAATACAGCCTGTCGTTCCTGCTTATAATGGTCTAATTGTGAAATATGGTGTAATTTTAATTGGTTTATTTCGCTTAAAAACCATTCGACGAAAACATCTTCAAAATGACTTCGATACTTTTTTAAGTATCGATCTACGGGCAATCGTAACCGTTCCTCAATCTTATCCCTCAACTGTAAATTCCCTTTTTCAACAAAAAATGTTTTGCTGTTTTCATGAACTTTCAATTCCTCTTCAAAATCAGACACACCTAGATGAGAAAAAGCTTCAATGTCTAGTTCTAAAATTGGGTTCACTTTGTATCGTAACAACGATAGACCGTCTCCTTGAATTATCTTTTCCACCAAATGATTTTCAATGTCACTTAAACTTTTGTTAATAAACACCTCTAGGCGAAAGCTCGTCGCACGTAATTCTTGCACTAAGTCATGAGCTAAAAATTGAAGAACATTGTGAACCCCTAAATGTAACTGTTTCTGGAATTCAGTATCTTCCTTAAATCGACTCGGGTTGATCAGTTCTTTAAATTCATCGAAGTAGCGATAAAACACTCTCTGTTTAACATAATAAATTAATTCATGGATTTCCTGACGAACAAGCTGCTCTTCAATGTTGAAGCTTGACTGATTAATCTCATGCTGTTTATGAGCAACTACCTGACTAAGCTCCATGCGTTGCTGGCGTTTTGACGTTTCATCTTTATTTGCATCCTCATACCATTTTTGTAACGTATGACATAGGTGAGTGAGATCACCATTTGCTCCTCGGATCGCGACATTCGTTAATTCACTTAACACGAATGAATAGAAAGAAGTTTCAAAACTCGTAATTCCCGAATATTCAAGAGCTTCTTCTCCTCTCTGGCCTGGTAAAAGTCCTTTAAAAACATCGCTTTCTTTAGAGGTAAATGTTCGGGCAGTCTTAATTTTTGCTAGAAGTGCAAGCTGACTTGAAATCGGAAAAATTTGCGGAAAACGAATTCCACATTGCAATAAATTTTTTTCAACGTGAGAAGTGACGAGTTTCATTTCTTCTTCGTCTTGTGCTAAATCCGCAGCATTTATAACAAAGTACATTTTATCGGTTTCAAAACAATTTTTAACACGTCCAAGTTGAATGAGAAATTCTCGGTCACTCTTTGAAAACGCGTGATTATAATAAGTCAGAAAAACGATCGCATCTGCATGCTTGATAAAGTTAAATGCAAGCTTTGTATGTCTTGTATGGATTGAATTTGCCCCTGGTGTATCAACAAGTGTAATGCCTTGTTTAGCAATAGGTGAATTGTAATAAACATCAATCCGTTCAATAAAAGCTGCAAATCGTTCGGTAGCAACTAGCTTTTTATATTCTTTGTTCGTTACGTTACGTGTATTCCCTAGTTGGTCCTTAACTGACTTATAGCCCTCTACAATAAACGTTAAATATTGGAGTTGATTCGGATGAATAAGTTCAAAAAGGTCAAATTTACTCTCTTTTTCCTCTTTTCCATCCTTCTCTTCTTTATTTTCTTGGTCGCTATGTTTCGAGTTCTCAACAACAGCTCTTTGTCTTTCTTCTAATAATGGCTTCAAGTCTTCTACATTATTTATCGATCTAGCTGTGACTTGGAGAATTTCATTAACTTCCCCTAAAACAACTGCCTCCTGTTTGTAGAAAACATGAATGGTCCCGTGGGAATGCTCCTTGGTAGGAGGCAAGATCCTATTGATTGTCGCTGTTGTTGGATGAGGTGATACAGGAAGGACGTTCGCACCAACTAATGCATTTGCAAACGAAGATTTCCCTGAACTAAATGCTCCAAAAAGAGCAATCGTAAATGTCCTGTCTTTTAAGCGATTACTATGGTCAATAAAGTTCTCAGCGACTCGTTGTAAACTGGGTAATGTTGCAACAATACTACCTATATTTTCAATGTGCTTCGCCGCTTTTAATCTTCTCTCCTTTTCATTAATCAAATGAAAAGGACGAACAGCACCAGTTTCACTGCCTAAGCGGCTTAAATTTATACATTTTTTCTGTTCTCTTACCTCACTCGTTTCTTTAAATCGAAACGACTGGGAAGCTGTGTCTTTATTCTTACCTGAATGATACTCGTCGTTTTGGTTAAGCGCTTCTAGCTTGTTTGCTAATTGCTGAATTTTTTCTTCAATATTTTGATTAATCTCATGAATACCCGTACATGCGGCTATTTTTCTTTCTAGCTCATCCCGCTTTCTAACCTGTGCTTTCGTTTGACTCGTTAGCGTTTGACTTAGCACCTCTAGAGCCATCCCTAACAGCTTATTTGCTTTTTTTCGATAATGACTTTTAACCTCATCCATCAATGTTTTTGAAAAGTTTAAAACATATTCATGAGAAAATAAGGCTCCTCTTTTCTGCGATCGAGTAATCACATCTTCTTGTAACTGGCCAGAAAAGTCATGAACGGCCTGACTGAGGCTTTCTTCTCGGATCTCATAAGTTTTTAATAGTTTAAAAAATAAATCTCTAAAATGAATATCGATATAAGTCACTGCATTCTCTTTTAATTCTTGATATAAAGCATCTCGCCTGCGTCCTCTTTCTGCTTTTGTTTTTTTCGCAGAAAACAACCCTTTAACTTTGTAGCCGATTTGTTCTGCTTCAAGGAAATCCCTTGCCAAATTCCGAGTATGGTATGGCATTAGGTTAGCGTTATTTAATAACGTACTAAACTGAAGAAGAAAGGCCTCCTCAAACTCCTCTAACACTTCTTTCGCTGGTTTTGTTTCCTTTTTTAGCTTCTGTAGTTCATTCTGTAAGTCAGGCTCATCTCTCAATTGATGGGGGGATAACAATTGTTCAAATTGTTGCATTTGTTTTTTGTACCACTTTACCAACCATCGCTCATGGTCTAAAATCACTAGGAACGCTTCTTTCCACACGCTAACTGACAATAATTGCTGCCGATTATTAACAATAGACTCTAAGTATCTTTTTAGTTTGTCTAACTCATTGTATGGATTGAGACGATCAATGGCGGATGTAAAAAAGAGGGAGTCAAATGAGATCCCTTCATTTTCAATCGATTGAATCGTAAGTGTTTTAAAATCCTCAAAACTCATCTCCGCTTCTTGATGCTTATCTATTTGATTAACAACTAAAGCGACCTTTTTAAATCTTCTATTCATTTCTTTTAGAAAAGCATAATTCATCTCGGATTGTATATGGTTATAATCCATCATATACACAACTGTGTCAGCAATGTGTAATGTCGATTCAGCTGCTACTCGGTGTGCATCATCAGTAGAGTCAATCCCAGGTGTATCTAGTATGTATAAGTTGTCAGGTAGACCATGTCGATCATTAAAAATAGTTAATCTCGTTACATTGTTTCCATCTCGGCAATATTCTTGCACCACATCATTTTTATACGATCCTTCAAATAATTTAACCGAAGCATCTGTATATTCGACAATGACCTTTGGAGGCCCGCTCACCATTTTTACAACATTGGCACTTGTGGGAATTGGGCTAGATGGCAGTACGTGTTCCCCGAGTAATTCATTAATTAACGTTGACTTCCCTGCAGAAAAGTGTCCACAGAAAGCAATCCCATACTCTTGTTTCCGAAGTTTACTAATTAGTTCATCCACTTTAGTATTTGGATGGCCCGCTTCTGCTAATTTCCCTGCCATTTGTTCTAATACTAGTATCAGTTCATCATGGTCGATCATTACGTTATTACTATGCAGCGAAGTAGATATTTGCATGATACTCACTTCCATCACAAGATTCGTTCAGTTCACTATGTAAATTTTAACTTATATCCTGTAAGAAAGTCTAATAGAGACTACTCTACAAGCAGCCTCTATGTATTGGAATATTCGATTGTTTCGCCGAGACGATTTTCAGTTAGGAATTTATAAATCATTAAACCGAAGAAACCGATTACCGATAGATAACCTAAATAGCTATAAAGTTGGGCAACACTCGTACTCTCGATAACTAAGCCGCCGACAAATGCACCGACAATACCTGAGATCCCGAAAAATGTTGTAATAAATAATACATGGCCCGTTGCCTGTAATTCTTCAGGCACTAACTTGGTCACAATTTGAAATGCTGCAATGTAAAAAATTCCGAAAGTGAGACCATGTAAAGCTTGTAAAATAAGCAAGGTTTCAGGAACTGTAGCAGCTCCCATAAGGAACCAACGAACACTGTATAAAACAGCGGAAATCATTAAGAACGTTAACGGATTATACTTTCTGAACCAAAAAGCTGCGGCAAAGAAAACGATCGCTTCTGACACAACTCCGATAAACCAAGCCCAGCCGATTAATGACTCTTTTCCGCCTAATTCAGTCACGAAAATTCCAAGGTAGTTATCATTCGTGCGGTGAGTAATCGAAATAAAAATAATAATCAATAAAAACGTGAAAAGGCGTGGATTCGCTCCTAATTTGACAGCATTTAAGATCGTTACAGGTTTATTCGTCGCTTTAACATCGTTGATGGATAATACGAATAAAAACGTAATAATAGCCATTACTAAAATAGGAAACATAATGTACTGGATTCCGACGAACGTTAGATAATAACCGGCAAGTAAAGATGACGTTGCAAAACCTAACGAACCCCACATTCGAATTCGCCCGAAACTTACTTTATGTTGAAGAGCCGTTTTCTGTGAAAGGCTATCGCCTAAAGCTGTTACAGGGGCTAAAAATAGAAATAATACGAACATCATGATCGTATAGCCAACGAGGTTATTCATCTGAAATAGTCCAAGCGTCGCAATGAAAGTTCCGGCGACAACAATGATTAAAATTCGTTTAATCGTTTTAAATTTATCGCTCATAAAGCCCCAAAACGGTTGAGCAAAAATAGAAGCGAGCGGACCTACTGCTAAAAGGACTCCGAGCTCTTTTGCAGTCATTCCTTGATACCTAAAGTAAATCGGTATGTAACTCATAACGATAGTCATAATAGAATAAGCAAAAAACAAGTAAGCCATGAGCTTAAACACAGATCGATTGGGTACCATATTCCTCTACACTCCTTTCTTAAATACAAAAATGTCTTACTTTAAAGTATCTTCCTAAGACGAAACAGAGAAAACTCACTTTATAAAGGATAATGGTTTTTGCTCCGATTGACTAGAGTTTTAAAAATAATTAATTTTTCACAAAAATAAAAAAGCCCCCATATCCTTTAACAGATCTAGCTTGGGGGCAATTGTTAAGTTTACATTAATCCATCTTGTTCAAATAAGTAACTGTATGGAATATCAACAAATAAAAATAAATGATCATCCATCGGAAATGAGTACGTTCTAATCATTTCATCCTTTTCAATATCAGTATAAAGATCAGATAATATCCCTTTTCGTTCGTAATTCATCCGAACGATATTTTCTAGAAAATAAGGTCGCCAACTCCAGTTCTTAAAGCGGCTTCCTTCTAGTAAGTGCCATTTGCCGTCTACATCTTTAACCGCATTCCCGGATTGCTGATAACCATCATGGTCACAAATGTATACACGAAACGAAATCTCGCTCAATTCCTTGGCGATTTTCAAGACAACGTCGTCATAACTATCGAGTGCCTTCACTTTCTTAATTGAGTTTCTTATCAACTGTGAAAGTTTCTCTGTCAATGAAATTTGTGCCTCAATCTTTTTTCGTTCAAAATGGATAAAATGGTGGAATTCCTTTTTTAGTGAACTTTTACAAAAATCTATTTCCTGAAAGGTTGGTTTCGGTCTAGATAGGTAGTACCCTTGGTAATAATGCCCGCCATTTCTCCAGGCGTAATTCAACTGGTTAAAACTTCCTATTCCTTCAAACATTAAAGTTGCCCCTATTTTTCTAGTAAGTAATGATAGAGAATAGAGAACATCACGATAAAGTTGTGGAAAAGCATCCCCTTCTAAAAACTGTAAATCTACCTTGACGATATTAGGTCTCAGCAACGCAATTTGGTCTAGGTTACTTCCCGTTTTACCGACATCATCAATAGCGATTTGAATTCCCAAGCTTTGAATATAAGTTAATAAATGCTTTAGCGACGAAATATTCCCTTTAAAATCCTGCTCCGCAAATTCTATTACGATATTTGATAGTAGAAGTCCTTTTGTTTCATAAGATTTTAAATTATTTATGAGTTGGTCGCCATTATCTTTTAAAATTTCATTCATATCTACATTGATAAACAGTTTTGCCTCTATGTTATATTCTAATAGTTTTTCAATCGCTAGATGACATACATATTCATCTACTTCTTGACGATACTCGTCGGGAATTGATTGATCTTTAAAAAACCAACCTAAGCTTTTTACACCATCTTCCATTTGGATACGTGCTAATGATTCATATCCAATAACTAACTGTGTATCCGCACTTACGATTGGTTGAAAATATGGAATAATTTTATCTTTATTCATTATGACATCTAATGCATCCAAATCCTCACCTCCAAGTTTCAAAAAGAAGGACATCCATATTATAGCATACCATCTAGGGATTAGAACTTGGATGCGACTACTATCTACCTCTATCTATAAATTCAATAATTTGCTCCGCTACTTCTTTCGGACGTTCTTCAGGTACTAAGTGTCCTGTTTCTTCAAATATCACGATACCAGCGTTGGGTAAGTCGGTCTGCAGTCTTTTTCCGATATACAGTGGAATTACTTGATCATGTTTTCCCCAAAACAATAAAACCGGTTGTTCAATTTCCTTTAGTTGCTCTGCTGTTAAATCACCTTCACGATGACGCAGCACCCGGACTAACGAGTGAAAAAAACGATCGTCCTCAAACGCTTTTGCATATTCATTCACATCATCTGGATTAATGGTTTCTTTGTTATAGACCACATAGGATAACGCATCTTTATAATCTCGTTTGACAAAAAAGCTCTTCACTAGTCTTGGAGCAAACGGAAGATATGAAGCGTAACGATATTTTCTTTTGGCCCGCTTTAAATAACCTGAGCTTGAAAGTAGGACAACTTTTTTGACTCGTTCAGGTTTTAATTTAGCCATATATAAAGCAACTTGGCCACCCATGGAGTGACCTGAAGCTATAACTTCTTTGATGTTTAACATATTCAAAAGTGAAAAAATAAGATTTGCATAATTATGAAAGGAATAGATAAAAGAATTCGATTTCTCACTTTTGCCGAATCCCGGTAAATCAATAGCTACAATAGAAAAATGTTTAGCTATATACGGAATGAGGTGACGAAAGCAATGAGTCGACGAAACAAAACCATGAATCAGTACAATAACCGGCTTTCCAACAGTTTGCTCGTGACAGTAATATTCATAATGCACTTTCACATTATCCACTAGTACGGTTTCGGCTTTTTCAAAATAGTGCTGTATCATCAGGAACACCTCACCCAATGTGTTTTTTGTATAGAATTGCCTTTATTTTAACAAACTATAACTCAAATAACCGAAGTATAGGGGGGATAAAGTGAAAAATAACAATAAGCGAATCACAGTTGAACCACGTACAAAAGATTATGGATTAGAAGCGAAAATTGACTTGGAATACACGAAGGATTATGGTGACGGTTTTGCGATGGAAGATGTGAGCGATGATGATCACAATGACCTCCATGTCGATCCAGGCCCACTAAAAGACCGCATAGGGATACAAAAAAGAAATTTATAGAGGAAAAGAGCATCATAGCAAATTATTACTCACTTAAAAATGGAAGGCTGACTGCATATACTTAAATACATGTTTCTATTGTATCTGTTTGTTGCTAGTGCAACTGCTATGATGTGATGAGTCAGCCCTCTTTTACACTTTTTTACCTTATAACAGCCATTATTCAGGTACTATTCTTCTTTCAATGGTTCTATAACCTTCTGAATCAAATCTTCTTGCAGTGCAATTAGTTTATCCTTAATGGTGATCATATCATAATATTCGTCAATTACATCTTGCGCCTCTTTTGCTTTCCTTAAATGTCCTGTGCCATCCTTCATACAGCCTTTATAATTTTTTTCGCATTGATTAATGGCTGGCATATCAGTTTCTTCTATACTCGGGTCAATACAAAATTCAAACATATCAATGACTTTATCCCGCTCACTTTTAGGATCAATGACATGGGGGGCAGTTCCGTCAAGGATAGCAATCTTTAAATCTTCAATAATAATCATATCAACACTCGAGGGATCAAAGCCACATAAGAAATACGTTACATCCATCCCGCGTTGAAGTGCTTCTGTTGCTATTTTCCGCATTAACGTTGATTTACCGCTTCCAGAGCGCCCCTTAATAATATATCTTGTTTTTAAATCTGCGGTCAGCTCTTCAATAAAGTGCACGGCCCCTTTTGGTGTTGCTGCACCGAAAAAGATTTGTTCTTTACTACCCACTTTCTTTTTCCCTTTTCTCGATTGTAAGATCGCTCTTTTCAGTTTATCAGTTACTTCATTTGCTTTATTAAAATCCATTGCAGACAAATAAATTTGCTCTTTCATCTCATGGTGTTCTTTAGCTTGCGAAAACTGTTCATATGCAAGTTGAATTTGGTAGTCACGCTCATGTTCCAACTGCCTAATTTGTTTAAGGAATTGAGCGGCCTTTTGGTCATCCAACGCTTTTTTAAAGTTAATAAAAATAACTGTTTGCTCAGCAAAGTTTGTGTTGATGTTCTTTAACATATCGTAGGATACAACAGCTAATTTCAAATCTTGAATTCGCAAACCTTCAACATAATCGTTGTTACTTGGGCTGTGGAAATAATCAACAAAGTAATTGTTTTCATTCAGTGCATGCCCGATCCTCTCGAGTGTCTCATGGCATTGTTTCATCGAGAGATCTTTTAACACAAACATACATTCAAACTGCTGAGCTAATTCAGGTAAAACAGAGAAATACCCTACTCTCGTATGTCCGCTAACATAGAACCTTCGATCCATTTTCATAAATAAACCCCACCTTAAGATTTTTTGAAAGGTGATAAACCGTTTCAATCATAGATAATCATTATCCAAGTTTTACTTTGTGTAGTGAGTCATTTTATTAGTAAAATATAGACATTAACCTATTGTAAACCTATGCAAAATTATTAAATTGGTTACAAATTTGCACAATAAAAACAGGCTAGCTCTTATTTGAGCCAGCCTGTTTATCATTTTGATAGATCATATGGTGTTTCTTGGTATACGTAATAATTGAGCCAGTTTGAAAATAATAAATTAGAATGAGCTCGCCAACGCAATAACGGTTTTTCTTTCGCATCATCATTCGGAAAATAGTTAATCGGCATTTCTATACTGAGTCCTTTATTTACATCTCTTTCGTATTCATCTTGCAACGTCGTACAGTCATATTCAGAATGTCCAGACACAAATATCTGCTTTCCATTTCTTGAAGCAACGATATATACACCAGCTTCAGGTGACTCACTAAGTATTTCTAAATCCGGTACCTTTTCAATATCTTCCTTTCTCACTTCAGTATGGCGCGAATGAGGTGCTAGGAAGACATCATCAAAGCCTCTTAGCAATTTAATATTGGATTCATTTTTTACATTGTGAGGAAACACACCGAACATCTTTTTCTTAAGTGGATATTTTGGCACCCCATAATGGTAATAGAGCCCTGCTTGTGCCCCCCAGCAAATATGTAATGTTGAAGTCACATTGGAGATCGTCCATTCCATAATTTGTTTTAACTCATCCCAATAATTAACCTCTTCAAAAACTAACTTCTCAATGGGGGCTCCTGTAATAATCATACCATCAAACTTTTGATTTTTAATATCTTCAAATGTTTTATAAAAAGAAGATAAGTGTTCTTCCGACGTATTTTTTGATTTATGTGTATCTGGATGTATAAATACTACATCTACTTGCAGAGGGGTATTACCTAACAAACGAAGTAATTGAGTTTCGGTTACTTCTTTAATCGGCATCAAGTTTAAAATAACAATTTTTAATGGACGGATATCTTGCTTATACGCCCTGCTTTCATCCATGACAAAGATATTTTCATTTGACAAAATTTCTTTTGCTGGTAAATGATCTGGAACTCTAATTGGCATTTTTCTAACTCCTTTTTGACAGGATAAATCTTAGGTAAAACAACCATCCTAAACATAAATAAACATTAGGAGGAATTATATAATGATTGGACCTGTTATTCGCAAAGTAGTCAAGCTTATCCTGATAAAACAGGGAATTAAACTTCTTAATGGATTTCTTAATAAAAAACTTAAAAAAATGATGTAAAAACTTTACCCTTTTAATTTATTAAATTATCATGAATTTATATAATTCGCAATTGTTATTTTAGTTTAAGTTTAAGTTAAGTGCTTATTCTTAAGATATTGGGCTCACATTTATTGTTGAGCCCAATATCTCATACGGTACAGCGTGAAGATATTAGGCATCCGCTCTGCTAAAGTTAAAAGCATGGAGCTAAGATATTTTAGAAAAGAGGATATTATAATTTTACATAACACAGTCTAGTTAAATTAATATCGAGGTGGATCGTATGAAAGTCCGATTAGAATGGAACTACCAAATTCCAAAAAGTAAAAAAACTTATTTACTTACAACCGACTTTATGAGTGTACAAGATATTCTTTATGTAACAAGGGATATTGAAAAAACGGGAAGAGTTAAACAGATACAATTTTTTGATCAAATGGACTCCGAATGGACTAAAAAAGAGCTTGAAAAACTATTAGAGAAAGAAGCTGAAGAGCCACAGCAAATAATTGCTTATTTTGATGGAGGCTACGATAAGTTAACGAATACCGCTGGTTTAGGCATTGTTATTTATTATGAAAAAGACGGACAGAAGTTTCGTGTGCGAAAAAATGAGCGTATAGAAGAAATTGATTCAAACAATGAAGCCGAATACGCCGCTCTTTGGAACTTACTGCTTCAGTTAGAAGAACTCGACGTGCATCATACAGAACTCACGATAAAAGGTGACTCATTAGTCGTCATCAATCAATTAACAAACGAATGGCCTTGTTACGAGGAAGACTTAGAGCGCTGGTTAGAAAGAATAGAGAAAAAAACAAAACAACTAGGCTACAAAGTAAATTATCAATCGATATCGAGAAAAGAAAATCGGGAAGCCGATCAACTCGCTTCCCAAGCTTTAAACGAAATATTTATATCTAGTCATTCTAATTTAAATGATGGAGACAGCTAACCTCCTTATAATTAAAAAGGAGACAACTCTCGCATAATAATTACTGTAGGGTTGTCTTCTAACGAAAATTCTTCTCCACTTTCAAGTAATCTTATGTGAGGGCGATGAAGGTGGGTTTCTATCTTTGTAACAATGGCTTCACTACCCGTGTTTAGTTCTACTTTCATCCCCGGTAAATAAGAAGGAACGCTTTTAAACAATGCATCTACAATTCGATGCGAGTAGACCTTATCCGACTTGGTCATAAGCATCTCTATTGCCGTATAAGGACTTATTCCCTCTTTGGAAATAAGATGTTCGTACTCATTGGCAATCGCACACACTTGAGCAAATTCCAGGATCTCATTTCCACTGATCCTTCTAGGGAAGCCCTGTCCACGAAGACACTCATGATGTTGGTAGGCAATATGAGCACAGACCAAGTTTACTTCACGAACGTTTCGAATTAAGTTAAATCCTTTAATAGTATGTTCCTCATAAACATCAGTTACGGCTTTACCAATATCATGAACTAAACACCCAAAAGCGAGATCCTTAAGCTGAAGCTCATTGTATTGAAGGAACTTCCCCATCTGCAGTGCAATTAACGTTACATTAACACAATGTGCTTGTTCTTGTACTTCATCTGCTGCAGAAGTAGAAGGAGCTAGCATGATAACTCGACGACTTCTTACTTCAGTTATTAACTTTTTCACGGTATTCTGAATATCTCGGAATGGCAGCAATTGTTTATCTTTTACCGCCTTATAGGCAGAATGCACCGATCTGATTGCATCAATCCAAGTAGGCATATCTACTATTTCATCTAATGTAATTCCATTTGAAACTGCATCTTCTATAATTAAGTAGCTGATCTTTAAGCTTTGTAGTTTTTCTAAGTATTTTGGATGAATTCGATGACCTGCCCCGAGTAAAACTCTCCCCTTAACATCATAAATCGGCTTGGCAAGCTCCATTGTTTTTTGATTGTATTCTTCTATCTGTATAAGACGCAATACCCTTCACTCTCTTTACAATTATGTAATACTTTTATTTTAACATAATCTTCTTGAAATAAAGGGGGGCTTATCTCCTCTTTTTGTGAATTTTTGTTAATAATTGTTCTGCAAAATAATTTTCAATCCTTGTAATTCCAAGTGGTTCTGGTACTCTGCCATAATCTTCATGATGGAAATCCGAACCCCCGGTTCTCAGCAATGACAGGTTATACTTTTCTTCAATACGTTGAACAAGCTGCTCATAATGTTTACGATCTTCTGGTGAATGATCACGGTGATAAACTTCTACCCCATCTAATCCATATTCAGCAACAAGTGTCTCAATCCAGTCATCCAAATCATAGTACACAGGATGAGCTAAAATTGAGACTCCATTCATTCGCTTAATCCAATTCAATGCTTCTTCAGGCTTCATTTCTTTTTCCTTTGGTACATAACAAGGGCGTCCTTCTGCTAGAAACTTTTCAAAGGCCTCCGCTACGTCTTTCACAAACCCTCTTTTAATTAACGCCTTTGCCACGTGCGGCCTTCCAATACTTCCCCCGTCTACAAACTCCAGGACATCTTCAGCTGTTACGATGAGACCAACATCTTTTAATTTCCCTAGAATGACATCCAACCTTTTTCTTCTCATTTCTTGTTGACCCTTTAGCATCACACATAATTCTTCATTTTCGTAGTCTAGACCATACCCAAGAATATGAACGCTTTTCCCATTATACTTTGTTGAAAATTCAATTCCTGGGATTACAGTAATACCTAATTGTTTACCTGTTTCAATGGCTTCTTTAACACCTGCAGTCGTGTCATGATCTGTTAACGCAATATATTCAAGACCGACATCCTTACACTTTTGAATCAGCTCACCTGGTCGGTAACCACCGTCAGATGCTGTAGAATGCATATGTAAATCTGTATCTGTATTCCCGAGCTCGTTTTTCATCCCATCATTCCTTTTCGTCGTTCACCATTTTTATCCTTTCATGATCAACATACCAGATCACTTGTCCTGTTCGCAAATGATCTGTGTAGATAAATTCATAGTTATCATTTAGCGGTACCCAAAATGCTGCTTCGCCCCGCACGGTTCGTCCCGGTGCAATCTGACCGCCCAAGATCCCCTTTGTTTCATAGTGGTGGTCATGCTTATGGGCGAAACCTTCTTCATCGACCATCGTTAGCTTATGTAAAGTGAACTCATGGATTTGGTCTTTTCTATTGGTAATGCTTACGTCAACGATGATATATCCATATTCCCCATCTGCTGGTTCAAGTTTTACTTCATTTAATCTAAAATCAATTCCATTGATTTCTACAGAATCACCAACCTCTAATCGGTCACTTATCGTTTCAATGGCTTCAGAATTTACCATTGTAGACCCGGCATAGTTTGTCCCTGCCCAAAAACCGACAACACCAAATAATATCGAACTCAACGCTAATAATAAAATATATTTTTGCTTAATCATAATTTACTCCCTCTTTTACAATTGGTATTAAATTACCCATTGAATATTATGTGGAGGAAGCTTCTTTCATTCTTTTGTTATATGGCATTTATGTGAAAAACCATTGGTCAAGTAGAATAGCCTCTTAACTAATGGCATTCTTTATCGCTCACTATTCAATTTTCCACCAAGTATCGAACACTGTGACTGGTAACTTTCGTTTATGTTCAGTCAATATATAACGCTTTTCGATTTTTTCTTTAATACCAGATGGCACTTCTTTTCCTTCTAAATAATCATCTAACTGGTCATAACTCATACCTAGTGCCACTTCGTCTGGTAACGCTGGTCTATTTTCTTCTAAGTCTGCAGTTGGTTCTTTTTCATATAAATGAGATGGACATCCTAATTCTTTTAACAATGCTTTTCCTTGACGTTTTGTTAACCCAAACAATGGAGCAATGTCACAAGCACCATCTCCATGTTTTGTATAAAATCCAGTAACAGCTTCAGCTGCATGATCCGTACCTACAACTAAACATTGATAGTGTGCACCAATGTCATATTGAACTTTCATTCGTTCTCTTGCCTTTGTGTTACCTTTATTAAAATCTGATAACGTTTGACCAGTTGCTTGTGTAACTGATGAATAAGCTGCATCAACTGCCGGTTTTATATTTACTGTCACCCTTTGTGAAGGTTGAATAAAATCTAATGCATCTTGTGCATCCTGTTCATCTAGTTGGACACCATACGGAAGTCGTACGGCTATAAACGTATATTGTTTAGTTTTAGTTTCACTATTTAATTCATCGACTGCCATCTGAACCAGTTTTCCTGTTAAAGTTGAATCCTGTCCTCCTGAAATGCCAAGTACATACCCTTTTGTTCGAGTATGCAGTAAGTATCGTTTTAAAAAATCAACTCTTCGTTGAATTTCTACAGTTGGCTCGATTTCAGGTTGCACTTGTAACGCCCGCATAATTTGTTGTTGCATTTTTTCCAATTATATTACCCCCAATAACATTCTATCCTGCTATTAATTTGCCCGCTTTCACTAATGACAAACGGTATCTCCACCCTAACATATACATTACATTTTAAATATTGTCATTTCTTTTGTTAAAAAATCTTTCATTTTAATTTTAACACGGAAATCAGGATGGCATAATGGCGTATGACTGTAGCACCGAACGATTAAAAATAAGTCGTATTTTAGCTCACATAGGCATCAAAAAAAGCAGGATTGCCTTTTCACAATACCTGCTTTTCCATTGAATTAATAATTGCCGCGTTCACGGTCTTCTTGTTCATCTTTAATTTCAGATTCAAATGCGTGGATACTCTCGCGGCGACGGTCATTTTTTTGCTCAATAGCTTGTCTTTCAGCCCCATCCACATCACTTTGCGCTAAAGTCTCTTCAGCTGCTTCAATGTTTTGGATCGTATTTTCTCGCATTTGTTGTAATCGTTCTACATTGTTTTTGCGGTTATCTGGTTTTGCCATGGAAGTTCCTCCTTAAGATTTGTACAAATCTATTTTGCTGCTGGAGGTTCCTTTATATTCGGCTTAGAACTTTACTCCACTTCCTTTTTTTCACGCTCATAAACAGCATGCCAATCCGGTAAATGTTTTCTAATGGAAATAGGGCGGAAGGATTCTTTCTTAACACATACGTGTTCACTGGTCCCTGTTACACATTGAACCCCGTTCCCATTTACAATGTTATATCCATATACGACTCTTATTCCATCATAGCGTTCTATCCACGTTTCAATTGTGACTGTATCCCCATATTTAGCTGGAAATTTATAAGCTAAATTAATTGCAGTAACTGGAGACAAAATTCCGTCACTTTCCATCTCGGCGTAATTAAAACCTAATTCTCTTATTAAATGGGTACGACCTAACTCACACCATACGACGTAATTGGAGTGATGAACGACTCCCATTTGATCTGTTTCTTTATATCGGACTTCAATTTCAGTTACTGACTTTTTCATATTTAGAGCTCCTTCCCTAAAGTTGCACTCTTTCTTAGAAATTTCCTAAAACTCTAATTCGAGTGTTAAAAAACAAAATCCTCTTTCGTTAATATCATCAGGTCATCTGGTTGAATTTCATCTTCTTTTAACTGGCAAATTCGTTGGGCTTGTTCGCGAATGGCTAATTCCACTAAATTCACAGCATAACGTCCATTACTTGTTATTGCAATGTTTTGAATTCCTTTTTCGAGGTGTTTAATGGCTCCGTCATCTAGTTGATAACCGTACTCTAATGCATACATCGTCACCATGCGCAAGATTTCGTCTTTTGAGTAATCCTCAAAATGAATGTACTTCTTAAATCTCGACTCTAAACCTGGATTTTGCACAATCAAACGCTTCATTTCATTCGGATAGCCCGCTAAGATCACGACTAGATTTTCATTATGTCTCGTCATCTCTTCAACTAATGTGTCAATTGCTTCTCGTCCAAAGTCTTTTTCTCCGCCAGCAGCTAATGAATAAGCTTCATCAATAAAGAGGACACCGCCCAAGGCTTCTCGAATTTTTTTCTTCGTTTTTATTGCTGTTTGTCCCATATAGCCAGCCACAAGATCTGTTCGACCAGCGACGATGACATGTCCACGTTTTAGTAAACCCATTTCCTTTAATAATTTTGAGAATAGTTTAGCTACTGTCGTTTTACCTGTTCCTGGATTACCTGTAAAAATAGAATGAAGCTGAACGGGTATGACACGCATGTTCTTTTCTGCTCTTAATTGTTGAACACGAACTAATGAGCTAAGTGCTTGTACTTCCCGCTTTACTTCATCTAAACCAATTAAGCGAGACAGTTGTTCCAATGCACTGTCTTCGTTTTCTTCAATTGTACGTTGGTCGGCTTTAACATCTTTTCCGTCAAGCACCGTAAGTTGATCGATTGTTAAGGACTTCGCTGTATCGACCCGAGATCCTTTTTTAAAAATGGAATCAAGTACGATATTTTTCACTGTCCGTGCGTTACCGAATGTTTCATCTACTTGCTCTGTTTCAATCCGTTTTCTTAACTCTCTTAACCCGTCCATTGAGATAACAAAATCATTTTCAAGTGCCATTCTTTCACCAATTAATAGCAACTCATCAATAGAATAGTCGGGTAAATGAATGTGATTCGGCTCCGGGAACCGACTTCTAAGACCTGGGTTTGCCCAAAGAAATTGCCGCATTTCTTCTGGATAACCCGCTAATATCACTGCAAACTTCCCAGCATAATCGCTGCTGGACATCGCTGAAACTAACGTATCAATGACAGCTTGTCCATAGTCATTACTTGCTGCACCTTCTCTTTTTAAACTATAAGCTTCATCAATAAAGAGAATACCACCCATTGCTTTTTCAATTATGTTTATTGTATTTTCTTCCGTTTGTCCTACGAAGCCGCCAACAAGTTGAGAACGGTCGACCTCAAGCACATCTTCTCGCGGCAAAATTCCAAGTTCATAATAAATTTTTGCAAGTAGACGAGCTAACATCGTTTTGCCGGTTCCAGGATTTCCTGTAATGATCATATTTAAACTCAAGTCATCTTGAATGCGAAACCCTTCTTCTTTACGATGGCGTTGATATTGAAGAAAATGATAAAGTCCCCTCACTCGTTCCTTCACGTCTTTTAAACCGATCATTTGATTTAATGTTTTTAGCGATTGGGGGTATCGGTCGTTCGGTGTCATCTTTGCATTTTCTTTTTGAATTGCTTCTTGCCAAGCTTTTTTGGATTCCTCTATCGCTTTTATCGACGATCTAATTTCTTTTAACTGTGAGGCAGAATAAAAGATGCCTGTGGCAGACTCTTGATAAGCCTCAGTCGCTTTTGCAATAGCTAACATCGGCTCATGTAATTCTGAAATGATCTTTTCTAGTTGAGTTACTTTTTCAATTTGTTTATTGTTTTGATTTAGTTCAGCTGACTGTTTGGCTTGATTAAGAATAGAATAAACTTCCGAAGCTTTCGAAAAGAATTGGTTTGCAATCTGAAAATAATCTTGAGCGATTTTTTTCTTCGAAGCCCCATGATCTGTTTCCCGTATTTGTGGTAATTTTTCTGGGATAATATCAATTTCTAATTGTGAGATTAGTCGTTCGGTATCAATCTGATTAGCTAATGGATGGTTCGGTTCAATAGTCAATGCCTCGTCTAGCCATTTTTTTAGTAGCGGATCATCAAGACTATAACGTTCACTTCTTTTTAGAGCTAATAAGCTTAAAACAGATGCACGAAGCCTGCGAGATGCAGGTTCCGTTCGATTCTCTAAGATAGTAAGGTAGCGAAGGGCTACAGCTTCTTGGATAAATTGTTCAGGTTCCTCTAGCCATACTTGGACGTCATTTTGAATTTGGTCAATTGATACTCTTAGCTCGTTCATCAAGATGTTCACCTCTATGTCCAACTTATTTCTTTATTTTACCATCACCTGTTTTTCCTGAATATCCTCTTTGTGTTTCTTTGCTCTTACATAGGTTCCTATATATACCCCTGATAAAACGAAAGCCGCTCCGACTCCATGAGCTATTGTAAATGTTTCACCTAGAAACAGTGTCGCCATAATAACAGCTGAAACAGGCATAACATTGATAAAGATAGATGCCTTAGCAGCACCGACTTTTTGTATCCCTTGATAGTACATAATAAAACTAATAACCGTAACAAATACACTCATATGAAGAAGAGATGCCCATACCCCAATTGACGCGCCTTGTACCTGGGTCCATGTTAGTTCATAAAGTGCAAATGGTAATAAAAAGAGGGTTCCGAAAAATACAGCATACGTCGTTGATACAATGGCACTATATTTTCCAAGCACAACTTTTCCTAATACACTATAGAGTGCCCAGCTAATAACCGCTCCTAATAATATAAAATCAATCGGTTCAAAACCTAGCTTTACTAAATCTAGGAGGTGGCCATTTGAAATAATAATCGCAACACCAAATAAAGCTACACTCATTCCAACAATGTGACGTTTTGTAATTGTTTCTTTTAGAAATAAACCTGATAGTAACACAATTAATACCGGGTTAGATGCAATAAAAAGAGAACTTTTAATTACGGGTGCATGTTTACTCGCTAAAAAGAAGCAAATATTATAAATCGCTATACCGGTTAAACCTAGTAATGCAAATAGTCCCCAATCTTTTTTTGTAGGCTTCGGGCGATTCTTCTCCATCACCCACATAATTGGAAACAACAAAAGTGCCGCTCCAAGGAAACGAAAAAAGGCAACTGTAGCAGGTTCAAAGCTCTCTACCGCAACCTTTCCAGCAATAAATGCACTTCCCCATATACTCGTTGCCACCGCTAACATTATGTACGTTAAAATAGGTGATTTTTGTTTTTCCATTGTACTCCCTCAATTTCACGATTATTTTCTTTATTGTAACACCTTTTTCGGAAAACGAAATATGTGAAGTTGTCGGATTTTAAGAAAAGCGGAGGGCCCTGGAGCTAGACATCTTCGAAAAGCGGAAGGCGCCTGAAGCTAGACATCTTCGAATTTTATAATTCTTCCTTATAAAAAAATTAACACAAGATACGGTGTGATTCCCCTTTAAACTAAAAAAGAGGGAACTATTATCGTTCCCCCAGAATCGTTACTAATGGCAATATACCCCTTCTTCAAGAAAGCCTCTCATGTATCCACCGATAACATCCTCATTTTCATCGAAAAATTCAATCGGGTGATTCGGATCCCATTCTGTATCAGCACTAATTACGTTGATAAACGTATTGTTTTCTACTCGTGCTTCACTTGTTTGCCCTTCAAAATAAATGGTCACTCGGTCCACACCTATAGGCTCACGAATATGCCCAATTGTTACATACGTAAATGGCTGATCTTCTTGAAGCCATGGACCGTTTCGAACAATAAAAGTACGAATTTTATGATCCATTTCACTAATAGGAATACCGCCGATCATTAAGTTACTATCATTAACTTTAAAATACTCCTCGCCCTCTTGATATAAAAGGTCTGCTGCTAATCGATCGTAGTCAATATGATAAACAACCGCGACAAAACCATCATGAAGTCTACGTTCAACCAATACTTCAATCTCTCCAGCTTGACTGGATTGAATTGCTTGTAACGGAGTAACAAACGCCTCTTCCCCAATCCAACCTTGGCTTGATGGCTGCGTGCTGAGTAAGAGTCCTATTAAGGTCACTACTGCAAAAAAAGTAGACACGACCGTGATCCTAATTACCCCTTTACCTTTCATAATTTCAACTATTAACAGAAAAAGAAGTACTGCAGCACCGACTGAAACGCTCGCTGACAACCAATTCACCGAGAAAGCAAGCGGCACCAATGAACCAATATGATCACCAACCATCCACTGATATAACAAGGAAGGATCAGTCGATTGTAGTGTTCTGGCGACTTCATGCGGCGGGACTCTTTCAGTCATAATAGCTGTAATTCCAAAAATCATTAGACCGACAATACTTTCTCCTTTTAAGGTTCGCTTAAAGCTCGAAATACCAACTTTTTGTAATCTTACCCTTAATAAGAAGCCATGAACTACCCCATAAACTACGATTGGAATAATTAAGATATGCTTTAATAGCAATAACTGCCCATAAGAAAGCACCCAAGAGTTCACATACTCTGGAACAATAATTGTCATTAATAATAACCCCGATAAAATTAACATACTTACGGCACCTATTGCGACAGGAGAAAACCAACGAATAAATGAGGACCACTTTTGTAAGTTATCATCATTTGCAAACCAACTAACTATAAAAATTGTACCCATCCATATCGTTGCAGCAATAAAGTGCATTCCATTATACAAAAAGCCGCTAGCCTCGTCTAAAGAAGCAGCATGGCTAGCCCAACTCGATGAAACTGTAAACGCAAGAACGAGAATAAAAAATAGACTTTTGGCGAACATGGATTGCGTCTGCTCAACGATAAAATAACTAACACTTACGAGTAAAGCCAGAATCATCGTAACCATCCAAGCTTGCCCGATTTTATAGCCAAGCACAACTTGTGTGAAAGTTGAGAAGAATGGAGCTTCATATTGTATGTGAATAAAATAGGACACTGATACTACCGGGACGATACTTAACAAGGGGATTAAACCAATGCTTCCATAAACGAAACGGCTTTTCACAAAAAATGAAGGTCTCCATTGACGAGGTACCACTAATAGTAAAGCTATACCTAGCAAAAATGAAAATAAAACATACAGCAGCGCCTGACTCAATTCAACCATTTCTAATCCCCCTCTCCACTTATTTACGGCGACGTAAAAGTACTACAGCTCCGATGACAACAACCAAACCAATTAGTAAAAATAGAATAATATTTGTCGCTTCTTCCGTGTCTTCTTCTATCATTTCTTCACTCTCAACTAGTTCTTCTTCCATTATTTCTTCTTCTAAAACTTCTTCATTAATCTGCGGAACTTCTTCATCTGCTTCAGGAACCTCTTCGTTCACGACTTCTGGTTGAGGCGCATCAACTGCAAATGAAATCATACCTTCAGTTGTGTGTCCGTCACTTCCTAGAGCGGTCCACTGTATCGTATAATGACCACTGTAAATTAACTCATCTAATAACACCACTAAAGTTCGTTCTTCAACATATTGCTCCCGAATTAGAACATTTACTCCGTCCTCATCAACAAGTTCAATCGACGTATGTTCTTCAATGCCCGCATCAAACTGTAATAAAATTTCTTTTAATGGCTCATTTACTACTTCTCCTTCACTAGGTGTAGATGAACTAACATATGAATGACCCAACACTTGTAAGGGCATTAATAAACAAATAACAAATAACAAGCCGACAAATTTTTTCATTATTTCCACTCCTATAAAACCAAGTATTCACCTATGTATTATACACTATATATTAACAATGTGAACTAATCGTGAAAAGTAAAAAGTTTTTTTAGCTAATTTCTTTAAATAAAAGACCTGTCTCGTTATAATTGGTTAAGTTACTAATAGATCAAAATGAGCGCTCATTACCTTAACCACACTACACTTGCAACGAGGAGAGTTTAATGTTTAAAAAAATTGGGGTAGTTACTCTTTATATTATCATCGGATATTTACTATACATTTATGGAGATCAATTAATAGGCTGGCTAAACACGTATGCTAGAAATTATCTACTATTAACGATGATGGTTGCCACTTTATTATCTTTATTTCCCATTATCCCTTACCCTATTATTGGCGGAATCGTTGGCGCAGCTTTCGGCCCAGCATTAGGAGCCTTTGTCATTTGGGTAGGTTCTTCGGCAGCTTCTATTATTATGTTTTTGGTCATTCGTTTTAGTTTTCAAGATTGGGGTAACGCAATCTTGCGTAATTACAAGCCTTTAGAGAAAGTTACCGTTTTGTTTGAGCGAAATGCATTTTTTGCCTTATTTTTAAGTCGACTCATACCATTTATTCCTTCGATCATCGTTAACGTTTATGCTGCTTTAAGCAGGGTTTCATTTATTAACTATGCCGTTGCATCCTCCCTAGGGAAGATGCCATCCATGATGTTATTTGCCATTGTTGGGAATACACTAGTAACCAATCCGCGGGACTTGGTTCTAATATTCTTCTTTTATATAGTATTTGTAGGAATCGTTTTCGGTTGTTATAAACTTTGGAAAAAACGTGTCCTACATCTGAATGAGTCATAAACAAATAAGGAACCTTAACTAAAATGTTAAGGTTCCTTATTTCTTATAAAAGATAATAACCCGCCTATTAATCGACCTCAGAAACACAAATAGTAGGACTCCTATTAATGCACCAAACGTATTTAATATAACATCGTCAATATTTGCAACGCGATACGTAAACATAAACTGACTAGACTCAATAAAAATGGATACAATACAGCCGGCAATTGTAATCTTTAAAATAACTTTTTTTAACTGTTTCATTGCAAATGGAAGTAAAAAACCGAACGGCATAAATAAGACAACATTTCCCACTAATATGGTAATTGGGTCCATTATATCTTTACTAAAAACAGAAATTCGGTAAATACTTCTAAAAGGAATTAAATTAAAATTGCGGCCACCTGGTCCTTCAGCTCCAAGTGAAGCTCCATAATTCCAAGCAAACAACGTGACATAAAAAAGTAAGCATAAGTAAATTATAAATAAAACAAGAGCAAAGGCTCTTATTTGTTGAGAAGAAGATAATTTTCGTTCGTTATTGTTATTAATAGAAAACACGTCCTTCTAATCCACATCGTAACTTAATCTTTGTTTCATTATTGAATTTTTTGGACGATTAGACAAGACTTTTTCTTCTCAAATTTTTGATGAATTTCATCACTTTTCAACACCACGTTTTTGCATTATTTTTACAACTGCTTCTTTCGGATCCCAACAATTAAATTGATAATTTGATTTTGTTTCGTACTTTAAACGAGAACAAAAATAATGGGTATTTCCATCG
The DNA here is from genome assembly GCF_057473385.1 of Alkalihalobacterium sp. TH-98. Taxonomy (NCBI): domain Bacteria; kingdom Bacillati; phylum Bacillota; class Bacilli; order Caryophanales; family Bacillaceae; genus Alkalihalobacterium; species Alkalihalobacterium sp. TH-98. Next base: position 681,690 of record NZ_JBYCKM010000045.1, on the reverse strand, counting down.
TTTTTTAAAACTTTAAAGTGCTTGCAAGTAGCACAGCAATGATATTGTTCTTTACCCATACTATCCCCTCTTTAATTCTTTTTCTTCATGATAGCATGGTACTATTGACGTTACGAGGAAAAAGTATTGGTAACAGCAGCTCAACAAGACTTGAATATAAGGTTAACCACCACAAAAAAGTGCTAGGCCTCAACTGAGATGGTGCTATGATTTATAGCACTCCATCATAATTGAGGTCAACTAGCACTTAACGCTTATCCTTTTGGCGGGACATAATCAGGATGTTCATTTCCTTTTGTATTCATTTTCTTTCCGTTATTAGAGTCACTTTTTCTAGGCTGTGTACCTAGGTGATTTGGGCGAAACTTATCAAATGCGTGCTTTGACTTTGCCATTGTTCTCCCCCTTTCTCTACCTATAATGTAAGCAGAAAGGGTGCGAATCATAAGTGGCAGTTTTTGAAAAGAAAAGCGCAAGATCCAGTTTAGCGCGTTCAGGCTGGAGCCTGCCGTATAAGATAAAGGAAACACGGTAAACAGATTTAAAATGCCACACCATTTTCCTTCTGAATTTTTTGTTCCCAGCGCTCTTCAATTTTTTCAAGCGCTTCTTTATCATTCATTAGTTGCCGTTTATTTTCTTGAACTAATTCCTCAAATGATAATTTTCTGACTTTCCTCATGTATATCACTCCTAACAAATAGTATCACTATTTTTACTGTTATAGAGTGAATTTATACCTAATTGTAAGAAAACTCTTACTTTATATTATTATTGTGGCCCTTAATACCCTATTGTGCTCCTTGTTTTTCCTGTGGGCTTATATAGATTTGTCCTGATTCATCCATTGTCATTAGAAATATGTCTTTATAGCTGCCATAACCATGCTTGGTCACTTGGTCTCTGAGCCAATCAATGGTCCCTACCTTATTAACATTCGCTAAGATAATATGTCCATCTTCAATAAGTACGGTTGGATATCCTTTATTGGGTGTTTCTATGGACATATCCTGTGGAGTGATCGTGTCGTATTGACTTTTTTTAATGACACTAATCTGTCCATTCGCTTCCAATATAGCATAATCAACTTCGTTTAAATTCGTTTCAAGTAACCGCATATCCATTAATAAGGAATCAATTGTAACTTTAGCTTTTGTCATTTCCTCTTTTAAGATTTTTCCGTGGCGAATTAAAATGATTGGTTCATCTTCAACAACTCTTCTAAATCGTGGAGTATGTAGCGATATTACGGTTAATGCTAAATGCAGTCCTACAATTAATGCTGCTGCTGCTAATGGTCCACCTAATGGGAGTTCACCACTTGATAAAGGCTCCCCAACAATATCACCAATAATAACACCAAAAATAAAGTCAATAGGATTCACAGTACTTAGAGAGCGCTGACCTAATATCTTAACCAAAAGAAAAACATAAACATAAACAATAAGTGCTCGTATCAAAAATCCGTACACTGCTAAATCAGGTGACCCTGTCCAAAATTCAAACATGTAATGTATACTCCTTTCTAAATTAAGCAGGCTGACTCAAACAAAGTAAAATACACCACTCTATAGATTGGGTGTATAAACACAGGAGTCAGCCCATACCGTCTTAGCCTTGAAAGAAGCCATATCGAGAAGTCTTTTTATACAAAAACAGTTTTACTGATTTTGATTAAATTGCGGCTCCTCGTTTAAAACTTGCTGATATCGACCTTCAAGTAAATTACAGATGTTCTTTTGCTGTTGAGCTAATTGTTCGAACATTTGCTTTGCTTGTTGATTTTCTGTTTCCAACGAAAATTGTACAAGACTAGCTTGAACACTTTGGGCTTGTGCCAGCGCTTGTTGAATTTGCGTTTGAACTGTCATATCACTAGTCTCCCCTACTTGTCCATGTCGCGACTCATTTTTTCAGATTCTACTTCCGCATAAGATGCAAACTCTTCTGCATGGTTTTGTTTGCCTTGCTTTTTAGCATTGTTATTTCGATTGGCATTTGCATTGCCTTTTTTTGTACGTCCCATTTCTTTTTTCCTCTCTTTCACAGAAGTTTTAATTTTTCGTTCATAGGTTTGGCTAAAGTAGAAGAAAATATGAATGTAAAATGGAAGGGGGATTCAAAATGTCTAGCAAGTCAAACGAAGAAATTCAATCTATACTTAATCACCTAAATGATTGGAAAGGTGAACAGCTTTCTATTGAGAAACAAGAACGAGATGATGTAGACAGGAATACTCTGTCACTAGAGGAAGTGGAAATTGTTGAACAAGTGGAAGATACCGATGATTATGTTGATCCGTACACCATTCAATTACGTGGGAAGGGCACAGTCGTTCATACAAATGGAAAAGCCAAACTTCCATTAAATAGTTATGAATTACCGATCCGACAACTGTTATCATTTGAAACATCTAGAGAGTTTATGACCATTAAGACCGACCGGGCTACGTATTATATTAAGAAATAACATTGATGTTACTTGTGTTAGATCATATTTGAATTTTACAAGAAAAGAAAAGCGGAAGGCGTCTGCTTTCGGCTACAAGCGCTGGAGGGCCAGCAATAAGTGGCTTGCTCTTTAGACACGCTTGAGGGACCGAAGCGACCTCGAGCCGATGGCACCTGGAGCTAGACACGAAAAGCGGAAGGTGCCTTCTTTGCGGCGACAAGCGCTGGAGAGCCAGCAATAAGTGGCTTGCTCTTTAGACACGCTTGAGGGACCGAAGCGACCTCGAGCCGATGGCACCTGGAGCTAGACATCTTCGAACTTTTAGATTTTCTAATCTCTTAAAATAAAACAAGGCTGACCCAATGGTCAGCCTTGTTTATTTTAGGAATTAAGCATTTGCTTTTTCGTTAGCTAGTTTGTTACGAAGGATCATTTGAAGAATTCCACCGTGACGGTAGTATTCAATTTCAACTTCACTATCAAAACGAGTTAGTACATCAAATTGCTTTTTGTTTCCATCTTCGTCTGTTGCAGTAACCGTTACAATATCACGAGGTTTAACATCATTTGTAACTGCTACTTCAAACGTTTCTTTTCCAGTTAAGCCTAAAGTCTCAGCGCTATCACCTTCTAAGAATTGAAGTGGAAGAACACCCATTAATACTAGGTTAGAACGGTGGATACGCTCATAGCTTTCAGCGATAACTGTTTTAACACCTAATAGGTTAGTACCTTTAGCTGCCCAGTCACGTGAACTTCCCATACCGTAATCTTTACCAGCAAGGATCGCAAGGCCAGTACCATCTTCTTTATACTTCATAGCCGCATCATAGATTGCCATTACGTCGCCAGTTGGCCAGTAAGTTGTATATCCACCTTCTGTACCAGGAGCTACTTGGTTACGGATACGGATATTTGCAAACGTACCACGCATCATTACTTCATGATGTCCACGACGAGAACCATACGAGTTAAAGTCTACTGGCTCAACACCTTTAGATACTAGGTATTTTCCAGCTGGAGTCGTACTACTGAATGAACCAGCAGGTGAAATATGGTCAGTTGTTACTGTATCACCAAATTTACCTAATACACGTAAGCCTGAAAGTGGTTTAACTTCGCCTGGCTCTTTAGAAAGTCCTTCGAAATAAGGAGGATTTGCGATGTAAGTAGACTCGTCATCCCACTTATAAAGCGCATCTTCTGTTGTTTCGATTTCGTTCCAACGCTCATTACTTTCGAATACATCGTTATATTCTCTACGGAACAACTCAGGAGTTACTGTCTGTTCTACAACAGCAGAAACTTCTTCAGCAGTTGGCCAAATGTCTTTAAAGAATACATCGTTTCCGTCTTTATCTTTACCGATTGGATCGTTCTTAAGATCAACATCTACAGTACCTGCTAATGAGTAAGCAACTACTAATGGAGGTGAAGCTAAGTAGTTCGCTTTCACTAACGGGTGAATACGTCCTTCAAAGTTACGGTTACCAGAAAGTACAGAAGTAACTGTTAAGTCATTGTCAGCGATTGCTTTTTCAAGCTCGTCAGCAAGAGGACCTGAGTTACCGATACAAGTCGTACAGCCGTAACCAACAATGTTATACCCTAATTGCTCAAGGTAAGGAAGTAGTCCAGAGTCACGTAAGTAACCTGTTACAACTTTTGAACCTGGTGCTAAAGATGTTTTTACATACTCAGGAACTTGTAAGCCTTTTTCTACAGCTTTCTTCGCAACAAGACCTGCCCCTACTAAAACGTACGGATTAGATGTATTTGTACAACTTGTAATTGCAGCAATTGCAATTGCACCTGTTTTCATTGTTGTTTCGTTACCATTCGCTAGTTGAACTGTAACTTCTTTATTGAACTCATCTTCTGAAAGACCTAAACCTTGAGTTCCTTGAGGTGCCACTACTGCATTACGGAAAGATTCCTGCATTTGAGAAAGTGGTACAAGGTCTTGTGGACGCTTAGGACCTGAAAGGTTAGCTTCAATTTCAGAAAGGTCAAGTTCTACTACATCAGTAAATACTGGATCTGGAGTTTCACCAGGAACGTAGAACATGCTGTTCGCTTTACAATATTCTTCAACTAACTTAATTTGCTCTTCAGAACGTCCTGTTAGGCGTAAGTAGTTTAATGCTTCCTCATCAATCGGGAAGAAACCACATGTAGCACCATATTCAGGAGCCATGTTAGAAATTGTAGCACGGTCTGCAAGCGGCATTTGTGCAAGTCCTTCACCGAAGAACTCAACGAATTTACCAACAACTTTCTTTTCACGAAGTACTTGAGTAACTTTTAAAGCCACGTCAGTAGCAGTCGTTCCACTTGGAAGTTGTCCAGTAACTTTTACTCCAATAACTTCAGGAACTGGGAAGTATGAAGGTTGTCCTAGCATTGCAGCTTCTGCTTCAATACCACCAACACCCCATCCAAGAACACCAATACCGTTTATCATTGTTGTATGAGAGTCTGTACCAAATACTGAGTCTGGTAATGCTACTGTACCATTCTCATCTGTTGTCGTTTGGATAATATTTGCTAAATACTCTAAGTTAACTTGGTGAACGATACCTGTTGCTGGTGGAACAGCACGGTAATTATCAAATGCTTTTTGCGCCCAGCTAAGGAACTGATATCTTTCTTCATTACGTTGGAATTCAAGGTTCATGTTGAACTCTAATGAGTCAGCAGTACCTGCTTTGTCTACTTGTACTGAGTGGTCAATTACAAGATCAACAGGAATTTCAGGGTTAATTACTTGCGGGTCTCCACCTAGGTCAGCCATTGCTTTACGTAAAGAAGCAAGGTCAACGACACATGGTACTCCAGTGAAGTCCTGGAAAATTACACGTGAAGGTTTGAAAGGTACATCAATGTCTTGTACTTCACTAGTTCCCCATTTTGCTAGATTTTCTACATGTTCTTTCTTAATAACAAAACCGTCTTCTTGGCGAAGAACTGACTCTAATAAAACCTTAATTGAATAAGGAAGTTTAGAGACTTCTCCAACACCAGCTTCTTCTAATGCTTGAAGGCGATAGTAATCGTACTTATTACCATTCGCTTCAAAAGATGAACGTGCGTTAAAAGTATTTGTCATATGTATTCCCTCCTCATAGCTATTATATAACAGATTGACAAAGTTGTCGAAATAGTTGGGAAAAAATTTAATTAAATTTTGTAAAAGCACCTAGGTAAGCGCTTTTAACACTCGAATGTCATTTTCCCTACTCTAGAATAGCAAAAGATTCTTAAAGAATAAATGAATTTTTTAAATTAATATTAAGATTTTAGAAAAACTATTGAAATGGAGGTGATTTCATTGACTAAACGAAAATCTAACCACATCATTCCTGGAGCTAATGCTGCTAAAGGACAAGGGAAAGATGTAGGCTATAATTCCAAGTTTGGGCAAGAAATGGCAAATGAACCATTGACTGAGGAGCAAAGACAAAACAATAAGAAGAAAAAGAAAAATCAATAAGAAAATTCTGCTATGTTGGCTAACTATTGAATAGGCGTGTGACATTTGAAAATTACACATTCCGCCACGAAAACAATAAACACTAACACAGTTAACAGAAAAGCACCCCCAATTTAGATTTTTGACTAAATTGGGGGTGCTTCATGTTATGTTGACGTTTACTCTTGGACTTGACTTCGTAACTGCTCTAAGTCCTGTTCGTATTTATTTAGCTGTTCTCTTTGATGTTCTGATGCATTGGTTAAGGCTTTATTGATTTGAGTAAATGCTTCTTCTATTTCTTGCTTTGCTCTTTTTACATTATGTCCATAATCTGCCCTAGTTGTGTCAATGGAAGCTGTCGCTTCTTGGGCTTGAACAAAAGCTTGTTCTGCGGCTTGGAACGATTGTTGTTTATCTTTATGATAAGGCATAGTATCCCTCCTCAATAATCTCATTTTATTTTTCATTACTTTATGTTGCTTTATTCATCGAATAAACCGAATAAAGATTTTAGATACTATTACTGTAAGTTATTTAGATGCTATCCGATGCTTGTTTAAATAAAGGAGGGATAAATTATGGCAGAACACAATTCTTACAAAGATATCCGCAAGAATGCCCCTAAAGGAGAGAACCCTGGTCAACCGGCACCAATGAAAGGTTCTAAAAAAGTAAAACAACGGAATCACGTTGGCCAAACCGATGGTGAGGGTTAATAGATGAATTTCCATCAGTGGAGAAGGTTTTTTCCACTGATGGCTATCAATGACATAATTTACTGATTTTTTATAGACGTTGAAGCGTGGTAATGATAATATCCACCTCTTCCTCTGTAATGGTACGTAAGTCAATGTGAACTTTCTCGTCAATAATTCGAGTAACAATAGAAGGTTCACTTAAACGCAATTCGTTAAATAACCGCTGTGCACTCCACCCTTTCCTTGCAATGGACACTAAGAAAGTGCCTAATTCAACTCCTGGCATCGTTCCACCACCAATTTGTGATGTTCCTTCTTCAAGTTTTAAGTGATATGGTAGACCTTGTCCTTTTTCTAAAAATTGCATGGCTCTTTTTTGAATACTGCTTTTAGACTCTAATATGGCCTTAACAGTAGGTATTTCATTTCGCATTTCATCAGAATTTGTATAAGCTTTTAACGTAGCTTCAAGTGCTGCTAGTGTCATTTTATCGACCCTAAGTACTCGTGCTAATTGATGTTTTTTCAAGCGTTGAATAATGGCTTTTTTTCCAGCGATAATACCGGCTTGTGGACCGCCCAAAAGCTTATCTCCGCTAAAGGATACGATATCTGCTCCATTTCCTAATGCTTCCTTGACCGTTGGCTCTTCCCCAATGTGGAAATCACGAAAGTCAAGAAGAGCACCGCTTCCTAAGTCTTCATACAATAGTACTTGAGGGTGATTCTTTTTTATTGATGTAAGATTTTTTAAAGGAACAGACGCGGTAAACCCAATCGTCCTAAAATTACTCGTGTGCACTTTCATTATCATAGCGGTTTGTTCTGTTATCGCTTCTTCATAATCATACGAGTGCGTTTTATTTGTTGTACCAACTTCCACAAGTGTTGCTCCGCTTTCTTCCATAATCGAAGAGACTCGAAAAGAGCCGCCAATCTCAACTAATTCACCTCGAGAAACGATTACCTCTTTTTCTTGCGCTAATGCCTTTAGAATGAGGTATACTGCTGATGCATTATTATTCACAACCATCGCAGCTTCTGCACCGGTAACGGTATTAATTACTTTTTCAATAATATCGTGCCTTGAGCCTCTCGTCCCATTTTCGATATTGTATTCTAAGTTAGAGTAATTTCTTGCTGCCATAACAACTTGATCAATGGCTTCTTCACTTAACTTCGCCCTGCCTAAATTCGTGTGTAAGATGGTTCCTGTACCATTAATGACACGTTGAAGAGAGTAAGCTGAAAATTCTTTCACTTTCTTTTCAAGTTCCTCAAAAATACGATGCTGAATTTGTTCGGGGGCTAGAGTGCACTCGCTGTCAGAAGTATTGAGCAATTCTTTTCTAATATGTGCTACCACTTCCTTAGCCATTGCAGTTAATTGGTCTTGTGAAAGGCTGTACCTATCTTTTATTGCTAAAAACCTTTCATGTTTTTGAATTTCGTGAATTGGAGGCAGTTGTCTCATTAACTCATTCATTGAAAACCCTCTTCTCGTTCGTTCGTTACATAATAACCATGAAAAAGAGGCTGTATCCTGATGTCAGCCTCTTTTCGTTTAACTAGCATATTTTCCACATAAAGGTTACCAGTCAGGTTATAATTCCATTACTATTTAATACTTGCATCTCACGGGGCTTTTGTCCCCCACAAAACGCCTTTTTATATTATATCGTTTCTTACATTTTTTCCATTTTGTCAATAATCAGACTTGTTTCAGGGAATTCACCTGTTTCAAGCTTCGAATAGAGTTGTTCTCCATTCACGGTTACTTCAAAAGCACCACCTGAACTTGGGATTAACTCTAATGTTTCAATATTGCCTCTAAAGTGATTAAATAACTCTTCCGCAAACCTTGCGGCTTTAGGTGCGAAGTTTCACATCATGCAAAATTGAACAGATACTTTATAATTCATAAAAAACAACCTTCCCTTCATCATTGTATTTCACCTTCCATTGTAAGGTATCATTTGCCAGTATGCAAAAACATTCATTATACTAAGATTAAATGAAGGTGGAAGGAGGAGAAGAACATGGACGAACGTGAAAAAATCCGCCTTACAGCAATGTCTACAAAAGCTGGCTGAGGATGCAAATTAGGTCCAGGAGACCTGGCGCAAGTTTTGTGCCATTTACCTAAAACGACTGAAGATCCTAATGTTCTCGTTGGATTAGAAACATCTGATGATGCTGGTGTATATAAAATAACAGAGGACCTAGCGATCGTTCAAACGGTTGATTATTTCACACCGATTGTTGACGACCCTTATATGTTTGGTCAAATTGCTGCTGCGAATGCATTAAGTGACGTGTATGCAATGGGAGCAGTTCCGAAAACGGCTTTAAATATAGTTGGTTTCCCTATTAAGAAACTTCCAGAAGAAATGCTTGCCCAGATATTGTTAGGCGCAGCGGACAAAGTGAAAGAAGCTGGTGCGGTTATCATCGGCGGACATTCTATCGATGATCAAGAACCCAAGTTCGGTCTATCTGTTACTGGCTTTGTTCACCCTGAACGAGTGTTTAAAAACTATGGTGCAAAACACGGTGATGTACTAGTTCTAACTAAACCAATTGGAGTAGGAATACTAACAACAGGGATTAAACGAAATGCTGTAACAGCAGAACAAGAAGCAAACGTTACCGAAGTCATGGCTACATTAAATAAAACGGCTTCTGAAACGTTATCTCCCTATCGACCACATGCTGTAACTGATGTAACAGGCTTTGGATTGTTAGGGCATGCTTTTGAAATGGCAAAAGCTAGTGAGGTTAGCTTTATTATTAATCATGAGTCTGTTCCTCTACTCGATGGGACATATGAGTTAGCTAATAAAGGAATTATTCCTGGCGGCTCTAAGGCTAATGCAAAGTGGTTAGAGGATGTCGTTCACTATGACGACTCTCTGCCAGAAAGTACGAGTGCCATTCTTTGTGACGCGATTACTTCCGGCGGGTTACTCATCAGCCTTTCTAAAAGAGAAGCGGAACTCTATATTAATGAGCTACAAGCAAAGGGAATTCGCGAGGCAAGGATCATTGGTAATGTAATTGAGAACCAGGAAAAAGCAATATATGTAAAGTAACTATTTCGTTAGACATAAGGGTACCAGGTACCTCAAACTTAACAAGTTTAGGGTACCTGGCTTTTTATACTATTTCCACACTCGATTTTGCTCTTGTCGGGTTGTGTAACCTAACCGATCTAGCAGTTCTAATAACGGAACAAGATACTTTCTAGAAACATTCAAGACTTCTTTTGCATCTTTGAGCGAAAATTCCTTACTCGTTCCATTTTGTAAATGGGTAACTGTTTCCTTTAAAACAGCCTCATGAATAAAGTGTTTTTCATCGAGGGCATATAGTTGTTCGTTTCGCACCAAGAAATGCCTAATCTCCTCTTGAAGGTCTGATGGAATTTGCTGCCGTGTAAACCAGTCGCTTAACGGTGATACATTCACGCCTTCTTCTTTTAAGCCCGAACAAATAAAGTTGATCCGCTTTTCCCATGTTTTAGGGATAAATGGTGTAAATTCTTTCAACGCTAAAAAAGGTCCTTCTCTCGTAATTTCACCCTTTTCAACAGCTAACTGAATAAAATATTCTAGAAGTTTGAGCTGAATGATTGTTCCAAAACTTTGAGTAATTTCTGCCTTTTTTTTACCGATTTGCATAGAGTTAGTTTCATGAAATTGTCTGAGGTCCTCTTTCATTTGTAACAACGTGCTCTCATAAAGAGTTCGTAATGTAAATTGTCCCTTCTCCCACTCTATGATCTTATTTGTCTCTAGGAGTTGGTCCATGATAACTGTTAATTCCTCTTCATCAATTGCAGATTGAATTAATAATTGTTCATGAGTAACACTTTGCTGCGTTTTCACAACTTCGATTATGATGTCTTTTGGTTCACCTGCTTGTTTACGTTTAAGCATTTCTACTGTTTTTTCACCGAAACGGTACTTTTGCCCATTTGCGTTTATCACTATTCCCCCGCCGATCGTCTCCATAGGGGTAGGACGCCTTAATATAAAATGGTCCCCTCGCTTTGTAACGACTGGTTCTTCGAGCTGCAATTGGCAAAGTACTTCTTCTTTTTCCTCAAGTTTATTTCGATCAAACATAACGATCTTACCATAGACTTCCGCAGTGCCGATATGTACTTTTATGTACCCTCTTTGCTTGACAGGATAATCTAATTTTTTTACAACTTGTAAAGAGACATCGATTATCGTCGTTACCGTGTAATGTTGTGAAGAAACGAGAACATCTCCTCGTTTTACCTCATCCTTGGATAAACCTCCGATGTTGATTGCCGCTCTTTGACCAGCTGCTGCTTCTTGAACAGGCTGGTGATGGACTTGAATTTGCCGTGCTCGTGTCTTTTGTTCCGATGGTAAGATTTCAAGAAATTCACCTTCTCTTATTCTACCTTCATAAACCGTTCCACGTACTACAGTTCCCTGTCCCTGAACAGAAAATACTTGGTCAATAGGCAAACGAAAAGGACCCATTGAGTTTCGATGTGTTACAAAGTGGAGTTCATTGTTAATTAATTGCTTTAAATCATCAATCCCTTTTAAACTAACGCTGTCTACATTACAGATTGGGGCACTCTCGAGAAATGTCCCTGTACATTCTGAGCGAATATCCTCTTCAACTAACGCTAGTAATTCTTCATCAACTTTATCTATTTTCGTAACTACTATTATTCCGCGTTCAATACCAAGAAGGCGGAGAATTTCTATATGTTCTCTCGTTTGCGGCATCACAGCCTCATCCGCTGCAACAACGAGCAACACTAAATCAATACCGGCAACTCCTGCAATCATTTGCCGTATAAACCGCTCATGTCCTGGCACATCAATAACTGAGATGACAGATTCGTCCGAAAGTTGAAAATAAGCATACCCCAACTCTATTGAAATATTTCGCTCTTGTTCTTCTTTTAATCGATCCGTTTCCATATTCGTTAGTGCTTTTGTTAATGATGTTTTTCCATGATCGATGTGCCCTGCTAAACCTATTGTATAATGTGTTTTGATCTTGATCACCCCAACTAGCTCATTTCACCCTATTATAACTATTTTTTATAGAAGCTAAAATATTTACATTAATTATCTTATAACCTTTTGTGGAACAAGTGTTATAATAGGGCTTGAATCGATGGAGAAAGGCGGATAGTATGAAAGCTTTAAATCGCTTATTAAAAACTAAACCTTATTATAAAATTCCCTTACTATACATTATATTAGGGATCGTTTGGATTCTCGGGACGGACCTATTTCTAACTCATATGGAGCAGTCAAGTAATATTGATACGATATGGAGAACCTTTAAAGGCTGGTTCTTTATCGTTGTGTCAGGAATACTTTTTTTTATATTATTTAAAAACCAATATAAAATGCAAAAAGTTGAAGAAGAACGCGAAATGCTGTCCTCTTTTATTAATGCGATGTCAGATTTTATTTCTATAAAAGATGGTGAAAATCGTTGGCTCCAACTAAATGACTTTGCTTATAAATTATATGATCTGCACGAGGATGACTACTCTGGAAAGAATGATGCAGAACTTAGTCAGTTATACCCTGACTATCGTGAGCACTTCATAGAGTGTGTTAAAACAGACGAAGAAGCATGGGCTAAGCGAAAACCAATACAATTCGAAGAAGTTCTCCAACTAGAAGAAGGAGAAAGAATTTTTCAAGTCATTAAAGTCCCTTTGTTCACTAAAGAAGGAAAACGCAAATCCTTAGTCGTTATTGGAAGAGACGTGACTGACATTAAACGCGCGGAAGAATTGATTGCGAAAAATGAAAAGTTATCAGTTGTAGGACAATTAGCTGCCGGTGTGGCTCATGAAATTCGCAACCCCCTAACCTCTTTAAAAGGATTTGTTAAATTAATCCAGGAAAATAAAGGGGATAATGACTTTTATTTAGGAATTATGGATAAAGAATTAGAGAGGATTAACATTATTGTAAATGAACTTCTATTAATTGCGAAGCCTCAAAAAGAAGCCTTTACTCAAAATAATATCGTTAATTTATTAAGAAGTGTTATCGATTTAATGATCTCCGAGGCAAAATTGACTGGGGTTAAAATAGAAGTGGATGCAGCAGACGACCTCCCTCTCATTGATTGTGAAGCCTACCATCTTAAGCAAGTATTTATTAATATTATTAAAAATGCGATTGAGGCTTCTATTGAAGGTGACCTCATTAAGGTAAAGATTTTTCAAAACGAAGGAAACATCTGCGTTGCAGTAATCGATGAAGGTTGTGGCATTGAGAGAGAACGCCTGCAAAGAATTGGCGAGCCGTTTTTTACAATGAAAGAAAAAGGGACAGGTCTCGGAATGACGGTTTCGTATAAGATTATCCAAAATCATAACGGTTCCCTGCATATTGATAGTGAACTTGGCAGTGGTACCACCGTTACCGTTCACTTACCAATTGAAAATAAGCAAAAATAATAAAAAAACGAGAGGCTATATCCATTGGATATAGCCTCTATCTCTTATTTAAAAAGTAACTCATCGCTCCCGTAAAAGCACCTAATAACGCTCCAGCAAAGACTTCGCGTGGTTGATGACCTAACATTTCTTTTAACTTACGATCCTCTTCTTCATGTGCTGCATGCCGGTCATGTCCCGCTAGTCGTTCTATTTCATCGTCCAAATGATTTACCTTTATTGACAATTCCCCAGCTTGTCTTCGAATACCTTGTGCGTCATACATGACAATCATGCCGAACACCGCTGCTAACGCAAAATCGACAGAAGTAAATCCCTTTTTTAAACCAACGTACGTTGCTAATGCGGTAACTCCTGCAGAGTGTGAACTTGGCATATTCCCACTTTCAATAACTGATTTCCAATTCCACGATCCCGTCGCTTGTTTATTCAAAGGAACTTTCAGTAACTGCGCAATACCGATCGTCGTTAGTGCCGTTGTAATTTCTTTATTCACCCGTTATCACCTCATCTCTTATTGTTTGTTATCCATAAGTTTCTATGCTGATAAACAAAAAATAAAGAAGAGGATAGTGGATTTCTTTCTAATTACTTCCCAAATTTATCGATGATGTCTTTCATTTCATTTGGTCGTAAAAATTCAACGGGTGACGCCCCTTTGCCAAACTCCAGCCTGTCCCCTTCTAATAATACATAATACCGACCATTTTGTTTTCCAATATGAACGTTGACACCAAAGTCAGAAAGAAGTGCTTTAATTCCGATATGATCTAATTTAAACGATAAGTCTAATTCAGGAATTTGTTCGACAAGATGATAAGACGCTTCCATCACTTGTTCGGCTGACCACTGCTCTTGGAGTTCCCGTTTTGGCGTTGTCGCCCACACTTCCATCGTTGTATCGAAATCCGTTTGTGGTGGTGGTGATGGTGCTTCAGCAGGACTTATAGCTTCCGTTTCTTCGATTTCTTCGGTTTCTTCTTCCTCAGGCTGTGTAATTTTTAGGTTAGGCATAACTCCCGTATCTTCATAATACTGCTTTGCCATCGTAATCACTTGATCTTTCACAATTTCAGGCATCGATCGTTCATACTCTACAAACTTCAGGAAATCTTCGAAATAACGGGAGTGAGACGATTGATGAATTTTTAACTCCCATTCTTCGATCATCCCCTCTTCTGGCATGTAGGGGTATTGGATCGACTTCATATTTTTGGTTGTTATCGCCATTTCAACCTGTTGGATCAAACTTCTTTCATCTGTAATGGTAGCTACTTTCGGTTCAAAATCACATTTTAAAACGAAAACAAATGGTTCATCGAAATACTTATTTAGTTTAGCTCTAGCAACAATTAATGCGCCTCCTCGGATCGAACTTGTATCCATATAGGATCGGACCAATTGTTCGCAGCTATGTTGAAAATCGTCCGAGGACTCAGCACTACGAATTTTATTAAATTGATTGTAATTCGGGTTTGATGCTAAGTCATACCCTTCTTCCACGAGAAACCTTCCTATTTTCGTAGGGACTTGATCAGACTTTGGATGCCTTTCAACTTTTCTCTTAGAAATTTTCATTAACTCCCCTTCAAGAAAGTCACTTAAAGGATGATTTACGTAAGAAACTTCATCTAACGTTTGATAATGTTTGTAGCTTTTCGCTCCTTGTTCCCCTTGTCCTTCACTATCAATGACGAAGAATGATAAATATTGAATATCAAAGTCCATTTACTTCACCTAATTTATGTATAGAATGATAACTTATTTAGTATAGGTATTGGCGTCTCCAGCGTCAACCGCTAACCTCAAGAAAAAACAACTCTTGAATTAACAGGACGAAAAATACTATAATAGTGTTTAGTTGTCCGCAAGTATCTATACGGGGCTGGCTGGGGTACTGGTGTCCCCCAAGGTCTTCAAAACCTCTCGGGAGGCACGTGCTGTCTCCGGTGGGTTCGATTCCCACACAGTCCCGCCAAACACTTACATATCAAGGGTTTAGTCCTTCCCCTCTTATCTTGAGAGAGGGAAGGATGACCCTTTTTTTATGCACCGGTGCCGAAACGGTGCCGATTTTGTTATTCATCGAATACTTGATCAAAAACGTCTACAGCACTTTCCTGAAGAGATGGAACAGCGTGACTATATAAATCCACTGTAATGGAAGATTTCGAATGACCTAAACGATCACTTACAATTTTGTGATGGACGTTTTTTTGAAGCAAAATCGTCGCATGTGAATGCCTTTGGTCATGAAAACGGCTATCTGAAGAACTGCTCTTTTAATCGCTACCTTTAATGCTTTGGATACTTCTCTTGGATCAATATAATTTCCCTTGGAATTGTAAAAAACAAGATCCAACGGATTCAAAGTCTCTCCCAATTCTTCTTTCAGCGAATGATACGTTTCTTGATGTTTTTTTAGAAATTCCATTAATCGTTTCCCCATAAATAGATACCGGTCTTTGCCATTTTATCTCGTGATAGTATTCGTTCCATTAACATTTCGATATTCCTTTCCACGTGAATGAGTTTGTCTGTTTTGTTTCAATTCCTATTCCAACCTCTTGAAGTCCCCGTGTATTCACCACTTCCTCCTTCAAGTAAGTCCTCTTGGATTGTCTGTTTCAACATAGGAATTAGACGCCGAGTTCTCATTCTTCCTAATTGTTCAGTCCTTCCTTCATCATCTCGAGTTGATGAAGTACTATGACGTCTGCTGACTTCTGACTGTTCAGCTATTTATCACTAAATAGGTTACCAAAGGAGTTTGGCGTACCAATCAGACCTCCCCAGGTAAGAATACAATCTTTCCTTCCATGTATCTGCTTCATTTAGTCTGTATTACCTTCGGCAGAAAGGGCTTGCCCAATAGCTTTATGCGTTTTGCCAACACCTGGCGCCCCTAAAAATATTAGATTAAAAAATTCTTCAAGCCAAGAGAGCTCTTGTAGCTGTCTTAATGTCTCTTACTAAGTGATGGCAATTCTTTAAGATCAAACTCATCAAGAGTTTTTTGATAAGGAAACTTTGCCCACTTCAAGTGTTTTGCGATCATCTTTTCTTCCGGCGCTTTTCCTCATAAGAAAGTAATTCCCGAAGAAACTCTTGATAGGTCCATGAGTGTAACTCTGCTTTCCTTAAAAAAGAAGGCAGCTCCTCAGATGTTTCGGACATTCTTAAATGATGCAATTGTCTTTGTAAACAAGAAGTCGGTGAGATAATAGGGGTATCCAAAGTAGCCGTATCAGGTTATGAGAACGGAATTCGTAATCCTGAAATAGATACCTTAAAGAATATTGCTAATTTATTTGGGACGTCTATTGATTACCTCGTCGGTTATTCAGATATTCCTGACAAAGCTTCAGATAAAAATAACTCAACATTTGTTCACCATGTTTCTGATATCGGTTTAATTAAGGGTGAAAATAAACTTATTATCGACAATAAACTATTAGAAGATGATTTATTAAAAGAAGCTTTAGATTTTATAAGAGCAAAAAGAATTATGAAAGAGTTGGTAGCAAAAAATTGCCACAAAGCATAAGATTCTTAGACTTGAAAAATATTCAGTTATATTTATATAGAATAATAAATTGCATAATTATCTATGTTTGTCATCTCAGTTGTCAAATAGCAACTTGAAGAGTTAGACCTCGGTTTAGCTCCCCTCTTTACAGTATCTCAAGGCTATAAAAAGATACATTAGTTATTACAACGTAAATGTAAAAAAACAAAACAACCTTAGTCCTGTTGAATTAAGAACTAAGGCCGCTTAAATGGAAAGTCAGAGTAAATAAATATTTAATTTGATCAAAACTCCTCAAAAAATACCATTGGTTCTATAAATCTATCACTTGCAAAAACAATTGGAAAACTAAAACCACAAGACCCCATATATTCAATCAAATCTTTCTGGTCAAAAGAGGTTGGTTCAAATGTGTAGCAGTCTGTACCTACATCTAACGACCAAGTTAAATTATTGGCTGAAGTGTACTGGGTAATATTATTTACAAGATTTCTTCCCCAATCTCTTACAAGTTCTTGTTCATTAGCAGCATGAATGGTATCAAATACTTCAAGCGTTGAATCTGGAATATGTAAGGCTTCAACTATTAAATTGTTATTAATGATTTCTACACTCCAGTCTTCAATACTAATTAGTTCTCCCTTGAAACTTAACTTGACATTTTTTAAGGATGTTCGAAGGTCCTCCAACGTTGGGATATTATATCCAATTCCGTCTGACGTTGAAGATGAACCAAAGTTAGCAGCTGGCTCTTTAGTAGAATCTTCTAAATAGGATCGCGGTAAGTCGATAACTAAACCACTGTCTGAATACACTTTGAAGATCGGGAAATCGTTATTACTATTTACTTCTTCAAAATAATAAACAAGGGATTCTTCCATATCTTCTCTAATTCTTGTCACTACCATATTTTCTTTTTCGAAATATCTCTCTGCTTCTTCCCATGTTAAATCTAAGTCATAAGATATAAACTCAAACCGATCTATTAACCATTTATCCTCAACATACATAGCAAAGATTGTAATTACTCCTCCCGCTCCTTCCATAGTAGCAAAAGATAGTGTATCTATTTTCAGCAAATCATCATCAATCATTTCTGATGTTATTCTTACTTCGGGTTGCACGTTACCAAGTAACAGGCCTCCTATACCCCCATCCATTATAAAAGCATCTATTTTGTCTTCTAAAAGTATGTTTACAAAGTTTTCTGTAGCAAAATCACTGATCGAATCCAAGATTAGTTGATAATCCGGTTCCTGAATTTCTAATGACCACCCTTGCTCGAAACTTAGTTGATAAATGGTATATATTATTTCTGAAAATTGTTTTACTAGTTTAACTTCATCAACCGGTTCTCTTACGGCTTCTTCTTCAATAACTCTTGTATTATCAGATGTTTCTTTTACAAATAGCAGTTCTTCCTCTTTGTTGCTAAGCATAAGTTCATCATTATCGACCTTGTAATTATATGTTAATGATTCTTCGCTTAAGTTAATCGTAACTTTGTTTTTACTAATTTGGTATTCAGCCTCTTCTTTTCCTTCGTCTGTTTCATAAATAATAGTGCCATCTTCCATAAATTCTAAAATCAACTGTCCAGGTGTCTCTTCTATCCATTTTCCGATTAATCCCTTGACTTCGGTGCTTGTATTTTCCGAACAAGCTAATAAGACACTAATGTGTAGTAGGACAAAGATACTGAGTTTGATATACTTCATTAAATTCCATCCTTTTCAAATTAAAATCTCTTCTATAAAAATCACACCTTAAAAAAATATTATATTTTCCCAAGGCCAAAAGTCCCATAATCACCATAATAACCCATTGCTCCCCACTTGTAAACCAAACGTTAATATAATTAATAATATAACTTAAAGTTAACAAATTATAATAAATCATTATCAAGTGGGAAGATATCAAAGCAGCTGTTTAAAAAGTTCATCATTGCTTACTTCATTTTTTGTTCAGCTAATTCATTTTTCTTTAAAAGAACTAAGGTCTGACTCTACCTTACCCAATTTCTTAAGATCAAGAGGTAAGTCAGATCTAAGTATAATCTTATTTCTTATTTTGCCATTGTTGTACAACTGCAACATCTTAACATTCTACGTTGTTTTAAAATCTAAAATCGGTGCCGAGCTTGGTGCACAAATTAAAAAATTTAACGAAACTCAAGATCACAATAAATTATCAAAAGCTTAATACAAAGCACTATACAGCTCTCTTTGATGCTATAAAGTATAGACCATATAGAACTTAAAAACCTCTCGGGAGGCACGTGCTGTCTCCGGTGGGTTCGATTCCCACACAGTCCCGCCATAATCGTTAATTTAAAATTATTATTAACGATAGTCACATTAAAACAATACAACTTTAATTTACTGAATACTTGCTATATTCTCGGTTATACTATGAGTAAAAGAGAAGGAGCAATTCAGTGTTATATCCGGCTTTTTTCTGTAGAGAATGTGGCAGAGACTTAACTCAAGAGATTGAAAATACTAAAGCTAACATCGGTACTTGTGAGAAATGTAAAACAATCAAACCGCCCCACGACCAGTTTAAAGGAATATTAGGTCAGTCTGATTTATGGCGACGAAAATAAGCCCTCAAAATCATAAGAAACTCAAAATATTAAAAACAACCATTTCATAAGGAGAATGGTTGTTTTTTTGATGATGTCCTATTATTAAAAACCACCACTTGCTGGCCACCTTGATGTAAGTGGAATATTTTCATATTCTTCCGGGTCAATTTCATATACAGAACCATCAACCATACCGTCAATAATTCCATATAATCCGCGCTCTACAGCTTTAACGAGTTTACCACGTTCTTTTTGACCAAAATTTTGCGTTTGTCCAGTTACTTCAAACAGAACCGTTCCACTACCATTTAACGCATAGGTTCCTAGGGCAGTACCTGGCAGATCCAGTCCTTGAGAATAAAGTGTTACATTTCCAAACGGTGAGTTACCAATGCTATTCAACGCATCATAGATGGCAACATTTAATTGTCGAGAGAAATCATAGTTATATTTTTCTTTGTACTCTTGATACTTTGCTCCTTGTTCTGTATTAGGGTCTGGAACAAACTGACCTGAAATCGATAATGTCACTCTGTCATCTGTTCCTTCTACGTAATATATACCCTGGTGGTGAAGGTCAACGAACACATCAACGTTTCCAAACTCCTCTAATAAACCTTTATATACATCACGTGAAGCTTGTGCTTCTGGTGTAATAAACCAGCCAGGCGCTGCTGAACGACCTGGAAAATCTTCAGGTTGAGGAACATAATTTAAATTTGGATTAAAATCACGGTTAACGTCAAATCCAGGATTTTCTGCATAATTATAGCTTTGACTAACTCCTCTATCTAGGTAGTTCCAGGCTGGAGCACTAGCATTTGAAAGTTGAGGGAAAGCTTCCACAACCTCAGCCCACGTCATATCATTTCGTCGTTTATCCATTTCAGCTCCATCTGGGTTCATCTTAGGCATGAAAACTATAGTGAGTTCGTCACGAATTTTTTGAGATTGTCGTGAGTTATTCCCAAGCTGTTGAAGCATATTCATAATTGCCTCTGTCCCTGTTTTTTCGTTCCCATGGATCTCACTTTGGATTAATACGACTCTATCCCCTGTTCCAACTCGTGCCATATAAATGTCTCTTCCTCTGTTGGATTCTCCTACCACTTCCACCTGAACTCTTCCTTGACTCGTTCTTTCAATTTGTTCAAGTCGCTTTGCCATTTGTTCATGTGTCATAAACCCCGAAATCGAATAATCATGATGATGAGAAGTTGTTTCTTGTGCAAATACACTAGGTGTAACTATTGGAGCTAATAAGCTTGTACACAGAACCATTGCTCCTAATGTTTTTACTACCTTCTTCTTTTTCATAACAAACACTCCCATTGGATATTTTGCCGAAAAGAACTGAATAGAAAAGCCGAATTATTCCGACACGCTAAATATTCCATACTAGAAGGAGTATTCCTTCGCCGCTCGAAAAGATAGGAATTTTATACTTAATTTGGTTAATTATGGAACATTATATTGTAATTTCTTATGTACTTGTTCTCATAGACAAATGGTGGAATGTCTTTACTACCCTTAAAAAAGTACATATTTTACTAGGACTCAATCATAAATAGAGGATGTTACTTTTTCCATTCTCTAATTGTTTTCATAAAGTTAAGCCGTTAGCAGGAGAGAGAAATGTAAGCATAACTTCTATTACATTTTTGGGTCACTTTTTTATTTCTATATAACGAAATACTCTAAAATCAGAATAAGCATACTAAATATGTATGCTCATAGTCTTTGTTATTGGTTAAATAACAAGGAAGTTGATAGAAGTCTAGTTCATTGGTAATTCAACAAATTAAATACTTTACCAACCGATATTCATTTCTATTAGAGGAACAGAAGAAAATAAAAACAGAACCACCTAGATGGTTCTGTCTATTAACTTTCGTGTGATGTAAGTAAATCTATACCGTAGTTTTCTTCAAGTCAATTTTTTCTGCAATCACTTTATCCTTACCTTTTCGTCTTTTCAACCTGCCTAACCCTCTTGAAATGTCTTCAAACAATAAATAAACCGCAGGAATGAGAACGAGCGTAATCATTGTCGCAAAGAGTAACCCAGAGATAACAACTGTTGCTAACGGCGATTGATAGCTGCTCGACACACCGGTCGCGAGAGCTAGTGGCAACATGCCACCCACTGTTGTTAATGTCGTCATAAAGATCGGTCGTAGTCTTGATTTACCGGCTTCTACTACGGCTTCTGCAACTTGGTGATCAGCATTTCTTAATTGCTTCGTTCGATCAATAAGTAAAATCGCATTGTTTAATACGATCCCGATCAACATGACGACACCCATCGCGGACATAATGCTTAACTCCATTTGTGTAATAAACAGCCCTAAGATGACGCCTGTAATCGTCATAGGGATGATCGACATGACAATAATCGGGTGCTTTAAACTGTTAAATTGGACAGCCATTACCACATACACAAGAAACAGCGCAATTCCTAGAATAATGATCATTTCTTGCATTGCTTCTTGTTGTGCTTCAAGATCACCACTCATTGAAATCGAGTACCCATTTGGTGTATTGAAGTCTTGGAGCATTTGTTGAATATCACGATTAACCGAGCCAAGGTCACGACCTTCTAAATCCGTGATAACCGTTACATATCGTTCACCGTCTTTTCGATCGATTTGAGTCGGAACTGTATTTTTTTCAAGCTCCATATATTTAGACAGTTTTTCTTTTTCCCCTGTTGGCGTTGTGAACTCGAAATTAAGCAGCTGCTGTTTATGGTCCATTTGTTGATCAGTTGTTAGAATTAATGGTCTAGGCGTATTATCTTCAGCGGTGACTTCTCCAATCGGACTCTTTAAAAATAAAGGTTGAATGATATTTGATATTTGTACAGGGGTTAGATTATCCTCTTTAATGGTATCTTCCTTCAAGACAATATTAATCTCATCTAACATCTTTTCTCCAGCGGCGGCTTTAATACCAACTAACCCATCAATTTGTTCAAGCTCATGTATTAAATCACGGGAAATCCCTTCTAATTCCCCAAGATCTTCCCCGTTAATTTCGAGTGAGATTGGGAAGCCTCCCCCCATATTCATAGCAGAACCAACACTTGTGATCGGGTACTGCTCTTCTAAAACTCGTAGGGCAGATAAAATTTGTTCATTGACTTCACTTTGTTCAGTAGTCGCCTCTTCAATTGGCGTCATATTAATAATGGCGTAAATCGAATTAATATTGTCGATGACAATCGTATTGGTTAAATCTGACACTCTTTTTAAGCGGTCGTACATTTCTAATGCGATTTCCTCCCGCTCAGATGGTGTCGTTCCACTTTCTAATTGCACCATCACTTCAGAATATCGGTTAAAAACGTCTGGCATGATTGTCATCGGTACTTTGGATACTAGTGTTAATGACCCAACAAACATCATAATAAACAATATAATGACACTGTAACGATAACGCCTCTTTCTTCCCATCCAAGAAATTAATTTTCCATATTGCCTAATAATCTTCCCTTCACTACGATTTTTAGCTTTGTTACTAACTTTTAAGAAGTTTTCAGCAAGCGTTGGAATTAATGTAAAAGATACAATGACTGAACTTACAAGTGTAAACACAACGACTAATGATAAAATAATCATGAACTTCCCAGCTTCTCCACCGAGTAATCCAATCGGCAAAAAGACAACAATCGTAGTTAGCATTGAGGCTAATACAGCCGTTGATACTTCTATTGTTCCTTTCACGACAGCTTCGTAATTTCCAAGCCCTTGTTCTTTTTTCTTAAAGATCGATTCAAGGATGACAATAGAAGCATCGACCATCATACCAATTCCTAATCCTAGTCCAACGAGACTTAACATATTAAAGCTGTAGTCAAAATACCACATTGCCGTAAACGTTAATAAAATAGAAACAGGGATCGCTAAGCCAATGATGATCGTCGCTCGTATATTCCGTAAAAATAATAACAATACGAATAAAGCGAGGATCCCTCCAATTAAAACATTTTGGGACACCCCATCAATCGCATCAGTCACATAGTCTGCTTGTGAAACAACTTCATTTAATTCAAAGCCCTCAACTAAACCAGCAGCCCGAATTTTATCAATCTCAGCTCTTATCGCTGCAGCCATTTCAATCTGTGTCACATCAGACACTCTTCCGACTTGAACAAGGATGAAATGGTCACTTCCGTTTTTCCAAACTCCAGCCGAATGTTCACTCGATTGTTCTGAGACAGCAGCTATCTCACTTAATTTTTTTACTCCATTTGTTGTAGGGATTGTGATATTTTTTACATCATTGACATTTTGGATA
Organism: Alkalihalobacterium sp. TH-98; assembly: GCF_057473385.1. NCBI lineage: Bacteria > Bacillati > Bacillota > Bacilli > Caryophanales > Bacillaceae > Alkalihalobacterium > Alkalihalobacterium sp. TH-98. Next base: position 658,173 of record NZ_JBYCKM010000045.1, on the reverse strand, counting down.
GACGTATTCCAGCGCAAAGTTGGTTTATTTTGTTCTCCGTTCAATACGCCTAATGCAACCTCACTGTTCGACTGTTGAATGATCCCCATAATTTGTTGCGCATTAAGACCTAATTCTTCCATTTTAGTTTGCTTTAATTCAATAATAATTTCTTTTTGATCCATACCGACTAAGTCAACATCACGTACTTCCGGCAATGCTTCCAAACGAGGCTCTAATACTTCTCTTGCAAAAATAGCCATATTTTCTTTATCACCGTTTGAAATATCCATAAAAAACTCATACGTTCCATTCATCGAATACGGGAAAACATGAATCTCATTAACTCCATCCAGTTGCGGTTTCAAGCCATTTAATGTCGATTTCACCTCGTTTGAAACCTCTTCACCGCGACCTTCTTCAATCTCTATCGTTATCGTACTGTTACCCACACTAGATGAAGATCGAAATCCTTCTACACCATCAAATCCAAGCAGGGTCTGTTCAATAGGGGTCGTAACCCGTTGCTCCACATCAAGTGTAGTCATATCTCCTGCATCCACTTGAATAACGGCACCGTCGAAAGTAATAGGCGGCATTAACTCTTGATCTAACTTTGTCGTTGCATATGTTCCGATAAATATCACAAACACAACCATCAACCCAACGATTAACTTTCGCTTTAATAAAAGATTTAAGAAACCCATCTTTTTTTCCTCCGCCCTTTTTCTTCATTAAATTATGTGCACAATGAAACTCCAACTTTTAGCCAACAAGATATAATTTATTCTCATACAGGAAGATTATATTACTTATATTTAGGAAAATTATCCTGTCTAAGGTTTAATTTGTAATCAGTCTCAAGCCTGATATAAATGAGATTATTTTTGTTAACATTTGTATAAAATAATCTCAATCGTCAGAATGAACGTTTTTTGAATTCGTCTTAACGTTTTTTCTGATGAGCATCCGTGCTACCTCCTCCCACATCATGCAATTTCACATTAATGGTGGCACGGGTTTATGGTAAAACAATAAAAAGAAGCAGGTGAAAACCTGCTTCTAATTCCATATATATTTAATTATTGGAGGTGTGGTCAGGAATAATTATTTTGTGGGATTACCATTTAACTGTTGTTCAGCCATTTGAACTAAACGTTTTGTAATCTCTCCACCAACTGACCCGTTTGAACGAGATGTGCCATCAGCACTTAATTGCACACCAAATTCTTGTGCGATCTCATACTTCATTTGGTCTAGGGCTTGCTCAACTCCTGGTACTACTAATTTGTTTGAACTATTGTTGTTTGCCATTTAAATGACCTCCTTTGTATGATGTATCTATAACTTGTGTCAGACTGCAATGATTTATGTAACCAAATGTTGGTATTCCTATTTATTAAGTACACTTTAAATTTTTTAGCTAGGTATCAGCCTATTCTGGATGCTTTCGTGACAATCGCCCACCCATTAGGGATGCCTTTACATATACTTATATTGAAACTACAAAAAGGAGGCATCCATTTATGAACTTCTATGGAGCACCACAGTTTCACGGCTATCAAGCTGGACCTCAATTCCACGGCTGTCAACCTACCCCTCAATTTCACGGCTGTCACGGTGGAGCAGGGAAAGGATTTTCATTGATCGTCGTATTATTTATCCTACTAGTCATTGTAGGAACAGCGTATGTAAAATAATGATTTGAATATAAGAGGCAAGGGTCAACCTTGTCTCTTTATTACGTTAAAACAAACACAAAAAAGCGCTATTAGCGCTTTTTTGTGTTTGTTTAGTTTATAGAAAATCAGTAAACTTAATGATAAACATGGCGATAATCGCTAACATAAGTAAAGTACTAAACATTTTTACTTTATTTACCGACTCCTCAAACACTTTCTTATTGTCCGCTGCTTCTAGTGATTCTCGCACAAATTTTGCTGTTAACCCTAAATAAGCCCCAATAATTACCCAGACGATAACAACGATGATTGTCCACAGTGAAAGGTCAAATCGAATAAATACACCAGTTACAAGCATAACAACTAACGCACCATGTGCAATCATAATTATCTTTTTATAAATCTTTAAAATTAAATGAATCCGTTCAGAACCTTCAGTTAAAGTTACATGGATGATGACAGGTAAAGGGATTAAGATAAAAAAGATAATCGAAATAAATAAATGGAGTGCGTACATTAAAATTTCAAACAACATGAATTAACCACCTCAATGTTCTATTTTATAGAAAATTAGTGAACGAGTAAAATATATTTTATGTTCGTCCCCTATTATGTTAATATTTAATGGTTAGATGAAAGTATTGAGGTGTTAATATGTCTACTTGGTTTATGTGGTTTATCGTTTTTTGGACGATTTTTTTAGTAACCGTCATGTTTATTGGTGGATATTTTATGTTTAGGAAATTTTTAAAAAAACTGCCAAAAGAAGATGGAATGTCGATTTTAGATTGGCAAGATCATTATATTAAAGAAACGATTCATTTGTGGCCGGATGATATGAAACAACTTTTAGAGGAGCTTGTATCTCCAGTTCCAGAACTTTTTCGCGATGTGGCCAGGCAAAAAATTGCCGGAAAAATTGGCGAGATAGCAGTTGAGGAAAAAGCTGATGTGATTACAGAAGAGCTGGTGGTACGTGGTTATATTCTGGCAACACCAAAACGCGATCATAAATTTTTATTAAAGAAATTAAATGAAAAACAAATTGATGTCGCACCGTATCAAGCATTATTTAAATAAATAAAAAGGATGGAACCTCGAATTCCATCCTTTTTATTATGTTTCTGCAGGTACTAGTGTTTCCTTACTGCTATTTTTCAATTCTTGCTCTACTTTTCTAAATGATAAGTACATTGCAATTCGCCACGGAATGATCATTCCGTAAGCTAACAAGAAGAACATACCGCTAAGCTCTTCAATATTAATCGAATCCCCGATAATGATCTTAAATAGTATACGGGCGATCAGCAGGCCAACAAGTATGAATACAAAAGCTTTCGAACGCTTTAAATATATTTCCTGGTCTTTTATTTCAAATTTCGATGTTTTTATTAATAATATGGAGAAAAGCATCCCCACCGAAAGAGCTTCAAGAACTTGCAGTGGTGCAGGTCGTGTTGGTTCATATAAAAACATTAAAAATCCTGTCGACATGAATAAAGGAGGTAAAACAATCTTCTTTATTGATGCAGGTTTTTTCGTTGCTTTTAAGCGAATAATGATTGCCAATGTCGCCATCATCGCTGCACCAATGGTTGTGAGTAAAACTGATGTGGTCATTTGCCAGCCTCCTTTCTGTAACGATAAATTTAATTATAGCATATCCAAATCTATATTACTTGATTTGAAATGGGACAAGCAAGGTTTTCGTAAAAATTAAAGCGATTATTAAAACAATCGTTGTTTTTCCTTTCCCATTTAACCTTGTCCATTGCAGTGTAAAAAAAAGAAACACAACAAGTAATACAGTTTGGTATACATTCACCGAATGAAAATAAACACCGTCAATCTTCCAGCCGAAATTAAGCGGATTACTTTGCCCGACTTCTTTAAGAACGATCGAATATATAATTAAACTGCTATAAGCAGCGATACTTATTCGATCAATGAGGTGAATGCCCCATCGTTGCTTCAGCCAACTGACGATAAAGAAAGCTAAGCTTACGAGACTCGCAGCAACAATTGCTCCGGGTCCTCCAGCATAATAAATTAGATTACTCAAATTAGATAATAATGATGGTTCCAGAATAAATGGCCAAAATTTATAAACCACTAAAAAAATGACAAATGTGGTTGACACTTGATTTAATATATTTTCCCGATTAATTTCCCAATCCGTATTCTTTAGTGAGTAGCTTAAAATACCATAAAACGTAGCGGCACAAATCATGTAGGCAGCCATCGTCACTGACAGCTGAACGGGTCCAAGTTGTAATGTATTTAAAGGTTCAAACATATTAATTACTTCCTTCCTCAAGAACTGAATGAATGACATTCATCAATTCTCTTTCAGTCATTCCACCGACCCGACGGTAAGTAATAATACCTTTATGATCAATGACAACAGTTGTTGGAAAAGCAGTGACCCGAAATTGTCGTGCAACTCCCCCATCGTAATCGACTAAATTATCGTAAGGTACTTCATAATGGGCAATAAATTCAAGTGCAGCCTCATTACGGTCTTGATGAGCCATATTAATTCCGACAAAATCCACTTGATCTGAAAATTGCTCGTATACACTGATAAGATGCGGCATTTCTACTCGGCACGGCGGACACCAAGAAGCCCAAAAATTAAGCAATACAGGTTTCCCTTCAAACTCTTCTGAGTCGATCATACGCCCTTCGAAGTTTTCAAGTGAAAATGCAGGAGCTTTATAACCTACTTGCGGTAATACTAAATGGTCCTCATTTGTAGCTGACGATTTTTGATAGTTGCCAAACCATATGAAAAATCCAACAGTCATAACAACTAATACTAAAGACAAATTTTTCAACGTTCAATTCCTTTCTTACTTTACTTGACCGTTGTCAATTAAGACGTTCCAGTTTTCATTATTTTCTTGCTTCAGTAAAGATGAACGTTCCGTAGTAATTACGAGATTTCCCATTTCATTTACGACGATATAATTGACGGCACCGTACTCAGTTGGGTAAGAAATAGTTTCACTTTTTTCTCCAGTCCATCGGTAAAGTTCTTCATTACTGCCGTTAAAATAATACACTTCATTATTACCAAGTACAGCAAGCCCCTTAATATTACCTGTAGCTGCTTCTGACCAATTAACTCCACTATCATCAGATCTAAATAACCCTTTAGCAGTAGCTGCAAATACAATCTTATCATCTTCAGGTGAAAAGGCCATGTCATGAACGGCATGTTGATCTAAAGGTAAGCCGTTCGTTTCTACACGCTCCCAATTAAAGCCTTGGTCATTACTTCTGAAAATAAATGATTCAAAATTATTCTTGAAATCCAATGCATGACCTAGAATGTAATTATTGTCTTGATAACTCGCTGTAAGCGCATGAAAATCATATTCTCCAAGTAAGCTCCTGAACTCCCATGTCTGACCAGAATTTTCACTCCACATAAATCCTAACGGGTCAGGAAGATCACTTCCATGTCCAGGATGCCCGCTCGACATGAGATACTGGGTATCAGCGACGCGGCTGAAGCCCATAAAGTCATCTCTCAATTCACCAAGAACATAAGCTTGATTCGGCCCTACATACTCCACTACACCATGATGCGTCGCAATTAAATAACTGTCTGGGTTAGAAGGATTTAATTCGAGACCGTGCGTATGACTGATCTCAGCTGTTTCTTCACGTACGATGTCTGCCTCTTCCACCTCGACTTCTTCTGTAGCCTCAACTTCAACTTCCTCTACCGTATTTTTCGCTTCAGCATCAGGTGCAGCCTCAGGAATCGTTTCATTTTGCCCGCACGCCGTTAAAAGTAATCCACCTGAAATGAAAACGGACACTAAGATCATTTTCTTATTATATTTTTTCATATAGTACACTCCATTCCTTTTTGATTATTATCGCTTTAGGTAGTAATAGTAAGCAAGATATGTATATATTACGTTAAAAGTAATAGAACCACACTTTTGACTTCACTATAAAGGCGATATCGATAAATTATATCTATTTTTAATGAAAAAACTATGAAGGGAGCACAAATATGAATTTGGCTCCCTTCTCTAAATTATTAAGCTACATCGAAGCCAGTGTCTTCGATTTCAGTTTTTAATTGCTCAACTGTTACTTGCTCTTCGTTGAATTCAACCGTTACTTCTTTATTTTCTAAACTAACTTCTGCACTCACAACACCTGCAAGTTTAGTTAATGCTCCTTCTACTGAAGCTTTGCAATGTCCACATGTCATTCCATTTACTTGAATCGTTTCTTTCATCATTTTCATATCTCCTCTTTCATTAAATTTATTATCAAAGCTTTACCCTTTTTAAACGTAAAGCATTGCTAACTACTGAAACTGAACTAAAAGCCATCGCAGCTCCTGCCACCCATGGCGCTAATAAGCCTGCAGCGGCGATTGGTAAACCGATAGAATTATAAATAAATGCCCAGAACAAATTTTGTTTAATGTTGCGCATCGTTAATTGACTCATTTTAATCGCTTGCGGAACAGCTAATAAATCTCCCCGCATTAACGTGATATCTGAGGCCTCAATCGCTACATCTGTACCAGTTCCAATGGCCATTCCTATATCAGCAACAGCTAGTGCTGGAGCATCGTTAATACCGTCACCAATCATGACAACCTTTTGCCCTTGTTTTTTCAACTCTTCTACTTTTTTGGCCTTTTCATCTGGTAAAACTTCAGCAAAAACCAAATCAATCCCTACTTGTTCAGCAATCGCATTAGCCGTTCGCTCATTATCACCTGTGAGCATAACAACTTTAAGGCCCATGCTTTTCAATTGCCGAACTGCTTCCTTAGATGTTTCTTTCACTTCATCGGCAACAGCTACAATCGCTGTGAGTTGACCGTCTTTTGCTGCCAGCATCGCTGTTTTACCTTCAAATTCAAGCTTTTTTAACATTTCTTCATGCTCATCTTTGATTACAATACCATAATCGTTCATAAGTCTTCTAGTTCCAACTAAAACATCTGAATGATCGACTACACCTTTTATACCTCTGCCAGGTATAGCCTCGAATTGTTTAGGCTGAATTAACGAAAGGTCTTTGGCTTTAGCGCCTTTAACAATCGCTCGCGCTAATGGATGCTCAGAATTTTGCTCTAAACTTGCTATCCATTGCAAAACATCTTCTTTTTGAGAATGATCATACACAAAAAGATCCGTTAATGCTGGTTCCCCTTTTGTAATTGTACCTGTTTTATCGAAAACGACTGTGCTAATTTTATGAGCTGTTTCTAATTGCTCTCCACCTTTAAATAAAATACCATATTCAGCCCCTTTTCCTGTACCTACCATAATGGATGTAGGTGTCGCCAAACCTAAAGCACATGGGCAAGCAATAACTAATACAGCTGTAAAATTAATCAATGCGATCTCAAAACTTGTTCCTAAGAAGAAGTACCAAAGGATAAATGAAAAGACCGCAATTCCAAACGCAGTAGGAACAAAATAACCAGAAATAATATCTACCATTCGTTGGATCGGTGCTTTCGATGTTTGTGCTTCCTCAACTATTCTAACAATTTGAGCCAGTGTTGAGTCCTTCCCCACTTTAGTTGCTTTTAATTTGAAGCTGCCATGTGAATTGATCGTAGCACCAATAACATCGTCACCAACACTTTTATCAACAGGTATACTTTCGCCCGTAAGCATGGACTCATCTATGCTGGAATATCCTTCTACGATCGTACCATCTACAGGTATTTTCTCCCCAGGTTTAACAATAACGATGTCGTTTAGTTCAACTCTTTCAATTGGAACTTCAATTTCTGTTCCATTTCTAATGACAGTTGCCTTTTTTGCCTGGAGGCTAAGCATCTTCTTAATCGCTTCAGAAGTTCTTCCTTTCGCTCTTGCTTCTAATAATTTACCGAGAAGAATGAGAGTAATTATAACTGCACTCGTTTCAAAAAATAAATAGACTTCTCCTTGTAAAACGAGCCAGACAGAGTAAAAATAAGCAGCTGATGTCCCCATTGCAACAAGAACATCCATATTAGCACTCTTGTTTTTTAATGTTTTGTAAGCCCCTTTATAAAACTGCCATCCAGCATAAAACTGTACTGGCGTTGCTAATACCCATTGTAAGTAACCATTCATTAACCAATGAGGCAATAACATGCGTTCAGGGTAAAAATGATCAATCATTGTAATAAATAATGGTAATGAGAAAATCAAAGCAAATATAAATTTATTTCGTTGTTTTCTAATTTCTAATTCCTTTTCATCTACTTCTGGACGCTCATCTACTGGTAACTTTGCTTCAAATCCCAACTTATGGATCTTCTCTGTAATAGATTCAAGCTCTATCAACCCTTCATAAAAAGTGACTGTTCCTTTTTCTAACGGTAGATTTACTTGAACCTCTTTTACCCCTTCCATTTTCCCAACCACTTTTTCAATTCTTGACGAACAAGCAGCACATGTCATTCCTTTAATATCTAAATCTACTTTCTTGGTTGGAATTGAAAAGCCTAATTTATCAATCTTTTCAACTACGTTTTCCGATGTATTTTTAGTAGGATCGATTTGGATAGAAGCTTTTTCTAAGGAGAGGTTAACAGACGCTTCAACACCCTCCATCTTATTCAAGACTTTTTCAATCCTCGTCGAACAAGCTGCGCATGTCATACCTTGTATCGGTATATTCATATCGCGTTTTTCCATCATGATCACCTGCCTTTTATTTTGTAAATTGATGAATGACTTTCATTAATTCATCTAAGGCTTGTTCTTCTTCACCCGATTTAATCGCATTGGCAACACAACCTTTCGTGTGCTGTTCTAACAAAGTATATCCGACTTTTTTTAGAGCTGCATTTACAGCAGATAATTGAACAAGTACATCTACACAATATCGATCTTCATCAATCATCTTTTGTATACCTCTTACTTGACCTTCAATTCTCTTTAAGCGGTTTTGAAGCTTTTCTTTTTCTTCTTGCCGTTTGGCCAATGAAAATGATGGTACTTCATTTATAACTTCTAAAGGTATTTCCTTTTTCATACGATCACCTCACTCCTCTACTATACCCCCGTACAGTATATCCGTCAATCATCGAGCGAATTTATTTAAATTAATATTATTCTCATATAACAAAAATTGATAATTGTGTAATTTTCTTTCAATCAGTTGAGATTTTATCCAGTTTTTTGTATAATTTTTAATAGATGTAAATACGAAGGAGAACATCATGTGTAGAGATATTATACTAGCAACGATAGAAGAGCAACGAAATAAATTAATTACAGTAGGTCTAATGTATGGATTAAGTTCTCCAATTGCCGTACAGCAAAGTCAAGAACTTGATAGACTATTAAACTCTTACGACCAATTACAAAAATCAAATGAGAGAGAACCACAATTAAAAAAGCCTTAACTCCTATTCTAATTCAAGAGTTAAGGCTTTTTTATTATGATATTCCAACCTCTTTTTCAACGCCTTGTTGTAACAAATACATCTTATGGTAAAGTCCTGACTGCTTTAACAATTCTTCATGATTACCTTGCTCGACAATTTCCCCCTGATGGAGAACAATAATATGGTCCGCATCCTTTATAGTAGAAAGTCTGTGAGCAATTGCTATCGTTGTTCTTCCTTTTCGCATTTTTTCTAATGCAATTTGTATGGCTTCTTCAGTTTCAGTATCAACACTAGCCGTAGCTTCATCTAATATTAATATTTTTGGTTGAATGGCCATCGTTCTTGCAAATGATAGAAGTTGACGCTGCCCGCTTGATAATGTGGATCCACGTTCTGCTACTTCTGTGTCATAACCGTTTGGAAGATTTTCAATAAATGAATGAGCATGAACAAACTTTGCAGCTTCTTCTACATGTTCATCTGTAATATGCTCATGATACAGGCGGATGTTCGATTTGATATCTCCTGTATACATAAAAGGATCTTGCAAAACTAAACCTAATCGATTGCGCAACTCTGCTTCGGAGAAAGCCTGAAGCGGCTGACCATCAATTAAAATTTCTCCTTCTTTTACCTCATAAAACCTCATCAAAATATTTATGATTGAACTTTTCCCACTACCGGTATGACCTACAAGGGCTAGAGTTTCACCTTCATTTACTTTAAAAGAGATATTTTTTAAAACATCGGTTTTCCCATCATATGAAAAAGTAACGTTTTTAAATTCGATCTCACCTTTCGTAACCTTAGCTGAATGATCCCCTACTTGAGTGGGAGCAAGTTCATCATGGTCGAGTAATTTAAATACCCTTCCGGCAGAAACGATCGCTTGTTGAAAAAGAGAAAGGCGCATCATCATCTGATTAACAGGTTCAAAGAAGCGATCTAAATAATTGACAAAAGCATACAATACCCCAATCTCGATCGGGCTATTTAATGAAGTTATACCAAAATAACTTAAAATTAAAATTAACGCTAAGATCGAAACAAAATCCACAGCTGGCCTTAGTAAAAGTCCATCTAATTTCATGCTTTTCATCCAGGCTTTTTGATGCTGATCATTAATGTCTTTAAACTCTTTTCTCATCCGGCGTTCTTGGCGAAATAACTGAATGATCGACATTCCTTGAATCGATTCATTTAACTTAGCATTTAAATGGCTCAGCTTTTCACTCATATCCGCATAAAAGCGAGAGCTGAACTTTCGATACATTTGCATCAATAGAAACAAGATAGGCAATAGGAATAAACAGAAAAACGCCAATTGCGCATTGAGGTAAAACATCGCTACAAAAATTCCAATTAAGAATATAAAGTTTTGTACAAAAGTTGCTAAAACCGTTACATATAGTTCCTTTATCGACTCAGAGTCATTCGTTATTCGTGATACTAATCCTCCAGCTGGAGTGCGGTCGAAAAAAGAGAGTCCTAGTTTCTGAACTTTTGAGAATACATCAATTCGCATTTGTTGAATGATCTTCAAAGCTACTTTTTGAAACGTAAACAATTGAACATAATTTAAGATAACAGCACTTAAATGAAGTACGATATACGTAGTTGCTAATATAACTAAAGCTCTAAATTCAAATACACGCGGTGTTAAATAATCATCAATAAAAATCTTAACAAGAATAGGACCTACAATATCGGCACCTGTCGCAAGGATTAACAGTACAAAAGCAAATGTCATCGTTTTTATATGTGGTTTTGTATAAGCTAGCAATCTCTTAAAAACAGCACGTTGTTCTTTTGCACTAAGAACACGATCTTTATGTTGCATGATTGTCCCCTCCTTGCTGCACCAAAGACTCGAGTTGTTGATGCTCATACATTTTTCGATACCAACCATTTTGCTCCATTAATATTGTGTGATTTCCTTGCTCAATAATTTTCCCTTCATCTAAAACAATTATTAAGTCCGCATGTTTAATCGCACTCAAGCGATGCGCGGTAATAATCGTTGTTTTTTTCTTTCGCTCATAACGTAGCGCGTGAAGGATTTGTTCTTCCGTTTTCGCATCAACTGCTGATAGAGAGTCATCTAGTATTAATATTTCAGGGTCTAAAATAAGGGCTCTAGCAATAGATATTCTTTGCTTCTGGCCGCCTGAAAGAGTAACTCCGCGTTCACCAACAATCGTTTCATAACCATCAGGAAAACGAACGATATCTTCATGTATAGACGCTAGTTTACTCACATCGATAATCTCTTGAATAGAAGCAGTTGGTTTAGCAAACGCAATGTTATCAGCAATAGTCGCTGAGAACAAAAAGTGATCTTGTGGCACATAACCAATGGCCGTTCGTAAAGCATCAAAATCATAGTCTTTCACTGAACGATGATCTATGTGTACTTCGCCGTCAGTTACATCAAATTCACGCATTAATAACTTGAGAAGTGTCGTTTTTCCACTTCCAGTTTTTCCTACGATGCCAAGAGTTTGCCCTTTCTGAATGGCAAAATGAATATTTTCTAATGTATTCTTTTCACCTTCAGTATAATTAAACGAGTCAATATGATATGAAATATTTCCTTCAGGCATTTCACTGTGCTTCGCATCGGAGTCACTAATCTCAATCTTCTCACTCAATATCGACGATACTCGACCGTAAGAAGCTCTTCCTCGTTCTACTATATTAAATAACCAACCAAAAGCCAGCATTGGCCAAATAAGTAATCCTAAATAAATAGTGAAGCTCGTTAATTGACCAATCGTCATCTCATCAGCTATGACATACCTTGCACCAAAAACAATTGCAAGAAAATACGAGATTCCTACAATCAATGAAATCGTCGGGTCAAATAAGGCATCTACCCTTGCTACGGCAACATTTTTTTCTACGACTTGATTTGACTTTTTCTTAAAAGACTCAACATCGGCGTCTTCATGACCAAATGCTTTCGTTACCCGGATTCCTGTCATACTTTCTTGAACTTTATCGTTAAGTTCTGAGAATGCTGCTTGAGCTCCTGCAAAGCGTTTATGCAGTAATGAACCATAATAGCTCGTCGATAACGCCATAAAAGGCATAGGGATCAGACAAATTAAGGTCAGCTTCCAACTTATCGTAGCAGCCATTGTAATAATAACAAAGCCACCCATTGTTAAAGAATCGACTAAAGTCAGGACACCGGCACCTGCAGTTTGCTCAATCGCTTTAATATCATTCGTTGAATGAGCCATTAAATCTCCTGTACGACGCTTCTGATAAAACCTGCGTGACATATTGGTAAAGTGCTCATACAGTTGATTACGCAACAATCTAGCAAGACGAATAGAGGCACCGAAAATCATAATTCTCCAAATATATCTAAAAATATAAGTGGCAACCCCAATTCCTAGTAAAATCAATGCCCACTGCAATAATATATCTTTTGTAAGTGTACCTCGTTCAATATGGTCAACGATAACGCCTACAATATAAGGAGGTAATAGAGATAAGAAAGATACGACCATCAAAGTTAGGATCCCAAATCCATATCGGCGCTTTTCTTTCTTAAAGTACCACCACAAATCAATAAAGACCTTCATTATTTCCCTCTTTTCTATCTCTATATTGCTTTTAATAATAGTAGAAATCTTTCGAAAATCGAAACGACAGAATAATTTTAGCAAATCGTCACGTATCTGGCTATAGGTCTATCCTTATATTTGGAAAAAGAATTCTAATTCTAACGATTTGTCTTCTCATTATAAACGCCCTTTACAAATAAAAAACACCTCCTAATGAGGTGCTTGTCCTTTATTTATTTAGACGTTTGCTTTTGCATCGCCTTCATCATCTGGTTGATTTTCTTCTGTGACGGGTTTTGTCCCATCTGCATCATCATGACACGTAACATTTGTTCATTAATTGGTGGGTTTTTCTTTAAATAATTCATCATTGTTTTACGGGCAATAAAAAAGCCAATCGCAACTCCACCAATTAGGCACAATGTACCTACTAGGATATTAATCCACATAAAACGGCTTCCTCCTTCTTGTTGAAAAACATTTTCATCAAATTATTATAGAATGAATAGTACAATCTTACTTATTATAACGTAACCCATCAGTGAAGAAAAGGTCTAAAGAAAAAATCTTTATACGAGCTTAACTTGTTTAATTGGGTTTAACCATCCGTACCTGTATGTTGAAACATCGAGCGCAAAAAAAGAGGGGCTTATTTTCCTCATCACTTCAAAAAACATCGTTTCCGCTTCAAACGATCCGTCACTGACCATATGTATATAATTCGGAAAGATAAACAACTGGGCTTTACTATATGGTTCAGTCAAATGAATACGATGGGCATGATCAAAAAAGAAATAATCCGTACGATGTTTAAAGGATTGGAGTAATTTTTGTTGTAGTTCAATAACAGATATCGGATTTGATATATATTCAATTTGTTTTTTTATAATGTCTTTAGTATCATCTAACGCTCTTGTCTCATCTAAGAATAAGTGAAAAAGTTTAGACTCTTGTCCAAAATAATATTGAGCAACCTCTTCATTAATTAGGTAGATATCATATTTTCGCATTATAATCCCCCCACCATTTTTGACAAGTATAATATAGTCGAAGAAAAATTGTTGTCACTTTAATGGAGAACATACCTTCTAATTTTGTCGATTGTTTAGAAATACTTGTGCGTGGACGAAAATTTATCTACCACCACCAAAACCTAATATAATAAAAGAGCTTGTTTCGTTGTTGTTATTTTAAAGGACTGAGTACGCATAAAAGGACCGACTTAACAGTCAGTCCTTTTGTAGCAAATAATATTATTTTTGAAGCATTGCTTTAACACGAGCAACGACATTCTCAACGGTAAATCCGTATTCTTCCATGATCTTCTCACCTGGTGCAGATGCACCAAAACGGTCAATGGCAATCACATCGCCTTGATCGCCTACATACTTACTCCAACCTAATGAAGAGCCCATTTCGATACCTAAACGAACCTTAACTTCATTCGGAATGACACTTTCTTTATATTCAGCAGACTGCTGCTCAAAACGATCCCAGCTTGGCATACTTACAACAGATGTATAGATGCCTTCTTTTTCTAACACTTTTTGAGCCTCTACTGCTAATGTAACCTCAGATCCACTTGCTAGTAATAGTGCACTAGCTTTTCCGATCGCTTTTGAAACGACATAAGCACCCTTTTTCACACCTTCATAAGAATGTTCTTGTGTTGTTTCAAGCGTCGTTAGGTTTTGACGTGATAATACGAGAATTGTTGGCTGATCTTTACTCTCTAGAGCCAAACGCCATGCTGAGACAGTTTCATGTCCGTCGGCAGGACGAATGATTGAAATATCAGGCATAGCACGTAATGAAGCTAGTTGCTCCACAGGCTCATGAGTTGGACCATCTTCACCAACCGCGATACTGTCATGTGTAAATACATAGATTACCGGTAATTTCATTAGTGCAGACAGGCGAATTGCTGGACGTAAGTAATCCGAGAAAACGAAGAACGTTGCACCGAATACTTTAACGCCGCCGTGGAGAGCCATACCATTTACAGCTGCACCCATCGCAAACTCACGAACACCAAACCAAATGTTACGACCACTATAGTCCTCACGATTAAAATTACCTGTGTTTTTCATCATTGTCTTATTCGATGAAGCTAAGTCTGCTGAACCACCAATTAATTGTGGAACTGTAGCCGCAAATGCATTAATAGCGTCACCTGAAGCAGAACGAGTAGCCACTCCTTTTCCTACTTCATAAACAGGTGCATTATCAGCCCATCCTTGTGGAAGCTCGCCTTTGATAGCCATTTCTAATTGTTTAGCAAGCTCAGGATACGCTTCTTTATATTTCGAGAACATATCATTCCACTCAGCTTCTTGTTTAGCCCCAGCTTCTTTTACATTCGCATAGTATTCAGCAACATCTTCAGGAATATGGAACTCATTTTCAAACGTCCACTCATAGGTTTCCTTCGTTAATTTAACTTCATCTGAACCTAGCGGTGCACCATGTGATGCAGATTTACCTGATTTATTTGGTGATCCATAACCAATCGTCGTCTTCACTTCTATTAATGTAGGACGGTCATCGGCTTTTGCAGACTCAATGGCTTTTCCAATCTCGTCAAGGTCATTCCCGTCTTCAACACGAATCACTTGCCACCCGTATGCTTCGTAACGTTGTGCTACATTTTCAGAAAAAGACATATTTAAATCGCCATCTAAAGAAATATCATTTGAATCATACATAATCACGAGACGACCTAGTTTAAGATGCCCTGCAAGTGAAGCTGCCTCCTGAGAAACACCTTCCATTAAGTCTCCATCACCACATATAGAATACGTATAGTGGTCAACAACTGGGAAATTATCCTTATTATATGTACTAGCTAAATGTCGTTCTGCCATTGCGAAACCTACTGCCATTGCGACACCTTGTCCTAAAGGGCCTGTAGTTGCTTCAACACCTGGCGTATGACCAAACTCTGGATGGCCTGGTGTCTTACTTCCCCACTGCCTAAAATTTTGTAATTCTTCGATCGATAAATCATAACCTGTTAAGTGTAAGAGGCTATAAAGTAACATCGAACCATGCCCTGCTGAAAGAACAAAACGGTCACGGTTAAACCAGTCTGGATTGCTAGGGTTGTGCGCCATGTATTTTGTCCATAATGAAAATGCCATTGGTGCCGCTCCCATTGGCATACCTGGATGTCCTGAATTTGCTTTTTCAATACTATCGATCGATAACGTTCGGATCGTATTTACTGCTAATTTTTCAACGTGAGAAGTCATCCCTTTTGTCACCCTTTCTATTATATCTAACTAGTGTCTATACGTTTTTCATCATATACTTTCTTTCTTATTTTAACAAGGAAACAAAGTAAATTTTATCTATCAAAGTTAGCTTTTACGATAATAAACAATATCATCCAATTAATGTTTTATATCATTATTTCCTTTTTTGGCATCTTTTAACTTTTCAGGAGTAACATCTTGTCCCTTTTCATCAACGACTTTAACAGAGTGAAGTTGTTTTTTAAACGATGCACGAAATGTTTTTACATATTCTGCTCTTAATTTCTTCTGTTCTTCCACTTCTTTTGCAGTTAATCCTGTAGTTTTAGCTCGATTGGCTAATTCATTTATTCGTGCAATTTTCTCTTTTGATAACATCAATTTATTCCTCCTAGAAGACTCATCCATTCCTTCTATTAATGTACACGAACAACTAATATCATTCAACTTTGTTGACTTTTTCAATATGCTCTAAATATCGCCGATTTACCGTTGCCTTCGAGGTATCGTAACCAATCCCATTTAAAAAACTGCTAATCTCAGAAAAAGTAAGTCCTTTATCTCTTAATTTGATAATTTCTTCGATTGGTAATTCTTTTCTCTTTCGTCCGCCCATTTGAAGATTTGTTAAGTTCATTTGGGGGCGGTAGCCTTTATTTATAGCTTTCTTCATACCTCTTTTAATTTTCATGTTATGTGATTTCCGTTGATATTCCTCCACAATTCCAATGATATCCATTAGTATCGTGTCCATTTCAGTTGGTTCTAGTTCGTTCCCTAAATTAGAAAGGGTATAAATCTTTTTGTTCATTTTTCTAATCTGATATAGAAGTGCAGTCTTTGTATTACCTCTCCCTAACCTTGTATCATCCTGTATAAGTAATACATCTGCATCATTCTTAAGTAATTCTAATACTTCAATGATTCCTTCTCTATCTGTTTCATAGCCGCTCATCCGCTCTTTTATAACCTGTATCACTTCAAACTGAAGGCGGTTAGCTAAATCCATTAATTCTTCAGCTTGTCTGTTTAAAGATGAAGTTTGCTCATCATTTTTCGTACTTACCCTGCAATAAATAACTGCCTTTACCAATATATTCACCTACTGTTTGTATCTACTGGAATAACTAATGTTTGACCTGCAATTAAATTAGATTCTTGCATCTCATTCGTTTGGAGCACCCATTGTATAAACTCATCAATTGAAAATGGATGATCATATTTAGTTGCAAACCCCCATAATGTATCTCCCTCTTTAACAACTACTTCAATCGGTTCTGCAAACCCTTGTTTTTCAGCGCCAGCCACTGACATAAATGCAAAAAATAAGATAGAAAGTACAAATATAATCACTAGAGATATCTCTTGTCGACTTAAATTTACTAGTTTCATCAAAATCACCTCATAAGAATGTATGTTCTTGTCTAATATTGTAGAGGAGAACACCTATTCGTGTCAATGATAAATTAGAACTTATGTTTGCATCCGTTTTTTTGACATGATATACTTTATTTAAGATTAATTGGATAAATGAGGTGTCAGTGATGACAAAAGTGTCAAAAAGACAACAAGAAATCTTAGACTATATCAAAACCGAAGTTCGAAAAAAAGGTTATCCACCTTCAGTCCGAGAAATCGGTGAAGCTGTAGGGCTAGCATCAAGTTCTACTGTACACGGTCACCTTTCTCGGCTTGAAAAAAAAGGACTTATTCGCCGTGACCCTACAAAACCAAGAGCAATTGAAGTTATTGATCAAGATCAAGTTGATGCTGAACCTGGAATAGATACAAGAACCGCTTTTGTCCCAGTAATCGGAAAAGTTACAGCTGGACAACCTATTACAGCTATCGAAAACGTGGAAGAGTATATTCCTTTACCGGAAAGACTAGTCTCAAACGATTCAGTCTATGTTCTTATCATTGATGGAGATAGTATGATAGAAGCCGGTATTTTCGATGGAGATATGGTCATCGTGCGTCAACAGCAAACAGCAAACAATGGTGACATTATAGTTGCTATGACCGACGAAGATGAAGCAACCGTTAAGCGCTTTTTCCGTGAAAAAGACTATATACGTCTTCAACCTGAAAATTCAACAATGGAGCCGATTATTCTTAACAACTGTACAATTCTTGGAAAAGTGATTGGTGTATTCCGAACCATCCATTAAAAAGTACCCCAACCGGGGTATTTTTTATGCTTTCTGTACAGTACGAAGAAATTTTTTCTTTATTATGTCGGCAAAATTACCGGGAAAATTTTTGTGGGATACTTTTTCCGCAGCTTATCCATCAAAAAAAGAACCCTCGAAGCATATAGCTCCAAGGGTTACAGATTTTAGTATGAAGAAAGGTACTGTTCGCGCTCCCAAGGGTGAACCTGTGTACGGAACATATCCCACTCGATTTCTTTAGCTTCAATAAAGTGCTCAACCGCATGCTCGCCTAAAGCTTTAATTAACACTTCATCTTGAGATAATTTATCCATTGCTTCTTTTAAAGTTGCTGGAAGATCTTTAATTCCTTCTTCCTCACGCTCTTCTTTACTCATGATGTAGATGTTACGATCAGTTGCTTTTGGTGGAGTAAGCTTACGCTTGATTCCATCAAGTCCAGCAGCCAGCATAACAGCCATTGCTAAGTAAGGGTTCGCAGCAGGGTCTGGAGAACGAACTTCTACACGAGTACTTAGACCACGAGAGTTTGGAATACGGATTAATGGACTACGATTACGCATTGACCATGCAACATATACTGGTGCTTCGTAACCAGGAACTAAACGCTTATATGAGTTTACTAGCGGGTTCGTAATAGCTGTAAACCCTTCCGCATGGTCTAAAATACCAGCTAGGAATTGCATTGCTGTTTCACTTAACTGAGATTCTGTCGTCTCGTCGAAGAAAGCATTTCCTTCAGGAGTGAATAGAGACATGTTACAATGCATTCCTGACCCGTTTACACCAAATAATGGTTTAGGCATAAACGTCGCATGTAATCCATGTTTACGAGCAATTGTTTTTACAACTAGCTTAAATGTTTGGATCTCATCACACGCTTTAATTGCATCTGCATATTTGAAATCAATTTCATGCTGCCCTGGAGCTACTTCATGGTGGGATGCTTCAATTTCAAAGCCCATCTCTTCTAATTCAAGTACGATATCGCGGCGGCAGTTCTCTCCTAAGTCTGTAGGAGCTAAATCGAAATAGCCACCTTTATCATTTAATTCTAAAGTCGGCTCACCTTTTTCATCATTTTTGAAAAGGAAGAACTCTGGTTCAGGTCCGATGTTGAACGATGTAAAACCTAGCTCTTCTGCTTCTTTTAATACACGCTTCAAGATACCACGCGGGTCTCCAGCAAATGGAGTCGGCTCTTCACCTGGCTTTCCTGGTTGGTAAACATCACAAATTAGACGTGCTACTTTACCTTTTTCTGAAGTCCACGGGAAGATTACCCAAGTATCGAGATCTGGATATAAATACATATCAGACTCTTCAATACGAACAAATCCCTCAATTGATGAACCATCAAACATCATTTGGTTGCTTAACGCTTTTGGAAGTTGATTGACAGGAATTTCTACGTTTTTAATAATCCCCATTAAATCAGTAAACTGTAAACGAATAAAACGTACATTTTCTTCTTTTGCAACTTTTAGAATATCTTCTTTAGTAAACTTAGCCATATTATGTATTCCCCTTTCAAGAATATATTAAAAGAATTGATTTTAGTGGAAGAAGCGAGATAGCTGCCCCTGTATAATAGAAGCCTTCCCGTTTCGACCGGCCATTATCAATTCATTCTTTAAATGTTTACGCAGTTCCTTATCAGAGATTTCAGCTGGTTCTCCTTGAGCTAATGTCCCCATTTCAGCCGCTTTTTCATTTAACTCAAGAATTCTCTTAATTCCTGATATATTAATACCCTGTTCAATTAATGTCTTAATTTCTAAGAGCTTATCTACATCATTAAATGAAAATAAACGTTGATTTCCATTTGTTCTCACTGGATGAATGAGCCCATGTTCTTCGTAATAACGAATTTGTCTTGCAGATAATTCTGTTAACTGTTTTACAATACCAATTGGGAACAGTGGCATATTACGACGGATTTGATCGCTCATAACCAAACCTCCTTCTCTAGAACTTATTATTAGAATAATAGATGTAAGCTATCATGTCAATAGATGTGAGGAAAGTTAACATTGGTTTTTTTCAAATTATTACTTTTTTCGATCTTTTTTAACTTTTAGCATTCTTTCGTTTATCCCTATGTAGATCTTTTTTCTATGACCTCCATTACATCTTTTCTTTAATTAAATTCCATAAAAAAAAGCACTCCTTTGAGTGCTTTAGCCTTATAGTATCAAATACTTCTTTTCCAATAGATGATTTACAGCCTTCACAACTGCAATCTTCACGTGAGAATAGGTTAATCCCCCTTGTACATAGGCAACATAAGGCGGACGCAACGGACCATCCGCTGACAGCTCGATACTTGCCCCTTGAATAAAAGTTCCTGCCGCCATTATGACATCATCCTCATAACCTGGCATGGGACTTGGATGTGGAACGACATGTGAATTAATCGGTGACGCCTGTTGGATTGCCTGACAGAATGCAACCATCTTTTCACGATCGTCAAATTGTACGGATTGTATAAGGTCTGTTCTTTTTTGGTACCATGCAGGCTGTGTATTCATTCCTAATTCTTCGAGGAACGCAGCCGTAAAGTGGGCTCCCTTTAACGCCTGAGTCACGGTATGAGGAGCTAAAAAGAACCCTTGGTACATTTCAAGCAAGCTGTATAATGAGGCTCCACCTTCCGCGCCAATACCTGGTGCTGCTAATCGATAGGATGCTAACTCTACTAACTCTTTTTTCCCTACTAAATAACCGCCTGTTTTTACGATGCCGCCCCCTGGATTTTTAATAAGAGAACCCGCCATTAAGTCCGCGCCAACATGGCATGGTTCTTTCAATTCTACAAATTCACCGTAACAATTATCAACAAAAACAATAACGTTGTTTTTTATTTCTTTTACAAATCGAATCATTTGTTCAATTTGATCAATAGTGAAAGAAGGGCGGTTATCATATCCTTTCGAACGCTGAATCCCAATCACTTTTGTTTTTTTTGTAATCGCTTGTTCTACAGCTGTAAAATCTACTGTTCCCTCGTCTGTTAATGGTACCGCATTATACGATACTTGAAAGTCTCTTAAAGAACCGTTTCCGTTCCCTCGAATACCTACAACTTCTTCTAACGTATCATACGGTTTACCTGTAATATAAACCAATTCATCTCCAGGACGCAGTACACCGAATAATGCTGTAGCGATCGCATGGGTACCTGAAATGATTTGCGGTCGAACTAACCCAGCTTCAGCTCCAAATACGTGGGCATAGATCGCTTCTAAAGTATCCCTCCCTGTATCGTCATAACCATAGCCAGTCGAAGGTGTAAAATGAAAATCACCGACCTGAAATTTTTGAAAGGCTTGTAAAACCCGAAGCTGGTTTGTTTCAGTCACTCGATCAATTTCTTGAAATTGTTCTTTTAATTTCTTTTCTGTTCTCTCTACAATTGGTTGTAATTGTTGTCCAAATGAAAACTGTTCGTACATACTATTCTCCCTGCTATTTAATGCTCTGATTGGTTTAGTTGATGTGCAAGTGAGTGATTCGGATAAACATATCCCTCACATTCATAAGTTTCTGTTTCTTCATCCCAACTTTGATTTAAAAGAATTGTTTCCGTTTTAACTCTGGCTAGTAATTTTCCTTGATCGGAATGAATTTTTGCTTTATAAAAGACCATTTCTTGTTTAAGTGTTTCTTCAATCTTATCTTGTAGCTTTCTTAATTGCTTTTCATCTTTTGCTGAGATTAAAAGTTCTGATGAATGAACAAAAACATCATCTTTATCCTGAATTAGATCCGCTTTATTATAGACCGTTAACATCGGTATTTCATTTACATCAAGATCTTCTAATAACTTTAAAACTGTCTTCTCGTGTTCACTAAAATTCTCATGTGAGGCATCAATAATATGTAAGATCAGGTCAGCTTCTTGAACTTCCTCTAACGTTGAACGGAAGGCAGCAATTAATGTCGTTGGGAGGTCTTGAATAAACCCTACCGTATCGGACAATAAAACGTTCAATCCACTCGGTAATTTTAATTTCCTTGTCGTAGGATCTAAAGTTGCAAACAATAGGTTTTGTTCAAATGTGTCAGCCGCAGTTAACCGATTAAGAATCGTAGATTTCCCTGCATTTGTATAACCAACCAAGGCGATTTGTAACACTTGATTTTCTTTTCGTCGCTCGCGATACTGTTTGCGATGTTGAACAATCGTTGATAGTTGCTGTTTGATTTCGTCCATCCGACGGCGGATATGCCTTCTATCAGTTTCTAACTGTGTTTCACCGGGACCACGCGTTCCTATTCCACCACCTAAACGAGATAAAGCTAAACCTCGTCCCATAAGACGGGGCAGAAGATAATTTAATTGGGCAAGCTCAACTTGGAGCTTACCCTCCCTTGATTGCGCTCGTTGCGCAAATATATCTAAGATGAGCTGCGTTCGGTCTATCACACGTACATCTTCTCCAAATATAGAAGATATATTTCGAATTTGACCAGCCGATAACTCATCATTAAAAATGACTAAATCTGGCTCTTTCTCTTCTATTAGCAGCGAAAGCTCCTCGATTTTACCACGTCCTAAATAGGTCGCCGGATCAATGGACACTTTCTTTTGATCAATCATAGCAACAACTTCACCGTTAGCCGTTGCTGTTAAAGATTTAAGCTCTTCCATAGAATATAAGAAATGGTCGTCAGTTCTATCTTTCGTTTGACAACCTGCTAAAATAACGCGTTCTTTTGAATCATTTCTAACTTCTTGCACTATGAACTCACAACCTTTGATTTCTAATTCCGTCTTGAAGATATTACACATACGTCCACTAAATGTCAAGAAAACGGTTGAACTCTAGACTTCTCAAAGTCAAAGTCCTCTGCTTGAAGAGTGGATAAAGATTGCCGGTCGTACTTCCCTTCAACAAGAAGGCGAACAGCTTGAGTACGAATTGCTTGCTCAATTAAGTTTCTCACAAATCGGCCATTACTAAACGTTTTTCCGTGTTCACCTTTAATTCTTCGTAAATATTCTCGAACTTTTTGTTCTCCAGCCCTCGACAGCTGATATTCTCTTTCTGCCAACATGATTTCGCTAATTTCCATTAATTCATCCGTTGAATAATCTTCAAAAGGAATGGTGATTGGGAAACGGGATGGCAAACCTGGGTTTAGAGATAGAAAATAATCCATTTCTCTACCGTACCCTGCTAAAATTAAAACAAAGTCGTGTTGTTGGTCTTCCATCGCTTTAACTAACGTATCAATCGCTTCTTTCCCAAAGTCCTTTTCTCCGCCGCGAGCTAATGAATACGCTTCATCAATAAATAGTACCCCACCCAACGCTTTCTTTAGTACTTCTCTCGTTTTTTGCGCGGTATGTCCAATATATTCACCTACTAAATCAGCTCTCTCAACTTCAATCAGATGTCCCTTCGAAAGTACTTCCATTTCATGAAACAATTTCGCAATGAGACGCGCTACTGTCGTCTTCCCCGTTCCAGGATTTCCTTTAAAAATCATGTGCAAAGACTGCCTAGAACTTTTTAACCCATTTTCTTTACGACAGTTATTGATGTAAAGCCATGCATATACTTCTTTTAACAACCGTTTTACATCGTTTAATCCAACTAATGAAGACAACTCTTTTTCCATACGCTCAAGTACTTCATGTTTTTCTGCCAATGTATTTCCAAAAGATTGTTCTTTTCGATATAAATTTTCCTTATCTCGCTTATTTTCACGGTTCAGGACAACATTAATTTGTCCTTTCGAGCGGGTAACTGTTGTATTTTTCATTGTTTCACCCCTCTGTTTACAATCGGTTACAATACTATACGCAATCGCCTAATTTTTGTGACAAATGCCTAATAAGATTTTTACAAAGAAAAAGAGGGTCACTCCTTAGTGCACAATACCTTACTAAGATATGCATCTTAGTATCAAAGGTAATAACACTTACGAGTGACCCTCACCAATTCCAATCTTTACGATTGTTGTTCTGGATCAATATTCACTTGAACATTACGCTGTGGAGCAAAAGTTGAAATAGCATGTTTATAAACAAGTTGCTGTTTTCCTTCACTCTCTAGGATAATTGTGAAATTATCAAACGCTTTAATTAATCCACGTAACTGGAAACCATTTAACAAGAAAACAGTAACTGCGATATTATCCTTGCGTAGTTGATTTAGGAATTGGTCTTGAATGTTAACGGATTGCTTCATTTATAAGTCCCCCTTCTATGTACTGTTATTTTATTTCGCTATGATTATAAAGCTTTCCTTCTATAAATTGTTTAATTTCTATAATCTTTTCATTAAAGTTTGCATTTGTCATGTCAAACCAGTGAACATCTGCTTTATTTCGAAACCAAGTATATTGTCTCTTCGCATAACGTCTAGAGTTTCGCTTTAGAATTTCGATCGCTTCTTCCTTACTCACTTTTCCTTCTATGTACTCATAAATTTCTTTATAGCCAATCGCTTGTACGGACTGACATTCTCGAACCCCATGATCATACAGTCGTTTCGCTTCTTCTAACAGCCCTTGTTCAATCATCAGATCGACGCGATCGTTTATACGCTTATATAATACTTCCCGGTCCGTCGTTAAGCCAATAAAGACATAGTCATAAGGCGATTCTTTCGTTTGGGATTGTTGGTATTCAGATAACGTTTTTCCCGTTAGCTTCAATACTTCTAAAGCTCGAATAACTCTTCGGTAATTATTCGGATGGATAGAAGTATAACTGACAGGATCAACATCCTTTAATTGCTGATGAAGTTGTTCAACTCCATGCTCTTCTACAAAATTCTCCATTTCTTCTCGAAACTTTAAATCAGTAGATGTATCCGCAAAATTAAAATCTTGTATGACTGAGTTTATATATAGACCCGTTCCTCCGACGATAAATGGTAATTTCCCTTGTGCATTTAACGATTTTATCAGCGGCTGAACAAGACCCTTAAATTCAGCAACCGAAAAAGGTTCTGTCGGCTCCTTAATGTCAATCAAGTGATGGGGAATTCCATCCATCTCTTCTATTGTTACTTTCGCGGTGCCAATATCCATCTCTTTATATATTTGCATGGAATCACCACTAATAATTTCCCCGTTGAAACGTTTGGCTAGCTCTATGCCCATCTTGGTTTTTCCAACCGCTGTAGGGCCAACTATAACAACAAGCTTCTCCTTCATGACAACACCCTTTTTGTTTCCTTTTTCACTTCTTCATTTCGTTGTTTAACTCGTAGTAACCGAAATGAAATCTTGAAGTTCGTCTTTTTATCACGTCAAAACCGAATTTAGCAAACCGATCACTTTTCCAATGATCCTTAAAAACAATCCGCTGTCTCGCTACCCTCTTTGCTTCTTCAATAGTTTCAGCAGTTATTGGTTGATACAGGGCTAAAGACTTTAGCGGTGTTAACCCTTGCGATGCTTCTAGGTCAGCTTCAAACATCGGATCAAAATAAACGACATCGTAGCTATTTTCTTCTAATCTACGGAGAATTTCAAAGTGATTTCCATGAATAACTTGTACCGAACGCATCGCTTGATTAAACAAGTTATTACCAGAATTCCAATGCTTCAACCCTTCTTTAACAATATAGGCAATCGGCCGGCTTCCTTCAATCCCTGCCACTTTTCCCGACGAACCAACAACAGATTGGGCAATGATCGCGTCCGAACCAAGACCTAACGTACAATCTAATAGAGTCATCCCTTCTTCCAACTGAGAAGCATCTATAAATGGATCATACCCGTCTTTCTGTAGTCGTTTAAAACGGAACATCGCCGAGTTGGGGTGAAAAAAGAAAGGCTCTGTTGAATGAATGGAGTAATAGAAGAGCTTTTTCTTCCCGACTACAAAGATGTCATCCCCAAGCTCTTCTATCATAACCTCTATCGGTTTATCTTCCCTGTCAAGATAAGTTGCTTCCAGATCTAAACTTATCATTTTAGCTTCTTCTACTAATTTTTCATTATGCTTTAAGGCTGTCGTTATATACACATTATCTCTCCACATCACTATAGTGCTACCATATTATAGACTTTTTCACACTTAAATCGCAACTAATTAGTAGATAAGCCATCTATCATTATATCCACAGTGAATGAGTGATAATCATTACACCAACAGTTTTTACATAATCCTTTTGAACATTTTTTCCATTTCATAAGTTGAGTAATGTATAAGGATTGGACGTCCATGTGGACAAGTAAATGGATCGATACATTTACGTAAGCTCTCTAATAAGGCAAACTGTTCATCCGCCCTTAAATAACGATTAGCTTTGATCGCTGCCTTACAAGACATTAAAATCGCAGCTTCCTCTCGAAGTTTTTTGATATCAATTTTTTTCTTAGAAAGGACTTCATCAATCATCTCCCGTAATGTTTCATCTTCATGACCTTTTGGAAGCCAAGTAGGATAGGAACGAATGATATAGGTTTGATTACCGAATGGTTCTAAAAACAATCCGACTTCTTTTAACTCTTCAGTGTGTTCCTTTAAGGTAATAAATTCACTCTGGGTGCATTCAAGTGTGATTGGAACGAGAAGGTCTTGTAGTTCTGAAGTTACTCGGCCTACTTTTTCTTTAAAATATTCATATTTAATTCTTTCTTGTGCCGCGTGTTGATCAATAATATATAATCCTTGTTCATTTTGAGCAAGGATATACGTTCCGTGCATTTGACCAATCGGGTATAAAGTCGGTACACGATCATTTCGTGCAAAATCAGGAGACGGTTGTTCCTTAACTGTATTTCCTACTGGTATATCTTTTTCCATTTCGACTTTCTCTACTGTTTCAACAGAGATGCTTTTTTCTTCCTCAAAACCATCGTCGGTTTCAGTTGGTTGTTCTCGATAGTTTATAATTGGTTTCGTTGAATTGTATGTTTTAGTCGTAGGAATGACCGGTTGATATTCAACTCGACTTACCTGTGTTTCTTCATGGTTCAGTTGAAAAGCAATTTGTTCTGATTTTGGTTTTTCCTTTTTTTCTCGAACGACTTCAGGAATGAGCTGTGTTTTTTTAAAGACGCTTTGAATTCCCTCTTTTACGAGTGTCGTAAGTTCCTCTTCTTTACTTAATCGAACTTCCAATTTAGAAGGATGAACATTGACGTCAATTAATAATGGATCCATCGTTATGTTGAGTACAACAATCGGATATCGACCAATTGGAAGCAGCGTATGATACCCTTCTTGAATCGCTCTTGCTAATGAATAATTTCTAATATATCTTCCATTTACAAATGTAGATATATATTGCCTCGATGCTCTAGTTACCTCAGGCTTCACAATAAAGCCGGTAACTTGAAAGTCAATGGTTTCTAATTCAATTGGTAGCATTTGTTTAGCAACAGCCGCACCATAGATAGAATGTAAGACTTGTAGTTGACTTCCATTCCCATTCGTCTGTAACATTTGCTTGCCATTATGGTAAAGTTCAAATGCAATCTCAGGGTGTGCTAAGGCAATTCTATTCACTATGTCACTTATATTACCCAATTCCGTGTGAACCGTCTTCAAATACTTCAACCTAGCCGGTGTATTATAAAAAAGGTTCGTTATCGTAACTTCAGTTCCTTTTCTGCTATTAGCTGACTGTTTTGCAATAATTTTTCCGCCTTCTAATTGAATACATGTTCCTGCCCCATCACCTGTACTTGTATTCAATTCAAGGTATGAGACCGAAGCGATACTTGGAAGGGCTTCCCCACGAAAACCTAAAGTCGTAATATGAAAAAGGTCTTTGTCCGTCTTAATCTTACTTGTTGCATGTCGATAAAAAGCCGTCTCGATATCATCAGGTAAAATACCATCACCATTATCTAGTATTCTAATTTTAGAAAGTCCACCTTCTTCAACTTCAATTACGATTTGTGTGCTATTTGCATCAATTGCGTTCTCAACTAACTCTTTAACAATTGAAGCCGGGCGTTCCACCACTTCCCCAGCTGCGATTTTATTGGAAAGCTGTTCATCTAATTTTACAATTTTCCCCATGGCTTCACGCACCTCCTTAGCTATTTTCTTAGTTTGCGTTGTATGTCATTTAACATTTGTAACGCTTCAAATGGTGTCATATTGAGGATATCTAACTTTTTAAGGTCTTTAATAATTCCTGTTTCAGTTGAACTGGAATGAGACTTTTTTGGTTGTTGTTCATTTTCTCCAAATAAAGATAATTGAATAGGTTGTCCCTCTTTTTCTTCACGTTCTTTCAATTTCAACTTTGACATAGCAGGAAGTGCTGCTTGTTTTTCTCCCCCCTCTAATTGTTGTAAGATTTCATCCGCTCGAACAATAACATGTTCTGGAAGTTCTGCTAGTTGCGCAACATAGATCCCATAGCTTCTGTCAGCTTGTCCGTCAACCACTTTGTGTAAAAATACAACTTTTCCATCTTCCTCTATTGCTGAAACATGAACGTTCTTAAGCCGTTTTAATTGTTGATCTAAAGCGGTAAGTTCATGATAGTGAGTGGAGAATAAAGTCTTGGCTCCAATTTGTTCGTGGATATATTCAACAATCGCCTGAGCGAGTGCCATCCCATCGTAGGTAGATGTTCCTCTACCAATTTCATCTAAAAGAATCAGACTATTTTCTGTTGCATTTGTTAATGCATGTTTTGTTTCTAACATTTCCACCATAAATGTACTTTGTCCGCTTGCCAAATCATCTGCCGCGCCAATTCTTGTAAAGATCTGATCAAAAATTGGAAGGACCGCAGTGGTTGCAGGAACAAAACATCCGACTTGCGCCATTAAGGATGTTAATGCTAACTGTCTCATATACGTACTTTTACCGGCCATATTTGGCCCCGTAATTAATAAGATTTCACGTTCACGATCCATGACAACATCATTTGAAACATATTGACCACGGTCGATCATCTTTTCAACGACCGGATGCCGGCCATTCTCAATATGAATTTGACGATCTTCTGAAAATTGCGGTCTCACGAAACGTTGCTCATTACTAATTGTTGCAAAGCTTTGTAATACATCTATTGTACTAATCGTTTTAGCGAGTTGTTGAAGTTGGCGTATATAACTTTTTACTTGTTCACGGATCATTTGAAATAAATCATATTCAAGTAACTCTATTTTTTCTTCTGCTTCTAGAATAAGTGTTTCCTTTTCTTTGAGTTCTGGCGTTATATAACGTTCCGCATTCGCTAGCGTTTGTTTTCTTTCGTAACGACCTTCTGGCAGATTAGGGATATTAGACTTAGTAACCTCAATATAGTAGCCAAATACTTTGTTATACCCGATTTTAAGTGATTTGATCCCTGTTTCTTGCCGCTCTCTTTGTTCAAGTGCAGCAATCCACGTCTTCCCATTTAAACTCGCATCTCTATAGGTATCTAGTTCCTCATTAAAACCCGTTTTAATCATACCGCCATCCTTAACAGAAAGAGGAGGATCGTCAACAATACTCGTTTCTAACAAGTCTAAAAGTTCACCACAGTGATCAATCGTTGTAATTAATCGATCTAATAGAGGTACATTAAGCTGTTGAACAATATGAACGATCATTGGAATTTGTTGCAGGGATCTTCGTAGTTGAACAAGTTCACGTGCATTCACATTACCATAGGCTACTTTCCCGGCCAAACGTTCTAAGTCATATACTTCCGTCAACGCTTCTCGTAACTCTTCCCTAACAAAGAACTGCTCCATAAGAGTCTCAACCACGGTTAAACGCTCTTCAATTTCTCCTTGAGTAATTAATGGCCGTTCTAACCACTTTTTTAATAAGCGGGCACCCATAGCGGTTACTGTTGCATCAACAATCCATAATAATGAGCCTTTTTTCTTTTTCTCTCGAATCGTTTCAATTAATTCTAGGTTTCGCTTTGAATGATAATCAATTTTCATATATTGATTGGACGTGTAATATTGAACTTGCTGTAAATGATCGAGCGATCGCCTTTGTGTTCGAACTAAATAATTACATAGCCTTCCAATCGTTGCCACGAGGTAGTCATGTTCAATACCTTCACATATCGGTTGAAAAAATTCCGGCACTCCCTCATCCGCTTCAAATGATATAGTGATTGATAATCTTTGCTTTACCATCTCAAGATATGATTCGTTAAAGTCTGGTGCAACAATTACTTCTTTTGCTGCAGTCGAAGCAAGCTCATAAATCGCTTCATCTATTCCACCTGTTAATTCAGTAATAGAACTTTCACCAGTCGTTAAATCCGTACGAATAAAACCGAAGCGTCCATCATCCAGATCGGATACAGATGTTATAAAATTATTTTCTTTATCAGCAATGGTTTTACCATCCATTACTGTTCCAGGCGTAATTAACTGCACAACCTCCCGCTTAACGACGCCTTTCGCTTCTCTCGGATCCTCTACTTGCTCACAAAGGGCAACCTTATACCCTTTCTCTATTAATTGAGTAATATATTGCTCAGCTGAGTGATAAGGGACTCCACACATCGGAATTCGGTCCTCACCGCCACCTCTTCCAGTTAGTGTAATCTCTAATTCTTTTGCTGCGAGCTTCGCATCTTCAAAGAATAACTCATAAAAGTCTCCTAAACGAAAAAATAAAAAGGCATCTTTATATTGTGCCTTAATTCCTAAATATTGCTGTATCATAGGCGTATGCTGTGCCATTGTAATCCCCCAAAATTCTACATTTTACGCCTATCATTATACCATATTCATAGAAGAGGTGTCAGGCACCTTTAATTGGCTAAAGGTGCCTGATACTCAATAAGTACACATGCATATAAAAAAACTAGGAAGTAATTTCCTTCCTAGCTCCAATCAACTATTCTTCTGTGTCTCCCATCATGAAGTTAGGATCTAAATCTTCGAACTCTTCATCCGTTACGTCTTCTTCAAACATTGAAGGATCTAATTCAGCAATCGTTCCGTCGGGATGAACCGCGACATGAATCTTCGTTTCACCGATTACTTCAGTCAAGAATTCACGTTCTACTTGAACGACAACACTTGAGCCATTTGGTGAAATTGTTGCTTCAAGTGTATTAGGCTGCTGAATTGCTTTAGCCATAACTTGAACATCATCAGATAAAATGTTGTCATCCTTTACTTGCAATGGTACTACGTCTGTGTACGTAACCGTTTCAGTAGCTACTTCGGTCTTCGTGTTGTTTTGGTGAGAATACCAACAGTTGATGTCATAACTACCTTGTACTTCCACCGCATCACCTTTTTTAGCTGCTTCGTACCTATGGTTGATAATCCAGCAACCAAGGATACTAGTAGGCTTGTGGGAAGGGCTTACTGTATGACTAGCTTGAGTAAACTTTCTTCCCTTACCACAAACCGCCTTCGTAATAATTTCACGATAATTTAAGTTATCTGTTTGTGACATGAGTGAACCCTCCTCGATCAAATCGTTAGAAAAACTCGGCATGTCGCCGTAAGTACTTCGCTTCAACATCGTGTCTAGGTGTCGAAGTTAAGTCATAGGGGAAAGCATGACTTTGATAGCCCGATAAATTAGACCGGCGTCCATCTAATTCAAAATACGATGTCTTAGTCTTAGGTCAAACTAGCGTCGCCAATTTCTTCACTTCCATCCTATGCAGGGCGAATAACCATTGTGCCAAAAAAATTAATTTCTTCTTGTAGAAAGAGACGATAATTTCAATACATAATCTATAAAACGATATGAGGCAAACCTTGCAATTATGTCCCCTTTTCTAGATTTGATTAAATTATTTTTTGGGCAGTTTCTCATTGATTAATATAGAGTATTCACATGCAGCAGAATAAATGAAAGAATTATTAAACTTTCTTTCTTTAAAGTATATAACCATAGTATGTAGCTTTTAATACAATTAGCGTGGCTGGCTGTGTATTAATTTACGGACATCTCTCCAATTGTACCTAAAAAAGAAGCCTCTCTTAATCAGAGTAGGCTTCTCGATATGTCCTTAGCTTTTGCATCCACCTGAACTAAATGGACTTTTCGTCGTTGTCCCTTTTAATAGATCTCCATCCATTGACTTAATAATTTCATCTGTCACCGTGTTAGAAATCGTTGATGAAACAAGTTGAAGAATATCATTAACTTCCATTTGACTACTTGTAAATTCTTGTACTAACGGAATTTGATCTAATTCTTCTTGATAAGCGTCGATTTTAGCTTCTGCTTTTTTAAGAGCCTCTACTTTACCATAATGTTGTAGGTTAACAGCCTCTTTTTGTGTACGCTTGATTTTAGCCATTAATTCTTGAACTTTTACATTTTCATTAATTTGCTTTTCGGCTTTCTTAAAGAAATCTACTTCTTCTGTTTCAGCGATCATTTTTGCCAGTTCTGTTGCTTTCTCAACAATTTCTCTTTTCGTATACATTTTTTCCATTATTCCTTCACCTCTGCTAATTCAACCATTTCTCCATCTAACGACCACGTTTTAGCATCTGTTACCTTTACATAGACGATGTTGCCGATAACTGACTTCGGCGCTTTAAAATTCACAAGACGATTGGTTCGTGTACGACCTGATAAAATCTCTGGATTCTTCTTACTTTCTCCTTCAACTAAAACTTCAACCACTTTATCTTGATAGTCTAAGTTTCTTTTAGCTGAAATTTCATTAATTAATGCATTTAAGCGAGCCAGTCTTTCTTTTTTAACTTCCATAGGAACATTATCAACCATTTTAGCAGCTGGTGTACCTTCACGCGGCGAGTAGATGTACGTAAACGCACTGTCAAACTCAATTTCACGTACTAATGAAAGTGTATCTTCAAACTGCTCTTCCGTTTCGTTAGGAAAACCAACGATTAAATCAGTCGTAAAAGATGCATTTGGAATCGCTTCTTTTATTTTACCAGCTAATACTAAATATTGCTCACGTGAATACTTACGTGCCATTAATTTTAGGATTTCTGAATTACCGTGTTGAACTGGTAAATGAATATGCTCTACTAAATTTCCACCTTTAGCAAGAACTTCAATTAAATGATCATCAAAGTCTCTAGGGTGACTTGTCGTGAAGCGAATTCTTGGAATGTCAATTTTACGAAGATCGTCCATTAAATCTCCAAGTCCATAATTGACTCCTTCAATATCTTTACCGTATGCATTTACGTTCTGACCAAGCAGAGTCACTTCTTTGTAGCCTAGGCGAGCTAACTCACGTACTTCTGCAATAATATCCTCAGGAAGGCGACTACGTTCCTTTCCACGGGTATAAGGGACGATACAATACGTACAGAACTTGTCACAGCCATACATAATATTCACCCACGCTTGAGTATTACCTTGACGCTTACGTGGCATATTTTCAACAATATCGCCTTCTTTTGACCAAACTTCAACAACCATTTCCTTACCAAAGATTGCATCTTTTAATAGATGTGGTAAGCGATGAATATTGTGAGTTCCAAAAATCAGGTCAATGTGCTGATGCTTCTGCATAATACGATTTACTACGCCTTCTTCTTGAGACATACAGCCACATACTGCTAAGATTAATTCTGGTCTTTCTCTTTTTAGAGGCTTTAAGTTTCCAATTTCACCAAACACTTTGTTTTCTGCATTTTCACGGATCGCACAAGTGTTTAAGATAATGATATCTGCTGTATTTGTATCTTCTGTTTCTGTAAATCCTAGCTCTAATAGCATCCCTGCCATGTTTTCTGTATCATGGTAGTTCATTTGACAACCGTATGTGCGAACTAAGAAAGATTTTCCTTTACCAATTTCTTTCATATCTTCAGGAATGTTAAAGTCATAATGAACTTGAACATCTTCCTTACCCCGACGCTTACCTTTTGAATAGTCCGGTTGATCACTAATCAGAATACTACGGCCACTAATTTTCATTACTTTTTTACCATCTTCTCTCTCAGTCACTTTAGCATTAGAGAAGTCGAAATATTTACTATAGTCTTTAGTAGAACTGTTTCCACTAGAGGATTTTACGTCCTGTGTGGAAACCTTTTTGCTTTTGTTGTTATTATTTTCATTCATAATATATAGCTCCTTTCTCATATTTTAGAGAAATATAATGAGACGTACAAAATAATATTATATACGCTTCTATCATTCTACACAACATTTCATATGAATAACCCTTGAAGAACTAATGAAACTTTATGGCATAAGATAGAATCATAAAATATATGTCTATTTATTTAAAGTACAATGGCAGGCTCTCTTTAGATCGATAATAAAAAAGATGCATCCTAAAGACTGGATGCACCTTATAAATTCTTATTTATTTAGCTACAAGTACCGGACAGTGTGCATGTTGTACAACATTATGACTCACACTGCCTAAGACAATTTCTTTTATTGTACTAAGCCCTCTGCTTCCAATTACAATCAGGTCGACATCTTTCTTTTTCGAATACTCAATGATCATTTCTGCAGGATTACCATTTAATACAACATAATTTTTTGGGTTTTTTAACTCCTCCAGTACGAATTTTGCATCATCTAATGTTTTTTTAATCTTTTCCTTCTGGTTTTCCAAAAGCATTTCATAAACGCCAAATTCACTTCCTAAGTATTTCGGGTTTAGTACATAAAGAACGTTAACTTCAATTCTGTCATCTTGTTTTGCTAATGCTTTTGCCATCTCTAATGCTTTTTTTCCTAAAGTAGAACCATCATATGCAACAACTATACGGGAATAAAAACTGAACATCTTTCATCTCCCCCAATACGATTATTCTGTTACAATCCTTATTTTAACACTGAAGAAAAAAAATCAACTTAAATATTTTAACAATTTTCTGAAATTTATATAAATTCCCTAGTTCCTATGCTAAAATTAAGAAAAGACGCCCATTTTCGTTGGACGTCTTTTCTTAATTTTTATTAGATTACATGAATTCAGCCATTAACTGGTTGAATTTCGCTTCATCAAGTTTTAAGTCTTGTTTAGAAAGACCGTTTTCGTCGTAACCAGATACTAGTTCTTGGTACGATTTCTTTTCTTTGTCTTGGTAGATAAGACCTGTAACTAGACCATTATTTTCCATCAACGTTTGCATCGCTTGCATACGATTAGACGAATCGTAACCTTCAATTGCAGACAGGCTAGTTAGGTTATCTTTAAACCAGTCATATGTGTTAACTTTATTAAATGTAACACAAGGACTGAATACGTTGATTAATGAAAAACCTTTATGGTTAATCCCTTGTTCAATTAAAGAAGTCAGTTCTTTAAGGTCACTTGAGAAGCTTTGCGCTACAAATGTTGCTCCAGCAGTTAGAGCTGTTTCCATAACGTTTAACGCAGACTCAATTGAACCACCTGGAGTACTCTTTGTCTTAAAGCCCATTTCACTACGAGGTGATGTTTGACCTTTTGTTAAACCGTAAATTTGGTTATCCATTACGATGTACGTAATGTCGATGTTACGACGAATAGCATGAACTGTATGACCCATACCGATCGCAAATCCATCACCGTCTCCACCTGAAGCGATAACTGTTAAATCACGATTTGCCATTTTTACACCTTGTGCAATTGGTAATGCACGCCCATGAATACCATGGAAACCATATGAATTAATGTAACCCGAGATACGACCAGAACAGCCAATACCTGAAACAACAGCAAGTTTATCTGGCTCTAGTCCAGCATTTGCAGCGGCACGTTGGATTGCTGCCTGAACAGAGAAGTCACCACATCCTGGACACCAGTTAGGCTTTACTTTATTACGAAAGTCTTTAAATGTTGCCATTTAGACCAACTCCTTGCATTGTTTGTAGATGTCTGATGGCAGGAATGGATTACCGTCATATTTAAGCATGCTTTCAACATTTGTTCCGCCAACATTCATTTTGATAATACTTGCTAATTGTGCTGTTGCGTTATTTTCAACGACTACAACTTTCTTAGCACGATCCATTAATGGTTTTAATTGTTCTGTCGGGAATGGGTGTAGTAAACGAACATGTGCATGGTTTACTTTAATACCATCGGCTTCTAATCGTGGCATTGCTTCGTTAATTGTTCCACGAGTAGAGTTAATACCAATAACTAATAGATCTGCTTCTTCATGTGGTGCATTCGTATATACCGGTGTATCGAAGCGGTCCGCTAGCGAGTTTAATTTACGTAATCGCTTGTCCATTTGTGCTACACGATTTTCAGGACTCTCAGATGGTTTCCCTGTCTCATCATGCTCAACACCAGTTACGTGGTGAACACCGTTTTTCATTCCTGGAGCAACACGTGGTGACACTCCATCTTCAGTTACTAAGAAGCGTTTGAAGTACTCTCCATCTACACGCTCAGGTAACTCTTCATTTATATCAAACTTACCTCGGCGAATTTCAATTTTGTTGTAATCCAATGGCTCAACTGTTTGCTTACCTAATGATAAAGCAAGGTCAGTTACAATAATGACAGGGCATTGATACTCTTCAGCAATATTGAACGCTTCAATTGTGTCGTAGAATGCCTCTTCTACTGTACTTGGAGTAATAACAACTTTCGGGATATCACCGTGAGTGTTATATACCATTGCCATTAAGTCTGATTGTTCTTGCTTTGTTGGTAATCCAGTACTTGGACCCCCACGTTGTGTGTCAACAAGTACTAATGGAACTTCTGTAATACCTGAAAGACCAATTGCTTCTGCCATTAGTGATAAACCTGGTCCAGCTGAAGCTGTTAGTGTACGTACACCAGCATAGTTAGCACCAATTGCCATCGTTACAGCAGCAATCTCATCTTCTGTTTGAATAACTGTTCCACCGAATTCAGGAAGTTTTTTAATTAAATATTCCATGATTTCTGATGCAGGAGTAATAGGGTAAGCAGGCATGAAACGGCATCCACCAGCAACTGCACCCATCGCGATCGCATCGTTCCCGATCAAGAACATACGTTTTTTCCCATCAGCTTTTTCTAATTGAAGAGACTCAATTTGACCACCGGCTTCTTTGTTAAAGAAGTCAGCACCAGCTTGAATAGCCTCCATGTTCTTTTCAACAACTGACATACCTTTTTTCTTAAAGATTTCTTCAACAACTTCACGGTAAGACTCTGCAGGTAAACCAAGGATAGCACTTGATGCACCAACTGCAACCATGTTCTTCATAAGAGAAGTTCCGAGTTCATTAGCAATTTCAGTAAATGGAACCGCATACAATGTCGCTTTGGAATCCTCTGCTAATGTAGGATTGAATTTGGCATCAGCGACAACTACTCCACCTTCACGAAGTTCATGGTAGTTTACATCAATTGTCTCTTGGTCAAACGCTACTAAGATATCTAAGTCGTCTGAAATTGCATTAAGTTGCTTTGTGCTTACTCTGATTTTATTGTTCGTATGTCCACCTTTGATACGAGAAGAAAAGTGTCGATACCCGTACAAATAGTACCCTAAACGATTAAGTGCAATAGCAAAGATTTCTCCGGTACTTTCAATACCTTCCCCTTGCTGTCCTCCAACTTTCCAAGAAAGTTGATTGATCATTTTCTCCACCCCTTTGGCGTATTGAATGAGAATGACTGTTTCCACTATATGCATAGTAAATCCCTTTGTAAATTCACTAGGCTAACTGAGGGTAACTTACGTGCCATGCTCATGAATAATTATGTACTAAACGATTACAATAATAAATCTATCCATAAGAAAAAGCAAGACTTTAAAGGAAAATATTACGGAATAGTGAAAACGTATAAAATTTGTCAAAATGAATCGGAACAATATTCGTTCACGATCTTGACATAATTTTAACAAAAGTTGACTACTTACTTCAAAGGTTTTTATTACTTTTTTTAATTTTTTTTTAACAGTCTTAATAAATACACAAAAATAAGGCTAACTATCGCGTTTAGTTTCTCTTATTTGTATAGAGAAACTTCGCAAGTTAGCCCTTTTGGTTTGAGCCGTTTATCTTGGCTCGATAATTAATTTAATTGCTGTTCTTTCTTCACCATCAATCTCAATATCTGTAAATGCAGGAATGCAAACGAGATCAATACCACTTGGTGCAACAAACCCCCTAGCGATTGCAATCGCTTTAATTGACTGGTTTAGAGCACCAGCGCCAATTGCTTGAATTTCTGCTGCGCCTCTTTCTCTTATGACACCTGCGAGTGCTCCTGCTACAGAGTTAGGTGTAGATTTTGCTGAAACTTTTAATATCTCCATTTCTTGTACCTCCTTAATGATGAAAATTGCCGCTTATTAAATATATTCCCGAAATATTCTAATATTCCTGCTAATAAGGAGGTATTTTCGAAATATTCTCGCAGTTTTTATTCGAAGAATGGAGAATCCTCGTTGATTAATACACGTTCGATCGATTTTGCTCGACCACTTTTTTCATCCACAGTAATTACGACAGCATTTAATTGGTCCCTGCCAGCAGCAACTTCAAATCGTACAGGTAGATTGGTCAAGAATTTGTTTAATACTGCTGAACGGTCCATCCCTAATATACCGTCATACGGTCCTGTCATTCCGACATCTGTAATATAAGCTGTACCCTTTGGTAATACTCGTTGGTCAGCCGTTTGTACATGTGTGTGTGTTCCTACGACAGCTGTTACTCTGCCATCTAAATACCAACCCATTGCTTGCTTCTCACTCGTAGCTTCTGCATGAAAATCAACAAATATATATGGTGTTCTAGCTTTTACTTGCTCTAATATCTCGTCAACTTTACGGAAAGGACAGTCGTTTGGTGGAAGGAATGTTCTTCCCATT
Organism: Alkalihalobacterium sp. TH-98; assembly: GCF_057473385.1. Taxonomy (NCBI): domain Bacteria; kingdom Bacillati; phylum Bacillota; class Bacilli; order Caryophanales; family Bacillaceae; genus Alkalihalobacterium; species Alkalihalobacterium sp. TH-98. Next base: position 619,455 of record NZ_JBYCKM010000045.1, on the reverse strand, counting down.
AAGTTAATTACTACGACTTCGATGCTATTAATTTTAACGATGGTATAGCCCTGTCCTGGGGTTCCATCTGGATAATTGGCAGGACGTACTAAAGTTTTTGCGTCATCAATAAATTCAAAGATTTCACGATTATCCCATGAGTGGTTACCTAATGTCACTGCTTGAGCGCCAGCGTCAAGGAAACTTTTATATATTTTCTGGGTAATACCTTTGCCACCTGCAGCATTTTCACCGTTTATAATCGAAATTTGTGGACGGTATTTTTTTTTCAATTTCGGTAAGTATTCTTTAACCATGGCTCTACCGGGAGAACCGACTACATCTCCAACAAATAATATCTTCATTTCGTGCCTCTTTTCTACAAACTTACTTACAATGTATATATACAATCATATCTATAAATAATTACCTATGACAAGTATTTAGTTAATCTTCCAAAAAAAATAAAGTGGTTTTCACCACTTTATTTTGCGTACTCAACTGCCCTGGTTTCACGTATTACGGTAACACGAATATGACCTGGGTAATCGAGATCTTCTTCAATTTTCTTTGTGATATCACGAGCCAGCTTGTAGGCTTGTGCATCATCAACAATATCAGGTTTTACCATTATTCTAACTTCTCGTCCAGCTTGAATTGCATAAGTCTTTTCAACACCTTCGAAAGACTCTGATATCTCTTCAAGTTTCTCTAATCGACGTATATACGTTTCTAGAGTTTCTCGTCTAGCACCAGGTCGCGCTGCACTTAACGCATCAGCTGCAGCAACGAGTGTAGCAATAATTGAAGTTGGTTCGGTATCACCATGGTGTGATGCGATACTATTAATTACAACTGGATGTTCCTTGTATTTCGTAGCAAGCTCTACACCAATTTCAACGTGGCTTCCTTCTACTTCGTGATCTATTGCTTTTCCAATATCATGGAGTAAGCCAGCACGACGAGCAAGTTGAACATCTTCACCAAGTTCAGCAGCCATCAGTCCAGCCAAGTAAGCCACTTCCATCGAGTGCTTCAAGACATTTTGACCATAACTCGTTCTAAACTTTAATCGACCTAATATTTTAATAAGGTCTGGATGTAAGCCATGAATTCCCATTTCAAAGGTTGCTTGTTCACCGTATTCACGGATCGCCTCATCAACCTCGCGACGAGATTTATCTACCATTTCTTCAATACGAGCTGGATGAATTCGTCCATCTTGAACAAGTTTCTCTAACGCTGTTCGGGCTATTTCTCTTCGAATCGGATCAAAGCCTGATAAGATTACTGCTTCAGGAGTATCATCGATAATTAGATCAATACCTGTAAGCGTCTCTAAAGCGCGAATATTACGACCTTCCCTTCCTATGATGCGACCTTTCATTTCATCATTGGGAAGACTTACCACAGAAACCGTTGTTTCTGCAACATGGTCTGCTGAGCACCTTTGAATAGCTAACGATAGAATTTCTCTCGCTTTCTTATCAGCTTCTTCTTTCGCTTGTGTTAATCGATCTTTGACTAACACTGCCATTTCATGGGTAAGGTCTTGCTCAACTTCACGTCGAATAGCTTCTTTTGCTTCATCTCGAGATAGTCCAGAAATCCGTTCGAGCTCAGTTTTCTGCTTATTCAAGATTTCCTCCACTTTGCTATCCATCTCTTCAATATGTCGTTGTTTTTTGGCGAGAGACTCCTCTCTCTTTTCTAATGATTCCTCTTTCTTATCTAGAGTTTCACTTTTACGGTCAAGGATCTCTTCTTTTTGAACCAAACGATTCTCTTGTTTTTGAATCTCATTTCTACGTTCACGAATGTCACGCTCAGCTTCTATGCGAAGTTTATGAACCTCGTCCTTAGCTTCAAGAACGGCTTCCTTCTTACTAGCTTCAGCTTCTCGTTTACCATCTTCAACAATCTGTTTGGCAGCATGTTCCGCACTAGAAATTTTCGCTTCAGCAATGGATTTTCTAACAAGATATCCAACAACTGCACCAACACCTGCAGAGACAACAAGCAAAATGGAGATGATTAAGACGTTATCCATGTAGTCACCTCCTCTTGCTATCTAATTGTTGGTTCCAAAAGTCATATTATCATTCGTTAATTATCGTGCGTTAACTTACACACCTCATGAAGGAAACATGACATTTAAAATGCCGTATTCTCCTTAATTGTATAGTTGGATAATTTTGTTGTCAAGCATTGTCAGTTCGATTAACTTCACTAATTCCATCACGAATATCTACATAATAAGCTCGGTCACCGGACTGTGCCAAATGTTGGTTGTGAGTGATCATAATAATTTGTCGATCAAACATCGTACTAATCGACTTAAGGAATTCATAAAGGTACAAAACATACTCTCCTGAAACATGCTTCCCCGGCTCGTCTAGCAGGATCGGACCATCCATTTTCGGTTGTGTCGTTTCAATAAGAGCGACACGTAATGCTAGTGTAACAATATCTACTACACCGCCGCCTCGTGCTTCTTGTGGCTTTGTTTTAACTTTAATTCCCTCATAATCAGACACGACGTAAAATTCGGCAACAGGCTTATTTCCTTGTTCTTCTATTTCAATTTGAAATTCAAAGAGGGGGCCAAAAATAAACTGTAATGCATTCGTTACTAAACTTTCAATTTGCTGTTTGGCCTGCTCCCGAGCATATTCTGCAGACTGTTGTAATAATACTCTTACTTTTTCATACGTATCTTTTGTTTCATAGAACTGATCCAATGCATTTAATTTCTCTTCTAATTGCTCCGTTAATAATTTTCGCTCAGCATCAAGACGAACCCACTCATTTTGAGATTGATGTAAATCCTGCTCTAATTCGTTAAATGCTTTTTCGAATTTACTCATTTTTTCCCATCAATTCCCTAGGTATCATAGCTTTCGTTTCTGCTAACCCTCTTTCAATTTCTTCTTCAAGCTTTTTTATTTCTGCTTCTAAGTTTTCCGGCTTGACACCAAGCTCTTCTAATTCATTTAACAATCGTTTTTGTTGGTTTTCTAATTCTTCTAGTTTTGCCTCAGCTCGATATCGCATATCTTTTGCTTTATCGATTGCTTCTTTGATCTTTGTTAGTTCATGTTCAACATGTTTCACGTTTTTCACCCACCGTCATAATAATAATTGTTTAATTGCTGAACGATTTAATTGCCCGCCGCAAGTTGGACATTCCCCTTTTTCTAGCAAGCATTTCTCATAATTAGTTCGTAACTGCAACTCTTCTTGCTTTTTCTTTGCAATAAAAGTTGTTCCGTCTTTCAATCGTTTGTTTACATCTTGGAGCTTGTCTAGTAAAAGTTTATAAGATTCTAGTCGTTGAATGCTAGATTGTAATTCTTTATATTTTTCTCCATTCATAGTTGCTTCTTCTAAACGCTCAATTGTTCTCTTCATGCTAATCATTTGGTTGTTCCATGATTTATAGCTTTGCTCATGACGTTTGAGCTCGCTTGCTTTTTTTACTTTTTGGAGTAACTTCTGTACTTTTTGTTCTTCAGAAAGAGTTGCGAAAGCAGTTTTACTTATCGTCGTTTGTACGTCTAGTAAACTACGTTTCAAGCGATTAGAACTTCCCTTCAAATGATTGAGTTGAATTAATCGATTACATTTTTGTACAATAGCAGTCACATTGTTATTGGCAACATCTACGCTATTCGTTTTTTGAAGCCAAAGATTACATGTATCTATCGTTTTTCTAATTTCTGCTATTTGACTCCGTTTCAGTTGAAATGAGCGCTTCTTTTCCTGTATAAATTGCAGCCTTTCTAAAGACCGCTCCCACTCATCTATCCCTTTAAGAACAGAAAGATGTCTTTTTACAGTTTCTTCACTTATTGATAAATCATGCAAGCTATACTGTAAGTTTTCTAGTTTGGAAAGTTTTTCATCTTTCCATTTGAGATCCCTGTACTTTTGCTCAGATTGGTCGAGCATTGTCCCCGCATGATCTAAAAACTGATAGGGTTCAATTTTCTCCCTTAGTATATTGACTTCCGCTTCTACGTGTTTCGTCTTTTGTTGGAGTTTTGCAACATCTTTTGTAGTATCTCTAACAGCCATATCAATATAGTGTGCACCACTAATTCTGCCGATCGTCTTTGCTCTTACAGAAGCTGTCTGTTCGAGTAGAAAAGGCCCGTCCAATTGTTGGGAAACATTCAGTAATAATTCCATATCCCGGTCAATTCTCAATGGATAAATTTGATGAGCATCAAGAACTTCTTGGGGAACATGTATACCAAACCCTTCTAAAACGAGATCTTCTTTTTCAATTTTTTTTATAATGTAACCGTTTTTCGAACTCGTTCTTTCTCTTATAATACTAACTTCATTGGCAAACGTTAGAGTTACACGAACAAAATCACTACTAACTCTCATAAAGTCAGTTCCTCTTGGTTGATTAAATAAAACCCACCGGATACCACGTAAAATAGCTGTCTTTCCACTATCCGATTGGCCGACAATCACATTAAGTCCTTTGGAGAATTCTATAATCGTATCAAGGTGGGACTGAAAGTTTTCTAAGCGTACTTCTTTAATCCAATTCATGGTCTCCACCTTTCCATAATTCTTCAATGACTTCAATTCTTCTTAATGCTTCGGTCTTTACCTTATCATCTACGTTTGACATCGAAGCAATTTGCGTGATGATCTGTTTCATGTTAACTGTTTGAAAATCCGATTGCTCTTTCACTTGTTGAATAAATGAATTTAACTTTTCTTCTTGGTGAACAGCCTTTTCTAGGAAACTGCGATCTAATACTTCCTCACCTTTTAAGGCACATGTAAGAGGAATTTCTGTTAGTTTTATATTATCTTGAGATATTGTTCCGATGATGACTTTTGGGATACGGTTCATTTCAGACCAATGGTTGTTTACTCGAGCAATTGCTCCTGGGTTGCATATATATTTTCCATTTCTCTCCTTAATTCCAAAACCACCATGAAAATGCCCAGTAAGAATAATGTCCGCTGTTGTTCCCCAAATATGATCAATCATCGTGTAGGGGATGCCATCAGGAAGTGCTTTTTCTACGAGCATACTATGAACGAGATGGACAAGTATATCCGCTCCAGATTGATTATCAGGATAATAGTCAAGCTTTGCATCACGTTGATCGATATCGTAATGATATGGTTGTCCTGAAATTTGAACTTTAACATCGTTTTTTTCAATCACTAAAGGATCTTCAGGGGAGATCACAGTTATGATACCAAACGCGTGTAACAAGCCAAGCATCGTCCTAGATATCGTTTCCGGGTTATGTCCATACGTATCATGATTTCCAGAAATCGCATAAATTGGAGCGTTGGCTTTGCGGAAGATTTGTGCAAATTGTCCAACCACATTTGGGGATAAATCTGGTCGATCAAAGACATCCCCACCATGAAGCAAAACATCCACATTCTCTCGATTACTTACTTCCATGATTTCAACAAGTTTCATTTTTAACGTATCTACAAAAGAATCTAACCGATTTTTAGGTGTTGTTCCACGAATATGAGTATCAGTAAAGTATAAGAACTTCAATGGACTACCTCCCTTCCCTACAAGCTTTGTACTCTTAATTAAATAGAATAAGAGGATAACTCATTAGCGTCTACACTTCTCACAGCAAAATATCCTTGCCCATTCGTGCTAAGCAAACTATATTTTGTAGTTGGAGTGCCTGACACTTAGCGTTGAGTCATCCTCTACCTAAATGCTGTATTTTTTTCTCGATGACGAATACACCTAATAAAAGAGCAATTTTATTAGGCGTATTCCTGCACCATTTCTATTTTTACTTATTTTAAATCTAATGGTAAGTCTTCGAATTCACTCTCACTAGGTGCCTCAACTGTAATCTCACCATCAAGTCCATAGTGTGCACGAATTAGTTGTTCAATTTCTGCTGTCAAGTCTACATTCTCTTTTAAGAATTGCTTTGCATTTTCACGACCTTGGCCTAGTCGTTCTTCATTAAATGAGTACCATGCTCCACTCTTTTGCACAATATCTAACTCTGCCCCAATATCTAGGATAGAACCTTCTCTTGAAATTCCTTCACCATACATAATATCTACTTCCGCTACTTTGAATGGAGGAGCTACTTTATTTTTAACAACTTTAATTTTCGTCTTATTACCGACCATGTCGTTACCTTGCTTCAAAGTTTCAGCACGTCTAACCTCCAAACGAACCGAAGAATAGAACTTTAGTGCACGTCCCCCTGGTGTTGTCTCTGGGTTTCCAAACATAACTCCAACTTTTTCACGGATTTGGTTAATAAAGATGGCAAGTGTCTTTGATTTATTGATTGCACCACCTAACTTACGAAGTGCTTGAGACATAAGTCTTGCCTGTAAACCAACGTGACTGTCTCCCATTTCTCCTTCAATCTCAGCCTTTGGTACAAGGGCTGCAACACTATCAATAACAATGATATCAACAGCACCACTTCGAACTAGCGCTTCCGCTATTTCTAATGCTTGCTCTCCTGTATCTGGTTGCGATAGTAGTAATTCATCAATATTTACACCTAAATTCTTAGCATAAACAGGATCAAGTGCATGCTCAGCATCAATAAAAGCAGCTTGTCCACCTTGACGTTGTACTTCAGCAATTGCATGTAATGCAACTGTTGTTTTACCAGATGACTCAGGGCCGTACACTTCAATAATTCTTCCACGAGGATATCCACCTACACCAAGTGCGATATCTAATGCTAACGCACCACTTGAAACCGTTGATACTCGCGTTTCAGTTTGCTCACCCATTTTCATAATAGAACCTTTACCAAATTGCTTTTCAATTTGTCTTAACGCCATATCTAATGCGGCTTTTCTATCACTCATTACGTCATCTCCTCAAATATATGAAAATATTTTTCTACAAATTATAGGTTTTAATTTTTAATACGTACATATCGGTCGTAAATAAACTGAAGAACATGTAGCACGTATAACATATCTCATATGTCTTTACCTATGATAACTTTTTTTTTAGGTTTTGCCAATAGATTTTACGAACATTTATTCGTTTTTTATAAGATATTTACAATTGGAAATTTTAAAAGGAGAAGGGGAGTTTTGGAAAGGTTTGCTTAATTAACTAGTGTCAGGCACCTCTACGATGATCGGTGCTACACCGATCATCTACACTTTATTATACAATGCGAGGAGCACAGACACTACATTTACATTTCTATATTATCACTTTAACGGACGTTTTTCACGTTTTGGACGTGGTTTTGCAGGTTCTAAATTAACTCGAGCTCCATTTATTCGTGAATAGCGCAGAGCTTCATAAACAAATGGTGCTACTTCTTCAGGAACTTCAACGAATGTGAATTTATCAAAGATATCGATACGCCCCACAGCTTTTCCAGGAATACCAACAAGTTCAGAAATCTCTTCAATTAATATTTTCGGACTCATATTTACGTTTTTTCCAACATTAATAAAGAAGCGAACCATACCTTTAGCTCCACCAGTTTCACCAAAGTTATAGCCATCATCATCGAGCGTATTATCACTAAGGAAATTTCGTTTCAGTAAAGCTGTGACGATCTTTTCTGCTGGATACGTGTTAAGGAGATCATGGACTAACGGTGCAAACCATTCACTGTCTTTATCATCATTCATAGCAGTTTCTATTTGCTTTTTCCACGTCTCTTGCTGTTTTTCAATGACTTCAGCAAATGTTGGTACATTTTCAGATGGAATTGGCATCTTAATCTCATCTTCAATCGAACGTAGATGTTTCATTTCACGAGGAGTAACTAAAGTTAACGCTAATCCTTTTCTTCCTGCACGACCAGTTCTACCAATGCGATGTACATAACTCTCAGGGTCTTGCGGAATATCGTAGTTAATAACGTGGGTAACATTGTCAACATCAATTCCACGAGCAGCTACATCGGTTGCAATTAAAAACTCAATAGTTGAATCTCGGAACTTTTTCATTACATTATCACGTTGTGATTGCGTTAAGTCTCCATGTAAGCCATCAGCAATATATCCTCTCGCTTGCAGGGCTTCCGTTAGCTCAGATACACCTTTTTTTGTTCGACAGAAGATGATTCCAAGATCAATTTCTTCACTATCTATAATACGGCACAATGAATCTAATTTATTACGTTCGAGCACTTTATAGTATACTTGGTTGATTGATGGAGCTGTAACTTCACCTTTACTGATTGCAACAAGCTGTGGTTTTTTCATGTACTTATATGACAACTTCTTGATTGGAGGGGGCATAGTCGCTGAAAATAAAAGCGTTTGTCGCTCTCGGTTGACTTGTTTTAAAATTGCTTCAATATCTTCAATAAACCCCATATCTAGCATCTCGTCAGCTTCATCTAGTACTACGGTATGTACTTTATCCAAGCTCAGTGTTTGTCTTCGAATATGGTCTGTAAGTCGTCCAGGTGTACCAATTACAACCTGAACTCCTTGTTTTAATGCTCTAATTTGGTGAGAAATCGATTGCCCGCCGTAAATTGGCAATGTACGAATTTTTTTGTACTTCGTTAACTTTTGCAACTCACCTGAAACTTGAATAGCTAATTCACGTGTTGGCGTTAAAATAAGCGCTTGAACATAGCGGTCTTCTGTAACTTTATCAACTACTGGAATACCAAAAGCAGCTGTCTTACCAGTTCCCGTTTGCGCTTGTCCGATGACATCTTCACCCGATAAAATGACAGGGATTGCTTTTTCTTGAATTGGAGACGGCTCTTCAAACCCCATATCATAGATTGCTTTTTTTACTTGTTCTGTAATATTAAAATCTTTGAAATAACTCATTTCTATAATTCCACCTTTATAATTCTTTCAGCAAGTAATAGCAGCCATATTTTACAGTTCTTTCTCTTATTTGTCCGCGAGTTCCCGCTAAGTTTAATTCAAATGATTTCGACTCGCCACTTGGTAGAGCAACACCAATAATAACAGTACCAACTTCCTTACCCTCATGTTGATTTGGCCCTGCTACACCTGTAAAACTAATTCCTATATCAGCTTCACATAATTTCTTAACACCTTGTGCCATTTCAATTGCACATTCACTACTGACCGCACCATACTCTGCTAATGTATTTTTAGACACTGAGAGGATTTTTTCCTTCATTTCCGAGGAATAACTTACAACTCCACTCGAAAAGACTTCAGATATCCCCGAATAATCTGTAAGTTGCCGACTGAACAATCCACCCGTTAAGCTTTCAGCCGATGCTATTTTATAATTCTTTGCTCGTAAAGTATTTACTACCTCTTGCATAAGAGATGTATTATCATAACCATAGAAATACTTACCCACTCTAGCTTGAATTTTAGCTTCTAATTCATCTAATAATTCAACAGCCTTTATTTGATCTTCATGTTTAGCAGTTAAACGCAGTGTTACTTCACCTTCAGCTGCTAATGGTGCAATGGTAGGGTTACTTTGAGCTTCAATTAAATCTAGTAAAACTTCTTCTAATTTTGCCTCACCAATTCCAAAAAAACGAAGAACTCTAGAGTGAATAACTGATTGTTCGTTTAAATTATCAAGTAAATAACTTTCGCCATATGTAGTAAACATCGGTTTTAATTCATTTGGCGGTCCAGGCAACAACATATAATAGACACCGTCTTCAAAGACGGCCATTCCTGGGGCCATACCATGATCATTATTCAGGACTGTAGCTCCTTCAATAACTAAAGCTTGCTTTTTGTTATTCTCAGTCATAGCCCTCTTACTATTTTGAAAATATAATTCAATCTGCTGTAATGACGGTTGATGATAGATTAATTCACGTTCTAACAGTTCTGCAACCGCTTCCTTTGTTAAATCATCCTTTGTAGGACCTAACCCTCCTGTAATGATGATTAGGTTTGCTCTCTTTTTTGCTTGAATGACGGCTTCTTGCAAACGCAGCTTATTATCACCTACTACGGTATGATAATAAACGTTAACTCCTAGTGGAGCTAATTGCTGCGATAGAAATTGACCATTGGTATTTGCGATTTGTCCAAGTAAGAGCTCAGAACCTACAGCAATAATTTCGCTGTTCATTCATGCACCTCAGTTCGAATAGATATAGTTGACATGATCACGCAAAGTATCTAAGTTAAGCCTTCAAAAAAATATGTTTATTTTTCATAAAATAATCGATCCCTGAGACGATGGTTAAAATAGTTGCAACCCATAACATTAACATAGCAAATGGGAAGCCTATTGGTTCAAACGGAAAATTATGTAACATCAATGCAGAAATTGCAATAATTTGAAAGACTGTTTTAATCTTTCCTAATGGGCTGGCAGCTATTACTGAACCATCGGCTGCTGCGACAAGCCTTACACCAGTTACAGCAAATTCGCGGCTTAAAATAACAATGACCATCCATGCAGGGGCCATCTGTAATTCAACCAATGAAATGAGTGCTGCTGTAATTAATAATTTATCGGCTAACGGATCTAAAAATTTACCTAAATTCGTAACAAGCTTATACTTTCTAGCGTAATAACCATCTAACCAATCCGTAGCTGCTGCAATAATAAAAATGATTGCTGCAATAAAGTGTGAAACTGGGACTACTGTACCAAGTAAAGATAAATTTCCGAATTCCATTGGAACGATTAAAAAGATCATAAATATGGGGATGAGACAAATTCTTGATATTGTAATTTGATTTGGTACGTTCACAAAGATCCTCCCTAACTTAAGCTTTTCATAAAATTTAGCGCATATTGACGAATTGCACAGGGAACTCCAAATCTTTAGACTTTACTAATTGAATGACCTCCTGTAAATCATCTATGCTTTTAGCAGTCACTCGAATTTGCTCATTTTGAATTTGTGCTTTTACCTTTAACTTAGAGTCTCTAATTAATTTAGTAACCTCCTTGGCACGTTCAGAACTAATTCCAGAAACTAATGTTATCAATTGCCGAACTGTTCCACCGGAAGCTTTTTCTATCTTGCCAAAATCCATAGACTTTTGCGAAAGACCACGTTTGATGAATTTTCCTTTTAGGACATCAATAACACTTTCTAATTTGTATTCATCATCCGAAATTAACGTTATTTTATCATCGGCTGTTCGTTCAATTGAGCTTTTAGAGCCTTTAAAATCATAACGTGTTTGAATTTCTTTTATCGCTTGTTGTATTGCATTATCTACTTCTTGTATATTTATTTCTGAAACAATATCAAAAGAGTGCTCTTTAGCCATAATGAAACATCCTTTCTTCCTTCGAAAAGTATACTCTCACGTCAACTTAACTCTTATTGTATCATACGTTGTACCAAATTGAGAAATTGTTGTTAACATTGTTATATTCTTCAGGATAAACCAGAAGAAAGCGAAGAGTAAGCACTCACTCTTCGCTAAAGTACTATTCATTTGCTGGAGCAAAAGTAATCGTTACCTTTTGGTGGATAACCTCGAGTGGCAGTTCAAAAGGCTCTTCGTTTATGATTAATTGAACATTATTAGATGCACCAAGATTAAATGTAATTTCCTCTTCAGCACTAAAATCATAATCTAACTCATCGCCATCTTTAACTTCACCAGTAAAGAAGGAATTTCCTTTCGCATTCGCAATCCCAACATAACTTCGCCCTGTAGCCACAAGTTTTGCTTCAAATGTATCAGTTCCATCTAAAATATAATAGCTATGATTTCCTGACACATCAGTTTGTGAAAATACTTGTGTTTGTTCCTCAACCTCTTCTTCAGCAGCGGCGTTTTCTTCTTCCACTGGTGCTACTTCTTCCTCTTCTTCATCAGGAACCGTTGGGATTTCTTCACTAATCTCTCCTTCGAACCTATCATCTTGTTCCTCTGGAACAACCCCTTCAGCGCTATCTTGTGAATTATATTGCGCAAAAATCCATGCGCCTGCAAATACAACAATAATAAGGAGCCCAGCAACTAACGCCGGAAAGATGGAATATCCTTTTGATTTCTTCTTAGGCGCAGGTGGTGTTTTTTGGGCTCGGGTAGTACGCCTTGAAGGTAATTCAGATCCTTCTTTGTGCGGATTAGGTAGTTCATTGCCAAACTCTTGAAAAATTTGTTCTGAGTCTAGTCCGACTGCTTCCGCGTAGTTTTTAACAAATGCACGAGCATAAAATTTACCTGGCAGCGCATCAAAATTACCTTCTTCAATAGCTAGAAGATAGCGTTTTTGAATCTTCGTTGTCTTCTGTAAATCATCTAGGTTAATATTCTTCAGTTCTCTTGCTTCTCTTAATCTTTGGCCTAATTCAGACAATGAAAACACCTACCAACTTAACTAATATCGAAAGATGAAAAACCAGATTCGACCACATCATAAGAAATCTCCTCTGTTTCATCATTTCGCAACTCAATAATTGTATCAAAATCATCTAACGTAAATTCTGTTTCTCTAACAAATATATCAGGATGCTCAATAACTTTTACGGCTGGTAACCTCATTACATCATTGACTAAGATCCTGTGTTTTTCTGTCGCTCTCATAGTAGAGACAATTCCATCAATAATATAAATGTGGTTTTCTCCTAATTCATCATCTGCTAACTGACTTCTAACAGTTTGTCTAAGTAGAGTAGATGAAATGAATGACCAACGCTTATTAGCACAAACACTTGCAGCTACAACAGACTCTGTCTTTCCGACACGCGGCATCCCACGGATCCCGATTAATGAATGTTCGTTTTTCTTCATTAACTCCGCCATAAAGTCAACGAGTAAGCCTAGTTCGTTTCGAACAAAGCGAAATGTCTTCTTATCATCTGCATCACGTTCAATATAACGCCCATGCCGAATAGCCATTCGGTCTCGTAAATGTGGTTCACGAAGTTTGATCACGGTAATATTGTCAATTGTATTAAGAATGGAATGAAACCTTTCAATTTGATCGTCACATGTACTGCGAATAAGCATCCCCCGCCGCTTATCTTCAACCCCATTAATTGTAACAATATTTATAGAAAGCATTCCTAGCAATGATGCGATATCACCAAGCAAACCTGGACGATTCTTATGTATTTGATATTCTAAGTACCACTCTTTCATTTCAGTCCCCCCTCCTTCTTCTCCATTTCTTTAATAAGCATTAAAATATCTATACTACTTAAATTTATGAAAAAAATCGAGCAATATTTAAGAATAGTTCGACTTAAAATTCAATTCATTCTTAAGAAACATTTACCATTTTAATCTGTATATTATCATTTTACGCTATTAGTTGTCGAATAAACAAGTGATTTCTATTGGTCTCATAGTTTTTCACATCGTAACAAAATAATATATATTTTTTTGCCATATTTTTTCAAAGACTTTTTATTTACTTGGTAAATAGTACCTAATGAAAAAGTGCTGCACATTAATGCAGCACTTTTATATTAATGATTGTTTTGAACAAGCTTAACCATCATATTAGCGATAGCGTGTTGTTCTTGCTCATCTGCTACCTTCCATAAATCGGCTAAAATACGTTCTTGTTCGTTTTTAGGCTCAACTTGTTGTGCTAAGTATTCCCCAACTTGATAAGCAACATCAGAGATAACGGATTGGCTCATCCCTTCCTGTTGCGCTTGGTTGAGACGATCACCTAAAAAGTCTTTCCACTGATCCCAATTATCTAATACTGACACATGAATCCCTCCTTAATATTAAGTTCAATCATAGTTTTTCATGAACGAAGGGAATTTATGCAAAATGAATGTGTCAAAAAAAAGAAGTTAACAATACCAAGCACCATTAACAGATAAAATTTGACCATTAATATAACTTGCCTCATTGGAACTTAAAAAAGAAACCACATTCGCAACTTCTGCTGGTGTTCCTAATCTTCCCATCGGTATATCCTCTTCAAGAAGCTCTAATTCCTTTTCTGTAAATGAAGTGAGCATTTTCGTTTTTATGGCTCCCGGCGCCACCCCATTTACTCGAATAGCAGTGGGACCTAATTCTTTTGCTAAAGCCTTTACAAAAGAATTTAACCCGCCTTTTACTGCTGAATAAACGACTTCACACGACGCTCCTGTTAAACCCCAGATCGACGAAATAACAATAACTGACCCACTTTGTTTTCGAATCATTGGAGGTAATAAAGCCTTCGTTATTTGAATGGGTGTAGTTAAATGTAGTTGAATGCTCCTTTCAATTTCTACGTCTTCCATATCCGTCAACAAACCGAAATAAGAAGAACCACTGTTATGTATTAATACATCAATCGGTTCAGTAATTTGATCGATTAAAGAATTGGCCGACCCATATTCGGATAAATCCGCATTAACAATATTAACGTTCACTCCAAAAGTACGGCAAATGTCGGCTGTCTTTTGGATACCTTTTTCATTCTTAAAATAATGCAAGTAAAGAGAAAAACCACGAGCAGCCATTTTTTCTGCAATGGCTGCTCCAATGTCTCCACTTGCCCCTGTAATTAAGCAAGTTTGTTTCAATTAACTTTCCTCCGTATAGCCTTCAGGTTTCACCTGACAAACTGTAAATCGATCCATGTTAAAATGTTCTTTCATGATGGTTGTTAATGTTTCTGCATCAATTTTTTCTAACGTTGACACTACATCAAACAAGTTCATATCATTAAATTGATAACGTGTAAATTGATTAGCAATATATTCAGGTGAATTTAACGATCTTAAGAATGATCCGATTTTTTTCTTTTTTGCTCGCTCAACTTCTGACTCATTTAATGAGCTAGAAATAAAACCTTCCACCATTTCTTTAATCTTATCTGCTAATCGGTCTGGGTACTTTGTATCTCCACCGAGAATTGTAAATCCAAAACCATATTCAGCAGAATAATCAAATGAGAAGGTATCATCGATTAACCCTGCATCATAAAGCTCCTGATAATTAGATGAGCTTTGACCAAACATTAAATCAAGTAAAATATTCATGCCAAGCTCATGTTCAAGTAAGTCTGTTCCTTGTTTCGTTGGATCTCCTTCCTTAAAACCAACAAGACATTTTGGGGTTTGAACACTCATTGTAATGACATTTTTCTTCTTAGCAACTTCCGCACCTTCTGCCGGGAAGAACCGCTGAATTTGTTCAGGTTCTTTAAACGTCTTTTTCTGTTGATTTTCTTTTATGAGTTGTAAAATTTCACTTGGTTCAACAGGTCCTACCACAAACATTAACATATTACTTGGGTGATAGAATGTCTCATAACATTGATATAATAAATCCTTTGTTATTTTAGAAATCGAAGGAATTGTTCCTGCTATGTCAATTTTTACAGGGTGGTGCTCATACATATTTTCAATGACACCAAAATATACACGCCAGTCAGGGTTATCATCATACATATTAATTTCTTGGCCGATAATTCCTTTTTCCTTCTCAACACTTTCTTCTGTAAAATAAGGGTGTTGAACAAAGTTAAGTAGTGTTTCAAGATTTTGATTTACATTAGCAGTACTTGAGAACAAATAAGCAGTTCGAGTAAAACTTGTAAATGCATTTGCTTGTGCACCTTGTTTACTGAAATCCTGAAAAACATCTCCATGCTCATCTTCAAACATTTTGTGCTCTAAGAAATGAGCAATTCCGTCTGGAACAACAAGCGCTTCTTTCGATCCAAGTGGAATAAAATGATTGTCAATCGAACCATATTTCGTAGTAAACGTAGCATATGTTTTATTAAATCCTTTTTTCGGAAGGACATATACATCAAGACCATTATCTAATTTTTCATAGTAAAGTGTTTCTTTTAGTTGATCGAATTGGATTTCTTTCATGCTGTCGCCCCCTCCTTTCCTTTAAGGAAATAGATGGTATCTAACTTGATTTGATTCGCAATAGCTACAACATCTTCTTTCTTAACACCATTAATTCCTGAAATCCAGTCTTCAAGAGACCGATCTTGCTTAGCTATTACATTATGATATAAAAGTTCAGTGTATCCCCTTGCCGTATCGGCCGTTTCTAACAACTGATTATTAATCATAGCTTTTGTTTGATCTAACTCAGCTTCTGTAAATTCTCCTTTTTTCATATTCTCCATTTGCTCATTTATAATTGAAACTGCTTTATCGTAATTTTCAAATTCAATACCTGACATGACCATAATTATTCCTTTATGACTTTCATAACGCGATGCAGCGTAATATGCTAAGCTCGCTTTTTCACGAACATTTATAAATAATTTAGAGTGAGAAAAGCCTCCAAATAAACCATTGAAAACTTGAAGTGCATAGTAACCGTCATCTTTATAAGTCGTGTAGGTGCGATACCCCATATGAAGTTTTCCTTGTTTGACATCTTGCTCATCAAATACAGTATTCACTTCTGTTACTTCTTTTTGGGTTGTTTCTACCTCAATTCCCGTATTCGTACGGCCTTCAGGCAACTTGAAATACTTTTGGACTTTGTCCTTTACTTCATCTGAATTAATATCACCGATAATATACAGGTCAATTTTGTCTTCTTTTAATAACTGTTGATAGTATGCAAAAAGATCTTTTTCATTAATTGCATCAATTTGTTTTGCATCACCGTGTACCGATAATGCAAATGGTTCCCCTTTACACATTTCCTCAGTTATACGCATATTTGCATAGCGCATCTTGTCATCATAAACAGACTTTATACGTTGTCTCAGCGAGCGCTTTTCACTTTCGACAATAGAGGATTTAAACTGACCATTTTCTTGTATCGGTTGCAATAACACCTCTGCCAGTAGTTGAACAGCATTTTCCAACAACGGTGTAGTGTCTTTTAAAAATTTTTCATTCGCAATATCCATTCGAATTCCGATAACGTGTTCTTCACCTTTCTTCTGGACATCTACAGAAAGATTAGCACCATAAAGTTCATCTAAGCGGTTTCTTAACTCTTTTCTTGTTGGTGATTGTGTAGTTCCACTTTGAAGGATATGTGGTATTAATGCTCTTTTTGTAACTGTTTCTGCTTGTAACGGAGCCTTTAGTAAAATAACGAGTGTAGTCGTTTTATACTTTGGCGTATTTACCATATGTAAATGCATACCATTCAATTCACTATGAATTTCCTGCAGTTGGTTCATCCGAGTCACTCCCTGCTTTAGAATATACTTCCTACTTAGCCATAGGTTATGCTTTTATTCGCTTTCTTACTACTTTAAACTTGAATTTATCAGCTCTAAAATAATTTAATGAAAAAAGGATCGGTTGATCTAACTCATCATAATGCATTTGTTTTAATAACAACAAAGAGGTCTCAGGCTCACAATTTAAAATCGGTGAGATCGTTTCGTGGTATCCAACAGGTGCTATCGTTGTAACTGCATATGAAATGCTATGACCAATCGACTCTAAAAAGTTGAAAATGGAACTAATTTCATGTATTGAATGTTTCCCAAGTATCTCTTCGGGAATTCGGTCTAGACAATATACTACGGGTTCATCATCTGCTGTTCGAACCCTTTCAATGACAACACAATTCTCCATCTTTTCTTCATCAAAACTTACTCGATCATCTTCTGTAGCTTCTTCAACATAAGAAGATAAAAAGATCGTACCGGGCTCTTTATTAGCATTAGCAATCATATCTGTTACACTATATAACTCCTCAATTCCCGAAGAAAACAACGGCTTTGAATGAACAAAAGTGCCAACGCCATGCCTTCTTAACACGACACCCTCATCCTCAAGTATTCGCAAAGCTTCTCTTAAAGTTGCTCTACTTATACCTAACTGCTTGGATAACTCGAATTCTGAAGGTAATTTCTCACCTTCTTTAAAGACTTGTTGATCTATATCGTCTTTTATTTTATCAATTACTTGTAAATACAATGGACGACTATCAGCTTTAATCATTCTCCCCACTCCTTAACCCCAACAATTATTGTGCTGATGCTTCTTCTGTAGATTTTGTAACTAATACTTCTCTTGGTTTACTTCCTTCATATGGTCCTACAATGCCTCTAGCTTCCATCTCGTCAATAAGTCTAGCTGCTCTTGTATAACCGATCCTAAATCTACGTTGCAGCATAGATACAGACGCTGTGTTCATTTCTAAGACTAAATCAACTGCTGGTTGATAATATTCATCATCCACTTCTGCAACGATTTCCGGCTCTTCTGAGGGTGTCATTTCTTCTTGGTATTGCGCCCGTTGTTGACTTATTACAAAATCAACTACTAATTCAACTTCGTCATCTGATAAGAATGCCCCTTGGACACGTGTCGGTTTAGTAGCTCCTACTGGAAGGTAAAGCATGTCTCCTCGTCCTAATAGCTTTTCTGCCCCTCCACTGTCTAGGATAGTTCTCGAGTCTGTTTGAGAGGATACTCCAAATGCTATTCTTGAAGGAATATTGGCTTTAATTACCCCAGTAATAACATCAACGGAAGGTCGTTGTGTCGCTATAATCATATGAATACCGGCAGCACGCGCCATCTGGGCCAACCGTGTAATCGAATCCTCAACATCTCCAGACGCAACCATCATTAAGTCTGCTAATTCATCAACGATGACCACAATGTATGGTAATAATGGCTGTTTTGCGTCTTCCGATTCATTTTGTTTCTTAATTAAATCATTATATCCTTCGATATTTCTCGTTCCAGAATGCGAGAATAAGTCATACCTCCGCTCCATCTCACTAACGACTTTCTTTAAAGCTTGGGAAGCTTTTTTCGGTTCTGTTACAACCGGTGTCAATAAGTGTGGGATACCATTATATACGTTTAACTCAACCATCTTAGGGTCAATCATCATAAGTTTAACTTCGTGGGGCTTCGCTTTCATTAGTAAACTTGTAATAATTCCGTTAATACATACACTTTTTCCACTACCTGTTGCACCTGCGACTAATAAGTGTGGCATTTTATTTAACGGTGCTAATACCGGTTCACCTGAGATATCCCTGCCCAAAGCAACTGAAAGCGGATGTGCTTCTTGTCTATTTTTTGGTGAGTCCAGTACTTCTCTTAACGTAACAAGAGCGACTTCTTTGTTCGGAACTTCTATTCCTATTGCCGACTTTCCTGGGATAGGTGCTTCAATTCGAATATCTTTTGCTGCTAAAGCTAGAGCTAAATCATCAGCTAAATTGACTATTTTACTTACTTTCACACCTACACTTGGATGTACCTCATATTTTGTAACAGCTGGTCCAAGGTGAACTTCTGTTACTTTCGCTTTGACACCAAAACTATCAAGTGTTTGTTCTAATTTCTTAGCATTTGCGGATATGTGGCGTTTTTCCATATGTTGTCCATTATTATTGGGTAAATGCAGCAATTCTAAACTAGGTAATAAATAATCCTCGTTCGCTATTTCAGACATAATTAATGGTTGTGGTGACACTTTTTCCTGTTGATCATTATTTTCCTTATCCTTTGGACTTCCCTTTCCTTCAATTTTTTCATCGGATAGAGGCAAAGTAAGATCCGGTGTTTCTTCTTCATAGGCTTGACTCGTGAAATCATGGATAACTGGTTCAGTAGGTGTAGCAATTTGTTCAGGTGCTTCCTCTACTGCAACCTCTTTCTTTTCTTTTTGTTTTTCTTTTCGTTCTGTTAGTTTGGCTGATAATTCATCGATCCAACTACGAACTAATTTCTCAAAGAAACTAAATGTCACTACAAAGATTTGTTTTGCTTTACTAAGAACACGGTTAATAACATCTGATAAAGATTGATTTGTAATTAATAAAATGGAAACGATCATTCCAAAAAATGAAATTAAATAAGTTCCTGGTGCATCAAATAGAAAATGAGTTGCAGCGTAGCCAAGTGCACCAATCATACCACCGCCAAGATCACTGACAGGGGCAGTTTGATGTACTTGCATCCAAAATAATTCCCACGTATTTCGTAATACAGAAGGATCTTCGAAGCCTTCCTTTGTTGCTAATACTTCAAATAAACGGACATGACTCAATAAAATAAATGAAAACAATAGCAAATAAATTCCTGCAAGGCGACGCGTCCAAAAGGATGGTATACTTCGTTTAATAATGATATACAGTGAAGTTAAAAATAAAGCAATCGTTAGTACTACATGCCATTCTCCAATAAAAAAGCGAAATAAATAAACAATAACTTCACCTACACTGCCTAATTTTGCGAATGTAATTATAGATAAAATAAATAAAGATAATCCTATCAGCTCAAACGTCAGTTGTGATTTCCATTCAGTTTTTTTCTTTTTTCTTTTCTTTGACATTATTTCACCCTCAATTGCGACTTAATTTACGAAATTACAATGGTGCTTGTCTCATAAAGTTAAAATCTTTATGTTAGGGCCATTTAACATTCGTTCAAAATAAGAAAAGCAGCCAAAATTGGCTGCTTCAACCAGTTTTGTATTATGATTATAACATAATGCAAAACTTGTCTTCATTATTAAAGTTGAGGTTTACTCATAATAATTCGACCGGGGCTATAGTTTTCATTTAAGTAATGGCTCGGGTCACTACTTATGAGGCGAATCACTTTATATTGTGACTCCCCAATATCTTCTACGACTAATAATCCACCTTCGATAGGAATCGTTTGTTGTTTTGCGTAGCTCGTTTCATCCTGTGGAAAAATCATCTCTTCAGGTAACATCGTATATAGGATCATTGTACAATATCACCGCCGCCTGCATGCTCTGCTTTACGTTCTTCAATTAAAGTGTTAAGCTTCGTTAATGCCTGACTTAATCCGCCTACTTCATTAATAAGTCCATACTCTACAGCATCTGTTCCAATTACGTTTGTTCCTATGTCACGTGTTAAATTGCCTTTTGAAAACATTAACTCTTTAAACTTCTCTTCATCAATAGAAGAATGTTTCGTAACAAATCGAATGACTCTTTCTTGCATTTTATCTAAGTATTCAAACGTTTGCGGCACACCTATAACTAGGCCAGTTAAGCGCACAGGGTGTATGGTCATAGTTGCTGTTTCAGCAATAAAACTGTAATTTGAAGCTGTTGCAATTGGTACACCGATTGAATGGCCACCTCCTAATACAAGTGTTACAGTAGGTTTTGACATAGAAGCAATCATCTCAGAAATTGCCAATCCTGCTTCAACATCTCCACCAACTGTATTTAAAATAACTAACATTCCCTCTATCTTTGAATTTTGTTCAGTTGCTACAAGTTGTGGAATGATATGCTCATACTTCGTTGTTTTATTTTGAGGTGGTAACTGCATGTGACCTTCAATTTGGCCAACAATCGTCATGCAATGTATGTTTGAAGCGTCCATATCAGGAACATTCGTTTGACCTAATTCTTGAATTTTATTTACAATGCTCGATTTAGGATCTAGTGCAGGCTTTTCATCACCTTGGGGTTGTTGTGGTTGATTAGACTCAGTCATTTATAGGATCCTCCTTTATATATGTATCTAATGTTAGTATGTCGTGATAACGATGAATAATTCCAATAACATCATGATAATGACATTAAAAATATGCATACAGTTTATCATCACTAAGAGATTAAATTATTATTCCTAATTTTTAAGTATTGTAAATTTCTCCATCAAAAAAAGAAGCGGACAACTCTCCGCTTCTTTTTTATTAAACTTCCATAATAATTGGTAAAATCATTGGTCTACGTTTCGTCTTCTCAAATAAATATCGACTTAATACTTCTCTAATGCTACTTTTTAATGAAGACCATTCATTGACATTTTCAGTTACACATTTTACTAAAGTTTGCTTAACCATTCCTGTTGCTTCATCAAGAAGCTTTTCTGATTCTCTTACATAGACAAAACCTCTTGAAATAATATCAGGACCTGAGATTATTTCGCCGTTTGTTTTATTTAAAGTAACAACGACAACTAAGATACCATCTTTTGATAAGAGGCGACGATCACGTAATACGATATTTCCAACATCGCCGATACCAAGTCCGTCGATTAATACATTTCCAGACGGTACTTTCCCAGCTTTTCTGCCTGCACCATCTTGAAACTCGACAACTTCCCCTTTTTCTACAAGGAAAATTTTTGAAGGGTTTATACCTACTTCAATTGCAAGATCCCGATGAGCAATTTGCATTCGATATTCACCATGAATCGGGACAAAATATTTCGGCTTCATGAGATTCAACATTAATTTTAACTCTTCTGCACTACCGTGTCCAGACGCATGGACTTTCGTGTGACCATAGACAACGTCTGCGCCAATTCGATAAAGTTGATCTATAATTTTAGAAACTGATTTCTCGTTCCCTGGAATTGGAGAAGCTGCAATAATGACAGTATCTTCACTTGATAGTGTAATTTGTCGGTGTGCGCCTCTTGCCATTCTTGTTAAAGCACTCATTGGTTCTCCTTGGCTGCCTGTTGTAATAATAGCTACCTGGTTTGGACGATAGTTCTTCACTTGATCAACATCTATAAATAACTCATCTGGAGCATTTAAATAACCAAGATCATTTGCAATTGAGATAACTTTCTCCATACTTCGGCCAACGATTGCAACTTTACGCTTTGCCTTTGCTGCAGCACTGACAACTTGTTGAATTCGATGAACATTGGAAGCAAACGTAGTAACAATAATTCTATTCATTGTATTTTGAAAAACGTCAGCTATACCTTGTCCTACAACAGTTTCAGAAAGAGTGTGTCCAGGTCGTTCTGCATTTGTGCTGTCAGATAATAAGCAAAGAACTCCTTCGTCACCGAGTGCCGCCATCTTACCAATCTCTGCATGTTTTCCATCTACAGGAGTCTGATCAAATTTGAAATCCCCTGTATGTACAATTGAACCATAATTCGTTTTTATGACAACCCCTACTGAATCGGGGATACTGTGATTAGTTCTGAAAAATGAAACTGGTGTTGAGCCGACCGTAATTTCTGAATTATTATCAATTAACTTTAATGTTGTTGATTTATATATTCCAGCTTCACGAAGTTTCGCCTCTACTAATCCAAGGGTTAATCTTGTTCCATAAACGGGTACTTTTAATTTTTGTAATATATATGGCAAACCACCAATATGGTCTTCATGACCATGAGTTAGAATAATGGCACGGACACGGTCAGCGTTTTCAACTAGGTAAGATATATCTGGTATAACAATGTCAACACCCAGCATATCATCATCTGGGAACATTAAACCAGAGTCGATGACGATAATATCTTCCTCGACCTCTACCACATACATATTTTTGCCTATCTCGCCGACTCCCCCTAAGGCAAAAACCCGAATCTTTTCTGTATTTACTTTTGACAAATCATGTTCCTCCTAAATGCACAATAAAATAAATGCTTATTCATAAAAATATTTTGGCTAACTTTACAAATATTGTGAAAAATCACTGGTATTCTACCGTACTGCAATGATAACTCGTCGTAGTCGAGGCAGAAGACTCCTTAAAAATCAATTAATACACACCTAGATCACATAAGTGGTGGATCTATCGTGTTCATTCTAAACTACATAGTTGCAAGTTAGCCTGAAAATTTTGCTTTTTATCACTACTGTTACTAATCATTACAAGTTTCTTTCTAGTGTCCTATAAATTGTTGGCGTGCCATCTGCCATAAGCGTTATTCTATTTGCCATTAAAATTTACCCGAACTAATCACTTGTTTGTAGTATAACTTAAATATCAATTAGAAAACAAGATGTATATAGAAAAATTGGAACAATAAAACAGCTGAACCTTTGGTTCAGCTGTTTATAAATTGATATAAAGTATCTTTTTCGTCATTTGTTAAGGGAACCAGTGGCAGTCTCACACTGCCTACATCAATTACCTTTTTACGGAGGGCCATCTTAACACTGGTCGGATTTGGAGTCAAAAACAATGCTTTCATAATTGGAAGGTATTTGCGATGTAATTTAGCAGCCTCTCTAACACTACCTGCCTGAAACAATTGAACGATTTCTTGCATTTCATTGCCAATAATATGTGAAGCTACCGAAACAACACCGTTACCGCCAATTGCCATAGACGGTAATGTTAAGCTGTCATCACCACTATACAACGTAAAATCAGGATCTGTTTTCTCAATAATTGCAGCCATTTGGTCTAAATCACCGCTAGCTTCTTTAACAGAGACGATATTTTTTACTTTGGATAGCTCAATAATTGTATCCACAGTCATATTTACTACTGATCGACCTGGTATATTGTAAAGCATGATTGGTAAAGTTGTTGAATTGGCAATCGCTTTAAAATGTTCAATCATGCCTTTTTGTGACGGTTTATTATAGTAAGGAGTAACTGCCATTACTCCATTAATTCCGAGTAATGCAGCCTCCTTTGTTAGTTCAATTGAAGCTCGAGTATTATTCGATCCTGTACCTGCTATAACTGGCACTCTTCCATTAACAGTTTTTACGACAGTATCAAAAAGAGCTAACTTTTCATCTGTCGTCAAAGTCGGTGATTCACCTGTTGTACCTGCAACAACGAGTCCGTCAGAACCATTGTTAATAAGATATTCAACAAGTGATTCTGTTTTGTGAAGATCTAAAGCACCCTTCTCATCAAAAGGAGTCACCATCGCTGTTAAAACCCGACCAAAATTCACTTTGTTCATCTCCTTAACTGTAGCTACATTACAGTATCATTCTTCCAATGAACGGCTCGGTTCAAACATACTTTCTTTCTCAAGCTGAAACATGTCATGTAAAGCATTAACTGCTTTAATCATATCTTCGCCTTTAACAAGCACCCAAATGGTAGTGTGTGAGTCTGCTGACTGTAAGATTTGAATGTTTTCTTTTGAAAGTGCTGCAACAATTTTTGCTGTGACCCCTGGAACTCCTGTCATTCCTGCCCCGACTGCTGAAATTTTTGCACATTCTCGCGTAACTTGTGGTTCATATCCCATTTGTTCTAATACTTCTATTGCTCGATCTGCAACTTCTTCCATTACTGTATAAACAACACCTAATGGATTGATATTAATAAAGTCAACACTAATTTTTTCACTTGCCATTGCTTTAAACACTTTTTCTTGAAGATCATATTGACCTTCTTTAGCCAGCACCTTAATTTGTGTCACTTTAGCTAAGTTAGCGATACCTGTAATTAGTCGATCTTGAACGTCTTGACCTTGTTGGGCTCCTACTGTTGATGTTACGATCGTTCCTTTACTGTCTGAATAAGTTGAACGAATATGAATAGGTATTTTTGACTGCATCGCAATTTCTACTGCACGAGGGTGAATGACTTTTGCCCCTTGATAAGCCATGTTACATATTTCATTATACGTAACAACCGATAATGGCCTAGCTCCCTCAACAATACGAGGGTCTGCTGTCATTACACCTTCTACATCTGTAAATATATCAACCCATTCTGCGGAAACGGCTGCTCCAATTGCTGTTGCAGACGTGTCGCTGCCGCCACGGCCAAGAGTTGTGATCTCACCCGTTTTTGATTGACCTTGAAAACCTGCTACAACTACTGCATCAACTTTTTCAAGTGTCTTTAATAACTTTTCACATTTCATCTCTAAGATTTTTGCATTTGAAAAATCATCGTTTGTTCTAAAGCCAGCTTGAGCACCGGTCATTGCTGTTGCCTGAACACCATAGCTACTTAGTAAATCTGTAAATACGACCGAAGAAATGACTTCTCCACAAGAAAGAAGAAGATCTTGTTCTCTTTTCGGCACCGTTTTAGTGTTTATAAGATTTAGTAGTGTGTCGGTAGCATATGGATCGCCGCTGCGACCCATCGCTGACACAACAACTATAACTTTATAACCATCATTTACCGATCTTTGAACATGACGTGCAGCTAATCGCCGCACCTCGTCATTCTTAACAGACGTTCCACCAAACTTTTGAACAATTACCTTCATAGGACACCTACTCTTATTTCAATAATTGTAATTTTACTAAACTCTCTGCGATTTGAACTGAGTTCCATGCAGCACCCTTAAGAAGGTTATCTGAGACAATCCACATATGGAAGCCATTATCTCGATCTAAATCTTTTCGAATTCTACCAACAAATACATCATTTTTACCAACACAATCAATTGCCATTGGATATACTTGATTTGCTGGGTCATCTTGTAACGTTACACCTGGTGAAGAAGCTAGAAGTTGCTTAATTTCTTCAACTGTAGCTCCGCCCTTTTCTGTTTCAACGTATACAGATTCTGAATGTCCAGTTTCAACTGGCAGACGAACGCAAGTAGCAGCTACTTCTAGTTCTGGCAGATGCATAATTTTTTTCGTTTCGTTAATCATCTTCATTTCTTCAAAAGTGTATCCATTTTCTTGGAATTTATCGATTTGAGGAATTGCATTAAACGCAATTTGGTAATGCTTTTTATCCCCTCCTACTGGAAGAACTTCTGGAGTTACTTCTTTTCCTTCCAATAGGTCCTTTGTTTGTTCTTTCATTTCATTAATAGCATTTAACCCTGCACCAGATACGGCTTGGTACGTTGAAACAACAACTTTTTTAATACCATATTTTTCACGTAAAGGTTCAAGAGCAACTACCATTTGGATAGTTGAGCAATTTGGGTTTGCAATAATCCCGTTATGAAGTCGTAAATCTTCCTCATTTACTTCAGGTACAACTAGAGGTACATTTTCATCCATTCGGAACGCACTTGTATTATCAACACAAATCGCTCCACGCTTTGCTGCTTCAGGAGCTAGCGCTTTAGAAACCGAACCACCCGCACTGAACAATGCCAGTTGTACGCCTTCAAAACTTTCTGGAGTTGCTTCTTCCACAGTAATCTCTTCACCTTTAAAAATGATCTTCTTTCCTGCAGAACGCTTAGAAGAAAGTAGTTTAACCGATTGAATTGGAAAATCTCTTTCCTCTAATGTTTTTAACATTTGTTGTCCTACCGCTCCAGTTGCTCCAACGACCGCTATATGATATCCTTTTTCAACTGCCATGTTTCCTATCTCCCTTCAAGATTCATAGTTTAATAGTGGATGTTTTAAACACTCACCAAATAAGAAGTTCATATTGATGAAATCTATTTTAACATACCATAGCTTAAATGACAGTAAATCACTCAAGCACTCCTATTAAACTTTAAGGGAAATCTTAATTTTTAGCAACAACGTTATAGAACTAGTCTCTGAATTTTTCCACTAAAACTGGTTGATATTGTTTACCAGCAATCGCAGACTCAATAGTTTCAGGTAATGCTTCCATTCTCGCTACAAGAGAGTTAGGTTTTACCTGTGGATTATCTTGACCGAATGGAACAAAATATATATTTTTAGTGGCCATTAAACGCATAATATTGACCCCATTTAATCCAAGTGCATCATTAGTAGATATAGCTAGCACAACTGGCTTTCCATTTCTTAATGTGGCCTTGGCACCCATTAATACAGGTGAATCTGTCATAGCATTCGCAAATTTACTTGTTGAATTTCCTGTCATTGGGGCAATTACCATACAATCTAATGGTGTCTTTGGTCCAAATGGTTCAGCTTTTGGCATTGAATCTACAATATCCTCTTGTGTAATTTCTTTAATTTTTTGAATCCAGTCTTCACTTTTTCCAAACTTTGTGTCTGTTGATGCCACTGTATGAGTGACGAATGGAGTAACCTTAGCCCCCATTTCTACCAGTTTTTTCATTAAAGGTAACACTTCATCGTACGTACAATGAGAACCGGTTAATCCAAAGCCAATATGCTTTCCTTTTAATGACATGACCATGTCCTCCTTTTTATTTCTTATCTTGATCTTTTAGTAATTCAGCTAACACGTTAGCTAATATTTGACCCGCTGTTTTGGGAGCTACTATTCCTGGCAGACCTGGAGCTAGCAAAGCTTTTATTCCCCTCTTTTCAGCATAACGGAAATCAGTACCACCTGGCTTAGAAGCAAGATCAATAATAAGTGAATTTGTAGGCATTTGTGCAATCACATCTGCCGAAACGACCAAGCTTGGAATTGTATTAATACAAATATCTACATCTGAAACTTGATCAATTAACTTCGATGTGTGAAATGGTTTTAGACCCAATTCCGTTATTCGAGCAATATGACTCGAGTTTCTTGCACCTACTTTCACATCCGCTCCTAATGCAGCAAATGTTCTTGCTACTGACATACCGACACGACCGAAGCCTATGACAACTACCTTTGAACTGTGAATCGTAATGTCGGTATGTTGTATAGCCATCATAATAGTACCTTCAACTGTAGGAATTGAATTATATATGGCTATGTCATCTCGTTCTAGTAACTTTACTAGTTTGCGGTTTGCAGCCTTAACCGTTTGGTTTAAATAATCATTCGTGATCCCTGTATATACTACGCAATGGTCAGGTGTCTTTTTTAAAATCTCCTTTGTCAACTTGATTCCTTCATTCGAAAAGATGGTTTCTACTTCACCTTGTTGACCTGTTCCACTAACAGGCAATAGGATCGCATCTACTGACTGAAAGTTGACTTCATCGATTTGCTTCTTTGTTGCACCGACAAATCCGTCATCTAGTTGTTCAAATCCAACCATTGAGATTTTTCCATCTAGCGTTGAAAGCTTTCGAATAATTTCTAGTTGCCTTGCATCCCCGCCCATGATGACAATGTGTTTCCCAGTAAGCATTCTAGTCCTCCCCTTTCCTATTAAATTAACTACTAAATAAGCAAAGGTTCTATCCTATACTTATCGATGTGGGGGTTGATTGGTGAATAAATAAATAAATAATTAATTAATAACTAAATCCTAATCGCTAGATGTTAACCTAGTGCTAAGACTATGGTACATCAGTAAAACTTGTAGCACTCCTAATTTTTGTTGGTTAATTTTATATTCTTTTGTAATTACCTTAGCTATTTCACAACTAGCATATGTATTACATGCAAAATGGGTGAGTATTTAGTTTAATTAAAAAATACTTTTAGACTTTGGCTTTTTAAACAAAAAAGACTGACAATAAATGTCAGCCCTTCATTTCCTTAGTTACTTATTGAAACTCTCCCATATCAATAATAATCATATCCGTTCCTATCTTTTTAATTTGGTGCCAATATACTTTTACTTCTTTATCTTTTTTCCCAAATCCAAACCATTTCATTGTTGGAATTATAAAAGCTTGAATTTGGCCGGTACTCTCATCAATCACAAGGTCCGTCTGTCCGAGAATACCTAGTCGTTCTCCTTTTTGATAATCAATAATTTCCTTCCCGCTTATCTCACTTAACCTCACGTTTGTCCCCCCTAGTTGTCAATTCTTTCCCTTTTATATTTCATATGAACAATTGGACAAAAAAATACCAGGTTCAATTCAACCTGGTAATAAAAAAGTAGTCACTTAGCTAAATGCTGGTAACACATCTTATATGAATTACTGCAGCCCTTTTGGTAATTCACCCTTTGGACTAATAAGAGAAATAGCAGGTGTACTAGTAAAAATTGTCTTAGCTAGGTCATTAACAGCATCAATTGAAACATTGTTAATTTCCTCAATAATCTCATCTAGTGAACGATGGCGCTTTAATAACAATTCATTTTTACCGTTCCGGCTCATTCTACTGTTAGTACTCTCTAGACTTAACATTAAGTTTCCTTTGAGTTGCTCTTTACCGTTGTTAAGTTCTTTTTCTTTAATACCTTCTTTGCTAAGTTGCTCAACCGTTTCCATTACAGCATCGTACAATTGGTCTAACTGGTGAGGAGCAGTGCCTGAGTACAATGTTAATACTCCATCATCTTGGTAAGCCGTATGATAGGAAAACACTGAGTAAGCTAAGCCTCGTTTTTCACGAATTTCTTGAAAGAGACGACTGCTCATGCTTCCACCTAAAATATTATTTAATAGGACTAGGCTATAGATATCTTTGTGTCCAATTTGTAAGCCTTGGTATCCGATACAAATATGGGCCTGTTCCGTTTCTTTTTTTCTAGCGATATGTTCTGCTAAAAATGCTGGCTTTTCAACAGTTCCTGATCCATCACTTTTCTGGACAGTTGAGAATGTTTCCTTAATTTTATCAATTATCTTCTCATCTATATTACCCGCTATTGATACGACTACATTTTCTGCGGTGTAATATCTCCTCATATAGTCACGTAGTAAATCAGCATCAAACGAAGTTAAAGTTTCCACGGTGCCGAGAATTGGTAATCCGAGCGGATGTTCACCGAAGCTAGCCTTCGATAAAAGATCATGAACAATGTCATCAGGCGTATCATCAACCATTTTAATTTCCTCGAAAACAACATTCTTTTCTTTTTCAAGCTCTTCAGGAGCAAAAACAGAGTTAAAGAACATATCAGATAAAACGTCTAAAGCATACTCCGCATGCTCATCTAGAACTTTTGAATAATAGCATGTATATTCTTTAGAAGTAAACGCGTTCACTTGACCGCCAATACAATCAAATGACTCCGCTATATCTGCAGCTGAACGCGTCTTTGTTCCTTTAAAGAACATATGCTCTAAGAAATGCGAAACTCCATTTTCACGTTTTTCCTCGAATCTTGAACCTGTTCCAATCCAAATCCCAATTGAAACGGAACGAACATGAGGTATTTGTTCAACAAGTATACGTAAGCCATTTGGCAGTTCAACTTTTTGTATCAATATACATCCCCCTAACTTTAGTCTAGGGTTACACCAAAATTTATTCTTGACTCATCCATTAAGTGTGAGACGGTACCAATTTGATAGCCTTTGTTTTTTATACCGACAATCATTTGCTCCAGACCTGCTGCAGTAGAAGAAGTCGGATGCATCAATACCATAGCTCCGGGATGAACTTTACTCAGAACTCTTTGTGCCATCGATTGGGGATCTGGTCGTTTCCAATCGACCGTATCAACACTCCACATGATTGTTTTCATATTTAAATTTGCAGCAATATCAACAACTTCTTGCCGAAAGCTACCACTAGGAGGAGCAAACCACTTTGGTGTAACTTCTAATGTTGCATAGATTACTTCATTTGTTTTATTAAGTTCTTCTCTGATTCGTGCAGCTGATAGTTGTTTCATATCTGGATGTGAATAGGCATGGTTACCGATCTCATGACCTTCTTCAAGTATCATTTTAGCCAACTTTGGATTATTTTTAACCCAAGAGCCATCTAAAAAGAAAGTCGACTTAACATCATGCTTATTCATAATCTTCAACATATCAGGTAAATATTCATTTCCCCAGGCTACGTTTACAAGAAGACTAACCATTGGTTTTTCTGGATTACCTTTATAAATAGGCAGTGGAGGTAAGTCTTCTAAATGAACTTTCGGCTCTATTTCACGAAATACGAGCTTATGCTTATCATAGACAGCTTCTTTTTTCATTTTCTGGTAGGAAGCCTCAATATCGACTTGTAAGCCATTATAACCTGGGACAGCTTTCCAAACTTTATCTGCAACTGCGTCAATAGGCTCCTTTTCATACTTTTTCGCCTCAGTCGCAATTTGCTCATATAGTGGATCTTGCATCTTAGAAACCATTATTGACTCTTGCTTCAATTGGTCTATGTAATTCACTGTAAATGGGTTTTGAATTGTCCCATATGCAATAAGAATAATAAAGAGAAATATAAATAAATGAACACTATACTTGCTTTTCATCGCTCTACCCCCTTGTACTAAATCGTATGCACATATTGGACAGGGTAGAACAAGCTTAGCTTGAAAAGTATTGCTATTCTTTAAGGGTGCTTAAAAAGAGACTGGTCATTGTCCAGCCTCTCCTTATTAACTTTCTTGCTTTTGTTCTTTAAGTAGTACTTTACGTGATAAGTTTACACGTCCTTGCGGATCGATTTCAGTAACTTTCACTAAAATTTCATCACCGATCTTCACTACGTCTTCAACTTTATTGACACGTTCTTCAGCCAACTGTGAGATGTGGACAAGTCCGTCTTTACCTTTGAATAGTTCAACAAATGCACCGAATTTTTCAATGCGTTTAACTTTTCCTAAGTATGTTTGTCCCACTTCAACTTCTCGAACGATGTCTTCAATGATCGATTTAGCTTTTAGGTTCATTTCATGATTAATAGAAGAAATATACACTGTGCCATCTTGTTCAATGTCAATTTTAACTCCAGTATCTTCAATAATCTTATTAATCATTTTTCCACTTGGACCAATAACATCACGGATTTTATCTGGATTAATCTTCATTGTCAATATCTTAGGAGCGTATTCTGATAGTTCAGTACGCGCTTCACCGATTGCAGCTAACATACTATCTAAAATAACCATACGACCACGTTTTGCTTGATCAAGTGCTTCCTTTAAGATGTTACGATCAATACCACTGATCTTAATATCCATTTGTAGAGCAGTTACACCATCTTTTGTACCTGCTACTTTAAAGTCCATATCACCTAAAGCATCTTCCATCCCTTGAATGTCTGTTAAAACCGTAACATCATCGCCTGATTTAACAAGACCCATAGCAATACCAGCAACAGGTGCTTTAATTGGAACACCAGCGTCCATCATTGCCAATGTACTTGCACAAATCGAAGCTTGTGATGTTGAACCATTTGACTCAAGAACTTCTGAAACTAGGCGAATTGTATAAGGGAAGTCGTTTTCATTTGGAATAACTGGCTCTAATGCACGCTCACCAAGTGCACCATGTCCAATTTCACGACGCCCTGGGCCTCTAATTGGCCCTGTTTCACCAACACTAAATTGCGGGAAATTATAGTGGTGCATAAAACGTTTTGATTCTTCAATTCCTAATCCATCAAGAATTTGAACATCTCCTAATGCTCCTAAAGTACAAATACTTAGCGCTTGAGTTTGTCCACGTGTAAATAGACCTGAACCATGCGTTCTTGGTAATAATTTAACTTGTGAAGAAAGGGCGCGGATCTCATCAATTGATCTTCCATCTGGACGGACTTTTTCTTTTGTTATTAAACGTCGAACTTCTTCTTTTACAATCTTATGTAAAATTTCTTTTACTTCAGATACATTAACTTCTTCATTTTCTTCGAATTTGGCTACTGTTTCATTAATAACCCCATCAATTGCATCTTGACGTGCGTGTTTCTCAACAACTTGTACAGCTTGTTTTAAGTCCGACTCTGCGATTGCACGAACTTGTTGCTCTAACTCTGGATCAAGTTCTCGTAGAACTACTTCCTTCTTCTCTTTTCCAACTTTAGAAACAACCTCTTCTTGGAATGCAATAAGACGTTTAATTTCCTCATGTCCAAACATAATAGCTTCTAACATGACTTCCTCGGTAACTTCGTCCGCACCCGCTTCTACCATGTTAATGGCTTCTTTTGTACCTGCTACGACTAAATTAATATCACTGTTCTCTAGTTGAGTTGGTGTTGGATTAATAACAAACTCATCGTTAATTCGCCCTACTGTAACACCAGCAATTGGACCGTCGAACGGGATATCAGAAATACTTAGTGCTAAACTGGAACCAATCATTGCAGCCATTTCGGAAGAACAATCTTGGTCCACACTCATTACAATACTAATGACTTGAACTTCGTTACGGAAGCCATCAGCAAAAAGTGGACGTATTGGTCGGTCTATCAAGCGACTTGCGAGTATTGCTTTTTCGCTAGGACGTCCCTCACGTTTGATAAAGCCACCTGGAATTTTTCCAACTGCATAAAGGCGTTCTTCATAATTTACTGTAAGCGGGAAGAACGGTAAATCTTTCGGTTCTTTTGAAGCTGTAACCGTTGAAAGCACAGCAGTGTCACCATATCGGACCATGACAGCACCATTTGCTTGCTTAGCTAATTGGCCTGTTTCAACTGTTAATTGGCGACCTGCCCATTCAAAAGAAAAAACTTGGTTTTCTTGTTCCATACAGGTTTGTACTCCTCTCGTTAAACAAAATCGTTCAATCTGTCTTTATTATTACCTATTTATACTTAAAATAAAAGAATAAATCAAATGTCCAACATAATGGATAAAATAACCATTAATTTTCCCTAATAAAAAAGCGGGAATGCTCCCGCTTTTTATTAAGTGTTAACTTGTGATTAGCGACGTAATCCTAGCTTATCAACAAGGTTACGGTAACGAATTACATCTTTATTACGTAGGTACGTTAAAAGATTACGACGTTGCCCAACCATTTTCAAAAGACCACGACGTGAGTGGTGATCCTTCTTATGAGTACGTAAGTGCCCATTTAATGTGTTGATTTGCTCAGTAAGGATAGCGATTTGTACTTCTGGAGAACCAGTGTCACTGTCATGAGTTTTGAACTCACTGATGATCTCGTTCTTACGTTCTTGTGTTAGTGCCATCCTATCCACCTCCTTCAAAATAATCACCAATTCCCTAGCAAAACGTCGGTGAAGCGATTTTGCCAAGCAATGGTTTTTAGTACTTTTAGTACAGATACTAGAATACCTTTTTTTTTAGATAAATGCAAGTTATTTAGCCTTATTTAGTTGAAAATACCTTTCTGCTGCATTTTTATCTAATTCAATTTGTTTGATAAGTTCATCCATTGATCCAAATTTTTTCTCTGTTCTAATATATTGATGGAAAGTAAGCGAAATAACTTCATCATATATATCTTTGTTAAAATCAAATAAATGTACTTCAATTGTCGGCTGGGCTTCTTCATCTTTAAAGGTCGGTCGATATCCAATGTTACACACACCTTCATACTGTGTTCCTTTTACATCTAACGTAACAGCATAAACACCTAGTTTCGGAATCATATACCTATTAGTTAATTTGATATTAGCTGTAGGGAAACCAATAGTACGTCCACGTTTATCCCCATGTACAACAACACCCTCTACAACGTAATGACGTCCGAGAAGTTCAGTAAGCTCGTCGACGGCTCCATCTTCAATCTTACTCCTAATTAAAGTTGAGCTAATTTTTAATTCGCCTAATTGGACTTTATTTACTGTTGTCTGATCAAAAACTCCTCTAGAATGGAAAGGTAAAGTTTCCATAGTTCCTTTTCCTAAGTGGCCATAACTATAATCAAAACCTGCCACTACATGCTTTACATGCATGTTAATCAAGTAGTCATCAACGAATTGTTGAGGGGTTAGTTTTGAGAATGAATGGTCAAACTGAACAACAAATAACTGGTCGACACCTAATTCCGTTAATACTTCAATTTTTTTATCTAACGGTGTAATATACATCATTGGCTCTATTGGCTTTCTTAAAACTTCTTTGGGATGCGGATTAAAAGTCATAACCGAGGTTAGTATACCTTTTTCCATTGCAATCTTCTTTGCCGTTTCAATTACCTTTTGATGACCTATATGCACTCCATCAAAGTAGCCAAGAGCTAAAACTGTTGGTTTTTCATTTCTAATCTTTAATGGGTAGGTTAAATGAATAACGTCCAATGTCTTTCACCTTCTTTTTGTTGAGTGCAGTAGTTAACTCAACATTTTCTCTGGTTTAATTAATCCTTGCTTTGTTGGATGCGGTTGATAGATTGCTAAACATACTCCGTCTTCATTATATACAGAAAATCGATTTTCATCT
Source organism: Alkalihalobacterium sp. TH-98 (assembly GCF_057473385.1). Taxonomy (NCBI): domain Bacteria; kingdom Bacillati; phylum Bacillota; class Bacilli; order Caryophanales; family Bacillaceae; genus Alkalihalobacterium; species Alkalihalobacterium sp. TH-98. Next base: position 584,111 of record NZ_JBYCKM010000045.1, on the reverse strand, counting down.
ATTGATTTAAATTGTGGTAACACTGATCCATTTTTAATTTTTGCCTCGGTTTCTCTATCTACAACAACTGAAGGAAAGTGTTTAATCGCTTCCTCTATTGGCAATAGTACGTTTTGGACTTCATTTTTTTCTACCATGTCCTCGAGTTGTTCAAATGTATAACAATCTGATAATTGAAAAGGTCCCGAAGCGATCCGTTGTAAATAAGACATGTGAGCCGGGTATCCTAATGTTTTTCCAATATCAACCGCGAGGGTTCTAACATAGGTGCCTTTACTGCATTTCACCCGGAATGAAAAAGACGCCGTATTATGACTTGACTTAATTTCATTTTCTACTAATTGTATCTCGTATATGTTCACACGTCTAACAGGTCGCTCAACTTCGATTCCTGCCCTAGCATATTCATATAACTTCTTGCCTTTTACTTTCACAGCAGAATACATAGGTGGAACTTGATCGATTTGACCTGTAAAGCCATGAAGAATATTCTTAACCTGTTCTATCGTAGGCGGCGTTTCCACGCTTTTTTGCTCAACGATCTCACCACTACTATCTTCAGTTGTTGTAGACGAACCAAGGGTAACTTCTCCAACATATTCTTTCGGATAGTCGCTCATATACTCAGCTACTTTTGTTGCTTTTCCTATACATATAGGTAATACACCTGTAACATCAGGATCTAATGTACCTGTATGTCCAACTTTTTTCGTTTTTAATAATTTTCGCAGGCGGAAAACACAATCGTGGGATGTCATTCCTTTAGGTTTATGTAAAGGTAGTATTCCGTTATATTCCAAATCAGTCACCTCATATATGTAAGTACAGATATTACAAAAAAGCGCAAGCACCCGTTCAGCAAAGTAAAATGGGACTCAGACCTTTGTATGAAATAAAGGAACAAAAGGTCCTAACTGGCATAGTTAACTTAACCAAGAAAGAACGAAAAGACTGAGCATTACGGAAAAGTCAAACTTTTTCATCTTGAAAAAAAGAAGCTGACTCCAAAAGCAAAGAGTCATCTACCTACTTCTAAACGAGCCATATCGGACCATTCATTTTGTAAGGTATAAAGACACTTATGAGTCAGCCTCTTCTTAATTAATCATTTTTTTGTTTGTTTATTTCCGTCAATAACGTTTCAATACGGTTACCATACTCAATCGACTCATCAAATTCAAACTCAATTTCTGGAGTTTTTCGTAGACGTATTCGTTTTCCAATCTCAGTTCGAATAAATCCTTTTGCTTTTGATAGCCCTTGGATCGTATCCTCTTTCTCTTTTTCATCACCGAGTACAGTGATGTAAACTTTTGCCTGCTGCAAGTCACCGGTTACATCAACGCCTGTAACTGTTACAAATCGTACTCTCGGATCTTTAATTTCACGCATGATAATGTCGCTAAGTTCTTTCTTCATTTGCTCCCCAACACGGTTTGCTCTAACATTACTCATATAAAGTCACCTCACTAATAGCTATTACAGCCATTCATAGTTTGTAACTGTTCGTTCTAATTCAGTCATACGATCAATAAAAGATAAAACTCGATCTATTTCCTGTTCTGCCACATTTTTATTTGCGGATACAGTTACAACTGCAATTTCTGATCGCTGCCAAACATTCTGATGTCCGATTTCTGCAACCGATACATTAAAACGTTGTTTTAACCTTGTTATTAAACTTTTTAAAACTGAGCGTTTGTCCTTTAAAGACTGGGCGTCATAAATTAATAGTTCACAGTAAACTGCACCTATTGTCATTTACGTTTAATTTCCTCCATGACGTAAGCTTCGATAATATCGCCTTCTTTGACATCATTAAAGTTCTCTAATGTAATTCCACATTCATAACCAGCTGAAACTTCTTTAGCGTCATCTTTAAAGCGTTTAAGAGCGTTAATTGCACCTTCATAAATAACAATTCCATCACGGATTAAACGTACTGTAGAATCACGTGTAATCTTACCGTCTGTAACATATGAACCAGCAATCATACCAATTTTTGAAACTTTAAATGTTTGACGAATTTCTACTTGACCAATAACTTTTTCTTCATATTCAGGGTCAAGCATTCCCTTCATCGCACTCTCAATTTCTTCAATTACATTATAAATAATTCGGTGGAGTCGAATATCAACGTTTTCTGAATCAGCCACTCTCTTCGTATTAGCATCTGGACGAACATTAAAACCAATAACGATAGCGTTGGATGCTGCAGCTAAAATGATATCTGATTCAGTAATTGCTCCTACACCTGTATGAATAATATTAACCTTTACACCTGCAACGTCAATCTTTTCTAGTGAACCACGTAATGCCTCAACTGACCCTTGAACGTCACCTTTAATGATAACGTTGATCTCTTTAATCTCCCCTTGTTGTATTTGATTAAACAAATCATCAAGGCTTACTTTAGATGTTTCGTTACGCTCTTCATCTCGTTGACGAATCATACGAGTCTCACCAATTTGACGTGCTGTCTTCTCATCTTCAAACACTTTAAATTGATCGCCAGCATGCGGAACATCATTTAATCCAGTAATTTCAACAGGAGCTGCTGGGCCAACTGTCTTTACTCGACGACCTAAATCATTTGTCATGGCACGTACTCGACCAAATGTATTACCGACTACGATAGGGTCCCCGACTTTCAAAGTTCCTGATTGAACTAACAACGTTGCTACCGGTCCGCGTCCTTTATCTAATTGAGCTTCGATTACAGTACCTCTTGCTAAACTGTCTGGATTTGCTTTATATTCTTCTACTTCAGCAACAAGTAATATCATTTCCAGTAATTCATCAATACCTTCTCCTTGTAATGCAGATACTGGAACAAAAATTGTATCCCCACCCCAAGCTTCTGGTACTAATTCGAACTCCGTTAACTCCTGCATCACTCGGTCAGGGTTTGCAGCTTCCTTATCCATTTTGTTTACAGCAACGATGATAGGTACACCTGCAGCTTTTGCGTGGCTGATTGCTTCTTTAGTTTGAGGCATAACACCGTCATCAGCGGCAACCACAAGAATAGTAATATCCGTAACTTGAGCACCACGAGCACGCATCGTTGTGAACGCGGCGTGTCCTGGTGTATCTAGGAACGTAATGCGTTTTCCTTCGACTTCTACTTGGTAAGCACCTATGTGCTGTGTAATCCCACCAGCTTCTCCAGCAGTTACTTTTGTATTACGAATTGAATCCAATAATGTTGTTTTTCCGTGGTCAACGTGTCCCATAATGGTTACAACTGGAGGACGCTCCTGTAATTCAGCTTCGTTCTCCTCTTCAACAAATTCTTCGAAGTTTGTTTCATCAATAATGATTTCTTCTTCTACTTCCACACCATAATCACCAGCAATTAATTCAATCGAGTCTTTATCTAACTCTTGGTTAATCGTAGCCATTACACCTAAGAAGAGTAATTTTTTAATAATTTCCGATGGTTCTTTGTGAAGTTTCTTAGCAAGCTCACCTACTGTTAATGTACCTGAGTATGTAACCTTGTCAGGAAGTGGTTGTTTCGCAGGTTTTTGTTGGGCTTGGTTACTCTGCTGAAAGTTGTTTTTTCCTTTTGGCTTCTTATTGTTACCTTTTTTATTACTATTTTTTTGTTGATTATTTCCTTTATCATCATTGTTTGTTTTTTTCATTTTTGACGGACGGTCTTCTTTCTGTTTATTTGAAGAAACTTCTTCTCCAACATTTTTATTTCCATTACTTTCCCCGATAAGCTTTTGCATCGCTTCCTCATCAATAACTGACATGTGATTGGTGACAGAAAAACCTAATTTTTTTAATTGTTCGATGACTTCCTTACTAGTAATGTTTTTTTCTTTTGCATATTCATATATTCGCATCTTCCTCATATGTTTACCTCCACCTTTATTGATCGATTAGTGAGATCAACTTCTTCGCGAAGCCTTGGTCGATAACACCTAATACGACTCTCTCTCTCTTCCCAATAGCTTGGCCAAGCAGTTCTCTCGTTCCAGTCATTCGTATAGGTGTATTATAAAATGTACATTTGTCGTTCAACTTTTTCCCTGTTGCTTCGGATGCATCCGTAGAAACGATTACAAGATGAACTTGTTTTTTTCGAATTTCTTTTATAACCAACTCTTCGCCTGAAACGATTTTTCGTGCTCTAGCCGCAAGCCCTAAAAGAGACAACCATTTATTTTCGTTCATTATTTCCCAACCTGTTCAATTAATTGATCATAAATCTCTTCACTTACTTTAATATTAAGGTGCCTTGAAAGAGTATCTTTTTTCTTCGCTTGCTCAAAGTATTCTTTCCCATTAGATATGTATGCACCTCGTCCATTCTTTTTCCCCGTTTGATCAATAGAAACTTCCCCTTCTGGAGAACGAACGATCCGAATGAGTTCTTTCTTAGGCTTCATTTCGTTGGTGACGATACATTTTCGAAGTGGAACTTTACGTTGCTTCATTGGCTCCATCTCCCTTACTTATCTAATTCAATTTCTTCCTCTTCTACAGTTTCATTTACTGCCGTTTGTTCTAATGTACCTTCAACAGGATCTAGTAACCCAAGTTCTTCTGCTTCAGACTCACTTTTTATATCAATTTTCCACCCTGTCAGCTTTGCTGCTAAACGTGCATTTTGTCCACGTTTTCCAATCGCTAATGAAAGTTGATAATCAGGAACGATAACTTGAGTCATCTTCTCTTCTTCATTAACTTTTACTTGAACAACCTTTGAAGGACTAAGTGCGTTTGCAACGTACTCTATTGGATCCTCAGACCAGCGGACAATATCAATTTTTTCACCTTTTAACTCATTAACAATTGTCTGAACACGCTGACCTTTCGGACCAACACACGCTCCAACTGGATCAACTTCAGGATTTTCAGCGTGTACTGCAATTTTTGAACGATCCCCAGCTTCACGTGCCACCGATTTAATTTCAACCGTTCCATCATAAATCTCCGGTACCTCTAGTTCAAATAAACGCTTTAATAGTCCCGGATGTGTGCGTGAAATCATAATTTGAGGACCTTTAGTCGTTTTTTCAACTTTCGTAATAAATGCCTTAATTCTGTCATTATGACGATAGCTTTCATTTGGCATTTGTTCATTTACAGGCAGAATTGCTTCTACTTTCCCTAGATCTACATAGATAAAACGACTATCTTGTCGCTGAACAATTCCCGTAATAATATCTTCTTCACGATCGATAAAATCAGAATAGATAATACCACGCTCAGCTTCACGGACACGTTGAGTTACAACTTGCTTTGCTGTTTGTGCAGCAATACGTCCAAAGTTTTTCGGTGTCACTTCAATTTCGACTACATCATCCACTTCGAAATTAGGATTTAACTCTTTAGCAGCATCTTGAGAAATTTCTAATCTTGCGTCAAAAACTTCTTCAACAACTGTTTTTCGTGCAAAGACTCTAATGTCTCCTGTTTCACGGTTAATATCTACACGAACATTCTGTGCTTGATTAAAGTTACGCTTGTAACCTGAAATTAAAGCTGCTTCAATAGCTTCTAAAATAACTTCTTTGCTAATACCTTTTTCTTTTTCTAAAGTAGATAGTGCTTCCATAAAATCACTATTCATGGAATTCTTTCCCCCTTTCAATATAAAAACCTTAAAAAATAATGGCTAATCTTGCGCTTGCTACTTTTGTATAAGGAATCGTAATTTCTTTTTTACGAGTTTTTATTTTCACTTCAATTTTTAAGTCCGAGCCATCAAAGTCAACTAACTTGCCTTCAAAAGCTTTCTCGCCTTCAATCGGTTCATATGTAGTTACATGTACGTTCTTCCCAACAGCTTTATAAATATCCTTTTCCTTTTTTAAAGGTCTTTCTGCCCCTGGAGAGGAAACTTCAAGAAAATAAGCTTGCGTGATTGGGTCTAGTTCGTCGAGTTTCTCACTTAAACGCTCACTTACCGTTCCACAATCTTCTATATCAACACCGTTTTCAGAATCTATAAAAACTCGTAAAAACCAGTTTTTCCCTTCTTTTTTGAACTCTATATCGACTAACTCCAAATCTAACTCGTCTACTATAGGTGAAACTAACTCTTCTGTAATATCCGTAACCTTATTGCTCATAGGCTCCTCCTTTATTGCATATCCAGTTTTTCCATATTTTCTATCCCTTTACTTTTAAGGAGGAATAAGAAAGAGTGGGTTTCCCCACTCTTCTCTCTTCCTATTCTAAGTATTGCCATAAAAACAATATCATAATCTTTCCTTAATTGCAACAGAAGGGCAATGTGACAAAGTTAGAATAGAGACAGTTGATTCGACTCTGGTAACCCTTCTAAACAACCGTGATCCTGTAAATGTTCGATCACCGTTTTTGTTGATTTACTACGTTGTTGTAAATCCTCAATCGAAAGGAATTCTCGTTCTTCTCTAGCACGGACGATGTTTATAGCTGCGTTCGTACCGACACCATTTAGAGCATTAAATGGTGGTAAAAGGGTATCTCCATCGATGATAAACTCTGTTGCACTTGAACGATATAAATCAACTTTTTGGAACGAAAATCCACGTTCACACATTTCAAGCGCTAATTCGAGTACCGTTAATAAACTTTTTTCTTTTGGAGCAGCATCTAAGCCCTTCGCATTGATTTCTTCAATTTTCGCACGAATGCTTGTCGAACCCTTGACCATGATGTCAAGATCAAAGTCGTCTGCTCGGACGGTAAAATATGCTGCGTAATAAAGGAGTGGAAAATGGACTTTGAAATAAGCAATTCGAACAGCCATTAATACATACGCTGCAGCATGGGCTTTCGGGAACATGTACTTAATTTTCAAGCAAGAACCAATATACCAATCTGGTACATTATTCTTTTTCATCTCTTCAATCCACTCTTCTTGAAGCCCTTTACCTTTACGTACACTTTCCATTATTTTAAATGCTAATGAAGGTTCTAAGCCGGCATAAATTAGATAGACCATAATATCATCACGGCAACCAATCACATCTTTTAATTCACACGTACCACTATATATCAATTCATTGGCATTGTTCAGCCATACGTCAGTTCCGTGAGACAGCCCTGAAATTTGGACAAGTTCAGAAAAGGTACTTGGTTTGGTTTCTTCAAGCATCTGTCTAACAAAACGAGTCCCAAATTCAGGAATTCCAAGCGTTCCCGTTTTACACATAATTTGTTCTTCGGTTACGCCTAATACTTCTGGACTTGAGAATATTTTCATTACTTCAGTGTCATCTGTCGGTATTGTTTTAGGGTCAATTCCACTAAGGTCTTGAAGCATTCTTATAACTGTCGGATCATCGTGTCCTAAAATATCTAACTTTAGCAAGTTATCGTGAATCGAATGAAAGTCGAAATGTGTCGTTTTCCATTCAGATGTTTTATCATCTGCTGGGAACTGGATTGGACAGAAATCATGTATATTCATATAATCTGGAACTACAATTATACCTCCAGGATGCTGTCCCGTCGTTCTCTTAACTCCTGTACAACCAGAAACAAGACGGTCAATTTCGGCTGAACGAATTTGTAAATTATTATCGTTTTGATATCCTTTAACATATCCATAAGCTGTTTTTTCAGCTACAGTACCAATTGTACCTGCACGGTATACATTATCTTCACCGAACAATACTTTTGTATAGTTATGAGCTCGTGGTTGATATTCACCAGAAAAGTTTAAATCGATATCGGGAACCTTATCCCCTTTAAATCCTAGGAACGTTTCGAAGGGAATATCTTGTCCGTCTTTTACATACTTCGTGCCACATTCAGGGCAATCTTTATCTGGTAGGTCATACCCCGAACCTACAGATCCATCATTAAAAAAGTGCGAATGGTGACAGTTGGGACATACGTAATGTGGTGGTAGCGGATTTACCTCTGTAATCTCAGTCATCGTCGCAACTAATGAGGAACCTACAGATCCCCTTGAACCTACTAAATAACCGTCAATTAAAGACTTTTTAACCAATTTATGTGAGATTAAATAGATAACGGCAAATCCATGGCCTATGATACTTTTCAGTTCTTTTTCTAACCGCGCTTCAACAATCTCTGGTAAATCTTCACCGTAAATACTCCTGGCCCGGTCATAACTCATCTTTCGAACTTCTTCATCAGCACCTTCAATATTCGGCGTGTATAAGTCGTCTGGGATCGGTTGAATCGTCTCAACACTGTCAGCTATTTTATTTGGGTTCGTTACAACCACTTCTTTAGCTTGATCATCCCCTAAAAACGAGAAACACTCTAGCATTTCATTAGTCGTTCGAAAGTGTACGACAGGTAGGGAATTTCTATTTAGTGGGTTTGCTCCACCTTGAGAACCAATTAATATTTTTCGATATATCGCATCATTTTCATCTAGATAGTGAGCGTTACCTGTTGCAACCACTGGTTTTTCTAACTTCTCACCTAATTTCACGATATTACGAATAATCAATTCGAGATGCGCCTCACTTTTAACGATCTCTCGCTCCAGTAATTGTGGAAAATTAGATGGAGGTTGAATCTCAAGGTAATCATAAAATTTAGCGATTTCTTCCACTTCATCTGGTGACTTTTGCATCATTGCCTCAAATACTTCACCCATGTCACATCCAGATGCTCCGATTAACAATCCCTTACGGCGTTTTTGTAATTCCGATCTCGGGATTCGCGGCGTACGGAAAAAGTAATTGACGTGAGCGATTGAAACGAGTTCGTATAAGTTTTTCAATCCTTCTTGGGTTTGAGCGAGAATCATACAATGAAACGGTCGTTGTCTATAAAACTCACCTTTACCCATGTTTTGATTTAATTGATCATGAGACTCTAACCCTTTCTCATTCGCATCTTTTATCATTTTCCACATTAGGAAGCCTGTTGCTTCGGCATCATAGATCGCTCGGTGATGACTTACGAGCTCAATATCAAACTTTTTACAAAGTGTGTTTAAACGGTGGTTTTTCATTTCTGGATATAAAAATCGACCAAGTTCAAGGGTATCAATTACTGGGTTGGTTGCATCCCCTAACCCAATTTTCCGGTAGCCTACATTTAGGAAGCCCATATCAAAGCTCGCATTGTGAGCTACAAGAATTGCATCGTCACAAAACGCATGGAAATCTCGAAGGACATCATCTATTTCTGGTGCCCCTTTAACCATGTCATCTGTTATTCCAGTTAAGTCAATTATGATTTTGGTTAAAGGTTCATGTGGATCAGCAAATGATTCAAAACGATCAATAATTTCACCATTCTTCACTTTAACAGCTGCTAACTCAATGATGGTGTTATAAACAGCAGATAAGCCAGTTGTCTCAACGTCAAAGACGACATATGTGTCCTCAAGTAAAAGACGAGGTGCTTCATTATAGGCAATCGGTACTCCGTCATCAACTACATTGGCCTCTAGACCATATAAAACTTTAATTCCATGTTTTTTACTTGCTGAGTAAGCCTCTGGAAACGATTGAACTATAGCATGGTCTGTAATGGCTATCGCCTTATGCCCCCATTTAGCTGCTTGTTCTACATACCTGCCTGCACTTACCATTCCATCCATTTGACTCATCGTCGTATGAGCGTGTAATTCAACCCGTTTTTCTTCCTCTGGAGCGGTATCTATTCGCTCAATCGGCTTTACTTGATTTATATCTTTTGCAATCATTACAAGATCCCGTACGAATGTATCGTTTTGCACCATTCCTTGGACTTTTAACCACATTCCTTTTTTAATTCCCTGGAGTAACGGTACATCTTCTTTATCTCTTGAAAAGATCTTAACAATAATTGAGTCCGAGTAGTCCGTAATTTTAAAAGTAAGAAGCGTACGGCCTGAACGCAACTCTCGAAGGTCTATGTCAAATACATATCCTTGAACAGCAATTTTTCGTTCCTCGTCGACGATTTCACTAATTGGTCTAGGGTCATCTTTAATTTGATAACCAATTACAAGAGATGATTGTGCAGTTCTTGTATCTGCGTCTTTTTCCATCTTTTTCTTTTCTATCATCGCTTCGATGACTTTAGAGTGATCTTCTTTTGCGCGTTGTTCCATAAACTTGTTCATTTCTTCGACAGACTCTTTTACTACTATTTCTAGTTGAAAAGTAGGCAACCCTAGTTTTTGACAAGTTTCTTTTAATGGTTCTACTAACTTTCGTAATAATGCTTCCTTTTCAGCTTCATTTCTAGCTTCTATAATTAAATGTCGGTTATTTATTTTAGGTGTTTGTTTCTCTAGTAATGGAATAAAGCCATTCGATACTGATTTCAGTTGCGCAACAATCACTTTCCAATAATCTGCCACCATCGCTTCATTAAACTGGCTGTTGTTGTATTGAATAGAAAATGAAACTTTTGCGATGTGTTGAAAAGACTGAATAAGCCTTTCAGAAAATGCAACGTATACATTAGCCGGCAAGACCGTATCTAATTGAAATTGAAAGTGCCACGCTTTTCTATTTTTATGAATGGTCAATTTCAATATTTGACCATCATGGAAATATTGTTGAACAAGTTCTTCTGGTACTAACATTTGCTGAAGGAGTAACTGAAATCTTTCTTTTCGTGTTTGCTGTTCCTGGGTATTCATAAGACTCCTCCCTCTCCTCTATTTGTAAAAGGTAATGAGGCTAACTCAAATGAAAAGTGCTCGTACTTTCTCACAATTAATCATTGCAAGGATTTGTAGTCACTTATGAGTCAGCCTCATTTAATTTCCCTGAAAATATTAGAGCTTATTAACGATCTCGTTTAATTTTTCATTAAGCTCTTCTACAGAAACTTCAAGCATTTCCCCAGTTTTACGAAGTTTTACTTCAACGATTCCTTCTGATGCTTTTTTACCTACACCAATTCGTATCGGTAATCCAATTAAATCGGCATCTTTAAATTTTACGCCTGCTCTTTCAGGGCGCTCATCATAAAGTACATCATAACGGCTATTTCGTAATTCGTCATATAGCTTGTCCGCCAAGTTTAACTGTGCTTCGTCTTTTACATTTATAGCAATGAGATGAATATCAAATGGGGCTACCGCTGTCGGCCACACAAGACCATTTTCATCATTGCTTTGTTCTACAATCGCTGCTACAGTACGAGATACACCGATTCCATAACAACCCATAATCATAGGTTGTGATTTCCCTTGGTCATCTAAGAAGCTGGCACCTAAAGCTTCACTATACTTCGTCCCCAATTTGAAGACATGACCGACTTCAATTCCTTTTGCAAATTGAATCGTTCCTTTTCCATCAGGTGAAGGGTCTCCTTCTTGGATTAAACGAAGGTCCTCATAAGTAGTGACCTCAAAATCACGTTCAGGGTTTACATTTTGAAAATGATAGCCTGGCTCATTGGCGCCACATATTCCATTGACTACATATTGAACCGCTGCATCAGCAACAACTTTTACATTTGAAGGTAAACCGATAGGGCCGATATATCCCGTCTCACAGTTTAGAAATTGTTTTGCTTGTTCAGGCACAGCAAGTTCAACAACGCCTTTATCAAACAGGTTTTTCACCTTAATTTCATTTACTTCATGGTCTCCACGTACTAGAACAACTACTGGTTCATTATTAACTATGAATAGAATAGCTTTAATCATGTGATCCGCAGGGCGATTAAAAAAACCGACTAGCTCTTCTATAGATTTTACGTTTGGTGTCTCCACTTTCGTAAGCGTTTCTGCCACTTCCGAACTTTTCGTGTATTCAACATGAACAGGTGCTATTTCAATATTCGCTGCGAATTCTGATTGATCTGAATAGGCAATCGTATCTTCTCCTACTTCTGTTAACACCATAAATTCATGTGTATCTGTACCACCAATCGCACCACTGTCTGCTTCAACTGCACGAAACTCGAGACCGCATCGTTGAAAAATTCTAGTGTAAGCATTGTACATCTTTTCATAGCTTACATCTAATCCTTCTTTTGACGTATCAAATGAATAAGCATCTTTCATTAGAAACTCACGAGAACGTAAAACCCCAAAACGAGGTCTACGCTCATCACGATATTTTGTTTGAATTTGATATAGGTTCAAAGGCAGTTTTTTATATGATTTAACATCATCACGGACTAAACTTGTAATCACTTCCTCATGGGTAGCTCCAAGTACAAAGTCACGGTCATGTCGGTCTTTTAAACGCATAAGCTCTGGACCATAATCCCCTAATCGACCTGACTCTTCCCATAGTTCTGCAGGTTGAATAGCTGGCATTAAAACTTCGATCGCTCCTGAAGCATCCATTTCTTCACGAATAATTTCTTCTACCTTCTTTAACACTCGTTTTCCTAATGGTAAATAACTATAAATTCCCGATGCCGTCTGTCGGATCATACCTGCTCGAAGCATAAGCTGATGACTGGCAATTTCAGCATCAGCAGGTACATCCCGCATCGTTGGGATAAAGTATGAGCTTTGTTTCATTTGTTTTTCCCTTCCTATAAAAAGAATTTATTAATATCGTTCCAAGTTACTACTAGCATTAATAGCATTAATAATGCAAACCCAATGAAATGAACTAACCCTTCTTTCTGTGGATCAATTGGTTTTCCGCGAACCGCTTCAACCCCAATAAACATGAGTCGACCTCCATCAAGAGCAGGAAGAGGAAGGAGATTAATTATACCCAAGTTGACACTTAAGATAGCTGCCCATTTCATAAGAACTAAAATTCCCATTTCTGCTGCTTGACCCGTGTAATTATATATTCCTACTGGCCCAGCTAGCTGATCTAATGAAAATTGACCCGTTACTAACATTCCTAATGCCTCAAAGATCAACTTAGCAAATACATAAGTCTCAGTTACCCCATACTTAATCGATCCTAAAACGGTGAATGTTGTTGATTGACCAACCCCTATAAATCCTTCAGGCTCACCAGTGGGACCTTGTCTTTCTTGAGGTGTTACCACTGCTTCAAAAACTTGCCCATTACGATCCACTTCGAAGACTAAATCTTGATTGGGGTGTTTCTGAATAACTGAGGTTAAGTCCTCCCACGTTTCAAGTGGTTGACCGTTAATTGCTAGAATGCGATCATTCTCTACAAGTTCAGCTTCAGCTGCAGCTCCTTCAGGCGAAACCATTCCAATTCTAGATTCGTCTACTGGCATTCCTGCTAATAGAGCAAAGGCAGTCAAAATCAAAAATGCTAAAACAAAGTTCATCATCGGACCAGCAAAAATAGCTAGTGCACGTTGTGGAATCGTCTTCGAGCCGAACTGACGATCTAGTGGTGCAATTTGTGTAGGTTCCTCGTCATAAATAATACTAGCTTTTTCATGCACTGGATATGAAACGAGTTCCCCATCTTCATAGGCCTCAATGAATAAGTCTTTTTCTAAATCGACACGCTCAACAGTAACAATTTTTGCTTCTGGATGTTTCGATTTATTGTTTACAATGATTTCTGATACTTGATTTCTTCTGTTAAATACTAAGCCAATTTCATATCCCGGTTTAATTTGTATTAGTTCTGGGTCTTCACCAGCCATACGAACAAAGCCACCTAATGGTAACAAGCGAATCGTATACAGCGTTTCATCTTTTCTAAATGAAAACAACTTAGGCCCAAACCCTATGGCAAATTCACGACATAATATTCCTGCACGTTTTGCAAAATACAAGTGTCCCCATTCGTGGATAAACACAAGTAAACCGAAGATGATAATAATGGCAATTAAAGTATTCATGAACGTATCCCCACCTTTATGTCATGAGTGAGTGAACAAACCTTCTAGTCTGTTGATCCACTTCAATAATAGTTTCTAACGAAGGTTTATTAACTAGTTGATGATTTTCCAATGCTTGTTCAATATACTCTTCAATTTGTAAAAACGTAATTCTATTTTCTAAAAAAGCTGCAACAGCAACTTCGTTAGCTGCATTTAAAACAGTAGGCATAGTGCCGCCAGTACGTCCAGCTTCATAAGCAAACTTCAAGCAACGATAACGTTCGAAGTCAGGTTTATTAAAGTGTAACTTACCTACTTCCCATAAGTTTAACCGTTCTTGTTTCTTGAAATCAAGCCTGTCAGGGTAGCTCAATGCATATTGGATCGGTACTCTCATATCTGGGGTGCCTAATTGAGCAATAACGCTTCCATCAACATACTCAACCATAGAGTGAATTATACTTTCCTTATGTAAGAGAACTTCAATTTGATCATATGGTATATCAAAGAGCCAATGTGCTTCTATCACTTCTAATCCTTTATTCATCATAGTAGCAGAGTCAATTGTAATTTTTGCACCCATAGACCAATTAGGGTGACTTAACGCGTCTTCTACCGTAACATTAGTTAATTCATCTCTACGCTTGTCTCTGAAACTTCCACCAGAAGCTGTTACAAGTAATCTGCTTATTTTCTCAATGTTTTCACCTTGCAAACATTGAAAAATAGCCGAATGTTCACTATCAACTGGAAGGAGAGACACTCCGTATTCTTTTGCCTTTTGGGTAACAATATGTCCAGCGGTTACTAACGTTTCCTTATTTGCAATCGCTATAGTCTTCCCTGATTCAATCGCTGCAAGAGTTGGACCTAAACCAACACTTCCAATGACAGCATTCACAAGCACATCAGCTTCTGAAAAAGTCGCTACTTCTACAAGACCTTCTTCACCGTAGCTTAACTTTACACTGCTCGGTACTTCGTGCTTGATTTGTTCGAAGGTTTCTTTTGTTAATACCGATAATAGTTTAGGTTTGAATTGGTGAACTAACTCCATCCCCAGTTTCACATTTTTACCTATGGACATTGCAACAAGTTCAAAACGGTCAGGGTGTTGAGTTATAATATCCAACGTTTGTGTGCCAATCGAACCAGTAGCACCTAATAAGCTAATTTTTTTCAATGACTTTCACCCTTTACTACAAAACACATTTTAAATTAATTGTAACAGATGTAAAATCGGCATGACATATATAAGACTGTCAAAACGATCTAATATTCCCCCATGACCAGGAAGTACATTACCTGAGTCCTTAACAGCATAGTGACGCTTTAAAGCAGACTCTACTAAGTCTCCCATTTGACCAAAAATTGAAGCAACTAATATGACAAGTCCTAAAGTAATATACGAGTCAAAGAGCGGGAATATGAGTTGAAATACAAAACCGACTACAAAAGCACATATTATTCCACCTACAGACCCTTCAATCGTCTTCTTTGGACTAATATCCGGCCAAAGTTTCCTTCTCCCTAGTTTACGTCCGACAAAATAAGCACCCGAATCGGTAGACCAAATAATGAACAATACAAAAAATACGAGTGCTAGTCCATTTACGGCATCTAAGCGAGTCATAATTAAATAGTGAAACCCGAAACCGACATAAACAGATGATAGAATAATAAATCCTACTTCATCGAATGTATATTTGTTTTTCGTAATAACAGTAGTCATTAGTAATATTAAGATCATAAATACAAATATTTCAACTTTAGTTACGTGGGAAAAGATCGATAAGTCAAGCCAATTTGTAGGTACGAGCAAAATCCACATTAGAATTAAACTAACGAGGCCAATAAATGAGAAAGGAGGAATTTTTTTCATCTTTAATAATTCAACCATTGCAATAGAAGCAACCAAAATAATCGTTAAGGTAAACGGCCAACCGCCCACAATCGTTATTGGAATAAAAAAGGATGCAGCAATGACGGCTGTAATAATTCTTTGTTTCATAATCCTTCCTCCTTTCTATACGCCACCGTATCTTCGACCTCTTTTTTGATATACACGGATGGCATCCTCGAAGTGCTCTTCTGTGAAGTCTGGCCAGAGAACATCAGTGAACCAAAACTCGCTATATGCAAGTTGCCAAAGCATAAAGTTACTTAAACGGAGTTCACCACTCGTACGAATTAGTAAATCTGGATCATTTAAGTCATCCGTCATTAAGTGCTTTTCAAATTGTTCCTCTGTTATTTCTTCAGGAGAAATCTTTCCGTTTTGAACTTGAGACGCTAACGTACGAATAGCTCTTATAATTTCGACTCGACTGCCATAATTCAGAGCAAAATTTAGTATGAGTCCTGTATTTTCTTTTGTCTCTTCGATTGCAGTTTGTACCGCTCGAAGCGTATGAGCAGGTAGCTCATCAGGACAACCCATTAATCTAACTCTTACATTTTCTTTTTTCAGTTTAGGTAGTTCCTTGCCAAGATATAGCTCAGGTAACTTCATTAAAAACTCAACTTCTGGCTTAGGTCTTTTCCAGTTTTCTGTTGAAAATGCATAAAGTGTTAAGACTTTAACACCTAACTTGTTCGCCCGGCTGACGATCTTATTTACTACTTTCATTCCTTCTCGATGACCAGCTACTCTAGGTAAGCCTTTATTATTAGCCCATCTGCCATTACCATCCATAATGATGGCTACATGACCTGGGATATTTTCTAAATCCACTTCAAGTGAGGGTCTATCCATTTCATTAGATGATTTTAACTTTTTAAATTTCTCAAGCATTTCTAGCCCTCCAAAACAACACCATCCATTTTTACCATATGGATGAGCTATAATACAAATTCTGCCTAAAATATATCATTTCAATAAAACAGTGTAAAAAAACCCCCTGTATCAAGAGGGTCTATTTACATTATTCTATTGTACCGTGAAATCACTTATACTTCCATGATTTCTTTTTCTTTATTTGTAGCAATTTGATCGATATCTGCAATATGTTTATCAGTCAGCTTTTGCACTTCATCTGTTGAGCGACGAAGATCGTCTTCTGTTAGTTCACCATCTTTTTGTAACTTTTTCAAGTCATCATTAATGTCACGACGAATGTTACGAACGGCTACTTTTCCTTCTTCTCCATATTTCTTAACAAGTTTTACTAAGTCTTTACGACGTTCTTCTGTTAGAGCTGGAATCGTAATACGGATAATTGTTCCGTCATTTGAAGGAGTTAGACCTAGATCTGATTTTAATATAGCCTTTTCAATATCACCAATTACTGTCTTATCGAAAGGTTGGATAACTAACATCCTAGCTTCTGGGACAGAAATTGTCGCTAATTGATTCAGTGGTGTTGGAGCACCGTAATATTCCACTGTTACTTTTTCAAGTAAGCTCGGATTTGCACGTCCAGCACGTAACGTAGATAATTCACGATTTAAAGCATCTAATGCTTTTTTCATTCGACCTTGTGCATCTTGCATAAGTTCTTTTGACATTTTAACTCCCCCTTACAACTGTTCCAATTTGTTCGCCTAAAACGGCACGTTTAATATTTCCTTCTTCCATGATTGAGAAGACAATAAGTGGAATATCATTATCCATACACAAGGATGAAGCTGTAGAATCCATTACAGCTAAGCCTTCTTTTAATAGATCTAAGTACGTAATAGACTGATATTTCTTAGCGGATGAATCAACCGCTGGATCCGCACTGTAAACACCATCTACTTTATTCTTTGCCATTAGAATAACCTCTGCTTCGATTTCAGCAGCTCTTAAGGCAGCAGTAGTATCCGTCGAGAAGTAAGGATTACCAGTTCCTGCCGCAAAAATAACAACACGCTTTTTCTCTAAGTGACGAATAGCTTTACGTCGAATGTAAGGCTCTGCCACTTGTCTCATTTCAATTGATGTTTGAACACGGGATTCCACCCCAATAGTTTCTAAACTATCCTGAAGTGCAAGAGAGTTCATCACAGTGGCTAACATCCCCATGTAATCTGCAGTTGCACGATCCATACCTTTTGCACTGCCTGCCATACCACGCCAAATATTTCCTCCACCTACAACTACAGCAACTTCAACATCTAGTTCTACAATATCTTTCACTTGGGTTGCAATTGATTGAATGACTGCTGGGTCAATTCCATATCCTAAGTCTCCAGCTAATGCCTCGCCACTTAGCTTTAAGACTACGCGATTATATTTGCTCATCTTTACCTCCATTAGCGACAAAAACGTCCACATTTGGCTTATTGTAATGCCTTTTTGAAAAATAGGGAACACAGTGTGCTCCCTATCTTAGTTAATTCATTATTTCTTCACTTGAGACATTACTTCTTCTGCGAAGTTGTCTTCACGTTTTTCCATACCTTCGCCAACTTCATAGCGAATGAATGTTTGAACAGAAGCACCTTTGTTTGCAACGTATTTACCAACTTTATGGTCACTATCTTTAACAAATGGCTGGTCAAGTAAACATACGTCTTCGAAATATTTACTTAAGCGTCCTTCTACCATCTTCTCTACGATGTTTTCAGGTTTACCTTCGTTTAACGCTTGTTGTTTTAATACTTCACGCTCACGATTTACTTCTTCAGCTGGAACCTCATCACGAGAAACGTAAACTGGCTTAATTGCAGCAATGTGCATAGCAACATCTTTTGCCAACTCTTCATCAGTTGTTCCATCAAGTACAGTAAGAACTCCGATGCGTCCTCCCATATGTAAGTAAGAACCAAACACTGCAGAGTCAGCTTTTTCTACGATCTCAAAGCGACGAAGAGAAATCTTCTCTCCGATTTTTGCGATTTGACTGTTAATGTATGTCTCAACAGTTTCACCATGCATTGGTTTTGATAAAGCTTCCTCAACACTTGCGGGATTATCAGCTAAGATTTGTTTTGCAAGCTCAGCAACTAAGTTTTTGAAGTTATCATTTTTAGCAACAAAGTCAGTCTCAGAGTTAATTTCAACGATCACAGCTTTGTTTCCTTCTGTAGCTACGTAAGCTAAACCTTCTGCAGCAATACGGTCAGCTTTTTTAGCTGCTTTAGCGATACCTTTTTCACGAAGGTAGTCGATTGCTTTTTCCATATCACCATCAGTTTCTACTAATGCTTTTTTGCAGTCCATCATACCTGCACCTGTTTTTTCACGTAATTCTTTTACCATGCTAGCAGTAATTGCCATCATCAATTCCTCCTTATGGTTGTATGTAATATTTTTGCATATATAGTCATCGTTCAAAAATTAAAAACGTGTTGATGTCGTCCTTTTTGAACTGGTCAATACTTATATGCATGTCCATTTTCCTGAAAAGTAACCCTATGAATGATCACTTTTCTTTTAAAAAAGGTGATAAAGGGCAAACCCCTTTACCACCCTTTGAAGAGCAAATGAAATTAAACAGTTTCTTCTACTTCTTCTTGTTCAGCACTTTCATTACTAGCAGCTGAAGTAGCTTCGATAATCGCATCAGCCATCTTACCAGTAAGAAGTTTTACGGCACGAATTGCATCATCGTTACCTGGGATAACATAATCAATTTCATCTGGATCACAGTTTGTATCTACAATAGCAACAATTGGGATGTTTAATTTATGAGCTTCAGCAATTGCAATACGCTCTTTACGTGGGTCGATAATGAATAGTGCATCTGGAACACCTTTCATATCTTTAATTCCACCTAAGAACTTTTCTAGACGCTCCATTTCCTTTTTAAGAAGAATAACTTCTTTCTTAGGAAGAACATCAAACGTTCCATCTTCTTGCATTCTTTCTAACTCTTTTAAACGTCCAACACGTTTTTGGATTGTAGAAAAGTTTGTTAATGTTCCACCTAACCAACGTTGGTTGATAAAGTACATTCCACAACGCTCAGCTTCTTCTTTAACAGAGTCTTGAGCTTGTTTCTTTGTACCAACAAATAAAACTTTTCCTCCATCTGCTGCTAGGTCTCTTACGAAATTGTAAGCTTCCTCAACCTTTTTAACAGTCTTTTGTAAATCGATGATGTAAATTCCGTTACGTTCTGTGAAGATGTAGCGAGACATCTTTGGGTTCCAACGACGAGTTTGGTGACCGAAGTGTACCCCTGCCTCTAGTAATTGTTTCATTGAAATTACTGCCACATCCAACACCTCCTTCAATGGTTTTTTGTTTTCCTCCGCATTCCTCATCTTTAAGTAAGACTGAAAAACATTTCAGCACCCTCACTTAAATTAAAATGCGTGTGTGATTAACACCGTGGATTAATATACCACAACGAGAATGCAATAGCAAGTAGCATAGGAGATTTACTGATAAAATTTTATCAGTAAATCAACTTCACCTTTTCCGAGTTGAAGTTTTTTTGCTATTTCTTCTGCCGTGTAGCCTTGTTTAGACAAAGAAAGAACTTTCGCTGTGTTAGATTGTTCATACATTTCCTTTTCATCAACCTCTAACGCTGGAGGTTGGTAGTCTTCATATTCTATTTGTTCCTTTGAAGCAGGAGGTCGTTTATTTTCTTCTTTCATTTCCGTTGACATAACCGCTTCAGGTTCCTTTACTAGATCTTGAGAACGCTTTATCCTTGAAGCCGTTGAGCTATCTTGCTTATATTTATTTAATTGTTCTAGCAGTTGTTGATTTTCTTCTTTCATTTCAGAAGTATAAGCCATGAGTAAGTCTTCTATTTCCCGCTTTAGCTTCTCTTCATCAACTACAGGTGGTTGTTGATTATTAATTTTCTGTAGTAAAGTAACGATCCATAGGAATGTAAGCAAATGTAATACGAGACTAGTAGTTACTAAAAATTGAATCATATTGTACTCCCTTAGCCTGAGTAGTCTATAAATTGCCCTTTGTACGGGTGCTGTACGTCAATATCCTGTTGTTTGCTGTTTTTCTTTTTATTATTTTTGCCCTGCTTTTGTTTCTCTTTTTTGTTTTCTTTTTCAGGTTCTAGCTTACTAGCATCCGATGAATCAGATTTATTGACCTGCTTCCTTTTTTGCTCCTCTTCTTTTTTATGCGCTGTTGCAATGATATCTTGTCCGACTTGGCCACGCTGCTGCAATTGTTCTTGAATTTTTCCTGCGGCTTGTGAACGCGGAAACGAACCTTGCATTTCAATTGGTCTTAAACTCATCTACCGTCACACTCCACCAATTACCATTTTCCTTCATTATAATGGAACAATCTGAATTTCACTATCCATGATAAATACTTTCACATGTTGGTGAGTTGCAGTAATTTTCCGACGATATTTGCCGAATGTAAATGTTACATTCGGCAGAAGAGATCGTTCAACCTTAACATAGCCAGTCTGACCTTGCTCGAATTTCTCATTCAATTCAGTGAGCGCTTCCTCAGATATTGCTTTTCTTTCTTCTGTTTGCAGAAGTGTATTCCTTACTCTTAGCTTCATAATTCTCTCGTTAGCTTGCAGAACCTGTCCTTGTTTTTCTTTTAATTCAAATACAAGTAATAACTTATTAAGCTTCTCTAACTCTTCTGTAGCTAATTTGAGTATTTTTTTATTTTTCTCAATATCTGCTAATACTTGCTGGTGAATCCCAATAAAAAGCTCTGTCTTAGTGTGCATCGAATTGCCAATCTCTTTTGCAAATATATCTTTCCCAGCAGATAACTGACCGCCGACGAGATTACCCTTTCCTTTATTACAATAAATGCTTCCATTAATAGAACATTTACTATGCAATATAGATTGGTTGACGTGCAAATCAGCTTCAGCTTCAACATTTCCCTGATTTATAAAAGTTGTATAAATATCCTTTTTCGCTTTTATAATGCCTTTTCCTTGACCGGCGATGCCAGCGGCAACAAATATAGATCCTTCAGAAATGATGGTAGCCGCTTCAACGGTTCCTTGGATTCGAATATCTCCTTTAGCTTTCACCTTAAATCCAGCTGGTACATTTCCTCTTATGGTAACATTCCCAATAAAGTCAATATTTCCAGTTTTCATGTCAAGATCACCATGTACTTCATATACAGGGTACACATGTATCGTTTTCCTATCGACGCACAGCTGACCTTCTACTTGGGCAATTAACGATAATTTATCTTCAGATACGGCAGTATTTTTTCCGGGACGTAAGATTAAATCTCTGCCAGGCTTTGCTGCGATTTCTTCTCCGAATACATTGACACCTGATTGCCCTGCTGTCGCCTCAACCTTTCTCCCAACTGTCTGCCCTTGACTAACCGAAGGAATCGTAATGACTTTCTTCAAATCGACTTGAGCTTCTTCATTTCTGTTCTGTTCAGAGCCAAATTGAATGGCTTGTAAGAAAGCGTTACGCCCATTCGTTGGATATTCCCCTTCAGCAATAACAATTGGTGATTTAATAGGTTCGACATTATCTATAACAACCTTAAGGTTATTTTCATTAACTCCTGAAACTACTCCGTGTTCTTTTACCCAAGATCTCATTTGTTCTATCGTTATTTGAAATTCATCCTCGAGTTTTTGATTCTGTATTAGGGTAGCTTTCATTTTATCTTTACTGATTATGATTTCAAAGACCTCATCTAAAGTTGTCATAGTATTTAAATCACCACTTTCGATTTGCATGATTTAGCTTATCGCCTTTTTTAACACTTGCTGCAGTCGAAATAGAGCCTTTGAATGGATTTGAGAAATACGCGATGTAGAAAGGTCTAAAACTTGACCTATTTCGGTTAATGTCAGTTCTTCAAAGTAAAACAGACTAATAACAAGCTGTTCTTTTTCATTTAAATTTTTAATGACCCGAGTCAATTCCTTTTTTGTAGCCTCAGCCAATACAGATTGCTCTGGAGTTAAGGCACGTTTATCTTCAATCGTAGATTTGTACGTTTCATCACGATCTGTATCATTTGTTTTTTCGTCAATCGAAAGCATGTTTGCATAAAAACTTTCAGACATTATATAAGTTACTTCTTCTTCAGAAGTCCCCATTTCATTCGCTACCTCATTAGCATTCACATAACGCCCTAACTTTTGTTCTAACTTCTCAATTGTTAACTCTACTTTTTTCGATTTCTCCCTTAAAGACCGAGGTAACCAATCTTCTTTTCGTAACCCGTCGATAATAGCACCCCTTATTCTAAAAGAAGCATATGTATCAAACTTTAAATCCCGCTGAGAATCAAACTTTTCAAGTGCATCATATAAGCCCATCATTCCATGACTCATTAAATCATCCTTATTTACATTGCGTGGGAGCCCGGACGCAACTCGACTTACATGATATCGAACGAGTGGCATGTATAAGCGAATTAACGAATCAGCTGCTTCATTGTCTCTTGTTCCAATCCACTTAACCCATAATTGTTGTTCCTCACATAATGATGTTTCAGGCATGATTAAACCTCCTTGTCATCGAGAAGTTCACGTACATAGTTACTGGCTTTCTTAACTTCTTCACTGTACCCACGATCTTCCATCGAGTATTCTTCCTTCATATCTTCCTCTGATAGAAAGAGTTCTTCGTCATCCTCTATACCTTGAGGAGGTGCTAAAGCTATAGCCCATAACCAACGAAAAAAATATGCGCTAAGAAAAGTAACTAGAAATGCAACCGTTGCTCTAAAGCTAGTAGTTATAATTAAATTATTCCCTAATGAACCTAAAAAAACGATAATAAAAACCGCAATGCTAAGGTATAGATTAATTAACCAACTGCCGAAAAGCATTATATCTCTTTTACTCCTTGACTCACTGTTCGTATGTACAGTTTTTTTGTAGCTGGATCAAATTCAATTGTTCGTCCGCTGCTCCCACCTACATCTTCGGCAACAATAGGTATTCGAAGTTCTTGTAGCTTTCCTTTAACTGCGTCTACATTTCTGGGACCTATTCTCATCATTTCATTCGTACTTGAAAAATTAAACATTTGCGCTCCACCTGCAATTTTTGCTTTTAACCCATGAATTCTCGCTCCTGCACTTTTCATCTGCTGAATGAGTTCAATAATTGCAGTGTCTGCATATTTTGCCACATTTAAGGTTCCTGATCTTCCAAGTTTCGAATCTGGAAGCATAACATGTGCCATACCCGATACATCTGAATAATCGTCATATAGTACAACCCCTACACATGACCCTAATCCTGAAGTTCTAATCGTGCTTGGTGCTATAACAATATTCAAATCAGCCATTCCCACTTTTACTACATCATTCATCCATCTCTACTCCTAATGACTTGAAGATTTGTTCAAAAGCATTAGGATCAGGGAGTAGGAAGAAATGACCACTTGATTGGGAAAATTCATTGTCCATTTCTTGTACTTCAGTATCAATTACAATTGTATAATCACTGACCTGAGACACTTCAATTAATCCAAAACTTAAAATAGCTCCTGCTAAATCAATACTTATTGCAGGTACAGACGGCTGTAAATTAAGTTTCGTAAAATCGGAAAGCGCAGACAAATAAGAACCAGCTAGTATGTTACCTAATTCTTGTAATGCTGATAACCCTAACTCTTCAAATGGAGGTTCAGTTAATTGAAAAGTGGAGTTGCCTACTAAACGTTGGATAAGTTGCTCAGCTTCTGCAACCGGAATTAGAAGAAACATACTTCCTGGAGCATCCCCTTCAAGCCTTAAAAAAATAGCAGCTACTACGTTGTCTTCTCCACCAACCAAGTCTGCTATTTCTTGAAGCGATACAACTCTCACTGATGGAACCTTCATATCAATACTTTTATTTAGTAAAGTAGAAAGAGCCGTTGCTGCATTTCCTGCACCAATATTACCTATTTCTTTTAATACATCTAAATGATACGGCTTAATTCGCTCAATATAATCCATACGATTACCTCTCCCTAGAAATCATCTCTCTATCACGTTAAACCAATTCTACAATCCGTTGGCCAATATGTTGAAGGTGCACAATTTCATCCACTTGATTGGTTTTAATAGCTGAACGTGGCATTCCGTATACAATACATGAATCTTCTGATTCCGCAATTGAGTATGATTTAACATGTCTTTTTAGTTTCACTAACCCTTCTGAACCATCTGCACCCATCCCAGTCATGATGACTGACAGAATACTATAGTTCGGTATGTCAGCTAATGACTCATACATCACATCGACAGATGGTCGATGTCCTTTTCGTGGAGGCGATTGATTTAACTGTACGACCAATGCGGTCCCTACCTTTTTAACCGTTAAGTGAAAGCCCCCCGGTGCTACATAAGCCACACCATTTTTGATGATTTCCCCGTCTTCTGCTTCTTTGACTTCTATATGACATAATGTGTTTAATCGGTTGGCTAATGACTTTGTAAATCCTGGTGGCATATGCTGCACAATTAGAATAGGTGCATTAAGTGAAGCTGGAAGTTTTGTCAGCACATGTTGTAATGCTTTCGGACCTCCCGTTGACGTCCCGATTGCAATTACTTTTTTCTGACGGCTTTTATTAAAATGACAATGAACTTCCCTTACATCGGCTCGTGTACCGCTTAGTTTTTCAGTATTCTTAATAAAATTAGTAACTTGAGAGTGAGATGCTAAAATAACCTTATTTATAATTTCATCTTTAATTTTGTGTAAGTCTAATGAAATTGACCCAGATGTTTTTGCAATAAAGTCTACAGCACCATATTCCATCGCCATAACCGTATTTTCTGCACCTTCTAATGTCGTACTACTTACCATAACTACGGGTACTGGACTCTCCTCCATAATCTTCTTCAGAGTACCTAGCCCATCCAATATTGGCATTTCAACATCCAGGGTAATGACATCAGGTTTATTGATTTTTATTTTATCTAATGCATCTTGACCGTTTCTTGCCGTTCCAATAACTTCAATTCTCTTATCCTGTTGAAGCAGATCACTGATGACTTTCCTCATAAAGGCAGAATCATCAACAACTAATACGGTAATCTTATCTTTCAAATTAACCCCCCTCATTTGAAACAAACCTTTCTCCCAAGCCCTCATATCTGAATATTAACTGATGCTTTAAAACAACCAGCCTAATTTTTTATAAAAAAGCCCTTAAATCTTTGGACGAACGATTGAAAATATCTGTTCTGTTGCCCCGCTCCTTGCTCACCTAAAAAGACTTGAACCATTAATTCTATTGCTCGACTTGACTTTGCTTTCGGATCAAGGAGTAGAAAGGGCTTTTGGGATCTAACTGCTTTAGTTACAACTTTATCATTAGGTATACTTCCAAGGTACGTTATATCCTTTTGTAAGAACTGTTTTACAACCCTTTGAAAGTTTTGTGCAGTCACTTGCCCTTCGTTTTCTGTTTCCGTTCGATTTACAATTAGTGAGCAGTGTATCGTATTGTTTTTACTGTTAATATATTTAAGCATTGCGTAGCCGTCTGTAATAGAAGTCGGCTCTGGAGTTGTAACTAAAATAGCTTCATTTGCTGAAAGAATGAATTGAATACTATCTTCTGAAACCCCTGCCCCCATATCAAAAATAATATAATCAAAATGCGGCATTAGAGATTCCATTTGTGTGACAAACCGTACAAACTTCTGTTCATTTAATTTAAAAATTTCGGTGAAACCAGACCCGCCTGAAACAAATGAAACGTTTTCCGGCCCTTTCTCGATAATATCCCAAATCGTCAACTCGTTTTCGATCATATCGACTATATTATACTTACTAGATACACCCATTAAGATATCTACATTGGCCATCCCGATATCTAAATCAAATAAGAGAACGCGCTTCCCAGCTTGTGACAATCCTAATGAAAAGTTTATTGAAAAGTTCGATTTTCCAACCCCGCCTTTTCCACTAACGATTGAGATCACTTTCGTATCTGAATGATCACCGTTGTTCTCCATTAATTTTCTTAAAGTCTGTGCTTGGTCATTCATTCGTCTTTACCTCTAGTATAGAATTGACAATTTCTTTTGAACTACCTTCCATAATATCATCAGGTACATTTTGACCATTAGTAATATAAGCAACTCCGACTCTATTTTTTTCTACAAAAGTAAGCATCGCCCCATAAAAAGACGTTTCATCCATTTTTGTAAAGATAACCTTGTCGATAGGAATGAGTGAAAATTGTTTAAAGATGTCCTCCATATCTCTATATTTAGATGTAAGAGCAAGGACTAAGTACGTTTCCACTTCATCAGTAAAGTCCATGACTTTATGAAGTTCTTCAACATATAGAGGATTTCGAAAGTTACGTCCTGCACTGTCAACCAGAACGAGGTCATAGTTAGCAAATTGCTCCTTGGCTTTTTTAAAATCATCAATCGAATACGCGACTTCAAGTGGTATATTTAAAATTTTCGCGTACGTTTTCAACTGTTCAACGGCTGCGATGCGATAGGTATCAGTCGTTATAAGAGCTACTTTTTTATGTTTTTTCAATACACTATGTGCAGCAATTTTGGCAATTGTCGTTGTCTTCCCTACACCGGTTGGGCCAACAATATTTACAAATCGTTTTTCAAAAGAGATTCCACCCATAGGAATATCTTGTATACCAGCTAACAAGTAATCTTTTAACCATTGATGAACTTCTTCTTTCTCTGGTCTATCTGTTTCCTGTTCATACCATTTTTTTAATAATTGCTTCATCGTTTTTAGACGAAGTGATTTTTCTATTTCTTGGTCTTCAAGTAGGTCATGTATCGATTGAAAAGGCTCAGGATATTCACGATCAGTTTCAGTTTGTTTGTTCGTTATGGAAGACATTAAGGTTTTAAGTTGTTCAATTTCTTTCAGCAACTTTAACTGGTCAAGGTCAGAAGTATTCAACTTTCTTTCTATGTGAAGGCCCCCACGTAAATCTGGGCGACCTTCACTCGTTATGGTTTGCTTTTTGGGGGTAGGTCGTTTAATCGTTGGTGTGCGGTCAACTGCTGCAATCACTTCAATATTTTTTTTAGTAAAAAACCCTAAAAATCCGCCGGTAACGAGCTCTCTAGAATTTAAGATAACTGCATCTTGACCAAGGTCTTCGCGTATTTTTTTCAACGCTTCTGGCATCGTTTCAGCAATATATTTCTTTACTTTCAATCTACATTCACCACCCCAACACTTTGAACCTCTACTTCAGGTTCTAACTCGTTATACGATAAAACAGGTACGTTTGGCATAAATCGTTCTAGTAATTGACGAACATACATTCTCACAGCAGGCGAGCATAGTATAATTGGGACCTGTCCCATTTGTGAAAGATGATCGACTTCTTGTGAAGTCATTTCAAGTATTTGCTGCGATTGATTAGGATCCATGGATAAGAAGTTCCCATGCTCTGTTTGTTGCACAGACTCAGCAATTCGCTTTTCTACTGTACCACTAAGAGTAACAACATATAGAGGTTCTCCAGGAGTAGAGTATTGCTTTGAAATCTGTCTTGATAAGCCTTGGCGAACATATTCCGTAATTAAGTCCATATCTTTTGACATCGGCCCGTAATCTGCTAAAACTTCAAAAATAATAGGCAAGTTTCGAATCGATACATTTTCACGCAACAGGTTCGCCAGTACTTTTTGTATTTCACCAATTGTTAAAGGATTAGGTGTAACATCTTCTACAAGGGCAGGATACGACTCTTTTAAATGTTCAACGAGTTGTTTCGTTTCTTGTCTGCCAATTAACTCATGTGCGTGTCGTTTAACGACTTCAGTTAAATGTGTAGAAACAACCGATGGCGGGTCAACAACTGTATACCCTGATAATTCAGCCTGTTCTTTCATATCTTCCCCTATCCATAAAGCTGGTAATCCGAAGGCAGGTTCAATCGTATCTATACCGATAATCGATTCATCCTCAATTCCCGGGCTCATTGCCATATAGTGATCAAGTAATAAATCGCCTTTTGCAATTTCATTTCCCTTTATTTTAATGACGTATTCATTAGGTTGAAGCTGAATATTATCTCTTATTCGAATGACAGGTACAATCATTCCAAGCTCTAAAGCAAGTTGACGTCTTATCATTACAACACGATCGAGTAAGTCCCCACCTTGATTAGCATCAGCTAGAGGAATTAGTCCATAACCAAATTCAAATTCTATTGGGTCAATTTGTAAGAGATTAATAACACTTTCCGGTGATTTTAAATCCTCATTGCCTTCTTCAGTTTCATCTGATGCAGCTGCTTCTTCTTCAAGAGTTTTCTTTTGAGCTTTTGATAAGTACCAACCACCATAGACAAGGAAACCTGCAATTGGAAAAGTGACATAAGGTGTTATTGGCGTAACAACTCCTAATAGAAAGATCGTTCCCCCCGCTACATAGAGCATCATCGGATATGCTAGTAATTGTTTCGTTATATCGTGCCCTAAATTTCCTTCTGAAGTGGCACGAGTTACGACAATACCTGTTGCTGTTGAAATTAGCAGTGCAGGTATTTGGCTGACAAGCCCGTCACCGACCGTAAGTAAAGTAAACGTGTTGGCAGCTTCTCCAAGTCCCATTCCTAATTGCGACATCCCGATCACTAGGCCAAAGATTAAATTAATAATAACGATAACAATACCTGCAATAGCGTCACCTTTTACAAATTTACTAGCACCATCCATCGCACCATAGAAGTCAGCTTCTTGCTCTATTTTCTGACGTCTCTCTTTTGCTTCAATGTCTGAAATCATCCCAGCATTTAGGTCCGCATCAATACTCATTTGCTTACCAGGCATCGCATCTAATGTAAATCGTGCTCCTACTTCAGAAACACGCTCAGCTCCTTTTGTAATCACAAGAAACTGAATGATAATCAATATAAGGAACACAACAAAACCGACGAGTGCATTTCCACCGACAACGAAGGATCCGAACGTCTCGATAACATTTCCAGCTTCAGCATTCCCAAGTATTGAACGCGTTGTTGAAACGTTTAATCCAAGTCGAAATAATGTTACTAAGAGTAATAATGTCGGGAAAATAGAAAATTGAAGCGGCTCCCTCGTATTCATTGCTACTAAAATAATAACTAGAGCAAGAGAGATATTACATATGATGAGAACATCTAGCATTGCAGGCGGTAACGGAATAATTAACATAATTATGATTAAAATAACGCCTAGTAATACAGATAAATCTTTAATGGACAATGGAAACTCTCTCCTCTTCTTCCAACATTCACTACTAAACTTCTTTATTTTTTAGTCGATATACATAAGCGAGGACCTCTGCAACAGCTTTAAATAAATCCTCAGGTACTATATCACCAATATTGGCCTGTGCATATAAAGCACGAGCCAAAGGTTTATTTTCAACGATAATAATATCGTGATTTTTCGCAATTGAACGGATCTTGAAAGCAACATAATCGACACCCTTTGCTACTACAACAGGGGCATCCATTTTCTCCCCGTCGTACTTTAATACAACAGCATAGTGAGTGGGGTTCGTTATAACAACATCAGCTTTAGGGATTTCTTGCATCATCCTAGACATCGCCATTTCCATTTGTTTTTGCTTTCGTTTAGACTTAACTTTTGGGTCACCTTCCATGTTTTTATGCTCATCTTTGATGTCTTTTTTAGACATTCTGATTTGCTTTTCATGGTCATATTTTTGGTATAGGTAATCAGGTATCGACAAAATCAATAAAAGAAAGGCTACAACGATTCCCATGATCACCGTTAATTGGGCAATTTGATAAAACCCATCTGCAACAGACTTTTGAGATAAGATCATAACTGAATCAAGAGTGATCCATAAGATTGTAAAAACAACCATTCCTACAAATGAAATTTTCAATAATGACTTTAATAGTTCAACGATCGCTCTTACTGAAAAAATTCTCTTAAACCCTTTTATTGGATCTATTTTAGATAACTTAGGTTTAATCGCTTCAGGAGCAAATAATGGACCCACTTGCAAGTAACTACTAAATACACCTGCTATTAATGCTACAAGCATAATTGGAAATAACACAGTGGCCGACGTAAATGTAACTTCATTTAAAACCATTTGCAGATTTACTTCCGTCAAATCGAGAAGCATGTAACTTTGGAAAGTATGTTTTAGCATGGCTAACAAGTAATCGCCAACCATGTGCCCAATAAACCATAGAAATAAAAATACAAGTAACATAATAATTGCTGTGTTTACATCTGTACTTTTTGCTACTTGACCTTTTTTTCGAGTGTCTTGGCGTTTTTTCGGTGTCGCTTTTTCCGTTTTTTCTTCTGCAAAAAACTGTAGGTTTAATTGGATATAAGGCACCTGCTAGACACCTCCAAGTAATTGCATGAGCGTTCTCATCGTTAAAATAATCGTTTCAAATAACTGTTGAACAATTAAATAAAACACACTAAGAAAAATCATTAATAATGGCAATCCTACTAATATTTTTAGCGGCATCCCCACGACAAACACGTTCATTTGTGGAACTGAACGCGAGATCATTCCTAAGGCAACATCAACTAAGAATAATGAACCTACAATCGGGAACGCCATTTGAAAAGCTATAATAAACATCTTATTGAATGTTACAAAGATAAACTCAATAACATTTTCATTTCCAAGTGGCAAAAACACTTGATCTAATGGGATAAATTGATAACTATAAAAAACTCCATCTATTAACAAGTGATGAGCATCTGTCACTAATAGTAATAGAAGCGCAAATGTATATAAATACCCTCCAATCAAGGGAGATTGTGCTCCTGTTGCAGGGTCTACAACATTTGCAATCATAAAGCCCATTTTAATATCTATAAATGCTCCAGCTACTTGAATCGCATATATTAAAATCATCGCTACTAGTCCAATGAGTAATCCTACTAATACCTCTTTTATAATGAGAAGAAAGTATGTCTCATCGACTGGGATTTCTTGCAAATCGATCGTAAAAAACATAATCCATGCTAAATAAACAGCAAGTCCAACTTTAACTGTATTAGGAATTGTTCGATGAGAAAAGATCGGCAATACTGTAAAAAATGCTAGTACTCTAATAAATACTAATAAGAAAGCTGGTAAAAAGTTCATCCAATCTAACATTACCCAACAACCCGGTGTAAGTTATTAAAAATATGATACGTAAACTCAAGCAATTGAGATAACATCCAAGGGCCAAAAAACACTAATGCGACGAACACTCCTACTATTTTAGGAATGAAGGCTAATGTTTGTTCTTGAATTTGTGTAGTCGCCTGAAAAATACTTACAAGCAACCCTAAAGATAGAGCAATTAAAAGCAACGGACCTGCTACCATTAAAACCGTCCACACTCCATTTTCAGCCAGCGAAATGACCTGTTCAGCATTCAACTAATTCACCTACTTTTTAATTGGGCTAACTAAAGCTTAGTAGTAATGATCTGACAATTAGATGCCAACCATCAACCATAACGAATAATAATATTTTAAACGGTAAGGCAATCATGACTGGAGGTAACATCATCATTCCCATTGCCATCAAGACACTTGCAACAATCATATCTATTACAAGGAACGGTACGAATATAAAGAAACCAATTTGAAAAGCTGTTTTTATCTCACTT
Source organism: Alkalihalobacterium sp. TH-98 (assembly GCF_057473385.1). Taxonomy (NCBI): domain Bacteria; kingdom Bacillati; phylum Bacillota; class Bacilli; order Caryophanales; family Bacillaceae; genus Alkalihalobacterium; species Alkalihalobacterium sp. TH-98. Next base: position 551,981 of record NZ_JBYCKM010000045.1, on the reverse strand, counting down.
ATAGCAAAGGCAGGGACTAATGCCGTCAGCGGTATATCATCAAGAGTCTCAGGCTTGTCCATCCCTGCATAGCCCATAAAAAGAGCCAGGTCTTTTTCTCTCGTATGTTTTGCCATAAACTCCTTCATCGGGAGGACAGCTCTATCAAATGCTTCTTCCTGGTCGATCTCTCCTGCTAAAAGCGGTGAAAGTGCTTGGTCGTTCACTTCTGCAAATACAGGTGCCATTATAAAGAATGTCATAAAAAGTGCTAATCCAATGATTACTTGATTTGGAGGCATCTGCTGTGTAGCTAATCCCGTTCTAACAAACGATAAAACTATTACAATTCTAGTAAAACAGGTCATTAATATGAGAATACTAGGTGCAAGCGACAAAACGGTTAATAGTATTAAAATTTGTATAGTAGTTGATAAGTCATCATTAAATGTCGGTAAAAATTCTGTCATTTTTTATGCTCCTTCATCGCCTCGCGGATTTGTTGTTGCGATTTAGAAACATCTTTTAACTGTTTATCTAATAGCTCACTAAAGTCGAGCGCTTTTTTCGTATTTTCTTGATTTTTCTTTATTACTAGTTGGTTGATCCATGTTGAAGCTTTTGTAAGTGGCTCTTCAAGTCGATCAAACTCACTTTGATGTTGCTCCATAATTTTAGCAATCTCAGTCTGGTCATTAATTTCTTTAATAAGTTGTATCGTCTCTCCTACACCAACGACGAGGATACGATCTCCTAATTTAATCATTTGAAGTGAGCGATTAGCTCCCAATGGAACGCCCCCAATACTCTGGAGGGTTTGATGGTCTCTAAAAGAGCGAGTTCGTTTACCAACAAATCGAAGCATAATATATATCAATGCGATAACGACCGCTAATGCTGCGATCATTTGCATGAATAACATAAAAAAGCTTGTTCCACTATCAAACGGAGTTTCTACTGTTTCTAAAACAGAATTCTCTTCAGTTATAACTGGTTCCGGTTCTGTTAATTTAGGTTTTTCCTGTTGCTCATCAATCAGAGAAGGATTATTCGCTGGTAATGAGTCAAATACTGAGCCAGTTCCATTTTCCTCAGCTAGAACTGGCCCGGTAAAACTAATAGTTAAAATGAAAAGGAAACTTATAACAATTGAAAAATAGTTACGGTACAAGGGGCTGTCACCCTTTCTTAACCTAATGTCTTTTTAATTGCCTCTAACACGCGGTCTGCCTGAAACGGTTTTACGATAAAGTCTTTTGCTCCTGCTTGAATGGCGTCAATAACCATCGCTTGTTGTCCCATAGCTGAACACATGATTACTTTTGCGTTAGGATCAATTTGTTTAATTTCTTTTAATGAAGTAATTCCATCCATTTCCGGCATTGTAATGTCCATCGTCACCAAATCAGGCGATAATTCTTTAAACTTTTCTACAGCCTGTGCTCCATCCGCAGCTTCACCGACGACTTCAAAACCGTTCTTCGTTAAAATATCTTTAATCATCATTCTCATAAATGCTGCATCATCTACAATCAATATTCTTCCTGACATTTTCATTCATCCCTTTCTATTCATGTAACTTTGGCTTTTAGTTAACGGAGGTTTTTAATACGTTCTTGTTGGCTTACAATATCTGTCACACGAACGCCAAAGTTCTCGTCGATAACAACGACTTCGCCTTTAGCAATCAGTTTTTGATTAACTAAAATATCAACTGGTTCACCAGCTAACTTATCCAGCTCAATAATGGATCCTTGACTAAATTCTAAGATTTCTTTAATTGAACGCTTCGTTCGTCCGAGCTCTACAGTAACTTGTAAAGGAATGTCTAATAACATATTTAAATTATTTGTTTCGCTCTGCGTAAGATGTGGCGGCTCAAAACTTGAAAAAGCAGCAGGTTGAACATCGACTTGTCTTTGTTGAAACTGCGTTCCTAAATGTTGTTGACCTCTTTGTTCATATTGTGGTTGGTCATATTGAGCAACTGGCTGTTCATACCTTGGTTGTTGCACTTCTTGATGTGGTTGTTGAATGAGTTGTGGTTCAGGTATATGTTGAACAGGTTCTTGAACAACTGTTTCGTGACTATGTGCATTTTGCGGTTGTGAATCTATTACTAGTTCTGGTGATGGATTCATTAGTTCTTCGACTAATTGCTTAGCAAAAGAAACGGTGACAAGTTGCATAATTGAAGAGTCAATTAATTCACCAACTTTCAACCGAAATGATATTTTAGCTAAAATCTCATCACTTGGAATGCTGTCGACTCCTTCTTCCTTAGGAATATCCAATAAATTAATATCTGGAGGAGAAATATCCACTCTTTTATTAAAAATAGTCGACATTGAAGTAGAGGCAGAGCCCATCATCTGGTTCATCGCTTCTTGGACAGCGCTAATTTGCATATCATCTAAGTCACTAGGTGGATTTACACCGTTCCCACCAAGCATTAAATCAGCAATTATAGCAGCATCTGTTGTTTTAATTACTAACAAGTTCATTCCTTCAAAGCCTTCTGTATATTGAACAGATACAGCTACGTGTGGTTGTGGAAAAGCTTCTTCTAACTGATTTCTATTAATTACCGACACTTGTGGTGTTGTAATATCAACTTTTTGATTAAGTAGTGTAGATAGCGCTGTTGCAGCACTTCCAAAAGATATATTTCCAATTTCACCTAATGCATCTTGCTCAACAGGAGATAAAAAATCTTCTACTCTCAGAGTATCAAAGTTATTCACCTCTTCTTCCGAGGTTTGGTCATCGTCGTCGTCGATCCCAACTCCCTTTAGGAGTTCATTTATCTCCTCTTGGGAAAGCATATCGTCATTCATCCTCTAGTGCCTCCTCCATAACCTCTGTTATTTGTATTGCCATTTGATTTTTGGACTTTCCTGGTTGAGCTTTATATTTCTGCTCGCCGCCAACAGTCACTAACAGAGACTCATTAATATTTTGATCTAGTTCAATTACATCGCCTGTATTGAGTTGTAAAAATTCTTCAATGGTAATTTTCGATCGTCCCAGCTCTGCTTGGATAAGTAACGGCGCTTTGCGTACGGTAGCTTCTAACGCTTCTACTTCACCAGTTTCTCGTTGTTTTTTCTTCGTTTGCATCCAATAGTGAACGGATAACTTTGGAAGGATTTCTTCTAAAGTCACATGTGGTAAACATAAGTTAATCATTCCAGAAGTTTCACCAATTGTAGTAGAAAGTGAAATGACTACGACCGTTTCGTTTGGTGAAACCATTTGTAAAAACTGTGGGTTGACCTCTAAGTCTTCCATCACTGGATCTAATTCGACAACCGAAGTCCATGCTTCTGTAAAGCTATCTAACGTCCGTTGAAACAATTGCGACATAATCCTAGTTTCAATCTCAGTTAAATTATCAATTTTATTAACCGCAACCCCTTTACCGCCTAATAACCGGTCTAACATCGTATAAGCAATATTCGGGTTCACCTCCATTAAAAATCGACCATCTAATGGATAAGGTTCAAATACATTTAATATCGTCATTTTTGGTATGGAGCGTATAAATTCCTCATATGGTAATTGGTCTACTGATGCAACTGATATTTGGACAAATGTCCGTAACTGAGCTGAAAAAAAGGTAGTTAATAACCTTGCAAAATTCTCGTGAATTCTCGATAAACTTCTTATTTGATCTTTCGAAAACCGCAGAGCTCTTTTAAAATCATAAACTTTTACCTTTTTTTCTGTTTCCTCTTTCATCAGTTCTTCTGCATCCATTTCCCCAGTGGATAATGCAGATAGTAATGCATCAATCTCACCTTGTGACAAAATGTCAGCCAAGAGCCTCACCTCTCAAACTATTACATACGTTATTGGATTATAAGTCGTCGCGTGTAAATATCGACAACCATTCCTTCTGTCATTAATTCATTAATTTTAAATTTGAGCTGGGTTTCTAAATCTGTAATCCCTTCAGAACCAGAAAGGTCGGTGGATTTCATCCCAGCCAATTCACGGATAATAATGTTTTCAATTTGAAAATCACGCTTCGAAATTTCTGATAATGCCCTTCTATTATCCACATGAATTTTAAATTGTACTTTTGCAAATTCATTACTTAACAGCATTGTTGTTAATTCAGGAGTATCATATGAATGTGCAATGATTTCATCAATCGTTGGTTCTCCAAAGGCCGCTTCATCCTTAGATAAATAGTTGATAAGTACTAATGTGACAACTCCAATTAATGTAAGAGAAACGAGGAGAATAATCATGATATTTACTAATTTATTTTTTAACAATCAAGAGCCCTCCGCATCCTGTTTACTATATATTGAAGCTAGTCCAATCGTTCGATATAGTTCATTTGTCTTAAGCTTAACATCGCTAATCGACTCACGCACTACTATCTTTTTTCCATTGACAAGCGTAATAGTCGTATCTGGAAAAGCCTCAACCTGCTCAATTAAAAACGCATTTAATAAGAATGTACTATTATTCAATCTTGTTAACTCAATCATCGTTACAATTGAAGGCTGGTACTTTAGTAGAACTCATTACTTAGTGTCCATATGACCAGCCTTCCCCCTCCTAATTAGTGATTACTTTATAGTAATGAAGTTAACTATTCCTGTTTAAGTAAAGTTATGATTAACGTTTCAAGTTAACGAGTTCTTGTAATATCTCATCTGAAGTTGTAATAATTCTCGTGTTTGCCTGGAAACCACGTTGAGCAACAATCATCTCCGTGAATTCTTCAGAAATATCAACGTTAGACATCTCTAGTGTACTCCCCATTAGTAACCCTCGCCCTTCACCAGGAATTCCAATGTTAGGTTGCCCTGAGTTATTTGATGCTTGGTACGCATTACTTCCTGATTTCGTTAAGCCGCCAGGGTTATTAAATGTAGCAAGTGCAAGCTGTCCAAGTAGTTGTACACGACCATTAGAATAAACACCAATAATTTCACCAGATTGTCCAATGTTAAAACTGTCTAAAAATCCGTCAATGTTTCCTGTGACTTGATTAACATCAGCTGTATTCGATCCTGAAAACTGAGTAAACTGAGAAAAATCAAAAGTTAACTGTAGATCCTCAGCACCATTATAATCCCCTGCACTAAGCGGTCTAGTATTTAGGTTTAAAGTTAAGTTAACCTCTTTCATCGAGTTGTTGTTAATTGCATTTGGATCGTCTTGAATGACATAACCATTTGCACCGAACTTGATAAAATTATCAGTTTGTCCAGGGAATGGCGTATTAGCACTCGTTAATCTCTCGTATGTGTAGAACAACTGACCAGTCATTGGGTCTTTGTTATGCTCCCTTGTAGCAAGATCAATGGAAGGTCTCACAATTCCTACTGTCCAATTCCCAGTTGAATCCTTTTGATATGCTAACTTCACATTATGAGTAGCACCTAATGAGTCTACTACTTGATGGTTTATCATAAAGCCACTTTTCATCGCAGCATTAATTTGTTGTTGCGTTAATTGGTTAGCTCCATTTACTAATGCTGTTCCCCCATTCGGACTCCCAACCGGAGGTACATCTGCATTAAAATTACCTTTATATGTTATATTCGTTGTCGCTTCTGGAGCCATTTGACTTCCTGCCTGTATCACCAGAGGTTGAACTTGCGTATAGTCAAGTTGATCCGTAGTTCCTGGTTGTAACGCATACCCCATTACTCGAAGACCGTCACCATTTACGAGCGTTCCATTTTGGTCTAAATAGAAATTCCCTGCTCTTGTATAGGAGTTTAGATTGCCGTTATTCACTACGAAGAAACCATCTCCTGAAACTGCAACATCTAGTGAACGTCCAGTTGATTGCATACTACCTTGTGTATGAATCGTATCAATTGTCGCAATTGTTCCCCCAAGTCCTACTTGCATCGGATTTGTTCCACCACGGTTCTCTGTTGGTGTACTAGCGCCACGTATTTGTTGACTCATAATATCTTGAAACGTCGTACGGCCTTTTTTATATCCAAATGTATTTACATTAGCAATATTATTTCCAATTACATCTAGCTTTGTTTGAAAGTTCTTTAAACCACCAATACTGGAATACATTGATCGTAGCATGTATATTTCCCCTTCTTTTTCATAGTTCGTTGGTTGCTTCCGTCATTCCACAACCGAAGGCTTCCATTTCGGTCCAGCCTTTTAATCGATAAGTATCGTTCCATTTATATTTGTAAATATTTGTGCACTCGCTTCGTTTCGGTCAAGTGCGGTAATAACGGTGTTATTTTTGGCGTTCACAACAAGTGCCGCATGATTTAAAACAATTAATGAATCGCTTATGCCTTTAGACTTAGCTTCTCTTAGTTTATTTTCAATAGCCGTCCATTGGTCTTGATTGATGGATATTCCTCGATCTTGCATACGTTTTTCAGCATGTTTACTAAGTTTAATTCCCTTGGTGCTGTTAATCTCAGTTTGTAAAATGTCATGGAAATTTCCTTGCCTCATTGGCATTATCGTCTTTTTATTTGAATATGTTTTTTGAGGCAGTGGCCTTAGTTGTTGTGAATAGATATGAGGGTCCATTACTTCACCTCCTGTTCACTACTCTTTTCCACTTGAACTAATTTGTTTAATTTGGTCTACTAAGATCCAATTTCCATTATCTAATTGAACAGAAACATTTCCATCGCGTAAACGCACTGCTTTGACTATATTCGTGTCTAAATTTCGATCAGAGATTGAGTCTTCACGTTGCCATTGAACCTCTTTTCCAATCAAATGACTATTTTGAACAAGCTTGTTATCTGTTTGTGTAGCGATAAATCTTTCGAGCGTTCTATTCATATTTGTCATCTGCTCTAACGATGAAAATTGTGCCATCTGTGAAATAAATTCACGGTCATCCATTGGATTTGTCGGATCTTGGTTTTGTAACTGAGTAATTAATATTTTTAGAAAATCATCTTTCCCTAATGTTCCTTCACCCGTTTTTTTTACATCACGGGAACGGTTATCAAAAAAAAGACTTGGGTCTACTGTATTATTCATACTCAACACCTAAACTTTCTCATTTATCGTTATTTCTTCTAGTAACTGAGAGAACGATTCTTTTTCGCTTTCATTATCTTCTGACTGTTTTTCATCCTGGTCTCGCTCAGCTTGTCTTCCTTGTCCATCTTTGTTTAAGTTACCCGCTGACTGTTGTTGCTGCTGAGTGACTTCAATGCGTTCAACATTTAGTTGCTGTTGTGAAAAGGCTTGCCTTAACTGCTGAATTTGAGATTCTATCAGTTCTCTTGCCGTACTTGAACTTGCTAGAATTCGTGCAGTAATCACACCATTAATTTGAGATAAACGAATATCAAGTCGTCCTAAATGTTCTGGAAATAGTTTAATAGATATTTGTGATCCGTTATTTAAATTCTTTAATACTCCACGGCCAAGAATTTCATGGAATTGACGGACAAACTGGCGCTGTTCAGCTTCCTTTGTCGGTTGTTCTCCAATATGTACCACTAATTGTTGTACACGTGACATATTTTGTGCATCAGTATTTATATTAATGCCTTGCTGACCTTCAGTAGAACGCTCGCCAACTCCCATTCTTTGCATTAGTGAATGAAGAATTTGATTTTGATTCATTCGTTGGTCTTCTTTTTGAAGAGCTTGAATTAATTGGTGCAGCACATCTTTTGGATTTTTCACATCAAGTGCATTTGCACTGTCTCCTACATTAAACAACTGCTCTAGGTGTTTCATAAATTGATTTATATCCCTTACTTGAGCTGGTGACCTTTTTAGGGCCACTAGTAAAGCTAACATTGCAGCTGGATTATTTAAAGTATTTGCAGACTGTAATAGAGCTTCAATCGGTAGTTTACTTTGAAAGATTTTCTCGATTTCTAATTGAAGTTCCTCTGGTAACAAGGCTAATAATTGTTGGACATCCGAGTCGTTAAGCTTTTCTTCTGCTAGGAAACCATCTTCAAACGGCAGTGCTTCTACTAACTCTTTTATTAACGATAATAGTTGCTTATCGTTTACACTTTCTTTATCAGTTACGCTTTCACTTGTGCGTAAACTAGTTCCAGTTGGTGTTTCACCAGAAAAACTATTGCTAAGCAGCTTAGAAAACGAAGAGGTACTTCTGGATAAGCTTTGAGATTTAATTTGGCCATTACCTGTATTAAATTGATTTGAACCAATAGCTCCTGCGATATTCATTATTTCACCTCCTTTCAAGTCATATATCATCATTAATCTATTGGTTAGCTAGACGCGACATTATTTCTGCAGCTTTCTCTGGTTCCATTTTCGCTAATATTCCTGCTCTAGATTGTGTAGAGATTTGTGAGATATGAAGGAGAGCTTCTGATGTAGGAAGTTCAGACAAAATATTCGCTGCATTCTTCGTAGACATCGCTTCATATGTCTTAGCAATCTCCTTTAAATCATGCCTAACTTCTGCAACTGCTTCTTCTTGTGACACAAATTGTTCCTCTAAAGACGTTGCTTCGCTTTGGAGTTGAAGTATTTCTTCATCTTTTTGTGTAAGTTGCCGTTCTAATTGTTCGATTTGATTTTGTTGAGAAACAATCGTTTCCTGTAATTCATTGATGTTAATCAGGCTCTCTTCATCTTCTTCAACCTCATCAATGATATATTCACCTATAAAAGGTAGATTTCCACCGATTTCTTTCGCCTTATCCTTTAAGTCAACTCCAAGAAAGATAAGAATGACTGCAAACAAAATAATGGCAAACAGGGTTGGGATAAAAATAACAAAGAAGAACCATTGGACTTTACTGTACTCTTTCTCATTACTCATAATCTTCACCTTATTTTTAGCGGTTTACATATAACTGTAAAGAGATTTCATCCATCCGCATATTATCAAGCCTCTTTTGTTCTTCGATATATTCTCCATGCTTTATTTCTTTCATCTTTTCATATTTTTTTAACTCAATAGAGGCGTCTACAAGCTCTTCCTGTTTTTGATACATTTGGTTTCGAGCTAAATTGGTTGACTGTTGTTGCCTTTCAATATCAATATTTAGCCGCATTAAAATTGTTTGATGTTGTTGCAGTTGGTGAATAGGAATTCCTTCATTCATTTGTTGTTCGCATCTAGCTTCTAAGTCTTCTTTTTTCTTCAAGAGATCATATAATCTAGTTGCCGTCTCCTCAAATTGCTTTGTCGCCTTGCTATATTCGTTCTCAACATTTTGTTTTTCTCGTTCTTTAATCTCAAGAACTTTCTGAAGAGTATAACGGAATGACATACCCTATTCACCTCCCCCGAATTGTTGTTGTAACATCATTACAGCTTCATCTAAATGACTTGGTTCGTTAATTCCTTGTTTCAAAAAAGAAATAATATTCGGAAATGCTTGAATAGCTAAATCAATTTCTCTTGATGAGCCTCGCTTATAAGCGCCGATATTAATTAAATCTTCTGATTCGTAGTACGTTGACAGCATTGCTCTTAACCTTTCAGCAGCAATATGATGCTGTTGTGGTACGATATCATGCATGACACGACTAACACTTTTTAAGACGTTTATCGCTGGAAATTGGCCTTTGTTTGCCAGCTTTCGATCTAACACGAAATGCCCATCTAAAATACCCCGCACTGCATCCGATATCGGTTCATTTAAATCATCACCGTCCACTAGTACGGTATAAAATGCAGTAATTGATCCATTTCGACTTGTACCCGAACGCTCTAAGAGACGAGGAAGCATTGCAAAAACGGATGGTGTGTAACCTTTAGTCGTTGGCGGTTCCCCAACCGCTAAACCGATTTCCCGCTGTGCCATTGCAAAACGAGTAACCGAATCCATCATTAAGTTTACATTCATCCCTTGGTTACGGAAATATTCGGCTATTGCAGTGGCTGTCATTGCTCCTTTCACTCTCATTAAAGCTGGTTGATCAGAGGTAGCAACAACTAGTATGCTTTTTTTAAGTCCGTCTTCACCTAAGTCACGCTCAATAAAATCCTTTACTTCTCGTCCACGTTCCCCGATTAAAGCAATGACATTTAAATCTGCATCAGAGTTTTTAATAATCATGGATAACAAGGTACTTTTACCAACCCCGCTACCTGCAAAAATTCCAATTCTTTGACCTTTTCCAACCGTTAATAAACTGTCTATCGAGCGTATACCGATACTCATTGGTTCGGTTATCCTTGGTCTCTCTAATGGATTTGGAGGCGCATTGTCTGTTGGAAAACTTGATAAGCCATCGGGTAATTTTGAACGATCGAGTGGTTGTCCGCATCCGTCAATCACTTTACCGATTAACCCTAAACCCGCCTTGATTTCTAAAGGGTGTCGAGTTGCTTCAACAAGACTGCCTGGTGAAATTTCTCCCGTACCAGTAATCGGCATTAGTAGAATATTCTCATCACGAAAACCTACTACTTCAGCCATGACCTTTGATGTTTTACCTTTGCCAATATGGATATAACATAAGTCTCCAATAGATGCTTGAGGGCCTTTAGACTCAATCATTAATCCTACAACCCTTGTTACTTTCCCGTACCATTTATACGGATTAAGGTGGGGAACAACATTAATCAGATCATGAGCTTCCATCCTTACCCTCCTTCAATTTTTCAAGAAGTACATGTTTTAGTTCAGTTAGTTGACTATCTACACTAGCATCGATTCGTCCAAACGTGGTTTCGATAATGCAACCATGTTCTCTCAATTGAGGGTCAGGGTAAATATAAAGTTGTTCAGAATGACTCAGTAAAGTAATTAATTCATTTTTATGTTGAAGTGTTCGTTCATACCAGTCAGGATGTACGTACACTTTTACTTCATCCTGTTCTCTAACTTCAAGGATTGCTTTTTGAACAAGGTGGCTCCACGCTTCGTTATGTTGATTAAAAGTAGTCCCAATTAACTTTTCTGAGATAGCAAACGCTAGTTCAATAATTGTTGGTTGAGCTTGTTCTATAACTTCAGCGTAATCATTTTTAGAAGCTTGAATAATATTCGCAGCTTGAACCAGCGCTTCCTCGTATTGCAGCCTTCCAGTCTCAAGACCTTGCTGATAACCTTCTTCATAACCTTGCTGCCTAGCTTCTTGCTTCAACTGTTCAAGCTCGTTATATGCATTTTGTTGTTCTTGTTCCAGTTGTTCACGAATCGCTTTTGCATTATTTTCAGCATCTTGAAGCCTCTGTTGGGCCTGATACTCACTTTGTTCTAGTATCAATCTTGCTTGTTCTTCAACTCGCGTGTACATATCTTCCTTTACTTCGGTTGTCGTATTTTCCTCATTTAGATCTTGAAGCTTTATTCTTTTTACAGAGATTGTTTTGGCCCCGGTGGGTTCCGGTCTTGCATAGGAAGACTTAATAATTTTAGACAATAATATCATCTCCTCCGCCACGTGCAATAACGATCTCTCCAGCTTCTTCTAGTCGACGAATGACTGCGACAATACGAGACTGAGCTTCTTCGACATCACGTAAACGAACAGGACCCATAAACTCCATTTCTTCTTTAAATGTATCAGCCATACGCTGTGACATATTAGTAAAGACGATTTCTTTCACTTCATCACTTGCCACCTTAAGTGACAGCTGTAAATCTTCATTCTCAACGTCTCGTATTACTCTTTGAATAGAACGGTTATCCAGAGTAACGATATCTTCAAAGACGAACATTCTCTTTTTAATTTCCTCGGCCAATTCTGGATCTTGGATTTCAAGAGCATCAAGAATTGTTCGTTCAGTACTTCGATCTACACTATTTAGTACTTCAACAACTGCCTCAATACCACCAGCCGCTGTATAATCTTGAGTAACGGTAGCTGATAGTTTTTGTTCTAAAATACTTTCTACTTCATTTACTATTTCCGGTGATGTGCTATCCATAAGAGCGATACGCTTAGCTACATCGGCTTGAACTTCCTGTGGCAGTTCAGATAAGATTTGTGCAGCCTGAACAGAATCTAAATAAGAGAGGATAAGTGCAATCGTTTGCGGGTGCTCATTTTGTATAAAATTCAAGATTTGCGAAGGATCTGCTTTTCTAGCAAAATCAAATGGTCTCACTTGCAAGGTGGAAGTCAAGCGATTAATAATTTCCATCGCTTCAGCTTCTCCTAACGCTTTCTCAAGTACACTCTTTGCGTACCCAATACCACCTTGAGAGATATAATCTTGTGCCATAGCTAGTTGATGAAACTGCTCAAGGATTTCTTCTTTTAGTGAACTATCTACTTTTCGAACATTTGCAATTTCTAACGTTAATTTCTCTATTTCCTCTTCCGTTAAATGTTTATATACCTGTGCTGACACATCGGGTCCAAGAGATATGAGGAGGGTAGCTGCTTTTTGACGACCTGTTAAGCTTCCTTTTTTAGTATTCATTCAATCACCCTCCTAGTCATCTGTTAGCCAAGTTCTAACGAGCTTAGCAAATTCATCTGGTTTTTCTCTTGCCATTCTCTCAAGCTGTTTTCGTTTAGTAGCCGAAGCGCTGTCTTCCTCATTCGGTATATCCGGTATTTCTTCAGTAACTGGCCCTAAAAGTACTTCTTCTTCCTCTTCATTTCTCTTTTTCTTTTTCATTAACAAGAAGATTAATAGAATAATGATTCCAACTAATACCCCACCAACAACATATAACCATGTAGGTACAGTTTCTTCAGAAGTTTGTGGAACCTCCACTTTTCCTCTAAACTGCTGTGCAGACACAAAAATTTTATCGTTGATGTCTTCAGGTGTTAATTCACTAGCTAAGTTCCCATCAATACTTGTACGGACTATGGTACTTAATATTTGTTGAATATCATTTAATCGTTCAATTGGCAGTTCCTCTTGTCCTTCAGGTGGCTCAACCATGACCTGTATGCCTAAATCGCGTATTTTATATGGACTTTCTACAATTTCACGGCGAATACGGTTTACATCATTATTGACACGTTCTTCAATTTTTTCATAGGATCCACCGCCTGTACCTACTACACCTGGGTATCCAGGAATAGCCTCTCCAGTACCTGCGACCCCGCCTTCTGGAATTTCATCGCCTTCATACGTTTCAGTGATTCTCTCAATACTAACCGCTAAACCTTCCATATTTTCTTCATCAACTGGTGCAACAAGGTCTTCTTGACGATTTTCTTGTGTGAAATCAATATCTGTTGTTACAGAAACTAATACACTGTCGCGACCCATCATCGTACCTAACATTTGTGTAAGTTGACGTTGTAAGTCCCTTTCGATGTCTTGTTTAATTTTTCTCTGATGTTCATAGGCAGTCAATGTAGAATAATCTTGCGAATTTTCATCTTTATATTCAAAATGCTCAAACATTTGGTTCATGATGACGATATTATCTATTGGAAGGTTTGGAACACTCTTAGACACTAGATGATGTAATGCCCGAACTTGCCTCGGTTCTAAGTTGTATCCAGGAGCGGTATTAATAACAATTGATGCTGATGCCGTCATTAATTCATCAGAAACCCAAATTCTTTCCTCTGGTAAAGTTATCATGACATTAGCACCATTTACGCCATCAATATTTCTAATTAAATTTCCTAACTCGGTTTGTACTGCAGCTCTTTCCATTAACGAGAATTCATTATCCGTAATACCAATGCCCATCCGGTCTCTAAAAAAGCCGTAATCAATACTGCCACTTCTTGGAATTCCCTCGGCAGCTAGCTCCACTTTCAATGTATCGACCATCGTTTCAGGAACACTTATAGTCGTCCCATTCGCTGAAATTTCAGATGCAATTCCTCTAGCATCTAGAGTTTCTTTTATTTGTCCAGTTTCTTGTACAGACAAATTACTATATAGAGGCACAAAACTTGATCTTGTCCCAAAAATAGTTAATAATATAATCATAGTGATTAACAATAAAATAGAGCCAATAAAAATACCCTTTTGGGCACTTGTTCGCTCTTTCCAGAAGTTAACACCGTTTTCTTTATATTCTACTAGCTTATCGTTCATGAGCCCTCCCACCTATGCGACAATTACCATCATTGTAGTTTTAACTATAGTGTTTAGCGTAAGTTCAATAAAAATAACAAAAGATCCGGGATTTTCAAGGCAACGTAATTACTAGTTTTTAGGTTACTTGTTGCCTAATATATGCTGAATTCTACGTTCTACATAAACAGTAAGCTACTTAAGCTGATACCGGTTGTAGTTAATACAAATGGAGAAACCCGCGGACCTTTTGTAAGTTTTAAACTTGCATGCGCATGATTTCTTGATAAGCTTCTATTACTTTGTTACGTACTTCTACAGTTGCTTGTAACGTAATACTCGCTTTTTGTCCTAAAATCATAACTTCATGAAGGTTCTGAGCTTCTCCGCGAGCAAGCTTTAACGTGGCTTCTGAAGAGTGATTTTGCATATTATTTACGTTTTTTATAGCGTCATTAAGCGCCGCCTTAAACTGACTTTGCGCTTCAGCTGGTGTTCTTTTAATCATTTGTGTTTCTAGCGGCTGTCGCTGCACAGCAAAAGGGGTAGTAATCTTATTTAGTTCCATTTATATTACCCATCCTTATCTACCAATTTCTAAAGCTTTCATTAGCATGTTTTTCGTTGCGTTTAGAGTAGTTACATTTGCTTCGTATGAGCGTGTTGCACTCATTAAATCTACCATTTCTCTTAAAGGATCAACATTTGGCAGTTTAACATATCCATCGGCATCCGCATCTGGATGCTCAGGTTGATACATAAGTTTAAAAGGTGTACGGTCTTCAATAATTCTCGACACTTTAACACCTTCTCCAGGATGATTGGATTGATTCATTGCTTTATTTAAGTATGAAGAGAAGTTTTGTTGATTAGGTTGCATGACCACCATTTTTCGCCTGTAGGGCTGCCATTCTCCATTTACAAAGTTTGCTCGTGTCGTTTCAGCATTTGCCATATTCGCAGAAATAACATCCATCCTTAACCTTTGCGCTGTTAATGAAGATGCTGAAATATTAAATCCATTAAAAATCGTCACGTTTACTTCCCACCTTTAATGACAGTTTGAAGACTATTAAAACGTCCGTTCATTCGGTCGATTAGTGCATTATAGTAGATTTGATTTTGAGCGAGGTCAGCCATTTCTTTATCTATGTCCACATTATTTAAGTTATGGTTATACATCGTGTTATTTACCCTAGTAATAAAGGCTTCTCTCTGTTTACCTGTGCTAAAATTCATATGACGTTCGTCCGTTCTATTAGCATCAAAGGATTTTGTCGAAACTGCTTGTTCTAATGTATGTTTGAAGTTCACTTTTTTCGTTTTGTAATTTGGTGTATCAACATTTGCAATGTTATGTGAAATTGCTCTTTGCCTTAAAGCTGAACCATCTAATGCCCTTTCAAGCGTGCTAAACGCGGGGCTTGAAAACAAATTCATTTTAAGTCGCTCCTTGTAATTTTTCCTCGAATATTGCCTAATCCTGCTAGTAAATTGTAATCCATCTTATACTAAATGTCTAATAATCATTTGGCTTCTAGGTGAAATCAACTAAAAAGACCTACACAAAAATCATTACTAAAGTCCTGTAACTTCACTGAAGTTCTCAAAAAATCCGTCGAATTGTGTAATACTATGTATATTATAATATAAATCCATTAAAAAAAAATAGATTCTAGGTTTCCTTTTAATGTATTTGCAGTATTGTCAATTAGGCTTATTTCACTATTCACGGTAGCCTGCAACATCAACAGATAAACTCATGGATACATTTAAGCAAAATAAAAAGAGGTCAACTCGTTTTGAGCCGGACCCCATTATCATAAATACACTAACTAGATTAGATGCGTTATGGTCATGAAGGAGCGTGCCGCTTGTGAGTAACCTCTTTACTTCTATTTATCCTTGTTTAATCTTATCTAAC
The DNA here is from genome assembly GCF_057473385.1 of Alkalihalobacterium sp. TH-98. Classification (NCBI taxonomy): domain Bacteria; kingdom Bacillati; phylum Bacillota; class Bacilli; order Caryophanales; family Bacillaceae; genus Alkalihalobacterium; species Alkalihalobacterium sp. TH-98. Next base: position 536,157 of record NZ_JBYCKM010000045.1, on the reverse strand, counting down.
TCGGCTAGAAACTTATCGTTAAGAACTTTAATATATGTCCCTTTCATACCTAGTGAACGTGATTCGATTACACCGGCACTCTCTAGCTTACGAAGAGCGTTTACAATAACCGAGCGCGTTATACCAACACGGTCAGCAATTTTACTCGCTACGAGTAGACCTTCTTTTCCTTCTAGTTCTTCAAAGATGTGTTCAACAGCTTCTAATTCACTGTAAGACAATGAACTGATGGCCATTTGAACAACAGCTTTACTACGTGCTTCCTCTTCGATTTCTTGTGTTTTTTCATGAAGGATTTCCATACCAACTACAGTAGCACCGTATTCTGCAAGAATTAAGTCATCATTATCGAATGACTTATTTAATCTTGCTAACACTAGAGTTCCTAGTCTTTGTCCCCCGCCTAGAATAGGTACAATTGTTGTTAATCCAGAACCAAACAGATCTTTGTTTTCTACTGGAAACGCCGTATATTCACTCTCGATATCAAGATTTGCACTCGTTTCTTCAATTCTAAACAGGTTAGTTGTATATTCTTCAGGAAACTGTCGCTCTTCTAACATTTTTTTCATTCTTTCGTTTTCAATTTCCTGCTTAATAGAAAAACCTAATAATTTACCTCGACGACTTACCACGAAAATATTTGCTTCAATTACATCGCGTAAAGTTTCAGCCATATCTTTAAAGTTTACGTGTTGGCCTCCAGACTTTTGCAGCATCTCATTAATTTTTCTAGTTCTAGTTAGTAAATCCATTCCTTTTTCCTCCTAAAAAGTCCATACTATAAAATGTATTGGCTTAAATCTCTATTTTTTGCGATTGTTGCTAACTTTTCTTCAACATAAGCTGGTGTAATTACAATCTCTTCTAATGTTATATCAGGTGCTTCAAATGATAAATCTTCAAGCAATTTTTCTAATAGCGTATGCAATCTCCTCGCACCGATATTTTCTGTATCTTGGTTAACATCTGTTGCAATTGTCGCAATCTTATGAATAGCTTCGTCAGAAAATTTGACTTTTATACCTTCTGTTTCTAGTAATGCTATATATTGTTTGATCAAAGCATTATCTGGCTCTACTAAAATGCGAACAAAATCATCAATCGATAAATTAGAAAGCTCCACTCGGATTGGGAATCGTCCTTGTAGTTCCGGTATTAAATCTGATGGCTTTGCCATATGAAAAGCACCTGCACCAACAAATAAAATATGATCGGTTTTTACAGGTCCATACTTTGTTACAATCGTTGAACCTTCTACGATTGGTAAAATATCACGTTGAACACCTTCTCGTGAAACATCGGCACTATTTTGACTTTTCCCTGCAATTTTATCAATCTCATCAATAAAGATAATACCCAATTGTTCAGCTTTTGAAACAGCTTCTTGATTGACTTCATCCATATCAATAAGCTTTTGCGCTTCTTCTTCAGTTAAATATTTGCGTGCTTCTCGAACAGTTAAACGACGCTTTTTCTTTTTCTTTGGCATCATATTCCCTAACATATCTTGCATATTGATACCCATTTGCTCCATACCTGAACCTTGAAACATATCAAAAAATCCGGATGTTTGTTCCTCAACATCAATTGTAACAATATGGTCTTCAAGTTCACCGAGAGCTAATTTGTGTGCAGTTTGACGTCTTTTTTGTTGGACATCTTGACTTTCGTTTGCGTCCGATGTCTCTTGAACAGGTTGTCCTTGATTTCCGAAAAGCATCTCAAGTGGATTTTTATATTGCGTTTGTTTTTTAGCTGACGGTACAAGTAAGTCAACAATTCTTTGATTAGCTTGTTCCTCAGCCTTATCACGAACGCTGTTCATCTTCTCTTCCTTCACGATACGGATCGAAGTGTCGACCAAATCGCGAACCATTGATTCTACATCTCGCCCTACATATCCGACCTCTGTAAATTTAGTAGCTTCCACTTTTACAAAAGGCGCTCCGACTAATTTGGCAAGTCTTCGAGCAATTTCTGTTTTACCTACACCAGTAGGTCCAATCATCAAAATGTTTTTAGGTGTTACTTCATCACGAAGCTTTTCATCGAGTAAACTGCGACGATAGCGATTTCTAAGAGCTACAGCTACAGATTTTTTCGCAGACTCCTGACCTACAATGTATTGGTCTAGACGTTCAACAATTTGTCTTGGCGTTAAGTTATTTTGCATCTCAACATCCTCCGCTCTCAAAAGTTTTTATAACTCTTCGATGACAATCTGTTTATTCGTGTATACACAAATATCGCCAGCAGTTTCTAGTGCAGCCATCGCAATTTCTTTGGCAGAAAGTTGGGGTGCGTGTTTTTTTAATGCACGACCCGCAGAAAGCGCATAATTACCTCCTGAACCGATAGAAAGTATTCCGTCATCTGGCTCAATTACTTCACCGGTTCCAGATACGAGTAATAAATGTTCTTTATTCATGACGATCAGCATTGCCTCCAGTCTACGCAAAACTTTATCACTTCTCCACTCCTTTGCCAGTTCAACTGCAGCCCTTTGTAAGTTACCATTGTATTCTTCTAAGCGTCCCTCAAATTTTTCAAAGAGAGTAAAAGCATCTGCTACAGAACCTGCAAAGCCTGCGATTACTTTGCCTTGATAGATCTTTCTCACTTTTTTTGCGGTATGTTTCATAACTACAGCATTACCGAACGTTACTTGCCCGTCACCTGTCATGGCACATTGCCCGTTATGTTGAATGGCGAAGATCGTTGTTGCATGAAAAGTTGCTTCTGACATAAAGAACCCCCCCTTAATGATAAGTAAAACAAAGTTGCAAACGTTGGTTGCTTATAATTGATACAGCAAATATGAAAACTAAAACTATAGTATCGTTTTATGCTCTTGGATGGTGTTTCATATATACATCTTTCAATCGATCCTTTGTTACGTGCGTATATATCTGAGTTGACGATAAATGTGAATGTCCTAATAATTCCTGAACTACTCGTAAGTCGGCACCATTATTCAATAAATGCGTAGCAAATGTATGACGTAATTTATGTGGGCTCATGTGCATTGATAATGAGGCTTTTTCAATACGCTTTTTAAGAATATCTCGAACACTTCTATCAGTTAGTGGTCCCCCTCGGAAGTTTAGAAACAATGCAGAGTGTGGACCTGTCTTTGACTTTCTTATGAGTTGAGTTCGTGCTTCATCAATATAGTTTTGCAGTGCATCTAATGCATAGCTTCCTACTGGTACATAACGTTCTTTTCTCCCTTTACCAATAACAAAGACAGTACCTATTGAAAAATCAATGTCCTCTATCTTCAATTGACAACATTCACTCACTCGTAGACCCGACGAATATAATAACTCTAGTATTGCTTTATCCCTTTGATCGAGGGCATTTTTATCATCAAACGAAGAAAATAACTGTTCTATTTCTTCTTCATACATAAAGGTGGGCAAACGTTTTCCTACTTTAGGAATATGAGTAGCAGCGAATGGGTTCTCATTCACTTTTCCTTCTCTTAATAAAAACCGATAAAGACTACGCAAAGCCGAAATTCTCCGAGCAATCGAAGTTCGGGCATATTCTTTATCGTAGAGGACTGTTAAATAGTGCCTTACAGTATGATAAGTAACAGACAAAAAATCATTAATATTATTTTCTTTCATATGTTTCATAAAGTCATCGATATCAAGTAGATAATTATCAATCGTATGCTTGGAGCAATTTTTCTCAACTTGTAAATAAAAGACAAAATCATCAATTAACGTTCGGTTGGATGTATCTTCCATAGTAACACCTCACAAAAGCTACTAAATTGTACCACAACTTAGTAGCTCATTCAAGGGAATTTACATTTTTTTCACAAAATTCTGAATTGTTTCAATCGCTCGATTAGCAAGTGTCTCATTTCGTTCTTTTTTATTCTTAATTCTTTGATCCAAAGGCTTTAACAATCCAAAGTTAGCATTCATCGGTTGAAAGTTTTTCGGATTGGCCGTAGTGATGTATTGTGCCATACTTCCAATAGCTGTTTCTTCAGGAAAAACGGCTAATTCCTTCTGCTCAACATACCTTGCTGCATTAATTCCTGCAATTAGCCCGGAAGCAGCTGACTCTACATACCCTTCAACACCTGTAATTTGACCAGCAAAGAAAAGATCATCTCTTTCTTTGAATTGATAAGTAGGTTTTAACACTTTTGGAGAATTGATAAACGTATTACGATGCATGACACCGTAACGAACAATTTCAGCGTTCTCAAGACCAGGTATGAGTTTTAATACTTCCTTTTGTGGACCCCACTTTAAATGCGTTTGGAAACCAACAATATTGTACAATGTTCCAGATTGGTTATCTTGTCTTAGTTGAATAACGGCATACGGCCTTTTTCCTGTTTCAGGGTGTTCAAGCCCAACTGGCTTCAATGGTCCGAATAACATTGTTTTTTTCCCGCGTTGTGCCATTACTTCAATTGGCATACACCCTTCAAAGAAAATTTCTTTCTCAAACTCTTTTAAGGGTACAGTTTCCGCGCTTATTAAGGCCTCATAAAAACGATCAAACTCTTCTTCTGTCATTGGGCAATTTAAATAAGCTGCTTCTCCTTTATCATACCGAGATTTTAAGTACACCTTATTCATATCAATAGAGTCTTTTTCAATTATAGGAGCAGCTGCATCATAAAAGTATAAATATTCTTCCCCTGTTAACTCTTTTAACTGCTGCGAAAGACTTTCAGATGTTAATGGGCCTGTTGCGATAATCGTTGGCCCCTCAGGAATATCACTTACCTCTTCATTCATTACGGTAACGAGAGGATGATTACGTACTCTGCTCGTTACACTATCTGCAAATTCATGACGGTCGACTGCTAAGGCTCCGCCTGCAGGAACGGAACAATCGTCAGCTGAAGAAATAATGACAGAATTTAAAATTCGCATTTCTTCTTTTAATACTCCAACTGCATTTGTAAGTGTATTTGCCCGCAATGAATTACTACAAACGAGTTCTGCAAATTTATCAGTATGGTGAGCAGGTGTTTGCTTTACTGGCCGCATTTCATAAAGATGGACTGGAATTCCACGGTTGGCTATTTGCCAAGCAGCCTCACTTCCAGCTAACCCTGCGCCGATTACGTTAATATGTATATTCTCCAAGATTTAAACCCTCCGTACCAAATTGAAAGCTTCATTGTAAAGTCTGTATTCGTTCTATAGGGTGACTCATATAACCTATTACAATATTCGGCTTATCTTCTGATATACTATACTGTGCCTTAAGTATAAGCCCGAATCACCCTATTCATACTATCCGTACTTATGATCAGAGAAGTCAGACCTCTAATATAATATACTAACACTTCAATTCTTTCAATTCATTTCACTAATTTGTCTCTTCTTTGTAATCACATGATGTACATTGCACATGCACGCCTTTTTTCGTTTTCTTTTCAACAAGCATGTGCTCACATTTCGGGCACTTTCTTGCAATTGGTTTATCCCAAGAAACGAATTCACATTCTGGAAAACGATCACACCCGAAAAAAATTCTTCGTTTTTTACTTTTACGCTCTACAATATTTCCTTCATGACAAGATGGACACTTCACACCTATATCTTTTACGATCGCTTTCGTATTACGACACTCTGGGAAGTTTGAACAAGCCATAAATTTTCCGAAGCGCCCCATTTTATAGACCATTTCATGTCCACATTTGTCACAATCTTCTCCAGCTGGTTCGTCTTTAATCTCAACTTCTTTCATTTCTTCTTCCGCATGCTTTACTTGCTTTTCAAACCCCTTATAAAAACCGTCAATGACACGAATCCAATTTTCTTTCCCATCCTCAATTGCATCTAGGTCATTTTCCATCTTTGCTGTAAAGTCTACATTCAATATATCAGGGAAAAATTCATGGATTAACTCAATCACGATTTCCCCTAACTCAGTTGGTACAAAGCGCTTTTCATCAAGTGCCACATACCCTCTACGTTGAATAGTATCCAGGGTTGGTGCAAATGTAGATGGCCTGCCAATTCCTAGTTCTTCTAGTGTTTTTACAAGCCTAGCTTCTGAATATCTAGGTGGTGGTTGTGTAAAGTGTTGGTTCGGTGTGATTTCTTCTTTCTTTACGGTTTTACCTTCTTCTAAGTTGGGCAGAAATTTATCTTCTTCATTTTTCCCATCATCATTGCCCTCTATATAAACCTTCATAAAACCGGCAAATTTTACTTTTGACCCTGTTGCTCTAAAAACCACATCTTCGTTTTTTAAATCAACTGTCATCGTATCCATAATAGCCGGTGCCATTTCGCTGGCTACTAGGCGATCCCAAATGAGCTTGTAAAGGCGAAACTGGTCTCGTGACAGGTAGCTTTTTACTGTTTTCGGGTCTTTATATACTGAAGTCGGTCTAATTGCTTCATGGGCATCCTGTGCTTTCTTATCTTGCTTAACCGTTCTCTCACCTTGACGTGTATATTCTTTTCCGTATGTCTCTTCGATATAAGACTTTACTTCCTGCTTTGCCGTTTCTGATATCCGAGTAGAATCGGTACGCATATATGTAATTAAACCTACCGTTCCTTCTTTTCCAAGATCAATTCCTTCATATAATTGTTGGGCAAGCATCATCGTTTTCTTCGCACGGAAATTTAATTTTCGAGCAGCCTCTTGTTGTAAAGAAGATGTTGTAAACGGAGCAACAGGGTTTCGTTTTCTTTCTTTCTTCTTAACAGAGTCAACTATAAAACTGTTACCCTTAAGTTTTCCAAGAACATCATTTACTTCGGCTTCCGTTTTTAATTCTACTTTCTTCGATCCAATCCCGTAAAATTTTGCCTCAAATTGATCGTCGTCCATAGAGAAGGATGCTTGGATGCTCCAATACTCTTCTGGTACAAATGCTTTTATTTCATTTTCTCGGTCGATAATCATTTTAACAGCAACCGATTGTACTCTTCCCGCACTTAAGCCTTTTTTTACTTTCTTCCATAATATAGGGCTAATATTATATCCAACTAGACGATCGAGAATTCGCCTTGCTTGCTGCGAATCAACTAAATCCATATTAATACATCGCGGTTCTTTAAAAGCATCTTTAATGGCTTGTTTTGTAATCTCATTAAATACGACTCGGCACTCTGAAGTCTCATCAATATCTAGACTGTGTGCTAAGTGCCAAGCTATCGCTTCACCTTCGCGATCCGGGTCAGCTGCGAGATAAATTTTCTTTACCTTTTTAGCTGCTGCTTTTAATTCCTTTAATACAGGTCCTTTTCCACGTATAGTTATATATTTAGGATTGAAGCCCTCTTCTACGTCTACTCCCATTTGACTTTTTGGTAAATCTCTTACATGTCCCATGGACGCTTTAACTGTGTATTTCTTACCTAAGTATTTACCAATCGTCTTGGCTTTTGCGGGAGATTCAACTATTACTAAATAATCAGCCATGTCTGTTTCCTCCCCCTTTGAGGATTAATATAAATCTTCCCTATTATTAAATACATTTTTAGCATTTGTCAAACATTACTTCTAAAATAATTTGAAATATAGATCAATTTTACCCAAAATTAACAATGTAATTCAGTTAAAATATCACTAGAAGTAAGCACTAGTTTTGCTCCATTTTGAATCAGAACATTCGTTCCCTTTGATCGTTCTTCTAAAATCGAGCCTGGTACCGCAAAAATCTCTCTCCCTTGTTCTAGTCCTTGATCAGCCGTTATTAGTGCTCCACTTTTCTCTTTTGCTTCTACTACTAATATACCTTGACTTAGACCGCTAATAATTCGGTTTCTTTCCGGGAACTGCCATCTTTGTGGTTTTTGGTGGGGAGGGTATTCAGAAAGTAATAATTGTTCTTTAGACATACATTGTGCTAGAGGTAAATTTTTTTTCGGGTATATGTGGAAAAGGCCAGATCCGAGAACACCGATTGTTTTTCCTTTTAACTTCATCGTTAATTCATGTGCTTTCGTATCAATTCCATCTGCAAGACCACTCACAATCGTCCAACCGTCGTTAATGATCGGGGGCAGAAGTTTATCTATACTTTTCAATCCATGTTGTGATGGGAATCTCGTACCGACAACGGCGAGTGTTCGAGAAGATTTTAGTAGTTTCAAGTCGCCTTTACAATAAAGTACCCATGGTGGATCATATGTGTTTATTAGAAGGGAGGGATATAAAGAATCAAATGGAGTAATTGGAGTGATTTGATGGAGTGAAAATTCTTGAATGATCTTATCGATATTCGTGTGATGAATGTCAAAGTAAAAAGTATTTGCGTGGTTTTCTTTCATATGAAAATATTGAATGAGGTCAGCTGGTTTGTACTTATAAATTACAGCCAATGTGGGATCGTGTTGAATGAAAGAATAAATCGTTTTCCAACCTACACCTCTACAGTGATTAAAGTGGATTAACCTTCTTTTCCTATCGTCCATTGGATCACCTTTATTCGTTTAAATTTATATACAGAAAAGAGGCTGACCAATACAACTTGTGTCAGCCTCTCATGATTATTAGTTTTTATGAGTGATACACTTTTCAAGAAGTCCTTGTTCTTTAAGAACAGAGATTAACGTTTCACCCATTACAGATGGCGTTTCTGCTACTTTAATACCGCAGCTTTCCATTGTTTTAATTTTTTCAGCAGCAGTACCTTTACCACCAGAGATAATAGCACCAGCATGCCCCATACGTTTGCCTGGAGGTGCTGTTTGTCCGCCAATGAAACCTACAACAGGCTTAGTCATATTAGCTTTAACCCACTCAGCAGCTTCTTCTTCTGCAGTTCCACCAATTTCACCAATCATAATAACTGCATAAGTGTCTGGGTCTTCGTTAAATAAGTTTAATACATCGATAAAGTCTGTTCCATTAACAGGGTCTCCACCGATACCAACAGCTGTAGATTGACCAATTCCATTAGTTGAAAGTTGGTGAACAGCTTCATATGTTAATGTACCAGAACGAGATACTACACCTACGTGACCTTTGTTATGAATATAACCTGGCATAATACCAATTTTACATTCTTCTGGAGTAATAACACCAGGGCAGTTTGGTCCAACTAGACGAGTTTTCTTCCCTTCCATGTAACGTTTAACTTTAATCATATCGTTTACAGGAATTCCTTCAGTGATACAAATTGCTAAATCAAGCTCTGCATCTACAGCTTCCATGATCGCATCTGCAGCAAATGCAGGTGGTACATAAATAACTGTTGCGTTAGCGCCTGTTGCTTTAACTGCTTGGTCCACTGTATCAAATACAGGAACACCTTCGATTTCCGTTCCACCTTTTCCTGGTGTAACTCCACCTACAATGTTTGTACCATATTCAATCGCTTGTTGCGTATGGAATAAACCAGTAGCACCAGTAATCCCTTGTACAATAACTTTTGTATCTTTATTAATAAGGATACTCATTCTCCACGTCCCGCCTTTCTATTTCACTAGAGATACGATTTTTTGTGCACCATCAGCCATAGAGTCAGCTGAAGTGATGTTTAAACCAGACTCTTCAAGAATTTTCTTACCTTTATCTACGTTTGTTCCTTCAAGACGTACAACAAGCGGTAATTCTAAACCTACTTGTTTTGTAGCTTCTACTACACCTTCTGCAATGATGTCACACTTCATAATTCCACCAAAAATGTTAACGAAAATTCCTTTAACATTTTGGTCGGAAAGAATGATCTTAAATGCTTCTGTAACTTTTTCAGCAGTAGCACCGCCCCCAACATCAAGGAAGTTAGCAGGATCACCATTGTAGTGCTTAATGATATCCATCGTTGCCATAGCAAGTCCAGCACCATTAACCATACAACCGATATTACCATCTAACGCGATATAGCTAAGGTCATATTTAGAAGCTTCGATCTCTTTAACATCTTCTTCGTCTAAGTCACGATATTCTAAAATATCCTTCTGACGATATAATGCATTTGAGTCAAAGTTTAATTTTGCATCAAGTGCCATTACTTTACCGTCTCCAGTAGTAACAAGCGGGTTAATTTCTGCAATTGAACAATCTTTATCAGCGAATACTTGATATAAGCCCATCATAAATTTAACAGCTTGATTTACTAACTCTTTAGGAATATTAATGTTAAATGCTAATCTACGAGCTTGGAATCCTTGTAAACCTACAGCAGGATCAATATACTCTTTAAAGATTTTTTCTGGAGTTGCTTCAGCAACTTCTTCGATTTCAGTTCCGCCTTCTTCAGAAGCCATCATAACGATGCGAGAAGTTGCACGGTCTAATACAAGACCCACATAATATTCTTTTTGAATATCGCAACCTTCTTCGATAAGTAAGCGCTTTACTTCTTTACCTTCTGGACCAGTTTGATGAGTAACTAGAACTTTCCCTAAAATTTCTTGTGCGTATGTACGAACCTCATCAAGATTCTTAGCAACCTTGACACCGCCAGCTTTACCACGGCCACCAGCATGGATTTGTGCTTTAACAACACAAACGCTAGAACCTAATTCTTTTGCAGCTTCTACTGCTTCTTCTACAGAAAAAGCCACTTTTCCATTTGGCACTGCCACTCCATACTTACGAAGAAGCTCTTTACCTTGATACTCGTGGATATTCATTCTCTCTCCATCCTCCTATCAATTGTATCCATATTTAAAGGACATAGACTAACTAGTCTGTCCAATACAGATATTTCGTGATGAATTGTCAAATTCCTTTTTTATTTTAACACTTTTTAAAATTTTTTGGAGGGGTTTCCCCTCCAAAATTTAATAAAATAGACACATTTTCTTTATTTTTCACCCTTATTCGCGTCTTTTCCTGTTTTTTTCTCTGTTTTTGGTCTCGTTCCTGTTAAGCCATCATTACCATAGCTTACGTTAATAGACGGATGCATGAACATAGCTCCAGGCGGAGTCATTTTTTCTTCTACTACTTCACATTCTGTTGGATCAGCAAACCCCTTATTTTCAATAGGGGCATTCTCTTCTTGGACCCAATGATCCCCTGACATTTGTGCAGGATCAATATTTTCATCCCAATAATCCAACGGTGTTTTTGGGTTAGGGTTAAATTCTCTGTCCTTCCCCATTACTCACAATCCTCCATACCTTTAGATTCCTCTGTTTTATCTAACACTTTTCTTGTCATACTTCGGCTGACTGCATCCATTTCTTGAACACTTCGATGAACTCCAAATTCCATGGCAATTTCTTCACGGTAGCTTTCTAACATTTGCTCACATTCAGGAACGACTAATAAATTCTTTTTTGACATCGTATCACTCCTTTCATTATCTCCACATAGTATGTCCAACGTGTATCAAACCATGAGAATTTACTATCTAAAAAAAGAGTCAAGCAATTGCTTGACTCTTCTAACAAAAAAAGCGTAAACGCCCCGTTTAGCGACGTACAGAGCGCTTCGTATGATTTAGAAGTAACACAGTGATCGCCTGTGAGCGGATGCGCAAGAAATCTCGCTAGTCGTTAGGCACTGGAACTAGACATCTTCGAATTCTATAGTTGCTTGCTGTCTGTATTGTGATTTTTATCAATACGGTATATAAAAGCAAATACTTCAGCAACGACTTCAAATAATTCAGTCGGGATGGTTTCATTGATTTCTAATTGACTAAGTAGCTCAATTAACGATGGATCCTCTTGAATAGGTATATGATGTTCTTTCGCACGCTCTATAATTTCTTCAGCAACAAAGCCCTTACCCTTTGCTTTAACTCGAGGCGCCACGTCTAGTGTTTCATTAAACGAAAGAGCAATCGCCGTTTGATATTTTTTTTCGTTTCTCATACTCTTACATCGACTCCCTCATAGCCGTTCCTCTGAGTATACGCCTTATGAGCAGACGTATCCTTCTTAAACTGCCGCTCTGTGAACTGGATCCAATTTACAGAAGATAACGTATATTCCATCGCCGAAAGTTGCTTTTTTAATAAAGGTTGAAGTACATTTAACAGCAAGACTGGGCGTTCATGTTCATTGAACACTTGAACGGAGATGATCTTTTTTTGTATTTGAACATCAACTACCGTTTCTTTTAATTGCGCTAAATGTAAATAAAAAAGAATCCGACAATGGTCTGGATCTATTTTTCCATCAGCTTTTCTTTTTCCTTCCCATTGAACAGTAAGCTCTGTTTGCCATTCTCCTAATTGAAGAGGCACTTGTAATGCGGTTTGCTGAATAGGTCCGTATTGTTCTGTTGCAAGTAACTGTTGCCCTGTAATTCGATTAATAACTGACTCTACTTTGTCCTTCATCGTCTTTGGGAGCTGAAATTGGTTGAGCTGTAATAATAAACTTTTGAGGCGTTCACCTTGTTTATAATCATTAGAACTGTTTTGTCCTTGAAAGAATTGTAAAAGCTCTCTTTCTTGTGAGTATCCTAATCCAGAAACGATTCTAAGCAGTTGATTAGCAATAGATGAGCGTTCACCCTGCTGTTCATTTTGTACAGATTGACCCCACAAATGGGATAAGGCCTCTCTTTCTTGAGTAGATAATTGACCGAATGTATTCTGTAAATTAAAAAAGTGGTTCGTTAGAGTTTGGGCATTCGTGTTATTCGAAAATAATTGCAGCAGTAGTTGAAATTGTTGTTGTTGTTCCGCTTTTGTATAAGGTTGGTTTAGGTGTGAATATAATAATTGAAACAGCGTTTTGCCATCTAAAGAGGCAAGCGGTATGCCTCCTGTAACACTTTGCAATAAAAATGGCCATAACTTACTTACTGTCTGGCGGTTTGAAGGATCAATTAACTGCGTCTTAAAGTTTTCAAATAACTGATCTGCTGAAACATTTCCGCCCGCTAAACCCGTCCTTTGTAAAAGCTGAACTGCTCCTTCTCTTAAATCTTTTGACATCGCTTGTGACGAAGCTGCATGAAGTAATTGAAGAACTTGGTGTTTCCCCTCAGAAATTTGTGTTTCTTTTAAAACGGCATCGATTCCATTCGTATAAGACCTTAATGAAGGATGTTCTTTTTGCAACGTTTGAAGCTGTGTCTGCAGTTCGGCAATCTGCTGTAATAAAGATCCCTGTGTTCGCTCCACGGCTTGCATTGCATTAAAACTTTCTAGTGTCAGTGGCAAGTTTTTATGCAGCAATATCGATAAAATCTGTAAGCCCTCTTTATTCGTAAGTCCAGTTTGTTGCAATAAGTGAGCTGCTTTTTCGAAAACTTCTTTAGTAAAAGGAATTTGTTCAGTTGCCAAATGGCGAATTAATAAATCATTAACTTTGTTTACTGGTAAATTTAACTGTTGAAGTACTTGAGCTTGCGTTTGCTGACCGTCCCGCCTCACAGCATTATCGTCAAGAATTTTGAGTTGCGGTACTCCTCCCGCACGAACAACTTCTAACCAGTATTTTTGTCCAGCTGTAAGAGGTACTTCAAGTTTTGCCGTTACAGTCCTATTTCCTAATTGAAGGGATGCCAAGTGATTTGGAAAAAATTTGAGAATTCTTCCTTGAAACAGTTGACCTTGGGAAAGATGTAGTGTTTGAGTTTTTTTAATTGGTGTTTTCTGAGTTGCTTCTTGAATTTTACTAAACAAAACGTACATCTCCCTTCATATTTACTATTTTGCTATACTCTCTTTTACTGGACTAAAACTCATACGATGTTCATCCAAAATAACTCCGTACCTTTCAAGCGCTAGCAAGTGCTCTTTTGTCCCATAGCCCATATGTCGCTCAAATCCGTAATTAGGGTATGTCTTACCTAATTCCTCCATATATCGATCTCTCGTCACTTTCGCAACAACAGAACTTGCAGCGATCGATATGCTTGTTGCATCTCCCTTAATGATAGATGTTTGTGGAATGGCCATTGGAAGTTTCATAGCATCTATGAGCAGGTGCTGCGGTTTTACCGCTAAACCTTCTATAGCTTCTGTCATTCCTAGTTTAGTTGCTTCATAAATATTTACTTTATCAATCATAGCAGCAGAAATAATACTCGTATGTACAGAAACCGCTTCTTGTAAGATTACATGATAAAAAGTCTCTCGTTTTTCTTTCGATAGCTTTTTCGAGTCGGTAAGTCCTGCTAAATAAAAATCTTTCGGTAAAATAACTGCACTACATACTACAGGACCAGCTAACGGTCCACGGCCTACTTCATCAACACCTGCAATCCATTCTACCCCTTTGTTTCTAAGATCAACCTCATAGGTGCTCATATGTAGGAACATTTCACGTAATTCCTGTTCTTTTTGCAATTGTTTTTCATATCGGTCAACTAACTTTTGGACACCTTTTCGCCCATCTGTCTTCACCTTCATAAAAAGCTCCTCAGATAGCTCAGTTTCATCTTTAAAAAGTAATTGCTCGATTTGTTTAATGGTTAGTTGGCTCATATCACGTTTCTCCTCTAATGACTTACTTATTATATCGGTCAAGTTCTTTTTATTTTTTACTAGCAAACCTGAAATATTTTGTATTCCCCTAAACACCATAAAGCCAGCTGCCTATATTGACATAAAAAAACGCAGGTGGTCGTGTGGAAGACCAACTGCGCTCTCTCTGCATCCTGAGTTTAGAGATACTCTTTAGGCGTCTCTAAAGTAATTCTCCCTAATTTTCCTGAACGTAATTCACGTAAGATGATCTCTGCTGTTTTGTCGTAATCAATATACCCACCACTTTGCAGAAACCCGCGTTTTTTTCCGATTTCATCAAAAAGCTGGATTCCTTCTGTTGGAATTTCATCTAGCTTAAAACGCTCTTTTACTTGTCCTTCATAACGGTCTTTAAGATAATTAAGGACAAACAGAGCCACGTCTTGAAAATCAAGTAATTCGTCTTTAATAGCACCTGTGGCTGCTAACCGAAAACCAATCGCTTGGTCCTCAAATTTGGGCCATAGGATCCCCGGTGTATCTAAAAGCTCCATTTCGTTACCAACTTTAATCCACTGTTGCTGTTTTGTTACACCTGGGCGATCACCAGTCTTAGCAATCTTTTTAACAGCAAGGCGATTGATTAAAGTGCTTTTTCCGACATTAGGAATACCTAAAATCATTGCACGAATCGCTCTTGGTTTCATTCCACGTGCTTTCATTTTTTCCAGTAAGGGAGTTGCAAGTTCTTTACAACTTGGGCTAATCGCCGATACTCCTTTACCGGATTGACTGTCGATGGATAAGACCTTTACATCTTGTTTTGTAAAGTAATTTTTCCATTCATCTGTTACTCTTGGATCAGCTAAATCAGCTTTGTTTAACAAAACCAATCGAGGCTTGTGAGCAACGATTTCATCTATCATTGGATTTCTTGATGACATCGGAACACGTGCATCAAGAAGCTCGATGACGACATCAATCAGCTTCAGCTTTTCCGTTACTTCTCTACGCGCTTTTGCCATATGACCTGGAAACCACTGTATCGTCACGTTAACACCTACTTTGCTATTCGTATATCTGTAAATGGCCAAAAAACAAAATTAGCCTTTCCTACTACTTCTTCATATGGGATAAATCCAATATCACGGCTATCTAAGCTTCTTCGTCTGTTATCCCCCATTACGAAAAGATACCCATCAGGAACAACGATAGAATTAGTCACTTCATCTAAAGAAAAATCATATGTAAGGGTTGCACCATTAAGCTCTTGTTTTAATTCTTCTAAATAAGGCTCTTCATAAGCCTCACCGTTGATATAAAGTGTATCATCGATAAATTCAACTGTATCACCTGGTAAACCTATGACGCGTTTTATGTAGTCACTTTCTTCACTTGCATGAAAAACAATAATATCAAAACGATCAGGTTCTCCAATGGTATACCCTATTTTATTAACAATCATACGGTCACTATGATGCAAAGTAGGAACCATCGATTCTCCTTCAACCACAATCGGTGCAAATAAGAAATAGCGAATAAGAACAGCTAAAAGTAATGCAATTAGTACTGCTTTTATCCACTCGTACGTTTCGCTTCTTCCGAAATTCATAAATCATCCTCCACAATATAAAGTTATCTATTATGAGGAATTGAGATCTTCCCTACTTTAGATCATATCACAACTAGTGTAAAAAAAGGAGCTTGATAACCAAGCCCCTTTCTTTTTTCATACAATTATCGAATTTCTTTAATACGCGCTGCTTTACCACGTAGTGCACGTAGGTAATAAAGTTTGGCACGACGTACCTTACCGCGACGCTTCACTTCAATCGAATCGATTTTCGGTGAATGTAATGGGAATGTACGCTCAACACCTACGCCATAAGAAATTTTACGTACAGTAAAAGTCTCGCTGACACTTGTTCCACGACGCTTGATTACTACACCTTCAAACACCTGAATACGCTCACGGTTCCCCTCAACAACTTTAACGTGTACACGTAAAGTGTCTCCAGGACGGAACGCTGGAAGATCAGTGCGTAGTTGTTCTTTTGCGATTTCACGGATAATATTGCTCATCCTATTCCCCTCCTTCCATCCAAGATGCTCATCACAGTCTTTCTTCTGCAGCGGAACATCGTAATCACGGGCCTTAGCCACAACGAATATAATAACATATTTCTTTCTTTAGAACAAGATGATAGAGAAAGTTTTCCTTTAAAATGATAAACTAGTCATTTAATAGATCGGGACGGCGTTTCTTTGTTCGTTCTATTGATTGTTCGTGACGCCAGTTTTTAATATTTTCATGATGTCCAGATAATAACACATCTGGTACTTTCATACCTCTAAAGTCAGCAGGCCTTGTATAATGTGGATGCTCTAATAGACCTGTCGAATATGAGTCAGTTACAGCACTCGTTTCATTTCCTAACACACCTGGCAATAATCGTGTAACACTATCCGTAATGACCATAGCACCAAGCTCGCCACCAGTAAGAACATAATCTCCAATCGAAATTTCATCAGTGACGAGATGTTCACGAATACGTTCATCAAAACCTTCATAATGACCACACACTAGAATGAGGTGCTCTTCTTGTGCCAGTTCTTCGGCTTTTTTTTGTGTGTAGCGTTCTCCTTGTGGACAGAGAAGGACGACTCTTGGTTTTGTCTGTTTATCTTTAACTAAATCATCAACCGCATCAAAAATAGGTTGAGGCATTAGCACCATTCCTGCTCCACCACCATATGGGTAGTCGTCGACTTTTCTATGTTTATTCTCTGCGTAATTCCGAAAATCAACAACATTAAAGGTAACTTGTCCTTTTTCGGCGGCATGCTTTAGAATGGAAGAACCAAATACACCAGTAAACATTTCTGGAAATAATGTCAGGATATCAAACTTCACTTAAATTAACCCCTCAAGTAATTCGATTGTAACTTTCTTTTCAGCGACATTCACTTCTTTTACGACATCATCAATGTAAGGTATTAATATATCTTTTCCACCAGCTTTAGATTGAATCACCCAAACATCATTTGCTCCTGGTGAAAGAACTTCTTTTATTTTGCCAAGTTCCAAACCATCATTTGTATAAACTTGACAACCGATAATTTCATGATAGTAAAATTCGCCCTCTTCTAACTGACCTAAAGCATCTTCAGATACTTTTAGTGTGCCACCTTTAAATTTTTCAACTTGACTAATATTTGTATACCCTTCAAATGTTAATAAATCAAAGTTTTTATGCTTACGGTGAGATTCCACAATGACGGGAATCATTTCCCTGAGATCAGGATGTTCGATGTATAACTCTGAGCCTGGAGCATATCGCTCTTCTTCAAAATCTGTTGTTGAGATTATACGTAGTTCACCTCGAATTCCATGTGTATTCACTATTTTTCCTACTTTAAACCAATTTTTCATAACCGTTTCATCCTTTTCTTATTTCATGAACGATTCCGTCCTTAATTATAATTTCTGCTTCTGAAAAAATATCATCCCAATTATCACCGATCTTTACTTCACAAATCGATTCAACTGTACCATCACGAAGTTCCGTTCCAATTTCCAATTTATTAAGTTGATGAACTTTAAAGTCGATACCCCTTAACTTTTCTTCACGCTGTTTAATTTCCTTTTGGAAATTACTTCGTAAAGTATGGTTTTGTTCATGACTTGTATGTTGCTTTATTTTTTTATGTAATTGAAACTTGAGTTGTTCAAGCTCTTTAACTACTTGTTCTTTTTCGAAGTGGAGTTCATTTAACAGTTGAACTTTTCTTTTTTCGGTTAATACTTGCTTAATGGCAACTGACTTAATTACTTTCATAGTTCACCTCGTCTATAAGAAAACATTTTTCTCACTGTATATGAATATCGAAAGCGGTATATTTTTTATACTTAATTCCGATAGAGAAGTTAAAATTGCACCATAATAAAATGACAGTACACCTTCTATTGTATAGAAGCTTATACAAAAATAAAAGGGCGAGGTTTCCCTCTACCCTTTTACTTCGTCAACAATATCAATACGGACTCGCTTATTTGTATTCGTAGCAGCCGCATGAACGACAGAGCGAATAGCTTTGGCTATGCGCCCTTGCTTTCCAATGACTTTGCCCATATCGTCAGGGTGAACTGACAATGCAAGGTGAACAGATTGGTTGTCAGTCGTTTCTGTGACATGAACTCTTTCGGGATGGTCAACAAGAGCTTTTGCAATATGTTCAACTAACTCTTTCATTGCATTCCCTTTCGTTTCTTCAGACATTATTTATAAATGCTGATTACTTGCTGTTTTTCTCGTTGTGTAGCTTTTCCATTAATCCAGCTTTAGAGAAAAGGTTACGAACTGTGTCAGATGGCTTAGCACCTTTTAACATCCAGTCTAGAGCTTTCTCTTCTTTAATTTCAACTTTTGCTGGTTGAGTTAACGGATTGTAAGTACCGATCTCCTCAATGAAACGTCCATCACGCGGTGCGCGAGAATCTGCTACTACTACACGATAAAATGGGGCTTTTTTAGAACCCATACGTTTTAAACGAATTTTAACTGCCATTCGTTGTACACCTCCAAATAATTTAACACAATAATTTATATTATAGTAATTTTCACTAGCTTGCAACTAGGAAAAAATGAAAAACGACTTTAGAATGGGAATTTAAAAGGCATTTTTCCTTTCTTCTTCCCTTTACCCATATTCGTCATTTGCTTCATCATCTTCTTCATGTCTTCAAACTGCTTTAAAAGTCGGTTCACGTCTTGGATTGACGTTCCACTTCCTTTAGCAATTCTTCTGCGACGACTAGCATTAATGACACTAGGATCTTGCTTTTCTTGCTTTGTCATTGAACGGACAATCGCTTCTACACGACCAATTTGTTTATCATCAACCTGTAGATTTTTCATGCCTTTCACTTTATTCATTCCTGGCATCATACCTAGAAGTTCATCTAGTGGTCCCATGCTTTTAACTTGATCAAGTTGCTCTAGAAAATCATCGAACGTAAAATCCATCGTTCTCATTTTTCTTTCAAGCTCACGCGCTTTCTCTTCATCAACGTTTGCTTGTGCTTTCTCGATTAAAGTTAAAACATCACCCATACCAAGAATTCTTGAAGCCATTCGTTCAGGATGGAATGGTTCTAGTTGGTCAACTTTTTCACCCATACCCGCAAACTTGATTGGTGTATTGGTTACTGACTTAACTGATAATGCTGCACCACCACGTGTATCTCCATCAAGTTTTGTTAGAACAACACCCGTAATGTCTAATTGCTCGTTAAAGCTTTCAGCAACATTAACTGCATCTTGACCCGTCATTGCATCAACAACGAGGAGAATTTCATCAGGTTTAGCAATTTCTTTAACCTGTTTTAATTCATCCATCAACTCTTCATCAATATGAAGGCGACCCGCAGTATCGATAATGACATAGTCATTATGTTCTTCTTTCGCTTTCTTAATAGCTTCTTCAGCAATTTGAACTGGGCTTACTTGATCACCAAGTGAAAACACTGGCATATTAAGCTGTTTCCCTAGCGTTTCCAACTGCTTAATGGCTGCTGGACGGTATATGTCGGCAGCTACTAGCATCGGTGTACGATTATGTTTCTTTCGTAAGTGGTTAGCTAACTTTGCCGTTGTTGTAGTTTTACCAGCACCTTGTAAACCGACCATCATAACTACTGTTGGTGGCTTATTAGCAACTGCAATCTTGCTTTGCTCTCCTCCCATTAAAGCGGTTAATTCTTCATTAACAACTTTAATAACTTGTTGACCAGGAGTTAAGCTTTTTAGTACTTCTTGTCCGATAGCACGTTCTTTCACACGTGCAATAAATTCTTTTACGACTTTAAAGTTAACGTCCGCTTCTAATAATGCAAGTCGAACTTCTCGCATCATTTCTTTTACATCAGCTTCAGATACTTTTCCTTTACCACGGATTTTCTGCATCGTACTTTGCAGTCGTTCCGCTAAACCTTCAAATGCCATTGGCCGTCGCCTCCTACTCTAGTTTTTCAAGAGCTTCGATGACGCTCATGATCTCTTCAGGAGTCGCTTCTGGTTTTAAGATTGCCGATTTTAACTTCGCAATATAGTTGGAACGCTGCTCGAATTTTTCGAGAAGCGATAGTTTGGCTTCGTACTCCTCTAGCATTGCCTCCGTCCGTTTTATGTTATCATAGACGGCTTGACGGCTAATCTCAAATTCTTCGGCAATTTCACCTAGGGAGAAGTCATCTAAATAATAGAGTTCCATATATTGTCGCTGCTTAGATGTAAGTAAGGACTGATAGAAGTCAAATAAGTAGTTCATCCTTAATGTTTTATCGAGCAAACGGACCATCCCCTTGTTAAGTGAATTCCCTTTACAAGAGATCATACTACACGAAAAGAAAATGAGTGTCAAGTTTTTTTCTTGAATGACTAAAATCTATCTACAACTTATTGGTTTTCCTCTTCTTCCAGCTTCTCTTCTAATACATCCTTGAAAAGTCCATAGACGAACTGCTCTGCATTAAATGGTTGTAAATCATCCATTTTTTCACCAAGACCTACATACTTCACAGGGATATCTAATTCATGACGGATCGCAAGCACAATCCCACCTTTAGCTGTTCCATCAAGCTTTGTTAAAACGATACCGCTGACATCCGTTGTCTCACTAAACTGTTTTGCCTGACTCATTGCATTTTGACCTGTTGTTGCGTCAAGTACAAGCAGAACTTCATGCGGCGCGTTCGGTACTTCGCGTTCTATCACACGCTTTACCTTTTCTAACTCTTTCATTAAATTAACTTTATTTTGCAAGCGACCTGCTGTATCACATAATAGAACGTCGGCATTCCTGGATTTCGCAGCTTGTACAGCATCAAACATAACGGCTGCCGGGTCGCTTCCCGCTTGTTGTTTAATGACATCAACGCCTACACGCTCACCCCATACTTCTAGCTGTTCAATGGCACCTGCACGGAAAGTGTCACCTGCAGCTAAAAGTACAGATTTTCCTTGTTCTTTGAACATATGAGCCATTTTACCAATTGTTGTCGTTTTACCTACTCCATTAACTCCAACGAATAGAATGACTGTCATTGCATCCTCTTGAATATTTAGGGACGCATCTTCTTCGTCTTTTTGTAAGAGTTCTGCTAACTTTTCTGAGATGACAGGTTGAATTTCTGAAGTATCTTTAATATTACGAAGGCGAACTTCATCTTTTAGATTATCAATCAATTCCATCACCGTTGCGACACCTACGTCTGAGCTAATCAGTAATTCTTCTAGTTCTTCAAAAAAATCTTCATCTACTTTACGGTAACGTGCAACTAATTCATTCATCTTACCAACAAATGAATCGCGCGTTTTTTCTAAACCAGTTTTAAACTTCTCTGTTACTGTTTCTGTTTGACCTGTAATCTTTTCTTTCAATTTCTTAAAAAAACTCATGTTAACTCCTCCTTAGCTTTCAACTAATTCTTTTGTATCTTCTAATTTTACGGACACAAGTTTAGATACACCAGACTCTTGCATTGTTACTCCATAGAGGACGTCTGCCTCCTCCATGGTTCCTTTTCGGTGAGTTATAACGATAAATTGTGTTTGTCCGCTAAATGCCTTTAAGTATGAAGCAAACCGATTGACATTCGCTTCATCTAAAGCTGCTTCAACTTCGTCTAATACACAAAACGGGACAGGCCTTACTTTAAGTATAGAAAATAGTAAAGCGATGGCGGTTAATGCTCGTTCACCACCGGACAAGAGTGCAAGATTTTGAAGTTTTTTACCAGGCGGTCTCGCCATGATCTCTACTCCTGTCGTTAAAAGCTGTTCAGGATTAGTTAATACTAAATCAGCATGTCCACCACCAAACAACTGCTGAAATACGACTTTAAAATGTGCACTTATTTGATCAAACGTTTCCTTGAAGCGTTTGGTCATTTCTTCATCCATTTCCATAATAACATTAAAGAGGTTTTCTTTTGCCATCACTAAATCTTCTTTTTGTTCGTGTAAAAATTGATGGCGCTCACTTACACGATCGTATTCTTCAATTGCACCTAAATTCACAGTACCTAACTCTTCAATGGCTAATTTTATTAGCTTTACTTTCGTCTTAGCTTCTTCAGCTGGCATCAACAAAGGATGTTCTTCTTGAGCCGCTTCATAACTTAGCTCATACTCTTCACGAAGATGTGATAAAAGATTATCTAACTGAACATCATAGCGGTTTTTTTGAACCTCACATTGATGCAACTCATCAAGCACTAACTTTAAGTGACCTGTTTCAATTTTTAACGTTGATTCTAAGTCATCTAGTGACTGTTGTTTCTCCGTTCGTTGCTGACGCAGTCTACTAATAATAGTTATCGTATCGTCCTTTTTCTTTCGACTGGCTTCAATTTTCATCTCTAGATGCCCTTCACCATTTGTACTGTCACTCATTTCATTTTCAAGTAACCAATACTGTTCCTCATTATCTCTTAATGCTGTGCCTATTTCTTCAACCTCATGTACTAAGCGTTCTACTCTATCACGCTGGTTCGCCAATCGTTCTTCTTCCTTCGCAATATGAACTTTTAAATCCGTTAATTCATCTTGCATCGTTTCTTTAGAAGATTGCTGCAGCTTTTGTTTCGATTCAATTTCTTTAACTTGACTTTCAAGAAGAGAAGTTGTTGCAGCAGACTGCTTTAATTCTGTAGATAACGCCTCTAATCGTCGTACTGCTGCATCTTCATCTTTTGTTAGCATCGCTTGTTCTCGATCAAATAAAGCGAGTCGATCATTGACACTTTTCTCTTCTAATTCAACTTCACGTAAAAAGTTTCTTGCTTCACGTTCTAGTTCGCGTGCAATTTCACCAGCTTCTCTTTGTTGCTGCAACATAGTTTCGTTTTGTTGCAGCTGTTGCTTAAGCTCTTTTACATATGTTTCAAGCTTAATTGTTTTCTCTTCCATTCCACTAAGCTTTTCTGTTAAGTCTTCTAATTCTCGTTGGCGCCCTAACAACGGGGTAGACTTCTGCTTAATAGCACCACCTGTCATTGACCCTCCTGGATTAACCACATCTCCTTCCAGAGTTACAATACGGTAGCTATAGCCAATTTTTCTCGCTAAATCATTAGCACCTTCTAGATTTTTGGCAATAATAACGTGCCCTAAAAGATTACCTATAATTTGTTCATAACGCCCGTCATAACCTACTAATTGAGAAGCGATGCCGATAAATGCCTCATGGCTGTTAATTTGATGAATAAGGTCGCCTCTAATTGTCCTACCTTTAATAACAGTTAATGGTAAGAAGGTCGCTCGACCAAACCCGTTCTTTTTCAAAAAGGTGATAGCTTGTCTAGCAGCCCCTTCTGACTCAACCACCACATGTTGAGTGGCCCCTCCAAGAGAAATTTCAATCGCTGTTTCATACTGCTTTGGAACGTTTATTAATTCTGCTATAGCACCTACAATTCCTTGTAGATTTCTGTCTCGTGCTTTTAGAACTTCTTTAACTCCTTGGAAGAAGCCTGAAAAATCAGCTTGCATTTCCTCCATAACATCTTTTCTAGATTTCACTTGTTGAATTAAACGGAACGCTTCATAGAGTTGAGATTGTCTTGTATCATACTCTTTATTTAATTTTTCAATTTTTGCTTCTAACGCTCGAAATTGATCTACTGTTTCATGAAGTTCTTTTTGCCGAGTTTGAACAAGTAATTCATACTCATCTTTCTTGTCTAACACTTGTTTTCTTAATTGTAAAAGTTGGTCATTATCGTCAACTAATATTTTCTTCTTACGTTTCGTACTAGCCACCTGATCTTCTAAATAACGAATTTCATTACGTATCGACGCTTGCTCATTCACAATTTCGATATAATCCGATTTTAGACGATCAAGTTCACCTTCAAGGTCTTCTTGGGCCAGCGCTAACCGTTCTTGTCGATCTAACAATTCTGTTGTTTTGGTTTGAAATTCTCTTTCCAATTTACGAAGGATTTCTTTTTCACTTGCTAAAGTTTTATCAAGAAGCTGCTTTTTTTCTTTCAGCTCATTGATTGTTTTTAAAAGTTGGTCACGATTATAATGAAAGTTCTTTTTTCGCTCTTTTAAGACTTCCTTCTGGCCTTCACCTTTTTCTAACGCTTCACTTGCTTGGAGCAACTCGTCTTGAAGCTCATTTAGAGACGTATCCAGTTGACGAAGCTCCGATTGAAGCTTTTCAGTAGTTATCTCTTTTTCTTGAATCTTATATGAAAGCTCATCACGACGTTGTTCTAATGATTGCAATTGCTCCTGTGCTTTCGTCCACTTTTCATGAAGGTCGGTTATTTCATAAACCATAAGTGCAACTTCGACTTCTTTTAGTTCTTCTTTTTTCTGCAAGTAATCTTTAGCAATTGAAGATTGAATACGCAGCGGCTCAATCTGTCCTTCTAGCTCGTGTAAAATGTCTTCCACACGGTTTAAATTTTCTTGTGTTTCCCATAATTTTTTTTCCGCTTTCAGCTTCCGGGTTTTATATTTTAATACACCCGCAGCTTCTTCAAAAATAACACGACGGTCTTCAGCTTTACTACTTAATATTTCTTCAACTTTTCCTTGGCCAATAATCGAAAAAGCTTCTTTACCAAGACCAGAATCCATGAATAAATCTACTATATCTTTTAATCTGCAGGTTTGTTTGTTAAGTTGGTACTCACTGTCTCCAGAACGATATACTCGTCGAGTCACACTAACTTCAGTATAATCTATCGCTAAATGCTGATCTTGATTATCAAGAACTAACGTAATTTCTGCAAAATTTAATGGCTTCCTCGTATCACTTCCTGCAAAGATAATATCTTCCATCTTTGACCCACGCAACGATTTAGCCGATTGTTCACCAAGTACCCAACGGATTCCATCAGATATATTACTTTTACCACTTCCATTTGGGCCGACTACTGCTGTAACTCCTGAGTCGAATTCTACTGTCATCCGATCAGCGAATGACTTAAAACCCATGACCTCGAAACGCTTGAGGAACATGATCATCCCCCTCAATTCAATAAACTTGTCTGACCATCCTATGTACGGGCTAGTCTTTCTCTTTTCTTATACTAGTCACTTGAATAAATATTGTAACCACGATCCAAGTTGCTAACTAGTATAAAAAATAACAACTTTCCTATTTTATCATACCACTAATAGAAGTTGTTCAAAAAGTCTATGAAAAAATTGTTTGCTCAAGTATAAGATTCTTCGTCATTTCCCCAATGAATGTTTTAAGACAAATGAGTTATTATATGATATGATTACCGCATTAATACCTTTATAAGGAAGGGAGTTCTATAATGGACTTATCTGTTTGCAACCGTGAAAATATCGAGTTTATGTTAGAGGAAATTAAAAAGAAATTACAAATTGTTAATGCAGGAGCCTTAAAAGCAAAAAGTTTTGAAACGGATAAATACGAAGACTTAAAAGATATTTACGACTTAGTTCAGCGTCAGAAAAATTTCAGTGTAAGTGAATTAGATGCAATTGTTTCGGAGTTAGGAAAGTTACGTAAATAAGACTTAAAAGAGGATGACGA
Organism: Alkalihalobacterium sp. TH-98; assembly: GCF_057473385.1. Classification (NCBI taxonomy): domain Bacteria; kingdom Bacillati; phylum Bacillota; class Bacilli; order Caryophanales; family Bacillaceae; genus Alkalihalobacterium; species Alkalihalobacterium sp. TH-98. Next base: position 510,242 of record NZ_JBYCKM010000045.1, on the reverse strand, counting down.
TTGTCATCCTCTTTTACTTAGCCAACCTTTATATTTTTAACGGGTGCATTGTCATCCTTACTTACATTTTTAATGAGAAGTCATTTTTATGAATCTAAAGTCATAAAAATGACTTTTATCATGAAATTTGAAAGACCTGGTTATTACGTCGAGTCTATTCCTGCTTACAATTTATTTCTCTTTAACATGCAAAAAAAAAGAGCTGGCTAGATAGCCAACCCCTTTCCTATAACTGTTCACTTAATTTCAACAGAGCTTGCTGGGCAGCATGTTGCTCTGCTTCTTTCTTTGAACGCCCTACTCCCACTCCAAGGATTTGCTCATTTAATAGTACTTCTGATACAAATTCACGGCTATGCGCCGGTCCTCGCTCTTGAACAATTTCATAATGAATTTGACCAATATTATCTCGCTGGACAAATTCTTGTAACTGACTTTTGAAATCCATCATATGCGAAAAAGCACCGTCATTTATCTTAGGATATATCGTCTTATCGAGAAAACAGTATACAGCATCAAGTCCTTGATCAAGATAAAGTGATCCAATAAAGGATTCGAAAACATCAGCAAGCAGCGCAGGTCGTTGTCTTCCACCTGTCATTTCTTCGCCCTTCCCTAACAAGACTAATTCACCAAATGACAACTCATTTGCTAGGTTAGCCAAGGAAGCTTCGCAGACAATGGCAGCACGCAGCTTGGTCATATCTCCTTCACTCATCGTCTCAAACTTTTTATATAAGTATTGTGAAACTGCTAACTCTAAAACTGCATCTCCTAAAAATTCAAGTCGTTCATTATCTTGACTCGAGTTAATTCGATGCTCATTCACATAGGATGAATGAGTGAAAGCTTGAATAAGCAATTTATTATTTTGAAACTCTAAACCGATTTTTTGTAGCAATGCATCAAATTTTTCTTTTTGTTTTAAAGATAGTGTAAGTCTTCGGGGTGCTCTTTTGCGATCACTATGATGGTTTGAATATCTTTTTCGATAATGTCTTGAAGAATTTGGCATGTCTTACCTCCAAACTGCCTTTAGCTGTGATGTAAGTAAGAGGCTTCCTTGCAGGTGATGACTCCCTATATATGTATACATTTTAGGACCCCAAACACGCCTGCGAAGTCAGCCTCTCAATATAGGTTCTATAACCTTAATATGAACTACTGTTGGCTTTGAATGTAGCTAACTACATCTTGTACAGTAGAAATTTTTTCAGCGTCCTCATCAGAAATCTCAAGGTCAAACTCGTCCTCAAGTTCCATAACAAGCTCAACAACATCTAATGAATCTGCACCTAGATCATCTTTGAATGAAGATTCAGGCTTTACCTCTGACTCTTCAACACCAAGACGGTCAACGATAATTTTAGTAATACGCTCTAAAGTTTCTGCCATCTTCCGTTCACCTCCTCTCAAATGCTAAACAATCTTGTTTTATGTACAAAATAACATCGTATCTATTTTGCATGAAAGGATGGATAAAAGCAAATCCTTTCTGTATAAAAATAGAAACATTTGTTACGGCATGTACATTCCGCCATCGACATGAAGTGTTTGGCCTGTCATATAACTACTATCTTCTGACGCTAAAAAGCGTACGACACGAGCAATTTCTTCCGGTTGCCCTAGTTTAGATAGTGGAATTTGACTTAACATGCTTTCTTTAATTTCATCAGTCAATTGGTCAGTCATATCCGTTTCTATGAAGCCAGGTGCAACAGCATTTACTGTAATGTTGCGGTTTGCTAATTCACGTGCTAACGATTTCGTTAAACCAATGACCCCTGCTTTTGCTGCAACATAGTTCGCTTGACCTGCATTACCTAACACTCCGACTACCGATGAAATATTAATAATACGCCCTGAACGTTGCTTCATCATTTGACGAGTAACTGCTTTAGCACACAGGAATACCCCTTTTAGATTCGTATTAAGAACTGCATCCCAATCCTCATCTTTCATTCTCATAACGAGAGTATCACGAGTAATCCCCGCATTATTTACTAGAATATCAAGTGAACCATATGTAGAAATGACTTCTTTTACCATTGCCTGAACTGCATCACCATCCGCTACATCTGCTCGGATAGCAATCGCTTCTCCGCCATTCGCGACAATTTCACTGACTACTGCCTCAGCTTTGTCTTTGTTACCAGCATAATTAACTGCTACTTTAGCACCATTTTGCGCTAGTTCAAGAGCAATGGATTTTCCTATCCCTCTAGAAGCGCCTGTAACAAGAGCAACTTTTCCGTTTAACATAGTCATACTACTCTCCTTTCATTTTGGTTACCATCGCTTCGATTGACTCGATGTCACTAATCGCATAAACATTAACTCTCCGTTGAACTTTACGTACTAACCCGCTTAATACATTACCTGCACCAATTTCCACAAAAGTATCTACACCAAGGTCAAGTAATTGACGAACGGTGTCTTCCCATAAAACCGGGGAATAGACTTGCTCAATTAATTTTTCTTTTATGTCTGCAGAAGCTGTCACAACATCAGCAGTGACATTTGCAATTACTGGTACTTCTGCTTCTGATATTGTGATTTCGTTGAGTACGTTTGATAATTTTTCAGCTGCCGGCTTCATTAAGGATGAATGAAACGGGCCACTTACCTGTAAAGGAATGACACGCTTTGCCCCTTTTTCTTTTGCTAGATCGGAAGCTTTGAGGACACCTTCAGCTGTACCACTAATTACAATTTGACCTGGACAATTTAAGTTTGCCAGTTGAACAGCATCACCCTTGTTTGAAACTTCCTCTGTAACTTCTAGTAACGCGTGTCGATCCATACCGAGAATAGCAGCCATTGCTCCTTCCCCAGCTGGTACTGCTTCTTCCATAAACAATCCACGTTGCCTTACTGTATGTACAGCATCCTCAAATGATAAGCTTTTCGCACATACTAGAGCGCTGTATTCTCCTAAGCTGTGTCCTGCAACATAATCTGGAGTAATATCATAATCTTTCAGAGCTTCTAAAACCGCAACGCTCATTGTCAGTAACGCTGGTTGTGTATTTTCAGTACGCTTGAGCATATCTTCTGGACCGTTTAACATAATGTCAGAAAGTGAATATCCTAGTTTTTCATCAGCTATTTTAAAGATTCCCTGGAGGTCTTGTTTATTTTCAATTAGAGATTGTCCCATCCCTACAAATTGTGATCCTTGTCCTGGAAAGATAAACGCTATTTTCCCCATCTTTTTTTCTCCTTTTATTCAGCTTGTCGATTATGCTTCGTCACTTCGTTTTTTATGGTCGTTACCACCTGGTGTTCTACCATTTCCTTTGCTTGTACAATTGTATGATAAAATGCTACTTCATCCGACGAACCGTGCGATTTAATAATTGGTGCCTTTAAACCAAATAATGCAGCCCCGCCGTATTCCGAGTAATCCATCGTCTTCTTGATTTTTAGGAAGCTCGGTTTTAGTAGTCCCGCTACTAGCTTATTGAATATATTACTAGTTAATTCTCTTTTCAATATCGTGAAAAGGGAACCGGCGGCTCCTTCAGTTGCTTTAAGAACGATATTCCCTGTAAAACCATCACAAACGACAACATCGACGGCTCCATTCAGTAAGTCTCTAGCTTCAACATTACCTACAAAATTAATATCTAATTCCTTTAATAATGGAAATGTTAATTTCGTTAACTCATTTCCTTTACCGTCTTCCGTTCCAACATTGAGTAAACCCACTCTTGGTCGATTGACTTTTCGAACCATTTTCATATAGATGCTGCCCATGATCGCATATTGATTTAAGTGCTCAGGTTTAGCATCCATATTTGCTCCAACATCAAGAATTAAGAAGCCTTGTCCAGACACCGTTGGTAACATAGGGGCCAATGCCGGTCGGTCAATCCCATTTATTCTTCCAACATATAGAAGTCCAGCAGCCATTAACGCTCCTGTATTCCCTGCAGAAATACAAGCATCCGCTCGACCTTCCTTGACTTCTTTTACAGCTAATACCATTGAGGCATCTTTTTTACGACGAACAGCCGTAGCAGGTGAATCATTATCTTCTATTTTTTCTTCCGTATGTAAGACCGTAATACGGTCGTTAGGTTGAATATGTTTTACAATTTCTTGTTCATTTCCTACTAATGTGATAGATAGATCAGGAAATTCTTTTAACGCTTTTACGGCTGCATCTATAGAAGCTTTAGGTGCTTGATCTCCGCCCATAGCATCAATTGCGAGTTTCATATTAGATAACCCTCTTTTCCTTTATCGGTCAATACTAATTTATATATCAATTGCCGCTTTTCCTGCTTTTTAAAATGAAAACCTTACGACAAAGCTACTTATAAAAGGTCAACATTCGATTTTTACGGTTAAGATTGGGTTGACCTATACATAACAAACTCTCCTGAGAATACTTTCTCTTGGTCAACAAAACTATTAACTTCAACAATCGTCCGATCCTTTTCGTGCTTAAGAACTTTTGCTTTTGCGATTACCCGTTCTCCGACTTTTACTTGCCTTGTAAATCGAATGGTCGCCTTAGCCGTTAATGCAAGTTCATCATTGATGATTGCTACAGCTAAAGAGTTTGCTTGGGCAAACAAATGATGACCGCGTGCAATCTTCGTACGAGAAAATACTTGTTCATTTCCTATATGCAAGATTGAAATTGCACTTTCATCTAGTTGAAGATCTATAATGTCACCAATCACTTCTTCGATCGGTAATGCTTTTACTTCATCGAGTTGCTGTTTAGCAACATCTTTAATTCTTTCCCTTAATTCAGGAATAGATAATTCCATTCTGTCTAATCTAATCGTTTGAACACTAACTAAAAATTTCTTTGCTAGTTCCTCATCTGTTACGAAAGGATTCGTCTCAATCGTTTCTAGTAACAGCTTTTGGCGTTCTTTCTTAGACTTTTTCATGTACGCCACCATCCAAAATATATGACTAGGTACTAATAGTAGTATATAATCCTAACTACTAAATAGCAATAGTTAATCTAGTTTCTCTCCACTTAATATTCCTTGCTCTTCTAAATAATAAACAAGTGCCTTGTAGTCTTCATCTTCCCAAAAACTAGTAGAGTTAACAAATTCAACGGCATCTTGTCTTGCTACTTCTAACGCACGATAATCATGGACAATATCAGCGATCTTAAAGTTCGGAAGTCCACTTTGTTTATGACCAAAAAAATCACCTGGTCCACGTAGTTCCAGGTCTCGTTCTGAAAGAGTAAATCCGTCGTTTGTTTCCGTCATGATCCTCATACGCTCTTTTCCTACATCTGATTTAGGATCAGCTAATAAAATACAATAGGACTGATGCTCTCCCCGACCTACACGACCTCTAAGTTGGTGTAACTGTGCTAAACCAAACCTTTCCGCATCATATATAAGCATCACGGTCGAGTTAGGTACATTAACACCCACTTCTACAACCGTTGTTGAGACAAGAATTTGTGTTTCATTTTTACTGAAAGCCTCCATCACTTCATCTTTTTCAGATGGATGGAGTCTCCCATGCATCAATCCTACTTTGTACTCTTTAAAATGCGTCTGCAATATTGCGTGAACATCAATTGCATTTTGGACATCTAGTTTTTCCGATTCTTCAATTAACGGACAAATCACATAAGCTTGGTGACCCTTTTTAATTTCTTTTTCAATAAAATGTAGGACCCGTTCCAACATATCATGTTTAACCCAATACGTTTCAATCGTCTTTCTACCTGCTGGCATTTCATCAATGACGGATACATCCATATCACCAAATACAGAAATTGCTAACGTTCGTGGTATAGGTGTTGCCGTCATAAACAACACATCAGGGTTTTCTCCTTTGTCACGTAAAACTCGGCGCTGCTCCACACCAAATCGATGCTGCTCATCTGTAATTACGAGACCTAGCTTATTAAAATGAACATCATCTTGTATTAAGGCATGTGTCCCAATAACGACATGAATTTCACCAGCTTTTATTTTTTCAAGTTGTTCACGTCGTTTTTTACCTTTTACAGAACCTGATAATAAGGCAACTTCTATACCTAACGGAGATAATAGTTCTCTTATTGAACTAACATGCTGCTCAGCTAGTATTTCAGTCGGCACCATCAATGCCGCTTGAAAACCAGCATCTACAGTAGCATACATCGCAACTGCTGCCACTACCGTTTTACCAGAGCCAACATCTCCTTGAAGAAGCCGGTTCATCCTGTAATCTGCACTTAAATCATTCATGATTTCGTTAACGACTCGTTGTTGTGCCCCTGTCAAAGGAAAAGGCAAAGAATCGATAAACTGATCGACTTTATTTCGATTTGTCGGCATTGGTAAGCCTTTTGTTTGTTCACGTTTAAATTTTCGAAACGATTGCATTTTTAATTGGAAAAGGAGAAATTCCTCGTACACCATGCGTCTACGAGCTTGTTTTACAAGTTCTGTCGATTGAGGGTAATGAAGCCTTAATACAGCTTCTTTTTTAGGAAGTAGTTTATATTTTTCGAGTATAAACGGCGGTAGTATTTCTTGTATTTCATTTGCATACTCCTTTAACCCTTGATAAATAATTTTCTTTAGTGTCGCGATTTTTAAGTTTCCGCCGACAGAGTATACAGGTGCAAGTTCATTTTGTCTCGTCACATCACCGATTTTAAATTCATTGACTGTCAATGTTAGCCGGTGGCGGTCCCACTTCCCTGTTAATGTAATAGAACTGCCAACCTGCAATTGCTTTTTAATAAATCCTTGATTAAAGAAAACCGCTGTTATCAGCACATTGTTTATTAAGACCCGAACAGACAGCCTTGTCTTTTTTTTACCAAAGTACCGAACCGACGGCTCACTATGAATCACTCCAGCTACTGTAATTCGTTCATCATGGTTCACTTCATGAATTTCTCTAATACGATAATCTTCGTAACGAAATGGATAATATTCGAGTAAATCTCCTACTGTATATATACCTAAGTTCCCCAACTGTTTTGCCGTTTCTTCGCCTACTCCCTTAATAATTGATACTGGTTGTGCTAATTGACTCATTTTTTATCAAGTGGAATTCCAAATATTTTTGCTTCTAACTCACGGCCAGTTGGGGTAGCCGCTAATCCACCTTGTGCTGTTTCACGAAGAGCAACCGGCATCGTCTGCCCTATTTTGTACATCGCATCAATGACTTCATCACATGGGATTCGGCTCGTAATACCAGCTAACGCCATATCAGCTGCAGTAATAGCAATGGCTGCACCCATTGCATTTCTTTTGACACATGGGACTTCAACTAAGCCAGCTACAGGGTCACAAACAAGACCAAGCATATTCTTTAATGCAATCGCCATCGCTTCTGCAGATTGACTAGGAGGTCCACCAGCTAATTCTACAATTGCTGCAGCTGCCATACCTGTTGCAGAGCCAACTTCTGCCTGACATCCACCTGCAGCTCCTGAAATGGAGGCATTATTCGCTACTACAAAACCAAATGCTCCTGCAGTAAAAAGAAATCGTACCTTTTGTTCTTTGGTCGGGTTAAGTTTATTTTGCAACCCAAATAAAGTACCTGGGACGACACCAGCCGAACCTGCTGTTGGTGTAGCACAAATCGTACCCATTGCCGCATTAACTTCATTGGTCGCAATTGCTTTACTGACCGCATCAAGGAGAATACCACCTGTGAGGGACTTCCCAGACTTAATATATTCTTGTAGGAGAACTGCATCTCCTCCTGTTAAACCTGATACCGATTTAACATTCTCTGTAATTCCCCGGTTTACGGCTTCTTCCATAATGTCTAGGTTTTTTTCCATCATGGATAAAACCTCATCTCGACTTCTGTCTGCAACTTCCATCTCTTGCTTTATCATTACTTCAGAAATGGGTATTTGATTTGATTCTGCTAATTCAACTAATTCCGCAACATTACGAAACATAATTAACCTCCAAGTTATCAGTCATGGATTTTCGTCACTTTATTGATATTAGGTAGTGCTTCCATTTCTTTAAGTAAAGTTTGATCCACGTTTTGGTCAACCTCAATAACCATTAGAGCTTCTTGACCTTTTTCTTTTCTCGATACTTCCATATGACCGATGTTGATTTGATATTTGGCTAATATATTTGAAACATTGGCAATCACTCCATAACGATCGTTATGAACGACTAAGATAGCCGGGTGATTCCCTGAAAGCTTTAAGTCAAACCCGTTCAATTCAATAATTTCAATTTTACCGCCGCCAATAGAGATCCCGACTAATTCTAATTTGTCGTTATCATCGCCAAGAATTATCTTTGCCGTATTTGGATGGTCGGTAATAGCTTCTTCCTCATAGAAATTAATTTCAATTCCTTTTGTTCTCGCAATGTTAACAGCACTAGTAATTCGCTTATCAAATGTATCAAAATCTAATAAACCACCAACGATGGCGACATCTGTTCCATGTCCTTTATACGTTTTCGAGAAGGAACCGTAGAAATATATATTAGCCCATTTTGGCTCTTTTCCAAATAAGGTCCTTGCAACACGACCAATTCTTGCCGCACCTGCTGTATGTGAACTTGATGGACCAATCATAATGGGTCCGATAATGTCAAAAACTGTGCGATACTTCAATATTTCCACCTCTTTTTAAAAATGAGGTTGACCCAAAGCAAAGTGTCCAAGCTCCTCACTCACAAATGACCTCGTGAAAAAGCGAGAAGCACAGACACTTAGAGTCAGCCTCATCAAAAGTTATCTTTATTCTACTGAGAAAATAAACGAATACAGCGGCTGTTTACCTTCATGTACCTCTACTTCAATCTCTTCGAAGTTTTCTTCAACATAAGAGATAATTTCAGCTACCGTTTCTTCTGTCGACCCCTCTCCCCAAATAATCGTTAGGATTTCAGCATCTTCATCTAACATAGTTTCTAACAACTGCTTTGTTACCTCAATTAGAGCAGGACCAGACGAGATAATCGTTTTTTCAGCAATTCCCATAAAATCGTCTTTTTTAATTTCAATACCGTCCATATTCGTATCTCGAACTGCATACGTTACTTGGCCGGTTTTTACATTAGACATCGCATCTTTCATAGTCGAACTGTTATTCTCAAGTGACGTCAATGGATTAAAAGCAAGAAGTGCAGCTAACCCTTGTGGTACCGTTTTAGATGGAACAACAATTACTTCAGCTTCAGCAACTTGCGCGGCTTGTTCAGCGGCCATAATAATATTTCCATTATTAGGCAAAACAACTACTTTATGAGCATTTGTTTTATGTATAGCAGTAACGATATCTTCTGTACTTGGATTCATCGTTTGACCGCCTGGAATTACAACAGTTGCTCCTAATCCTTTAAATAGCTCTTCAATGCCATCACCCATGGAAACTGTTACTACACCATACTCACTCTTTTCTTTTGGCGTCCCAGGTGTAGTAGCTTCACCATACGCTGCTTTTGTCTCATCTAATAAATGAGTATGTTGTTCTCTCATATTTTCAATCTTAATATTGATTAAATTACCGTAACGTTGAGCTCTGTTTAATATTTCACCAGGTGACTCAGCATGGATATGTACCTTTAATAGATCTTCATCAGATACAACTAGCAAGGAATCCCCTAATTGATCTAATTCGATACGGAATTCATTTTCCGAAAATGGAGATGCTTTTAATTTTTCCTCGTCAAATTTGACCATCACTTCTGTACAATAGCCAAATTCAATATCTTCGGTCGCTAACATACTTTGAGCGTTATGATGTTCAATTTTAACGAGATCTTCCATTGAAGGCGTTTCCACTTCTTGACTTACAATCGTTTCTCCTTTTAAAACTGCAAGGAAACCTTCGTAAATATAAACTAGACCTTGACCACCTGAATCGACGACACCTACTTCTTTTAAGACCGGTAATAAATCTGGAGTACGCTTTAGAGAAGCCTTAGCCTCTGTTAATACAGCTTCCATCATTGCAAGAGCATCGTCGCTTTTTTTAGCAAACTTTCCAGCTGCTTTTGCACTATCTTTGGCAACTGTTAGAATCGTACCTTCCACAGGCTTCATTACCGCTTTATATGCAGTCGTTACTCCTAATTCAAATGCTGCTGCTAATTCTTTGCCATCAATAGAACTTTTTCCTTCGACACCCTTAGCAAAGCCTCTAAAGAGCTGAGATAAGATAACCCCTGAGTTTCCTCTTGCTCCCATTAACAAACCTTTAGAGAAAGCTTGGGCAACAGCTGAAACTTTTTGAACCGGGGCTTGTCTGACTTCTTTAACTCCAGACGTGATCGTCAAGTTCATATTCGTACCTGTATCACCATCTGGTACAGGGAATACATTCAACGCATCTACGACTTTAGCGTGTTTTGTTAAATTAGCGCCACCTTGAATAAACATTTGCGCTAATTGACTAGCATCAATCACTTTTCTTGACACAAATCTTTCCTCCTAACTCACTTAAGGGTTGATTACACGCACCCCTTGAACAAAAATGTTCACTGAGTCTACAACCAAACCTAACATTTTCTCTAGTTGATACTTAACTTTCGTTTGTACGTTATGAGCTACTTCAGAAATTTTTGTACCATAACTTACAATGATGTACATATCGATATGAATTTCATCTTCTTCTTCTCGAATGACAACACCACGTTGAAAGTTTTCTTTACCTAAGATCTCACTTAAGCCGTCTTTAAGTTGTTTTTGTGAAGCCATGCCTACAATCCCATAACAGTCGACAGCAGCTCCCCCAGCGATAGTCGCTACAACATCTTTAGAAACATCAATAATTCCCATTTGCGTTTTTAACTCTACAGGCATTACAGTCTCCCCCTTTTTATTAAAATGTTTGGGTATCGTCATTTTACTATACTATATCTTATTTTAAAAGCTATCTGTATCCTCTTTTGCTGTCAAGCATGAATACTTGATAAAAATTGTTGGAAACTGTTGCATTCTAAAAAACCCTATGCTAAGATATTCGAGTATGAATTAAAAACGAACAGCTGATTCGTTTGGATTAACTGGGTTTAAGGAGGTGCGTATATTATGGCACGTACATGTTATATTACTGGTAGAAAAGCACGCACAGGGAACCAACGTTCACACGCGATGAATAAAACTAAGCGCAAATGGGGCGCTAACGTTCAAAAAGTTCGCATTTTAGTTGACGGTAAACCAAAACGAGTTTATGTTTCTGCTCGTGCGTTAAAGTCTGGTAAAGTAGAGCGCGTATAAGACAAGTCTACTATAAGTGTAGACGAAACGAAGTTATTTCATGCTTCGTTTAAGAAACAAGAGGCTGACAATCGTCGACCTCTTGTTTTTTTGTTACCATTGCGGTGCCAGGCACCTTTATTGCGCTATTGCGCTAAAGGTGCCTGGCACCGCTTAACCAAATAATGCACCGTCTTTAGGCAGTTACGGTGCATTTTTTGGGATTTTTAATTTTTTTTAAATGAACCTAGAATTGCTCTGACAAACCCGCCAATAAACTTAGGCAGCTTGATCGTATAAAATTTCATAGCTCCTCCTCCTCAACATGAATTGCCACCGACTTACGAATAAATGAAGGATAATGACATGAAGAATGTTCATTTATACTAGTATATTCATCACTGACAAAATAGTACCCATTTTTTTCATGTGAGAACTATATGAGTTCTACCCTTTCTATCTACCCTACAATCATTCATATGCAAAACTACCTCTGTTATGCAACTTGGTTTTAAAAAATAGGACAAACATCCTTCATTTTTTTAAGACGGAACAATTTCTATGTTAAGGAGAACGAATTATCCTCTAATCGCTTGAATCGCTGCAGCACGGTCACCTTTACTATAAACCGCAGAACCTGCTACAAGTACGTTAGCACCAGCTTCGATACATAAACGCGCTGTTTCTTCGTTCACTCCGCCATCTACCTCTATATCAATGTTAAGTTTCTTTGATTTAGCCATTTCTGAAACAGCTGTAATTTTAGGCAGGACGCTATGTATAAACTTCTGACCACCAAAACCAGGGTTTACAGTCATTAAGAGAACCATATCTAAATCATTGATAATGTGTTGAATCGTATCCACTGGTGTTGCTGGGTTTAGAACGACACCAGCTTTTACACCTTGCTCTTTTATCAGATGGATCGTTCTGTGAAGATGTGGACAGGCCTCAACATGAACAGTTATAATATCTGCTCCAGCCTTAGCGAACTGTGGAATATATAGATCAGGGTTTTCAATCATCAAATGAACATCTAAAGGAAGCGTTGTAACTGGACGAATAGCTTCAACAATTAACGGTCCAATGGTAATATTCGGTACGAAATGGCCATCCATTACATCGACATGGATATAATCGGCGCCGCCTCGTTCCACATCTTTGATTTCTTCACCGAGTTTTGAAAAATCTGCAGATAAAATGGATGGGGCAATTTTGATCATGATTAATACCTCCGCTTTTGACTTTTAATTTCTTCTAAAAATTGTAGATAATGTTCATAACGATATTTCAAGATTTCTTCTCTTTCAACTGCCGCTTTAACTGCACATTTCGGCTCACTTGTATGAGTACACCCGCGAAACTTACAAGCACCTGTTCTTTCTTTCATCTCAGGAAAATAAAGCGATAAATCTTCAGCCTCAATATCAACAAAATCTAACGAACTAAACCCTGGTGTATCTGCGACTAACCCTTCGCCAACAGCTAAAAGCTCGACATGCCTCGTCGTATGCTTCCCACGCCCTAAATGAGTAGAGATTTCGTTCGTCTCGATATCAAGTTCTGGATGGAGCGTATTTAGAAGTGACGACTTGCCGACTCCGGATTGGCCAGCAATCACAGTCACTTTATCTTTTAAATACGGAATTAGAGTTTCTATCCCTTCTTTTGTTTCAATCGATGTCATAATTACGGTATATCCAATTCTCTCATAGTCTTCTTTATACTGCTCAATCTTTTGCTGTTTTGCTTCGTCTAATAAGTCTACTTTGCTAATGCAAATAATAGGCTCAATATAATGAGCTTCTATATGTACTAAAAACCGATTTAAAAGTAATGGGCTAAAATCGGGTTCTAATGCAGAAAACACTAAAATAGCTTGATTAATATTAGCAATAGGCGGCCGAATCATTTCATTTTCCCGTTCATAAATATCTAAAATATATCCATCTGTTCGATTTTCAGCTTCAAAATGAACAAAATCACCTACGAGCGGTTTTATATTTTGATTACGAAAAACACCTCGACCACGACATTGAAACATACCATCCTCATTATGGACGTAATAGAAGCCACTTAAGGCTTTGACTATTCTTCCTTCTGGCATGAAATCCTCCTGATTATTTGAGGCTGTGACAACGTACCGGTCAACACCCTATACTTGAAACAGCCTCATTATTAATTTCCCTAAGATTTAATAAGTGTAAGTATAATCCTTATAATGTTCCCCATTAATATAAAGTTTAACAATCGCATCATTTCTTGGAGTAACAACTAAATTGATACGAAACGTGTCTGACTCTAGTAACCTATCGTCAAAGTGGACTTTCTCACCGTCTGTCGTAGCATCTTCATATCGAATTAATATATGTGGGTCGTCCCCTTCATCTACTTGGATAGGAATAGTACTTATTACAGTTCTACGCGGTTCGGTTTCAGGTTCTCGCTCTTCTTTCTTTTCTTCTTGTTTCTTCGGTTCGGGACCTTTAGAAATCGTAAGAGCGACTTCAGAACCTTTTTTAACCTGTGTAAAAGCACTTGGTGATTGAGAGATAACATGGTCTTTTTGAACTTCATTAGAGTGTGCATACGTTACTTTAGCTAACAATCCTACGCCATCTAAATAATTATAAGCTTCTCGCTCAGTTAATCCGCGTAAATTGTTTAAACTTACTGTCTGTTCAACACTATACGTTAAATAAACCGTTGTTTCTTCAACAATTACTGATGCACCCGGTTCTGGTACTTGGGTAAGAATAACGCCTGGCGTTTCATCAGATTCACGTTCAGCCAATTCAATATTTTTAAAATCACTAAGAATTCGTTCAGCTCGTTCTCTTTGCATTCCAATGACTTCAGGCATTTCAAACATCTCTTGACCTTCACTTACAATCAGCTTCACTCTACTTCCCACTTTTACGACCGAACCACCAGCTGGATCTTGACGAATTACATGATCTTCTGGCACCTCTTCATGTACCATTCTCTCAATTTCTACTACTAACCCAAGATCTTTTAACAGCTCTTCAGCTTCTTCAACATTCTCGCCAACTACATTAATAACTTCGACTTCATCGACCTTTAGTAGACTAGGAAAAAGTGCAAATGCGGCTACACCTGAACCGATGATCAGAAAAAATAACACAAAGATGAACGTTAACCATCGATTTTTCTTTTTCTTTTTTGGCTTTTCTTCTGGTTTAGCTTCTTCTTTTTGAGCTTTATTAACCGGTGGCCTTGCTTCAATTGTTGCATCTAGATCTTTAATAGTATTATCGTTTTTGATAATTGGAATCGCTTTTGTAACATCATCTTCCTCACTAGGAATTATAAACTTCGGTTCATTCGCCCGAGCTGGATCCAAAGATGTTTCTAAATCCTCACCCATTTCCAATGCACTTTCATACCGGTGGAATGCATCTTTTGCCGTTGAACGTAGAATTATATTCTCAAGACTTTGTGGAATTAGACGGTTGACTTTCTTTGGCGAGGGAACATCTTCTTGTAAATGCTTTAATGCAATAGTAACTGCTGTGTCTCCAGAGAATGGAACTTGACCGGTTACCATTTCATACAGAACAATACCGAGAGAATAAATATCAGACCTGTACGTAACAACTCCACCTCTAGCTTGTTCAGGTGAAAGATAGTGAACAGAACCCATGACAGAGTTTGTATGTGTAATCGTTGCACTAGACATCGCACGCGCAATACCAAAATCAGTGACTTTAGCTTCCCCGTCAGAACTAATTAATATATTGTGAGGTTTAATATCCCTGTGTACAATTTGATTCGCATGGGCGTGTGCAATAGCTGATGTTACTTGCATCATAATATCGACTGTTTCATCAAGCGAAAGCGCCCCGCGGTCTTGAATTAATTCTTTTAACGTTGGTCCTTCAACGTATTCCATTACAATGTAATAAACATCTTCTTCTTCACCAACATCAAATATACTTACAACATTCGGGTGAGCTAAGCTTGTGGCTGCTTGCGCCTCACGTCTAAAGCGTTTGATGAACTGCTCATCTCTTGAAAACTGTGGTTGTAAAACTTTGACGGCAACAATCCGATCAAGGATAACATCACGTGCTTTGTACACATAAGCCATCCCACCGCCGCCAATAGTTTCTAAAATATGATAACGACCGTTAATACGTGTACCTATCATAAGCGTCACTCCTGTTCCTGACGGTCATGAGAATAGTGGACAATAGCGACAGTAATATTATCTTCTCCTCCACGGTCATTAGCTAAGTTAATGAGTTTGTCCACTTTTTGATTAACGTTATCATTTAACCGAAGTATTTCCTCAATTTCATTATCCGTTACTTTATTTGACAGACCATCTGAACAAAGAATGATCGTGTTATCTTCTTCCCAATCAATCGTTTCAATATCCATCTTTATCGTTGGTTCTGTTCCGAGCGCACGTAATAGTACATTTTTTCTAGGGTGATGCTCAGCTTGTTCTGCTGTAATCTGCCCCGTACGTACTAGTTCGTTTACCAAAGAATGATCTGATGTCTTTTGTTGAAAACCGCAGCTATTCAGTAAATAACCACGACTATCTCCTACGTGCCCAATGGACACCAACTCCTCTGTACATACCGCAATTACTACAGTAGTACCCATACCTTGGCATTCTCGATGTTCTTTCGAATGTAAAAAAAGTTTTTCATTTACCTCTTGGATTGCTTCATAAAGCCATTGCTCAATATCTGTTGGTTTTGAAAGGTCAGCAGTGCGCAACCACTTTTCCTTTAATAAGTCACTTGTCATTTGACTTGCAACATCACCCGCCTGATGCCCGCCCATACCATCAGCAACAACTGCCAAGACAGCACCATTCGGGTGTTGAAAAATGCCGCCACTATCTTCATTATGTGGTCTTACCCTGCCAACATTTGAATTAAATGCAAATTTCACTTATTACTCACCTCGTCTCCTCTTTACGCTCCTTCGCACGGAGCTGACCACAAGCAGCATCAATATCATGTCCTTGCTCTCTTCGTATCGTGACATTAATCCCACGATTTTTCAAGATTTTTTCAAATGCAAAGATTTGCTCTCTTGGTGTGCGCTTATAATCTCTTTCTAATACAAAATTTACTGGAATCAAATTGACATGACATTTTACATTTTTAATTAAGTCAGCCAACTCTTCAGCGTGTTCATCTTGGTCGTTCACGCCTCCAAATAAACCATACTCAAACGTCACTCGACGTCCTGTTTTATTTGTATAGTAATTAATGGACTCCATTAATTTAGATAACGAATACGCACGGTTAATTGGCATGAGTTTCGACCGAATTTCTGTATTCGGTGCATGCAATGATATTGCAAAATTTATTTGCAATCCTTCATCTGCAAATTTATAAATATACGGAACAATCCCACTAGTGGAAACCGTAATATGCCTAGCCCCAATATTTAACCCTTTATCATGATTAATCGTTCTTAAGAAAGAAACGAGCGCCTCATAATTATCAAACGGCTCTCCTATTCCCATAACAACTACCGAACTGACTCGCTCATCAACTTCATCCATGGCTCGTTGTGCCTCTAATACTTGAGCAACAATTTCTCCAGCTTCTAAGTTACGTTTCAAACCGCCTAATGTCGAGGCACAGAACGTACAGCCAATCCGGCAGCCAACTTGAGTTGTTACACAAACACTATTTCCATAATTATGGCGCATAATAACAGTTTCAATTGAGTAGCCATCATGAAGTTCAAACAGAAATTTCACTGTGCCATCACTAGATTCTTGTTTCGTTACTGTTTTTAAAGTAGTTAATGTAAACTGTTGGGCAAGCTTGGTTCGAAGGTCTATTGATAAATTTGTCATCGCATCAAACGAGTTTACTCGTTTACTATAAAGCCATTCATACACTTGCCCCGCTCTAAATGCAGGTTCATTATTTTCTTTCAACCACTGTTTTAATTCATTAAATTGAAGTGAATAAATAGAGGGTAACTTTTCTGTATCCATCAACTCTGTTTTAGTGTTTTGATCCTCCATACGAACTCCCTTCATTTCCACTGTTATCGTTTTATCATCGCTGTTATAAAAAATCCATCTGTATTAAAGTGATGGGGTAATATCGTTAAGCTGCCTTCTCCAAATTTCGCTTTTTCAGAAATATGTTGAGGTAGGCGCGCACTTAAAGATGAATCCAGGTAGAAATCATCGTGGTTGTCTAAAAACCATTGAACCATCTCTTCATTTTCAGTGCGGTCGATTGTACAAGTACTATAGACAAGTCTTCCACCAGTTTTTAAAAGTGGTCCAACAGCTGTTAAAATTTGCTTTTGAATGTTTTGAATTGCTTCTATATCTTTGACACTCTTTGTCCATTTTATATCTGGTTTCCTGCGGATGACACCTAAACCTGAACAAGGTGCATCGACTAAGATTGCATCAAAACTAGCTTTTTCAAAAGAACCCTTTGCAAGCCTTGCATCCATTGTCTTTCCTGCAACTGACTTTAACTGCAGGCGCTCACATAATTGCTGAATGAGTTTCACTTTATGATCATGCAGGTCAAGTGCGGTTACACGGCCCTTATCATTCATTTGTTCTGCCAGATGCGTGGCTTTCCCACCTGGTGCCGCACAACAATCTAATACATTCATTCCTTCTTCTGGAGCAAGCGCTATAGCAACAAGCATTGAACTTTCATCTTGTATTGTAATTACACCATTCTTAAATGCGTTCGTATGTGTGACATTTCCTTTTTCAATAATGAGAGCATCATTAGAAAGGTGTCCACGTATCGTGTCTATCCCTTCTTGACGTAGAAGCTCAATCGCCTCCTCTATTGATGCTTTCGTCTGGTTCACACGAACCGTCACTTGAGGAGGTTCTAAATTAGTCAGGCACAATTGTCTTGCCTCTTCAAATCCATACTGCGCAACTAGGCGCCTTACGAACCATAAAGGATGACTAGTTTCAATTGCTAAACGATTTACATCATCCTTAACTTCATCAAACGATCGTAATTCCTGTCTTCTCACATTCCGTAAAACGCCATTAACCATTCCAGAAATTCCTTGGTGTCCTCTTCGTTTAGCAATCGTTACCGCTTCATGAACGATTGCCCGATCGGGAACACGATCCAAATAAATCATTTGATATAAGGATAACCGTAATAACACGCGCACCCAGTCATCTAGCTTTTTGACACCTTTTTTTATAAATGGCTCTAAATAATAATCAAGTGTATCACGCCGTTGAACAGTACCATAGACGATTTCGGTTAATAATCCTACGTCTCTCTGGTCTAAGTTTGCTTTTTTCACCGTTTGATTTAAAAGCAAATTACTATAGGCCTGATTTTTTTCAATTTGAAGTAAAACATCTAGTGCAACATCACGAATTGTCTTTTGTTTCATACTAATCTCCTAGCTTGTCTCCGGTTGTAATGCCTGCACCACGCAAAAATTGCCCGGCTAGCATTCGTTTTTTTCCTGCTGGTTGCAAGTCTGTCACTTTTATAGCTGTCTCGTTTCCAGTTGCCACAAGAAATCCATCCTCTTCAACAGCTATTACAGTTCCTGGTTCAACCTTTTGAGCTGCTGCTGTTTTTTGCCCCCACCAAATCTTCATCGGTTGGCCAGCAAAAGTGGTGAAAGCAACCGGCCACGGGTGAAGTCCTCGAATTTGGTTATAAATTTCTTCACCAGGTTTATTCCAGTCAATCCTCTCCTGCTCCCTAGTAATATTCCAAGCATAAGTAACTTCTTCCTCGTTTTGTACAATAGGCTGAATTTCACCACGAATAAGAGGAGGGATCGTTTCCGACAGTAACTTAGACCCTGCTGCGCTTAACGTATTATGTAAGGAGCCTACATGATCTTCCTCTTCAATTGGCACGACAGTTTGCGTTAATATATCTCCAGCATCTAACTTTTCAACCATATACATAATTGTTATTCCAGTTTCTTTTTGACCGTCTATTATTGATTTGTGAATTGGTGCTCCGCCACGGTACTTTGGCAATAAAGAAGCGTGGACATTAATACAACCATACTTTGGTGTTTCTAATATTTCACTCGGTAAAATTTGTCCAAATGCTGCTGTAACAATTAAATCTGGTTTAAGAGCAAGGACCTTGTCTAGTTCTTCTTTTTCTTTTATTTTTTCCGGTTGCAGGACAGTTAATCCATGTTTTTCTGCTTCCACCTTGACAGGAGGGGGAGTTAATACTCTTTTTCTTCCTTTTGGACGGTCAGGTTGTGTTACGACACCTACAACTTCATATCCATCCTCAATCAATTGGCGTAATACTGGAACGGAAAAATCCGGAGTACCCATAAAAACTATTCTCATTCGTTATATGACCTACCTTTCTATGTAAACACTGCTCTACCACAAACCTACATAAACATCTGCGGGTTCATATCGATTGAAATCTGCAAGTCTCCTCGTGCAGTTTCCCGGCTGTAGTGCTGTTGAATTTCACGTAATATTTTTCCAAGCATTGGTTCATTTTTGTATTTTATCATGCATTGATAGCGATATCTATTTTTTAACCGCGCAATTGGTGAAGCGACTGGGCCTAAAATATTTGCTTCGTTAGTAAGTTGTTGCCTTAAAAAATGTGTGATTTTTTCTGTAACATGAATGACTTTAGGCAGTTCTTGGTGTGATACATTAATAAGTGCAATATGATAGTAAGGTGGATAGCTACTGCCTTTTCTTATTAACATTTCTCGCTGGAAAAAGTGAACGAAATCATGTTCTTTTACAAATTCAATACTATAATGCTCCGGCGTATATGTTTGAACGATCACTTCTCCCGGCAATTTATGCCGCCCTGCTCTCCCACTTACTTGCGTTAAAAGTTGGAATGTTCTTTCAGACGAGCGAAAGTCTGGCAAGTGTAGCATCGTATCTGCAGTAAGCACACCGACGAGTGTAATATTCGGGAAATCTAGTCCTTTGGCAATCATTTGCGTACCGAGTAAAATATCTGCTTTACCTTCACCAAAGTCTTTTAATAACTTTTGGTGAGAGCCTTTTCTCCTTGTCGTATCAACATCCATACGAATAACTCTTGCCTCTGGCAGCACTTTTCCTAATTCTTCTTCCACACGCTGTGTCCCCGTTCCAAAAAAACGGACATGCTCGCTTGAACAAGATGGACAAGTTGTTATCATTCGTTCTTCGTGTCCGCAATAATGACATTTAAGTGAGTGGTTTGTCTTATGATAAGTAAATGAAATGTCACAGTGCTCACAAGTAGCAACATACCCACAATCTCGACACATCACGAAAGTAGAAAATCCGCGTCGATTTAAAAGTAATACCATTTGTTCTCTTTTATCGATGCGGTCTTTCATCTTTTCAAACAATGCACTCGAAAACATAGACCGGTTGCCATCTCTAAGCTCTTCACGCATATCAACTACTTCTACGGTCGGAAGCGGACCTTGATTTACTCGTTCCCCTAATGTCAGCAGTTCATATCTGCCTACTTTTGCCCTCGCATACGTTTCTAAAGAAGGAGTTGCACTACCTAGAACTACAGGGCAACGATAATAACTCCCTCGAAAAATGGCCACATCTCTCGCATGATATTTGGGCATCTCCTCTTGCTTGTAGCTTCCTTCATGCTCTTCATCTATTATAATAATGCCTAAATTTTCAAAGGGAGCGAAAATAGCTGACCTTGCTCCCACTGCAACTCGTACTTCTTTACGGTGAATTTTACGCCACTCATCATATTTTTCACCTAGTGAAAGACCACTATGAAGAACAGCAACTTGAGAACCAAACCGTCCTTTAAATCTATCAACCATTTGTGGCGTTAAAGAGATTTCAGGAACGAGGACAATGGCTTCTTTACCTTCAGATAGGACCCGTTCAATCACTTGTAAGTATATTTCTGTTTTTCCACTGCCGGTGACACCATGTAGTAAGAATGTTTTATGTACCTTTTCTTCAATTGAGCTAAGAATCGGTGTTGTCACTTGTTGCTGTTGATCCGTTAACGGTAATGGTGTCGTTTTGGCAAATGTTTCATTTATAAAAGGGTCTCTATAAAATTCTTCTTCTTTTTCAATAAGAACTCCTTTATCTATTAAGGCTTTCACCGATTGGCGACTGCTTTGCGTCATTTCGATTAATCGTATTAAAGGAACTTGTCCATCATTCTCAATAAAATAATGAACGACCGCTATTTGTTTTTCTGCTCGTTGCGGCATACTTTCAATTAATTTCTTCAATTGCTCTTTCGATAATAAGCTATCAATCATTCGGTGTGTTTGCTTTTTACCTTTATCCTTAACCGAATATTGAACTTCAAGTAAACCACTCTTTACTGCATCTTTAATCGATGGCAACAAACCTGGGTCCGTTTCAACAATCTCATTCCACTTAACTAACGACTGTTTATCAAAAAACGGCTGAAGTGTCATAGGCAACAACTGACTTTCTTGCAAACAAAGAAGTTGCTTTTCAACTTTTGTTTTTAATGCAGCGGGCAACATAACCTGGTAAGCTGAAATCTTATAAGATAATGTTTGATCAGTTAACCAATTACCTAATTCTAATAATTCTTCAGTTAATACAGGGGTCACATCTAATATTTCTTTAATTTCTTTCAATTTTTCAACAGATGAATTTTCGACAATCTCCACAACAAAGCCTTGGATTGAGCGTGGACCAAAAGGAACAACGACCCTCATTCCTTTTTCTAGAACGTTATACCATTTATCTGGAATTTTATAATCAAACAGACGATCAGTTTGTCCACTTGGGACATCGACTATTACCCTAGCAATCATTCGCGAGAACTTCCTTGTTCATCATTAATGATTTCAGCTAGAAGCTGTTCGGCTACTTCCCTTTTCGTCATAATCGGGAGCTCAATCGTTTCACCATTTTTCTTATAGATCGTTACTCTGTTTGTATCTCCCTTGAACCCTGCACCCGCTTCAGTTATGTTATTTGCAACGATCAAGTCTAAATTTTTACGCTCTAATTTACCTTTGGCATACTCTTCTACTTTTTCAGTTTCCGCGGCAAATCCGACTAAGGTTTGATGCGTTTTTAATTCACCTAATGTTGCTAAGATGTCGGTAGTGCGTTCTAATTCGATAACAGCATCTCCTGGCTTTTTCTTCATTTTTTCAGCATGAACAACTTTAGGCCGGTAATCAGCAACAGCAGCCGTCTTAACAACTACATCAGTTGAGACAAAATGCTCCATGACGGCTTTATACATGGCTTGTGCCGACTCGACATTAATTCTTGTCACTCCTTTAGGTGTTTCTAATTGTGTCGGCCCTGAAATCAGAATAACGTCAGCCCCAAGTTGTGCTGCTACTTCAGCAATTTGGTATCCCATCTTTCCGGAAGAATGGTTTGTAATGTAACGAACAGGATCAATCTTTTCTTGCGTAGGCCCTGCTGTAATGAGAAATTGTTTGCCTTTGAGCGGTTGATACAACTCATCCTCAAAAAACTGATGAAGACGTTCAATAATTTGTTCCGGCTCAGTTAGTCGTCCTTTGCCAACATAGCCACATGCAAGAAAGCCTTCATCAGGTTCAATAAAATGATACCCATATCCATTAAGTGTGTTTAGATTGTTAACTACCGCTGGGTGTGCATACATATGTACATTCATCGCAGGAGCAACAAACACAGGAGCAGTTGTTGCAAGTAACGTTGTAGAAATCATATCATCAGCAATGCCATTTGCTAACTTTCCAATCATATTCGCTGTAGCTGGTGCAATTAAAATAACATCTGGCCAATCCGCCAAATCAATATGCGCAACACCACTTGGATCTTTTTCGTCAAATGTATCATTATATACAGGTTGCCTAGAAAGTGCTTGAAACGTTAATGGAGTGACAAACTGCTCAGCAGATTTAGTCATCATCACTTTTACAGCAGCACCTGCTTGTGATAGCTTACTTGTTAACGCCGCGGCTTTAAAAACAGCAACACCACCAGTAACACATAATAAGATTTTCTTTCCTTTTAACATTTCTCTTCCCCCCATATAGATAGAAAAGTGTAAGGCGCTCGTCCATCGGCGACAAGCGCTAGAGGACCATCAATAAGTGTCCTTCAACCTTTAGATACGTTTGATGGACCGGAAGCGACCTCGAGCCGATAGCACCTGTTTGGACGCTTTCAGCTGTCAGATTTCTAATTTTTTTATGAAAAAACAACCTATTGTAAGAATAGGTTGTTATTTTTCAAGGCGCTCATATTGAAGTTGATCTGATACAATTTCCTCTAAAGCAACCCCGACTGGTTTATAAGAAACAGGTTTAACTACTAGAGGACCACGTTTTGAATCTTCTTTAATTTCACGAGCACGTTTAGATGATACCGTGACTAACGTATACTTTGAGTCTAACTTATCTAATAAAGAATCGATTGATGGATATAACAAATTACTCAACCTCCACTAATTGTTTATACTTCTCAATTAATCGTTCACGCTTACAATGCTCAGCTGTGACAATCGCCTTAATACGGTTAACAGCTGCTTGGACTTCATCATTTTCTACGACGTAGTCATATTTTTTCATCATATCAATTTCTTCTTTGGCAACTGTCATGCGCTTGTTAATGACTTCAGCCGTTTCAGTGCCTCGACCTTCAATCCTCTTTCTTAATTCAGCTAAGCTTGGTGGCATTAAAAAGATAAACACACCTTCAGGTAAGCGTTCTTTTACTTTTAATGCACCTTGGACTTCAATCTCTAAGATGATGTCATTACCTTCGTCAATTGTTTTTTTAACGTAATCAATCGGTGTACCATAGTAATTACCTACGTACTCGGCCCATTCTAACAGCGCATCATTTTTTATCATTTCTTCAAATTCATCTCTTGATTTAAAGAAGTAATTGACACCATCTACTTCTCCTTCACGTGGAGCACGAGTGGTTGCCGACACTGAGTATTGAATGTCTGTGTTCTCTTGACGAAGAGCTGAACAAACCGTTCCTTTCCCCACACCCGCAGGACCTGAGAGCACGATCAACAACCCTTTTTCCTTCTTCATAAATACCTCCGTTTAACTTGTCATTTTATTTAATTCAATGGACAAGTCATTGTTAAAAGTGTATGAAACTCGGCATTAGCCGAGTAGCTCTTGTATGTATGTCTAAGCATCATCCGATTCATCTTTGTTCGTTAGACGCTGCGCAACCGTTTCTGGTTGAACTGCACTTAATATGACATGGTCGCTATCTGCGATAATTACCGCTCGAGTACGTCTGCCATATGTTGCGTCGATCAACATGTTACGCTCTCTCGCTTCTTGAATAATTCTTTTTATTGGTGCAGACTCTGGACTTACAATTGAAATAATACGATTTGCAGATACGATGTTACCAAAGCCAATATTAATTAACTTAATGTTCATCTTTTCTCCCTCGCTTTTTGAGAGGAGTAAATAGGACAATGAGGCTAAACCCTCCTTAAGTAAAGGTAAGCTTGTGTCTTATCGCCAAAATAGAAAACTCACTCTCGATATTTTTCCCATCCTAAAATTACTATATACGAAGAACGGGCGTTTTTCTATAAAATCATTCAATATTTTGCACTTGTTCTTTAATTTTTTCTATTTCGCTCTTTAATTCTACCACTTGCCGGCTTATATGTATGTCATTTGCTTTTGAACCAATCGTATTTACTTCACGATTCATCTCTTGAATGAGGAAATCTAACTTTCTTCCAACAACCCCACCCTCTTCAATAATCTTTTGAAATTGGACGGTATGAGAATCTAAACGAATTAACTCCTCATCAACATTCGACTTATCCGCAAAGAAAGCCACTTCATTTAAGAGTCTATTTTCATCATATTCAACTTGGCCTTGTAAAAATTCTTCTACACGCTTCTGTAACTTTGTGCGATAGTGTTCAGCTACTTTAGGAGCATATTGTTTTAAGTCCGTTGCTAATTTACTTACATGTTCAACTCTTGTTTTTAAATCAACGAATAACGAATGTCCTTCTCGCTTTCTCATTTCGGTCAGCTTCAAAGCAGCCTCTTCTGTAGCTTTAATAAGCGTGGAGAATAGTCCTTCATCCGTTTGTTCTTGCTCGTGAACACTTACAATCTTTTCATGTAGAAGCAATGCGTCTACTGACGGCTGTCCTGTGACATCTGCTCGCTTTTTCATATCAGTTGCTACGTGAATATATTCCTGAAAAAGATCCCAATCTATATTTAAACGTTTTTTGACGAGACCTTCACCCTCTATGTTAATAAAAACATCAACTTTACCACGATGCACTTGTTTTTGGACGGCTTTCTTTAACTGTTCTTCAATGGGTAAAAGCTGTCTAGGCATACGAATCATTACTTCAAAAAAACGATGATTATAGGAGCGCATTTCAACTGAAACTTTAAAGCGTTCATTTTCTAAGACCGCTTGCCCGTATCCTGTCATACTTGTAATCATCTTATCACATCCACTTTTTCTATTCTATCTAATATTAACACCTTCAACAATAAAAAGGAAAGAAAGGCCGCTACAGGTAAAAAGTTACCTATAACAGCCTAACGAAACTTTTCTAAAATAGCAAGTAATAAACTTAACGCTTTTTCCCAAATAATTGACCTGCACCTAAAACAACTGTAGGTATTGCAGCCATACCGAGAATAAGGAGCCAATCACGTGCGTCCATATACGTCGTATGGAAAACATTTTGTAATGGCGGGTAGTAGATTACAGCAAGCATGAGTAAAATAGATGAAATAACCGCAACTACAAGATACATATTTTCAAAAGGATTACGGTGATATACAGAGTATTCACTGCGACAGTCGAATACATGGATTAATTGAGCCATAACGAGTGTAACAAACGCTACCGTCTGCGCCTTTGTTAAATCATCGGGGTTCGCATTTAATGTCACCATAAATGCCACTAAAGTTACGACACCAATCATAAAACCTCTGCTCACAATTTTCCAAGCAAGACCTCTTGCAAATACACCCTCATCAGGACTTCGCGGTGGTCGTTTCATCACATCGCCTTCTGCTTTATCCATTCCAAGAGCCATCGCTGGTAACCCATCCGTTACGAGGTTAATCCATAAAATTTGAATCGCTACGAGCGGCAAAGGCAATCCTAAAATCATCGCAAACAACATGACTAAAATTTCTCCAACATTGGAGGCGAGCATGTACCGAATAAATTTTCGAATGTTCTCGTAAATATTTCTTCCTTCTTTAATAGCTGCTTTAATTGTTGCAAAGTTATCATCACTTAAGATAAGCGACGACGCTTCTTTAGCTACATCAGTACCTGTGATTCCCATTGCGATCCCAATGTTTGCTGCCTTAATTGCAGGGGCATCATTAACACCATCACCGGTCATTGCGACAATATGACCTCGTGCTTGGAGCGCTTTAACAATCTTTAATTTATGTTCTGGAGAAACACGAGCAAATACATAAACGTCATCCACGATTTCTTCTAGCTGTTCGACACTTATTCTAGAAAGCGTTTGACCGTCAAGCACTTTCCCGTTTTCAGGAAGTATATCAAGTTGCTTTGCAATCGCTCGAGCTGTAATTGCGTGGTCTCCAGTAATCATAATGGTTTTGATACCAGCTTCGCGACACTCACGAATGGAGTCTCTTACTTCTGGTCTTGGAGGGTCAATCATTCCTTCAAGGCCAATGAACGTTAAATCTTTTTCTACATCTAATGGATAATCCACTTTATCAGAAGTCGATAGTGGACGATACGCGATAGCAATCGTACGCAGCGCTTGACTAGCTAATGTTGTAATGGCATCCTCTACTAACGTTCGACTCCTGTTTGTCATAGCTTCTTCTCGAGAATTGAAGAAGATGTTTTTACTATTTGCTAATACGACATCAGGGGCACCTTTAGTGACCGCAAACCTTTTACCATTTTTATCTTCAACGATTACTGTCATCATTTTTCTCGTTGATTCAAATGGAAATTCTTTAATGATTTTAAATTGCTTTTTCAGCGAAGCTGAAGTAATCCCCGCTTTCATTGCAGCAACCACCAGTGCTCCTTCTGTAGGGTCACCATCTAGGACAAATTCGGTTTTCTTCTTTTTTAATAGACCTTCCTTGACGGGTTTTTCATTGATTTTTGCGTGATTACATAAGTATCCAAAAGCTAGCATCTGTTGCAGGGCTCGTTCTTTTTGAATGTTTACCTTTTCACCACTAGCTAAAAAATCACCTGTTGGCTCATAACCTGTTCCTGTTACATGCCACGTTTTCCCACCAATCCACAGGTGAGTAACTGTCATCTTATTTTGCGTTAAAGTTCCAGTCTTGTCAGAACAAATGACAGACGCACATCCTAAAGTTTCAACGGCAGGGAGCTTACGAACAATTGCCTTTCGTTTAATCATTCGTTGAACACCTAGAGCAAGCGCAACAGTTACGATCGCTGGTAATCCCTCTGGAATCGCCGCAACTGCTAAAGAAACCCCAGCGAGGAACATCGTGTAAACGTCATGTCCTTGATAAACCCCAATTAAAACGACAAGAGCTGTAAGAAGAAGTGCAACACCAATTAAAATCTTCCCTAACTGCTCTAATTTTCTTTGCAAAGGAGTTACTAATGTTTCTGTTGATTGAAGTAAATGGGCTATCTTCCCCATTTCCGTTTTCATTCCAGTTGCAACAATAACACCTATTCCATTTCCTTGGGTGACGAGGGTACCCATAAATGCCATATTGGCTTGATCACCAAGTTCAAGGTCTTCACCTATTAAAACCTGTTCACTTTTTTGTACAGGGACAGACTCTCCTGTAAGTGACGATTCCTCTATTTGAAGACCATTCACTTTTAAAAGTCTCATATCAGCACCAATTCGGTCACCGCTTATGACTTTAACGATATCCCCAACAACGGCCAAACTAGAAGGAATTTTTGTCCACTCTCCACTCCGAAGGACGACTAGTTGCGGTGCTGACAATTCTTTTAAGGCAGTTAGTGATTTTTCTGCTTTACGTTCTTGGACAAAGCCTAATACACCATTTAATAAAATAATAATCATAATTGTAATCGCATCGATGTATTCACCTAGTAACCCGGAAATGAGTGTGGCAGCTAGTAGAACGAGCACCATAAAATCTTTAAACTGACTTAAAAAGACTAATAGTGCTGAAGGTTTCTCTCCTTCATCTAATTTGTTTTCTCCATATTGTTTTAACCGCTTTTGTGCCTCCTTATCTGACAAACCTGTTGTTCCGTTTGTTCCCGTCGATCTTTCAACTTCATTTACCTCCATCTCATACCATTTCATGAAGACACCCCACATCTTGTACACTTTATACAAGCATCATATTCAGGCACGTCCTAAAAAATGCTATACTGATGATAGTAATGATTTTATAAATTTAAATTTAAAACTTTTCTCAAAAGTTGAACGTTAAGGAAGTTGGTGAACGTATGTCATTTGATGGACTAATGACTAGAGCAATAACAAACGAATTACAAGAAAAATTAGTAACGGGAAGAATATCCCGTGTCTATCAACCTTATAAAACTGAATTATTATTAACAATCCGTGCAAAAGGAACCAATCATTCATTGCTTTTATCGGCAAACCCTTCATTTGCCCGTGCTCATTTAACGAAGGAAAAATATGATAACCCTCAAGAGCCACCGATGTTTTGTATGCTGCTCCGCAAACATCTAGAAGGTAGTTTTATTGAAAAAATTGAGCAAATCGATATGGAACGTATCATTACTATTGATATAAAAGGAAAGGACGAATTAGGAGATACTACATATAAAACATTGGTTATTGAAATTATGGGACGGCATAGCAACATTACACTGATTGATAAAGAAAGTAAGAAAATTATTGACAGCATCAAGCATATTACGCCGTCACAAAGCAGTGTAAGAACTGTTCTCCCAGGTCATACGTATGAATTTCCACCTGGTCAAGGAAAGACCGACCCCTTTTCTGTAGATGAGGAAGGATTGCTGCGTAAGCTAGATTTCAATCAAGGGAAATTAGATAAGCAACTTCTCGAAGCTTTTTCGGGCATATCACCACAAGTGACAAAAGAAATCGTTCACCGTGCTAAGTTATCACAGCAAAGAGCCATCGTATCTGCATTTTACGAAGTAATTGACCCATTAAAAGCTCATCAATTTGAGCCACAGATGATTATAGTAACTGGTAAAGAAGCATTCTCTCTATTCTCATTAACTCATTTACAAGGTGATGTACGTTATTTCTCTTCAGTAAGTGAACTACTTGACCGCTTTTTCTATGGTAAAGGGGAGCGTGACCGAGTAAAACAACAAGCTCATGACCTTGAACGTTTTTTGCGAAATGAACTCTCAAAAAATGAGAAAAAAATAAAAAAGCTTGAGAAAACATTAGTTGATGCTAAAAAAGCACAAAAGTATCAACGCTTCGGCGAACTATTAACCGCTAACCTTCATATGGTTAAGCGCGGTGACAAAGCAGTCGACGTCATCGATTATTACGATGAAAACGGGGGAACTGTAACGATCCCATTAGACCCACAGAAGACACCGTCAGATAATGCTCAAAACTACTTCCGTAAATATAATAAAGCAAAAAACTCCGTTGCAGTTGTTGAGGAACAAATAGAAAAAGCAAAACAAGAAATTCAATACCTTGATCAATTAATTCAGCAAATGGAAGCAGCATCCCCGAAAGATGTTGAGGAAATTCGTGAAGAGCTAGTTGAAGAAGGCTATGTAAGACGTCGACAAAAAGATAGTAAGAAAAAGAAAAAACCGACTAAACCACAAGTAGAGTCCTATATCTCATCAGCAGGTGTAGAATTTTTTGTCGGTAAAAACAACAAGCAAAACGAATACCTTACGAATCGATTTGCC
This sequence comes from Alkalihalobacterium sp. TH-98, assembly GCF_057473385.1. Taxonomy (NCBI): domain Bacteria; kingdom Bacillati; phylum Bacillota; class Bacilli; order Caryophanales; family Bacillaceae; genus Alkalihalobacterium; species Alkalihalobacterium sp. TH-98. The sequence goes on along the minus strand of NZ_JBYCKM010000045.1, from coordinate 480,199 downwards.
CGTCAAGACGAAATCTGGCTGCATACAAAGGACATTCCTGGTTCTCACGTCTTGATCCGCGATACCGATCCTGACGAGACGACGTTAACAGAAGCAGCAACAGTCGCTGCATTTTATAGTAAGGCACGACAATCGAGTGGTGTACCTGTTGATTATACGAAAATCCGACATGTCAAAAAGCCAAATGGTTCAAAACCTGGCTTTGTTATATATGACAATCAAACTACGTTGTATGTAACACCTGATGAGGACCTTGTATTGAAGTTGAGAAAATAATTTACATTTAGTAATGAAAAAAAATTAGAGGACAGCCTTTTAAATTGGGCTGTCCTTTTTTGTTACAGTTTACAAATAGTAATTAAAGCTAATCCGTCTACAACTGGAAAGTGTTCAACCTGTTTTGCTCCGCAGTCTTTTAGAAATGTAGAAAGTTCCTCAGAATTATAGCGATGACGTAACGTTGAAATATTAGACCACTTTAGCAGCGTCGTCTCCTCAAACTGTGTAATCTTATGCCGTTTACAATACTCGGCAGCTGCCTGTTGATTCATATGTTCAGATGGGTTTAACATCGCAATCATACCACCCTCTTTTACAACACGGATCATTTCTTTCATACCCATATCCGGCTCTGGTAAGAGAAAAAGCACGCATGTAGAAATCGCTAAGTCAAATTCATGATCGGCAAATGGTAAATTATACGCATCCCCTACTTGAAAAGTGGCTTTATCTTTTTTACCTTTTTCTTTGTAAAGTTCATCTGCAGCTTGAATCATTCCTTCAGAGAGATCGATACCTACAACGTGATTGGCTTCATCTACCCCTCTAAATAATAAACGGCCTGTTCCACACCCCACATCTAATACCCGCTTCCCACTCCAGGTTCCTGTTGCTTGTTTTAGTTGATCATGTACAGTTCCTAACCACCTAGTACATGCCATCCCATCAAAAAAAGGCACTAACGGATCAAACTCTTCCCCATTCATCTTTCGCATATGTACTCCCCCTTCGTATTACTTACTTACAAACTGTCAGTACTAGCCCAGACTATTTTGAAGACACTAGATTACACTGTAGGAATAACTTCGGCTTTTCTAACTCACATTCCTTTACCATTGTACTAAATTTGGGGAGGAATGAATAAAATAGCACCTACTTTGTTGCACAGGATATCATTTATGGATTAAGTAGGTAGTAAATTTTTTTGCGGATTGAAAGGCCCTTATTTCCTGAATATATGCAAGTTTGATGCTGTGCAGGCTGTATTCAGCTACATCAACTAGTGGGACAAAGTCGCTAAATTAATAAAAATAGAGATGGAAATCACAAATGATCTCCACCTTTTTTTATGTCTTTGCTGAACCGTTTAACTGTTGTAAGTCCAACTCTATATATTAGGCGTTCATCCAATCTGTAGACGATGGATTTTGACGCCATTGCTTTAACTTTGATACTTCTTCTTCATTAATATCGTTTCTTTCTAATGAGACTTGAAGAAGTGTTTCATAATCGGTTAGTACTTGGAACGGTAATTTTGCTTCTTCGAGTTGAGTTATCCCTTTTTCTAAGCCGTATGTAAAAATGGCGACTACACCAACTACAATTCCACCTACTTCACGAACGGCTTCTGCAGCGGTAATGACACTTCCCCCTGTTGAAATCAAATCTTCAACAATAACTACTTTATCGCCAGCTTCGATTTTTCCTTCAATTTGATTACCTTTTCCATGACCTTTTGCTTTGCTGCGAATATAGGCCATTGGCTTTTCCATCAAATCACTTACCCAAGCCGCGTGAGGAATACCGGCTGTGGCAGTTCCGGCAATAACATCAACATTAGCATAATTTTCTTCAATTAATTGCTTTAACCCATTCGCAATATCCTTACGAATGACTGGGTAAGATAGTGTTAAACGATTATCACAATAAATGGGAGATTTCATCCCTGAACTCCACGTAAATGGGTCATTTGGGCGTAAATATACAGCATTTATATCTAATAGGTGCGATGCTATTTGTTTTTTCATGATAATTCCTCCCATTGTTTGACTACTGTTTCATAAGCTTTTGCGGGATCTTCACTTGAAGTAATACTTCTTCCAACAACGATTCCCCAACTGCCAAGTGTTCTAGCATCACTCGGTGTTGTCACCCGTTTTTGATCCCCAACAGCATCTCCAGCTAAACGAATCCCAGGTGTGACTGTTAAAAACTGTTCTCCACAAGCCTCATGAATAAGCGGTACTTCTAGTGGGGAAGAAACGACTCCATCTAATCCACTTTCACTAGCTAGTTTAGCATAGGCTTGAACAGTCTCTTTCATGGTTCCGTTAATCTTCAATTCTTGTTGCATGACCTGTTCACTTGTACTCGTTAATTGAGTGACAGCAATCAGCTTCGGCCGCTCAATTCCAGATGGGGTTCCTGCATAAAGACCTTCCATCGCTCGTTTCATCATTTCTGAACCACCTGCAGCATGAACATTAACAATATCAACATTTAAACGAGCGAGAGTTTTCATTCCTTGCTGTACAGTATTTGGGATGTCATGTAGCTTTAAGTCTAAAAATATTTGATGACCTTTTTCTTTCAAACTATGAATTAGTTGTGCACCTGAACTATAAAAAAGTTCCATTCCGACCTTTAAAAATAACGGTTCATTTGGGATTTTCGTTAGAAACTCTTCAACCGCTTCGGTGCTGGAAAAATCTAAAGCTATAATGACAGGTCTCTTCATTACTTCCAGCTCCCTCCCGTTAATTCAGAAATGTGATCAACACCAAGCTGATCTAACCATTCAGGCAGTGCATCAATAATATCCGGACAAATAAATGGATCGACAAAGTTTGCTGTACCAACCGCAACAGCATCGGCACCTGCTAAGAAAAATTCAATAACATCTTCAGCCGATTGTATGCCGCCCATTCCGATAATCGGGATCGAAACCGCTTGACTTACTTGATGGATCATACGGATCGCTACCGGCTTTACCGCTGGTCCAGAAAGTCCGCCTGCACCGTTGGCTAAGATCGGTTTTCTTGATTTTAAATCAATCCGCATTCCTAATAATGTATTAATCATGGATAGTCCATCCGCACCTGCTTCTTCGACAGCTCTAGCCATTCCAACAATATCAGCAACATTAGGAGACAACTTCACATAAACAGGTACTGAAGATACTCGTTTCACTTCTTTTGTCAATTCTGCTGCTACTTCTGGGATCGTACCGAAAGCAATCCCGCCTTTTTTAACGTTTGGACAAGAAATATTCAGCTCTAATGCGGTCACATTGGGTGCTTTAGATACACGTTCAGCTACTTCAATGTAATCTTCCATTTCTGATCCAGCAACGTTCGCTATAATTGGGACATCGTACTTTTCTAACCATAGTAATTCCTCATTTACCACTTTTTCAAGACCAGGGTTTTGTAATCCGATTGCGTTTAGCATACCCGCTGCTGTTTCTGCAACACGTGGTGTTGGATTTCCGTAGCGTGGTTCAGCTGTAGTTGCTTTAACTGCGATCGCACCAAGCTTACTTAAATCGTAAAACTTCGCATACTCTTTTCCAAATCCAAAGCAGCCTGAAGCTGGCATAATTGGATTTTTCATAGATAATCCTGGTAGTTCTATTTGTAAACGGCTCATAGTATCACCTCTCCGATTGGGAATACAGGACCGTCTGTACATATCTTTTTATATGAAGTACCTGTTGGATCGTCTTGAAGATGACATACACAAGCTAGGCAAGCACCAATTCCACAGCCCATTCGCTCTTCAAGAGATAAATACGCTCGTCTGTCATGAAAGCGACCTTCTAATGCTTTCAACATAGGGTTAGGCCCGCAGGAATATAACACATCAAAACTAAGACCTTCTTGCTCGATCACATCAGTTACAAACCCTTTTGAACCATGTGTGCCATCAACTGTTGCAACATACGTATCCCCAAGTTGTGCAAATTTTTCTTCATAAAAAACATCTTTAGCTGAAGCAAATCCTAGGACGTGTACGACTTTTACACCTCTTGCTTTCAGTTGCTGTGAGAGGTAGTACAGTGGAGGGACACCAATACCCCCACCTACTAACAATGCTACTTCTCCCTCTTTTGCTTCTTCTACAGGAAAGCCTGTGCCAAGGGGACCCATGACATCAACAAGTTCCCCTTTCACACGTTGAGATAAAAGTGACGTTCCTTTACCACCAGCACGATATAACATCGTTAGCTGTTTTTTGTTTAGATCGACGTTACAAATACTAATTGGGCGGCGTAACAACGGATCAATTCCACGGTCAATTTTGACATGAACAAACTGACCTGGTGTTGTCATATTCGAAACTAGGTCACCTTCGATAACTAATTCAAATATTTGATCAGCAATTCTCTCTTGGTGAACGATCGTTAAATTATCCTTAAGCACAAGCACATCCCCCTTCTTTTATTGCATTGCTGGCATACTTTCTGAAGCAAACGTAATCGACTCAATAACTTTTAATAAAGCTTCTGCTGTATCAAGTGACGTCAAACAAACTACTCCGTTTTCAACTGCTTCACGACGAATTCGGAAACCATCACGAGCCGGTTGTTTTCCTTTAGAGAATGTATTGATTACAAATTGTGCTTGTCCTTGGCGAATAACATCTAGTAAATTTGGCTTTTCAGCACCAATTTTATTAACAGTTGTTACTGGGATTTGCAGGTCTTTAATCATACCAGCAGTTCCTTCAGTCGCTAAAATGTTATAGCCAATACGGTGGAAACGCTGAACAAGTTCTAAGCCTTCTTCTTTGTCCTTATCTGCAATAGTGAAGAGAACTGAACCGTACTTAGGAATTTTCATCCCAGATGCAATTAACCCTTTATAGAGCGCTTTTTCTAAAGTATAGTCACGTCCCATAACTTCACCTGTTGATTTCATTTCCGGACCGAGTGAAATATCGACACGACGCAGCTTAGCAAATGAGAACACTGGTACTTTAACCGATACTTCTTTACCCTCAGGGTGATAGCCTGTTTCATACCCTAATTCAGGAAGCTTTTTACCTAGGATCGCTTTCGTTGCAATGTTTGCCATAGCAACACCTGTTATTTTACTTAAGAAAGGAACCGTACGACTTGAACGAGGGTTTACTTCTAGCACGTAAACCTCATTTTCATGTAAAACAAACTGGATGTTTAAAAGACCAACTATATTTAATCCGCGAGCTAATGAAATCGTACGCTCAATGACCTTCTCTTTAATTTCAGCAGAAAGTGTTTGTGGCGGATAAACTGCAATTGAGTCACCTGAGTGAACTCCAGCACGCTCGATATGTTCCATAATTCCCGGAATATAGACGTTTTCACCATCTGAGATAGCATCCACTTCAATTTCTTTTCCTGTTAAATAACGGTCAATCAATACCGGATGTTTCGGGTTAATCTTTACCGCATTTTCCATATAGTTTAGTAACTCAGCTTCTTTATAAACGATCTCCATCGCTCTACCACCTAGTACATAAGATGGGCGTACTAAAACAGGGTAGCCAATTTCAGTTGCAATTTTCACAGCTTGATCTACTGAAGTTGCTGTTTTACCTAGCGGTTGTGGAATCCCTAATTCTTGTAAAGTATTTTCAAACTTATCACGATCTTCTGCACGGTCCATATCTTCCAATGCTGTTCCTAAAATTTTAACTCCACGAGCTGAAAGACCTTCCGCTAAGTTGATCGCCGTTTGACCACCAAATTGAACAATTACACCTTCTGGTTGTTCTTGTCTAATGACATGCATCACGTCTTCAAGTGTCAAAGGCTCAAAGTACAGCTTGTCAGAAGTACTAAAATCTGTTGAAACCGTTTCTGGGTTATTGTTAATAATAATTGCTTCATATCCAGCTTCTTTAATTGCCCAAACCGTATGAACTGTCGCGTAATCAAACTCAATTCCTTGTCCGATACGGATTGGACCAGAACCTAAAACGAGAATACTCTTTTTATCAGAAATGAACGACTCGTTTTCATCTTCATATGTTCCATAGAAATATGGAGTTGCAGATTCGAATTCTGCTGCACACGTATCGACCATTTTATATACTGGCATAATTCCTTTTTGCTCACGCAGGTCGAAGAGTTCTCCTTCTTCCATTTCCCATAATTTTGCGACCGTTACATCTGCAAACCCTTTTTCTTTCGCTTCCGTTAGCAGTTCGATGTTACCTTTGTTATCTTTTAATGATTGTTCTAACTTCACGATATCTTCCATTTTATGAAGGAAGAAACGATCAATCTTACTTAGTTCCCAAAGCTGTTCGACCGTGTAACCACGACGGAACGCTTCACCAATTACAAACAAGCGCTCATCATCCGCTACAGCTATACGCTTTTCTAACTCGACATTTTCAATTGTCTCAAGTCCGCTTCTTTCTAAGTGGAATACACCTGCTTCTAATGAACGAATGGCTTTTAAAAGAGACTCTTCTAAATTACGTCCAATCGCCATAACTTCTCCTGTCGCTTTCATTTGTGTACCTAATGTACGGTTTGCTGACTCAAACTTATCAAATGGCCAGCGCGGAATTTTACTAACGACATAGTCAAGTGCTGGTTCAAAACTAGCATACGTCGTTTTCGTAATCGGATTCATAATTTCATCTAATGCATACCCTGCTGCAATTTTTGCTGCAATTTTTGCAATTGGATAACCTGTTGCTTTTGACGCAAGTGCTGATGAACGGCTTACCCGTGGGTTAACTTCAATGATGTAGTATTGATAGCTATCCGGATCAAGTGCAAACTGAACGTTACATCCGCCTTCAATTCCTAATGCACGAATAATTTTTAAAGATGAATTACGAAGCATTTGATATTCACGATCAGAAAGCGTTTGACTCGGTGCTACTACGATGGAGTCTCCTGTGTGTACGCCAACTGGATCGATATTTTCCATGTTACATACAACGATCGCTTGGTCTTTACTATCGCGCATTACTTCATATTCTACTTCTTTAAATCCGGCGATACTTTTCTCTAAAAGGCATTGTGTTACTGGGCTGTACTTTAATCCACTCGTTACGATTTCAATAAGGTCTTCCTCGTTATAAACAAGTCCGCCTCCAGTTCCACCGAGTGTAAATGCTGGACGAACGATAATTGGATAACCGACACGCTCAACAAAACGGTACGCCTCCTCAAGGTTATGAACGATATCACTATCTGGTACCGGCTCGTTTAATTCATTCATTAAAGTTCTAAATAAATCACGATCCTCAGCGCGCTTGATAGCGTCAAGATGTGTTCCTAATAGTTCAATATCGTACTCTTTTAAGATACCTGACTCTTCTAGTTCTACAGCCATATTAAGACCCGTTTGACCACCTAAAGTTGCCAGAAGACCATCAGGGCGCTCTTGACGGATGATACGACTAACAAATTCATACGTAATTGGCTCGATATACACTCGATCAGCCATCGTTGTATCCGTCATAATTGTTGCTGGGTTAGAGTTAATAAGAATAACCTCATACCCTTCTTCTTTTAACGCTTGACATGCTTGTGTACCTGCATAATCAAATTCAGCTGCTTGTCCGATAACGATGGGTCCTGACCCAATCACTAAAATCTTTTTAATATCCGTACGTTTTGGCATGTTGTCTCCCCCTTATTTGTTAAACGCGCACTCGGCTTTGTTTATGTTCTTCAATTAACTTAATAAACTTAGTAAACAAATGGTTTGAGTCTTCTGGTCCAGGTGATGCTTCTGGGTGATATTGAACACTAAATGCAGGATAGTCCAAGTGAGCAACACCTTCAACTGTTCCGTCATTTACTGCTTTATGTGTGACAATTAAACGAGTATCTTCAAGTGAGTCTTCTTCAATTGTATAACCGTGATTTTGAGAAGTGATATCGATTTTTCCTGTTTCTAATTCTCTTACTGGATGGTTGGAACCACGGTGTCCAAAAGTTAATTTCGCTGATCTTGCTCCACATGCTAATGCAAGTAATTGATGCCCTAGGCAAATTCCGAAAATTGGTACTTTCCCTAATAGATTTTGGATCATTTCAATCGCTTCTGGAACATCTACTGGATTACCTGGGCCATTGGACAACATAATACCATCTGGGTATAAACGAAGAATGTCATCAGCCGTTGTATTATATGGCACGACAATTACATCACAATCTCGTTGAATTAAGTTTTGGATGATCCCATGCTTTGCACCGTAATCTACTAAAACAACACGATGTCCTCGTCCTGGGCAGTGATATGGATCTTGAGTTGATACTCGTTTTACTTGATCATTTGGCTCTTCTGTTGAGTTAAGCTCATTTACGACTTCTTCAACATTTACATCCATGCCGCATAGTTTCCCTCTTAACGTACCGTGCTTACGAATAAGACGAGTTAATTTTCTTGTATCAATTCCTTCTAAGCCTGGAATTCCTTTTGCTTTTAATAAATCATCAATTGACTCTTCACATCTCCAGTTGCTTGGATGGATTGCAGCCTCTTTTACAATTAATCCATGAATGGCTGGTTCAATTGACTCGAAATCATCACGGTTAATGCCATAATTCCCAACTAACGGATAAGTTAGTGTCACAATTTGAGCACAATAGGAAGGGTCAGATAAGATCTCTTGATATCCTGTCATCCCTGTATTAAAAACAACTTCGCCTACTTTTTCATTCTCACTACCAAATGCTTTTCCAACAAATACTGTTCCATCTTCTAAAATTAATTGTCTTTTCATTGCTGCTCCCCCTTTTTCCATACAAGCTTTCCAGCTACAAATGTGTGTGTCGGCCATCCTTTACAATTCCAGTTTGTAAAAGGCGTGTTTTTCCCCTTTGATACAAAGCTTTCAGGTATGATTGTTTCTTCTGAATTTAAATCAATAACTGTAATGTCTGCGTCTACACCTTCAACAAGTGTTCCAAATGATAAGCCAAACGCTTCAGCTGGTTTAATCGTTAACCAATCGACTAATTGCTTTAATGTAATCGTTCCTTTTTCAACCATGTTTGTGTATAACAATGGAAAGGCTGTTTCTAATCCGACAATACCAAATGGTGCTTTTTCCATACCTAAAGCTTTTTCTTCTGCACTATGAGGTGCATGATCTGTTGCGATAAAATCAATTGTCCCATCAAGTAACCCTTCAATTAAAGCTTCGAGGTCCTTCTTACCTCTCAGTGGCGGGTTCATTTTATAGTTTGAATCTAATCCTGGAATGTCTTCATCACAAAGTAATAAATGATGTGGTGTTACTTCTGCCGTCACTTTAATACCTGCTCTTTTTGCATCACGCACAACACGGACTGACTCTTTCGTACTAATATGACAGACGTGGTAGTGAGCATCAGCAGCTTCAGCTAGTAATACATCTCGCGCGATATGTACAGATTCACACACGGATGGGATACCATTAATTCCGTGTTTTTCTGAGAAAGTTCCCTCATGAACTGCGCCTTTATGGATGAGGGTATTTTCTTCACAATGTGCAACAATTGCTTTCTTGATTTTTGCAGCTGCTTTCATTGCTTGAAGCATCATGTCTGCACTTTGTACCCCAACTCCATCATCTGTAAAAGCAAACGCTCCGCTTTCTGCAAGTTCTTCGAAGTTCGTTAATTCTTGACCTAATTCACGAATAGTAATTGATGCGTAAGGCAAAACTCGAACATGGGCTGTTTCTTTAATTCGATTTTGTAGCCAATCTAGTTGTTCTTTCGTATCTGGAACTGGTCTTGTATTTGGCATTGGTGCAACTGTTGTAAATCCACCTTTTGCAGCAGCCAATGTTCCCGTTTCGATCGTTTCTTTATGTTCACCACCTGGTTCTCTTAAGTGGACATGTAAATCAATCATGCCAGGAATGACTAAGTTTCCGTTAACATTAATTACTTCATCTGCCTGTTCTTCTAACTCGCTTCCAATTCTTACAATTTTGCTATCCTCTATTAGGACATCTCGATTTATAAGTTCACCATTTTCACTGAGTAGTTTTCCGTTTTTAATTAATGTCTTCATTTATTTAAGTCCTCCCTTTTCGATCGCACGTTTTAAGACTGCCATTCGAACTGCAACTCCATTTGTCATTTGCTTGAATATTCTCGAGCGTTCACATTCAACAAGCTCACTTGCAATTTCAACATCTCTATTAATTGGAGCTGGATGCATAATAATGCTGTCTTTTTTCATTCGTTGTTCTCTTTCGATTGTTAATCCATATTGGTGGTGATAATCGCTTTTAGTTGTTACCATCTTTACAGCATGACGTTCGTGTTGTATACGAAGCATCATCATCACATCAGCCATCTCAACAGCATCATCTATATCAATAAAATTTCCATATGGAATACTGTCATCAATCCATGAGCGTGGACCTGAAAACCATACACTTGCCCCTAGACGATGAAGTACTTCTGCATTGGACCTAGCCACTCGACTGTGTCTAATGTCACCTACAATGACAACCTTTAATCCTTCGAATGTTCCAAATTCCTGTTTAATCGTTAATAAATCAAGTAAAGATTGAGTAGGATGATGTCCACAACCGTCGCCGCCATTAATGATTGGAATAGAAATTCTTCCAATAAGGTCATCAAAATAATGATCTTGTTGGTGACGGATAACCACAATATTCGTTCCAATCGCCTCTAACGTTTTGACCGTGTCGTATAATGTTTCCCCTTTTGTGACACTGGACGTTTGAGCCTCGAAATTTAAAACTTGAAGGCCTAGTTTCTTTTCTGCTACTTCAAAGCTGAATTTTGTTCTCGTACTCGGCTCAAAGAAAAGATTGGCTACAAATGTTTCTCGATTTGGCATCCAACGGTCACCATTTAGGAAAGCTTGAGCATCATGTAAGATTTGATGAATTTCAATCGTCTCGAGTAATGGCATCGTTAATACGTGCATAATCATCTTCCTCTCCTTCATCTTCACTTCTTTTTTATAAAAAAAGAGGATGGCTCACTTAGCTTTAACACCTAATTGATGTTTACACCTAGTTCTGAGTCATCCTCTTTGAAGAGAGACAGTAAAAACAACTGCCTATATTATCTAACTACCCCTTCAAGGCCTCACTGGACCTTTATTAAAGGATGATTGGTTTATTTAATTGTTGTTGTCTTCAAACATTGATTTTGTACCATAACTTACTTCTTTATCAGGAAGAATTAAGTGTAGAACAATCCCGATAATTGTTGCTAGTGCCATGCCGGCAATTTGGATCTCATCTGAAACTTGGATGAAAGCTCCACCAATACCGATGACAAGAATAGTTGAAGAAATGATTAAGTTACGCTTTAATCCCATGTTGATACCATTTTCAATTAACATACGTAAACCTGATGAAGCGATAACCCCAAAGAGTAAGATCGATACCCCACCCATGACGGCAGTTGGGATCGTTTGAATTAATGCTGCGAATTTTCCAAAGAAAGCAAGGGTCATAGCGAGTACTGCTGCTCCACCAATAACGAATACACTAAACACTCGAGTAATTGCAAGTACACCAATGTTCTCTCCGTATGTTGTATTTGGAGGACCCCCAAGGACAGATGCGATCATTGTTGCAACTCCATCTCCTAATAGAGAACGGTGTAAGCCTGGCTTCTTAATGAAGTTTTTTCCTACTACTTTACTAAGAACCATCTGATCTCCAATATGTTCTGAAATCGTTACAACCGCTATTGGAACCATAATCGCTGCTATGTGCCAATTGAAGCTTGGTGTATAAGTTACAAACGGTACGATGAAATCTGGTACTGCAAAGATTGGTGCTTCTCTTACAGGTGTTAAATCTATAACCCCCATGAAGTAAGCATAAACATAACCACCGATAATCCCAAATAGGAAAGGAATAAGACCGAAGAACCCTTTTAGGAAGAACGCTGATAAAATGGTAATCCCTAAAGTTACAATCGCTATTGAAAATAATGTGCCGCTATATTCCGGTGTCCCTGGAACATACATGGCCATATTAATTGCCACACCTGCTAAACCTAAACCGATAACCATAATAACTGGTCCAACTACGATTGGTGGTAGGATTTTTAGCAGCCAACTTACGCCGCTCGCTTTAATTAGCAGTGCTACTATACCGTAAATGATACCCGCTAGAAAACTTCCGATCATTGCACCTTCTGGACCGCCGATTGTCGTGGCTGCTATAATGGGCGCGATAAATGCAAAGGATGAACCTAAGTAAGCTGGAATTTGTCCACGAGTTATTAACAAATACGCTAGAGTACCTAATCCGCTTGAAAATAGTGCAACTGCAGGACTTAAATCAACTAAATACGGAACTAAGATGGTTGCACCAAACATTGCAAATAAGTGCTGAATACTAAAAGTTAACCATTTATCATATCTTGGTACTTCTCTGATACCAATTTCTTGTTGTTGTGACATTTAATTGTCCTCCTTTAATGTTTCTCTTGTTAGTAAGCTTTGTTGAAATGGTCGATATTATTAAAAAACCTCTGCGTCCAATGTTGACGAGAGGTTTTTTACACTCTAAAAAGGACATAGTCCTAGTAAGAAGTATAAAAGCTCTCTTGTCAGCCTCACTGGACTGCTTTAAAGAAATAGAAGCGTTATTAAATTTCTTCCTTTTGGATAATACTTACTTCATCAATTTCATCGACTTCTTTTAATTTCGCTGTAATAATTTCACTTTTAGATGTTGGAACATTTTTCCCGACATAGTCTGGACGAATTGGCAGTTCACGATGCCCTCTATCAATTAACACCGCTAATTGAATTTGTGATGGTCTACCTAAATCCATTAATGCATCTAAAGCTGCTCGAACTGTTCGCCCTGTGTAAAGTACATCATCAATCAAAATTACTTTTCGGTCGGTAATATCAGCAGGAACTTGTGAGCCTTTTAAAAGAGGAGCTTGGTCTTCTGTCTTAACAGTTAAATCATCCCTGTATAGGGTGATATCAACTTCACCAACTGGAATTTTTTCACCCTCAATTTGTTCAATTCTTTCTGCTAACCTTTTAGCAACATAAATACCACGAGTTTTAATTCCAACTAAAATACAATTATCAATTCCTTTATTTCGTTCAATTATTTCATGTGCAATTCTAGTTGTTGCACGTCGAATTGCTTGTTCGTCTAAAATTACTCTCGCCATACTTAAACACCTCCACCCTATTAGTATGTCCTAACGTGAAAGCGGTCGTTATACAAAAAACCTCTCACCGTTTCTGATGAGAGGTTTAGTGAATGTTCAGTAAAAGGGCATACTCCACCCTGTGTTACCTTTAATCCGCTTCCTTCTCAGCCTCACGGGACTGTAGTTAAAGGATCTATATTGTTGTTATCGTTATTATTCCACTATTCGACAACAAAGTCAATCGGTTTTTATAATTTAAAAATAGTTAGATACTTCTAACAATTACCTTCTTAGCTCTTCAAGTAATTTTACTATCTCCTGTGGAAGAGGCGCTTCAAATACAAGCTCTTCTTTTGTACGTGGATGTACAAATCCTAATACAGATGCATGTAGGGCTTGTCCGTCGATATCAAGAGTCTTTTTTGGTCCATATTTAGGGTCTCCAGCTAAAGGAAAACCTATATATTTCATATGAACACGGATTTGATGCGTTCTACCTGTTTCAAGTTCACATTGAACATACGTAAAGTTTTCAAATCTTTCAAGTACCGTAAAATGAGTCACCGCATCACGTCCTTCTTCTGTAACGGTCATGCTTTGGCGGTCCTTTTTATCTCTTCCAATGGGTGCTTCAATTGTACCAACATCATGTGCGATAACGCCATGAGCAATTGCTTTATATATTCGCTTTGTCGTCTTCGCTTTAAGTTGTTCTACTAATGATTCATGAGCCACATCATTTTTTGCCACCATCAATAAACCGGACGTATCTTTATCAATTCGGTGTACGATGCCTGGTCGGATCACACCATTTATTCCAGATAAATCTTTACAGTGATACATTAATCCATTAACCAGTGTTCCTGAATAATGGCCAGGTGCAGGGTGAACTACCATTCCACGTGGTTTATTAACAACAATGACATCTTCATCTTCATATACAATATCTAAATCGATCGGTTCTGGTTCCACTTCAAGTAGTTCTGGTTCTGGTATTTCTAACTCTAATGTATCGTTTAATTGCACTTTGTAATTTGTTTTAACAGTATCACCATTAACGGTAACATTTCCGTCTTTAATCCATTGCTGAACTTGGGTTCTAGACCAATCTGGATTAAAGGTCGTCATTAATTTATCAATTCGTTCACTTACCTGTTCTTCGTTAATTTGAAATACGTATTGCTCCATTATTTCTTCCCCTTTGCTATTCTTTCGTCGTTAATAATCTTAATGAAGATTAATGCTACCCCAACACAAAGAGCAGAATCAGCTACATTAAAAATAGGGAAATTGTATGTAAAGATAAAAGTATCAATAAAATCTACAACCTCACCTCGAAAAACTCGGTCGATAAAGTTTCCAATAGCTCCACCTAAAATTAAACCTAAAGACACCCCAAGTAGAACACTTTTTTTTGCTTCCTTTTGAATGTAATATACGAGAAATCCTACAACGACTACTGTAACGATATAGAAAAACCACATCTGTCCTTGTAAAATACCAAAAGCTGCTCCTTGATTACGATGGGAAGTAAAATAAAGGACGTTTTCAATTAATGGAATACGTTGGCCTATTTCCATCGAATGTACGACAATCCATTTTGTCCATTGGTCAAACAAAATAATGATTACTGCAATAACATAATATAACCAAATCAAAGTCATTTCCTCCATCTCATTATGCATACGTTAGCATTTTAGCATAAAATGATGAAAGTGTCTTTTTTTACTTATTTTTACCCCGATACTTATATAGTTTAACCACAAATGGTTAAGCTGACTCACAAGTGTCAGGGGCTATCTGACACTTGTACATATAAAAAGCCAGCTTCGATTACTTTTTATTTTTCATTCAAATATTGATCGTAATGGATATTTCTTTGGAAATCGACAGAGTCATCTCCTTGATAACCATAAATATCAGTTGAAGCAAAAGCTTCTAATTCTTCCACATAACCAATTAACTCTCCGGTACGGTCTAGTGAAGAATCTTCAAAGACCATACTATTTTCGTTAAAAGAAGCGACCGATTGATAAGCATCTTCTGCGTCAAACTCCGTTTCATCATCACGGTTGTCAAAGTTATACTCATCAAAGTTTCCTAAGACAGCTTCTTCTACTGGGCGATGATTAGCTAATAGACCTTTGGAGTGTTCAACGACAGTTCTTGCAGTCGGGTTAGCCTGCAGGCGGTCATAAGGAATTTGCTTCCCTGTGACTTCACAAACACCATATGAGCCATTTTGCATTTTATTTAACGCATAGTCGACATCTTCCAGTTCTTTTTGTAGCTTTTCGTAGATGGCAATGTCCTTTTCGCGTTCATATAAGTCAGTAGCAGTATCAGCTGGGTGATTATCATATTGTGACAACTCTCCTGTTGAAAAGCTTGAAGTAACTGCTAACCCATAACGATCGGCTTCTTTAATACGTTCTTCTATGCTTGCTTTGCGCTGCTCAAGTTCCCGTCTTAAATCATCATATTGTCGCATTCTTCTCCCCCTTTTTGTACAGTCTCTAAATATGAACTTGTACACCTTTAGTGTGACCGAAATGATTGTTGTTAGCCGAAACAACATTTGTAATGTATGACAAATAAAGAAGAGGTTATCCGTAAACAGAATAACCTCTCCTTGAAAATTAGCCACTATAGTTTTCAGTAACAATGGTTGCACAAGAAGTACATAATGTTGGATGCGCTTCATTTTGTCCTACTGTTTTAGAAACGACCCAACAACGTTCACACGTTTCACCTTCTGCTTTTTCAACAACGATTGCTAAATCATCATATACATCCGCATGTTCTGGAGCCGTTTCTTTTTCGCCACCAACCACTGCTTGCGATACGATAAATAATTTTTGTAAGTCTATATTTTCAAACGTCTGCATTAACTCTTGTGAAGGATATAATACAATTTGTGCGGTTAAAGATTTACCAATTTTCTTCTCATTTCTGGCATTTTCCAGTGCTTTTAAAACATCATTACGAACATTCATAATTCGGTCCCATTTTTCCACAAGCGCATCAACATTCGTAAACGTTTCAGCTTTCGGCATATCTGTTAATTGAACACTTTCACCTTCAGCTCCTGGAATATGAGGCCAAACTTCATCAGCTGTATGAGATAAAATTGGTGAAACAAGCTTAGCAAGTGCTACAACTGTTTCATACATTACTGTTTGAATTGAACGACGTGCATGACTATTAGGCGCATCAATATATAATGTATCTTTGGCAACATCCATATAGAAAGAACTTAGCTCTACTGTACAGAAATTATTTAACGCATGATATACATTAGAGAATTGATACTGTTCATAACCTTTAGTAACTTTGTTAATTACATCATGTAATTTAACAAGCATGTACTTATCTAATTCTGGTAAGTCTTCAACAGGTACAGCATCCGTAGCAGGATCAAACCCATTTAAATTTCCTAAAAGGAAACGGAATGTGTTTCTAATTTTACGATATACTTCAGAAACTTGTTTTAAAATATTATCTGAAACACGTACATCTGCTTGGTAATCAACCGAAGCTACCCATAAACGAAGAATATCTGCTCCTAATTGCTTCATAACATCATTAGGAACAACAACATTTCCTATAGATTTACTCATTTTACGACCTTCACCATCAAGAGCAAAACCATGACTTAATACACCTTTGTAAGGAGCTTTACCTGAAACAGCAACACTCGTTGATAACGACGAGTTAAACCAACCACGATATTGGTCTGATCCTTCAAGATATAAGTCTGCAGGACGTTGTAGGTCATCTCGCTCTACAAGAACGGCTTGGTGCGATGACCCTGAGTCAAACCACACATCCATAATATCCATTTCACGAGTGAATGTCCCATTTGGGCTATGAGATGAAGTAAACCCTTCAGGTAGAAGTTGTTGCGTCTCCCATTCAAACCAAATATTTGAACCATGCTCTCTAAATAATTGAGAAACGTGATCGATTGTCTCATCCGTAATAATAGGCTCTCCATCTTCACCGTAGAAAATCGGAATCGGTACACCCCATGCACGTTGACGTGAAATACACCAATCTCCACGATCTCGTACCATATTATAAAGACGTGTTTCTCCCCAAGATGGAATCCACTCTACTTCATTAATGGCTTGAAGTAATTCTTCTCTAAAATCTTTAATTGAAGCAAACCATTGTGCAGTCGCTCTAAATATGACAGGTTTTTTTGTTCTCCAATCATGCGGATACGAGTGAGTGATAAAAGAGAGCTTTAAAAGAGCACCTACTTCAGTTAATTTTTCAGTGATTGGTTTATTCGCTTCGTCATAAAATAACCCTTCAAATCCTTCAGCTTCTTTCGTCATTACACCTTTATCATCAACTGGACATAAAACATCTAAATTGTATTTTTGCCCGACGATATAATCATCTTCCCCATGACCTGGTGCAGTATGAACGCAACCTGTACCTGCATCAAGAGTTACATGGTCACCACACATTACAAGTGATTCACGGTCATAAATAGGGTGTTTAGCAATGACATGTTCTAATTGCTCACCTTTAAATGTTTTCACAACACTGTGAGTTTCCCATTCTAATTCAGTTAATAGTGTTTCTAACAGCCCTGAAGCAACAACAAACTTATCATTTTCAACTTGAACAACGCTATATTCAAGATCAGGGTGTACCGTAATCCCTAGGTTAGCTGGAATCGTCCAAGGGGTTGTCGTCCAGATGACAATCTTTTCATCTCCATCTAATACACCTTTTCCGTCTGTTACTGGAAAAGCAACGTAAATCGAAGGAGAACGTTTGTCATGATATTCAATTTCAGCCTCTGCAAGAGCTGACTCAGAAGATGGCGACCAGTAAACAGGCTTTAATCCTTTATAGATATAACCTTTTTTCGCCATATCACCGAAAACTTTAATTTGTTGAGCTTCATATTCTTTGTTTAAAGTAATGTATGGATTTTCCCAGTCCCCACGAACACCTAAACGTTTAAATTGTTCGCGTTGACGATCAATTTGCTCAAGAGCATATTCTTCACAAAGCTTTCTGAAATCTGCAACGCTCATTTCTTTACGCTTTACTTTTTTATTTTTTGTAAGTGCGGTCTCAATTGGAAGGCCATGCGTATCCCAACCTGGAACGTAAGGTGCGTGATAACCACTCATCGATTTGAATCGGACAATTATATCCTTTAATACTTTATTTAATGCGTGTCCCATATGAATGTCACCATTTGCATACGGCGGTCCATCATGAAGAACAAATAATGGGCGTCCTTCTGTACGTTGTTGAACTTTATCATAAATGTTCATTTCATCCCATTTTTTTTGCATTTCTGGTTCGCGATTTGGCAAGTTTCCACGCATCGGAAACTCTGTTTTTGGCATTAATAAAGTGTCTTTATATTCCATTCTTGTTCCTCCTAGTTAATATGTAAAAAGAAAAGCGGAAGCGTCCCGTTAGCGGCGTATGGACTGGAGCCTCTCCGTATGAGATAAAGAAAACACGTATAGCGTTAGCGTTACGATGTTGCCTTATCGTAAGGAGGAGAGCGAAGTCCACTAGACGCTGGACGCTGTAGCTAGACATCACGAAAAGCGGAAGACGCCTGCTTATCGGCGACAAGCGCTGGAGGGCCAGCAGTATGTGACCCGCCCTTTGATCACATTTGATGGACCAAAGCGACCTCGAGCCGATGGCGTCTGTAGCTAGACAAAGCGTAAAGCAGAAGTGAGCGGTGAGTGAATTATGGACTATGGACTATAGCCTCTAGGTACGTAAAGAGAATACTCCTTAATCAAGACAACAAAAAAACCCTCTCGTCTTATAGGGACGAGAAGGTTACCCGTGGTACCACCCTACTAAATAACAGCAAGATTCATTGCTATTATTCACTCTCATTCGTATCGGGAATAAACCGCTATAGCCTACTAGAATTTAACTTTCGGTATAGAACTCAAGGGTGATTTTCCCATTATCCTTCACATCAGGCTTCCACCGCCCCTGACTCGCTATTATGAAGCATGATAAAGGTACTCTCCCTATCATAGTTATTAACTCTTTTCAATTTGAGAGGTATTATAATACATAAATATTATCTGTGTCAAGAAACCTTATTCAACGCTTTCTTTTTCTACAGATTCATTAACCTTTGTAATTTCATCCCAATCATCTGTTTGAAGCATTTCTAATTGTGCTTCAACTAACATCTTGAAACGAATACGATAAACAGAGGCTTGTTTCTTTAATTCTTCAATCTCCATCATTACTTTTCTTGATTTTGTTAGCGCGTCGTTAATGATACGATCAGCATTTTTCTCTGCTTCCTTCACTATTAATTGTGCTTCTTTCTGAGCACTACGACGAACCTCTTCTGCAGATTCTTGAGCAACTAAAATTGATTTATTTAAAGTCTCTTCAATTTTATTATAATGCTCTAACTTTCCATCAAGGTCCTGTACTCGTTCAAACATTTCCTTTTTTTCCCGTAGTACAGCTTCATAATCTTTTATGATTTGGTCAAGAAACTCATTAACCTCATCCTCATCGTAACCACGGAATCCGCGTGTGAACTCTTTATTATGAATATCAAGCGGTGTTAAAGGCACGAACTCCACCTCCAAATCTTGTCGTTAAATTCTTAGATATATTCGACAGAAAAAGAGTATTCCCTTCTTTTTCTATGATAAAATTATTTTTTTCTACCAAAAACTATGCGAATTTTCCCTTTTTTTGTAGACCCGGCAACCGACATCAACTTACTTCTTCCAAATCCTCTTACAGAAAAATAATCGCCTTCCTGAATTTGAAATGAAGCATCTTCAATCGTCTTCCAATTGACCTTAACCAAACCTCTTTCTATATATAGAGAAGATTTAGTACGTGATATGTTGTACATTCCAGACAGTAATGTATCTAACCTTAAAGAAGAGATGGTTGTAAATTCTTCTGACCACTCCTCATTGGTTTGGACGATATCATCATCACTTATTGGTACAATTTTAACTTTAGCTTGTCCAACTTTTTGTAAATTTAATTCAAGAAAACCAGCAACCTCACAAGCAGCGATTATTTGAATTACTTCATCATTTATTACAATATCACCAAATTTTTCACGCTTTAACCCTAAACCCATTAGTGAACCTAACACGTCTCTATGTTCTAAAGTGATAAACTTTCTAGGGTAACGTAACTCAAAAGCTTGAACATGAAAATCACTCGTTGAAAGCTCAAAAAAGGGCGGTGAAAGCAACGCACGTCTACGTTCAGTATAAGAAGTGCCTCCCCAAAAGGAGAGGCTTATTTCCTCATCTTTACCTATAATTGTTTTTATAATGTCTTGTTGTCTTGGGTCAAGAAAGTCAGTTAATTTGTAGGTATATTGAACAGTCACTTCCTGTTTCCAGTCCAATACTTGATCTACAAATGATCTTTCTTCATTTCTAAAATGTTGATAAATACTCATCCTTTACACCATTACATCCCGAATAATGCAGCAACTCCATATCTTGCAAATGATAAGGCAAAAATAGCTACAATTGGGGAAATATCAATCATACCTAAAGGAGGAATAAATTTACGAAACGGTGCTAAGTAAGGTTCAACAATTGAACCTAGAAATTGACCGATTGAAGACTCCTTGGCATTTGGAAACCATGACATTAAGATGTAAGCAATAATCATGTATGAATAAACCATAATTGCTAAATTTAGTAAAGCTCCAATTCCTTGCATTTAATTATCCACCACCATTCTAACGTTGTTCAAATGTTTCTTGCATCATTTCTGAAATTGACCCGGATACGTCTACATTATCTGGAGTACAAAGGAATATACTTATTCCAAGCTTTTGAATGTCTCCTCCTATAGCATACACCGTTCCACTTAAAAAATCGACAATTCGCTTTCCTTGTTCATTTGATATTCGCTGTAAATTTATAATTACTGCCTTACGGTTTTTTAAGTGATCTGCAATATCCTGGACTTCATCATATGTTCTCGGTTCAATCAAAATAACTTTTGCTGCTGATTTTTGAACACTTTGCAAACTTACGACATTTTGATTTTTCGCCTGCTTTTCACTTCTCCGATATTGTGGCACTTCATCTTGTGTAGCAGCTACTTCCTCATTGTATGATTCATAACCTTGTCCATCTTCTTCTAATTCAAAAAAACGTTTAAACCTCGATTTCATCCCCATTTAAATTCCTCCTTTGAGCTCAATCTTTACCCAACAAGCGAAGATCCAATACGAATAAAAGTAGCGCCTTCTTCTACTGCGACTATGTAATCATTTGACATACCCATTGATAATTCCTTACATGGTGCATGGTCAAGAGATAAGGCTTGTACTTCTTGTTGTAAAAGTCGAAGTTTCTTAAAAACAGGTCTTGTATCTCCTGAATTTTCTACAAACGGCGCCATTGTCATAAGCCCTACTACTTGAACGGCTGGAAATTGAGCGAGCTCTTGGATGAAAGGAATCGTTTCATTAGGATTAAGTCCTGATTTAGATTCTTCTCCAGAAACATTCACTTGTACAAAACATTTCAAAGGCTCTAAAGATTCCCACCTTTTTTGTATTTCTCGAGCTAAAGATAGACGATCTAAAGAGTGCAGGTAGCTTATATGTTCCACGACATTCTTTACTTTTTTTGATTGAAGAGAACCGATAAAGTGTAAAATGGGTTCCTTATCTACAGATTGTGCTTTTTCTATTAGTCCTTCAGATCTATTCTCTCCAATATGAATAATTCCCGCATCCAATGCTTCTTGAGTTCTCTCGACAGATACATATTTAGTAACTGCGATTATCTGTACATCATTCGAGTTGCGTCCTGACCGTTGACAGGCTGCATTAATTTCTTCATGAATTTTATGTAAGTTATCTTTTACTGTCAATCGATCGTCCTCCTTTTATAGATCTTCATTACTTTTCAAACCTATAAAACTCATCATTCTTCCTGTTCGACCCTGTTCTTTTCGATGTGAAAAAAACAAGTCGGTTTTGCGAGCTGTACAATATTGACTAGTTTTTACACAATGACTTGGAATACCAGCAGCAATAAGTAATTGTTTATTTAATCTCTTTAAATCTAAGAGGAAATGACCAGGTCTCGATTTAACATAAGGTGGAGCATCTTTTTGAGGTAAGACTTGATCAACTGCCCTTATAACATTTTTATCCACTTCATATTCTTCTTGACTAATTGAGGGTCCAATTATAACTAAAATATCATTTGTATCTATACCTTCATTCTTCCACATTTCAACCATTTTCGGACCAATTCTACCAACTGTTCCCTTCCATCCAGCATGTGCTAAACCTATCATTCCATGCTTAGGTGCAAAAAAATATAACGGGACACAATCTGCATACAAACTGACAAGTAGAATATTTTTGTCTTTTGTGTATAAACCGTCGATGTCTTTAATAGCTGACTTCAATGATTGTGCACCTTTTCCAACATCGCTTCTAGTTACCTTTTTTATACCTGAGTCATGGATTTGTTCACCTACTACCCACTGCTCAATTGGGAAGTCAAGCTTAACAGATACCATTTGCCGGTTTTTTATTACAATAGAGTCTTCATCAGAAACATGTAATCCCACATTTAAGGAGTCGTATGGAGATTGACTAACCCCTCCTAGACGTGTCGTAAACCCTGCAGTTAAGTTATAACCCTTTTTTTTCCATTCAGAAATTAATAATAGATCATCTTCCGTCTTGATAAACGGTTCATGGACCAAAAAATCACTTCCTATCCATGTTTTTTATCAAAGTCCCAATCAACAAAAACTGCCATAATATTGATTGTTTTTATCTATTTTAACATATTCTTCATGTAAAAAGTATTAAGATTCGTCGATGAAGCACTTTTTTGCTAATATCTAGCCATTAATAACGCTGATACGGTTCTGGAACTTGCACTAAAATAACATCGTTTCCAATTTTAACGATATTCCCCCATGGAATCACTACCTCTTCAGTCTCTCTATTGAAAAAGCTCATCATCTTTCCTGTACCATTAATAATGATTGCATCAATTTGACCTGTTGTTAAATTGATATCCAAGTCTGATAAATTTCCTAAGCGCTTGCCATTTTCCATGTTGACGATGTCTTTAGATTGTAAATCAGATATTTTCATCATGTTGGAATCATCCTTTCTTTTGACCATGCTGTATTACTTCATCTATATGATAAAACAACCGATAATATCTCAAAAATAAGGAAAACTGATGACCTATTCGTATGTATAAGAAGGTTGATTAAATAAAAAGACTGAGTAACATTTGCATCATGTTACTCAGCCTTTTATTAGCTTTGTGCGTGTTTATTCATTTGTTGGATAGCGGCTTTTTCCAGCCTTGATACTTGAGCTTGTGAGATCCCGATTTCATCAGCAACTTCCATCTGTGTTTTCCCTTGGAAAAACCTCATATTTA
Source organism: Alkalihalobacterium sp. TH-98 (assembly GCF_057473385.1). Lineage (NCBI taxonomy): Bacteria > Bacillati > Bacillota > Bacilli > Caryophanales > Bacillaceae > Alkalihalobacterium > Alkalihalobacterium sp. TH-98. The sequence continues at coordinate 456,640 of NZ_JBYCKM010000045.1, read as the reverse complement.
AGATTAGTTTTTCCCTATCATTTAATCGGATCATCGCCTCACGCAGCGCGATTTCTTCGACCCAATTAACGTCTTTTTGCTTGTCATCACTTATTTGGTCCATTACATAAATCGGATCTCCACCATCATTGTAAATCGGCTCAAAAAGGGATACCGGATCCTGAATAGCGTCCAAAGCGAAAACAACATCCTCCTTTGGAACATCCAGTACTTTAGAAATCTCTTGTACCGTTGGCTCTCGGTCTCGGTTCTTTTCAGCCATTAGCTGGTCACGAACTTGTAATGCTTTATAAGCAATATCACGTAAAGACCTAGATACTCGAATAGGGTTATTGTCTCTTAAGTACCTTCTAATTTCACCGATGATCATAGGGACAGCATATGTAGAAAATTTTACATTTTGGCTTAAATCAAAGTTATCAATTGATTTCATTAACCCGATACAACCAACTTGGAAAAGATCATCTACATACTCACCACGGTTATTAAAGCGTTGGATTACGCTTAGGACAAGACGAAGGTTCCCATTAACTAACTTTTCACGGGCACTGATGTCACCGCTTTGCATTTGCGTAAATAATTCACGCATTTCCTTATTCGTTAGAACTGGTAATTTCGCTGTGTCAACTCCACAAATTTCAACCTTATTTCGTGTCAATTCTTTCCCTCCCAACAGGAGAATGATGTTCATGTAAAGTATCTCCTTGAGAGGGAAAAATATGCATGTGTACTCTTTGACTGGCTCTAAATAAAATTGAATGAGTTCATGGTATCACAACGTTCATAAGCAATTAAATATTTTTTTTGTAACACTTAGACCATTTTATTAAATTCTTTCCTTAACCGCTTTATAATGCGCTTCTCAAGACGCGAAATGTAAGACTGCGATATACCAAGTAAATCCGCAACATCCTTTTGTGTTTTCTCCTCATCACCTGCTAATCCAAAGCGAAGCTCCATAATTTGTTTCTCGCGAGCATTTAGAGTGTGTAATGCTTTGACTAACAATTTACGGTCAACTTTTTCCTCAATCCCTTTTGTAATGATATCATCTTCTGTTCCAAGAACATCAGATAGTAATAATTCATTTCCGTCCCAATCAATGTTGAGAGGTTCATCAAAAGAAACTTCTGATCTAATTTTATTATTACGGCGTAAGTACATTAAAATCTCATTCTCTATACAACGTGAAGCATATGTTGCTAATTTAATTTTCTTTTCTGGGTTAAATGTATTAACTGCTTTAATAAGTCCAATTGTACCAATACTTATTAGATCCTCAATATTAATCCCCGTATTTTCAAATTTTCTTGCAATGTAAACGACAAGTCTTAAGTTCCGTTCAATCAGCATTGCTCGAACCGCTTTGTCTCCACTAGGAAGTTTACTTAATAAATGTGCTTCTTCTTCCTTAGATAATGGTGGCGGCAATGCTTCACTTCCACCGATATAATAAATTTCGTCCGGTTTCATTCCTAAGCGATATAAAATTTTTTGCCACATCAACGTAAACTTCAACTTTAGCATGTCATTGCCTCCTCAATAAAAGTGAAACTAAGCTAATTTTTTTCCTTCTCCTGCAACAAGCATCTTCGGATGAACAATACATTGATAGTCTCCATCGTTTGATAGTTTCATATCGTTAATCCCAATCAGTACCTTCTTAACGAGATGTTGTTCATCGGCCGTAGTCACTTTAACACGATCCGGCTTGATGGCGATCATAAATTGTTGGTCTTTTCCTACTACTCGGTATGGAATGATGCGAATTCTATCGGCAAAAGGATGATTTTCCTCGTAAATTTTCTCCATATTTTCATAATCGAGAAGTAGTTCAATTTCTTCCTTGCTCAGCATAGAATGTAATGCGTCCTTTTCTAAGACCATAACTGGAGCTCTTGAAATCGGATCATGTAATTGGTTTCCACTATCGACTAGACCCTTCACATATAACAGTTCATGCCCAATTGAGATTTCCACACTTACCACTTGCTCATAATGAATTTTCCTTGTTTCCACTTGTTTTAATTGGTGTTTTGAGAAAAGCCATACGAGAGGAAAACCAATTAAAACAAATAGCCAGCTAAATGTACTACCGAAGCCTGATGTCTTCGTAAACATTACCCCATCCAAAACTTCAAACTCGGTTTGCCAAAAGAAATGAAGTGCAAACAAGCCTCCTCCCGTCATAAAAGTAACAAAGTAAAACATAAATAAATTTTGAATAAAGTACGTCAACCGATAAAACCCAAAAGCGATCCAAACAATTGCCATTGAGTATAATATTTTCATCCAGGGTTGGTAAAACAAATGGCCAATAGGTGTAAACATAAAAAATACTATAAGTGAAGCAAAAAGGGCTGCTAAGAATAACCGCCATTTATGTATCGTTCTTTTTAGTGTAATTGCGGTTATCCAAATTAAGAGAAAATCAATACATAAATTAAGAAACCAAATAACATCCAAATAAATGGTCATTGCATGTCCTCTCAATCACAATTTGGTATGTTTTAGCCAAGTATATATCAGATTCTATTTATAAGTCTGTCAGTTTATGACGAGATTAAATAGTTATTTTGATAGATTTACACTTATACTGTCTAAGGAACCTGATAATTGATTGACAATTTTTTGCATAAAAAAAAGAACTGACTCATAGTGGTCAGTTCTTCGTATTTTTACTTTGAACGTCTGCGTCGATTACGTAAGAACGTTGGAATATCCAGCGTATCTGCTTGTTCAGGCTGTTGTTGAACTTGAGGATTTAATCTAGGCTCTTTTACTTCCTCTTGCTTTGGTGCCGGGTTACTAACTTTCGTTTGAACAGACGGTCGTTGCATTTGTGGTTTTCCTAACGTATTACTTTCACTATCTTCAAACCCTGTAGCTATGACAGTTACTACAATCTCATCTTTTAGATTTTCATTGATTACAGAACCGAAGATCATGTTCACTTCAGGATCTGAAGCAGCGGATACTATTTCAGCAGCTTCATGAACTTCGTAAAGACTTAAGTTCGCACCACCAGTAATGTTCATTAAAACACCTTGTGCACCATCTACTGAAGTTTCAAGTAACGGACTGGAAATAGCTTTTTTAGCAGCTTCTGCCGCACGATTTTCACCCGTGGCAATCCCAATTCCCATTAACGCAGAACCTTTATCAACCATAATCGTCTTAACATCAGCAAAGTCTAGGTTAATTAAACCTGGAACTGCAATTAAATCTGAGATACCTTGTACACCTTGACGTAAAACGTTATCTGCTTCACGGAACGCTTCTAGCATTGGTGTATTTTTATCTACGATCTCTAGTAGACGATCATTAGGTATAACGATCAATGTATCCACTTTTTCTTTTAAAGCATCAATTCCACCACCAGCTTGCGTCGAACGCTTACGGCCTTCAAACGTAAATGGTCGAGTTACAACACCAACTGTTAATGCGCCTAGTTCTTTTGCAATTTCAGCAATTACTGGTGCAGCACCTGTTCCAGTTCCTCCACCCATTCCTGCTGTAATAAAAACCATGTCAGCGCCTTGTAACGCCTCTTCAAGTTGTTCCTTACTTTCTTCTGCTGCTTTTTTTCCGATATCAGGGTTAGCACCTGCACCCAATCCACGTGTCAGTTTACCACCCAATTGCAGTTTGATTTCTGCTTTCGATAAATGTAATGCTTGAGCATCTGTATTCACAGCGATAAACTCAACGCCTTGTAAACCATTTTCAATCATACGGTTAACAGCGTTACTTCCGCCACCACCAACGCCGATGACTTTTATTGTCGCTAGTTGATCCATATCCATTTCAAACTCTAACATGTAAGGTCCTCCTAATTCATCATGTATGCCGAAAATCACTAGTAGAGGTTCAAAAAGTCCATGAAAAATAATTGTCTTATTTTTCTTTCGTTTAGTTCCGCGTACCTCACGTATCAAAAGCATACGCTGGGTATCCGCTTGCTAATGAAAGCCTCAAACTACTCGGATCTTTTTGCTATCCTCTTAAACACGAATTATTATTCAAAGAAAACTTTAAACCAACTTTTTACTTTTTTCATACCTTCTTTATCCTCTTTCGCCTTAGGAGTTGCTTTTTCCTTCTTAGAAGGAGACTTTTCTCCTTGGTTTAAGTCAGAAACTGAAGCAGCTACTTCTTTTCCTTGGATTTTAACATTACGGTATGCAAATTGTATCAAGCCAACTCCAGTTGTATATTGCGGTTCACGAACACCAATATAATCTGGTATAGCAATTCGAACGTTACTACGAAGTACTTCACGGGCCAATTCTAATACTCCCGGAACCATTGCAGCTCCTCCTGTTAGGACATAGCCGCCTGGTAGAACTCCAAAGCCTAAGCGATGTACTTCCTTTTCAATGAGCTCAAATATTTCATCCATACGAGCTTCGATAATGTGCGCAATATCATATTGAGAAAATTCATCTTGGTCGTTACTACCGATGACTGAGACTTTAAATACTTCTGCATCAGAAGCTTCATCAATGTAGGCATGTCCATGCTTTAATTTAATCCGTTCAGCTTCTTCAGTAGAAGTTCTTAAACCAATCGCAATATCATTTGTCACATGGTCTCCACCAATTGGTATTACAGATGTCGCTTTAAGTGTTCCTTGCTCAAAAATCGAAACAGTTGTTGAACCGCCACCGATATCAACAAGACCTACACCAAGACTCTTTTCGTCTTTTGAGATTGCTACTGCACCACCAGCTAGAGGTTGCAGGCAAATATCAGCAATTTGTAACCCCGCACGTTCTACACATCTTAATAAATTATGTAAGATAGTCTTAGAGCCTGTGATAATTGTTCCTTCCATTTCCAAACGAACACCTATCATACCACGAGGGTCATTGATTTCATCTAATCCATCCACAATAAATTGACGAGGGATTACATCAATAATTTCACGTTCTGGCGGTATGGATACCACCTGAGCAGCATCGATAACACGAGCGATATCTTCATCACCTATTTCACGGTCAGGGCTAGAAACTGCAACTACACCATGACAAGGTTGTAATTGAACATGATTTCCGTTTACACCTACAATAACTTGCTTTATTGATAAACCGATCATTCGTTCTGCTTGATCGACAGCTCTTTTAATTGATTTTACTGTTTCATCAATATCCACAATGGAGCCTTTCTTAATTCCATGGGACTTCGTATTTCCAACACCAATGATGTTTAGTGATCCATTGGTCATTTCTCCAATGATTACTCTTACATTGGATGTACCGATGTCTAAGCTAACATAAATATCATTGTTGTTCATCTGTGGCACCTCCTTTTGTTCTGTATAGCAAATATACTGCTATATTTTTACTGCAATTCCTTAGATAATCGAAACAATACCATAAATGTTTAAAAACTCTAGCGAGAAAACAAGAAGGGAAAATTTATTTAACTATAAAATAATTCAACATTAAATGTCTTTTCCCTTTTATTTTTTTGATTTTCTTTACAAATCTCACTTTTTTTTCAAAAATCTGCTTGTTTCATAACTTTAGAGAATATTTTTATAATTCTCTAAAGTTTGTTCTCATTCCTTCTTTCTTTCCAATTCGACAGCATCATTCGACGAATAACCGCTATATTATTAAAGAGTCGTACACCGAAAGCAAAAATTGCTGCTAAATATAAGTCTACACCAAGATGGACACCTAGAAAAGCTAAACCTGCAGCAAGTAGGATATTAAAAAAGAAACCGGTGAGAAAGACATTTCCGTCAAAACTATTTTGTAAATGTGCTCGTATTCCACCAAATAATGTATCTAATGCAGCCAATACTGCAATTGATAAATAATTGGAATATTCATCAGGAATACGAAATTCTGTAAAAAAACCTAATATTACCCCTAATATCAAACCAATAATTGGCAACCACATCGGTTGGTTAATCCTCCTTCACTTGCTCCATATACCGCACCCTTGGTGTATCATCAAAAGCTGGTAATTCAAGATAATTAATCGGTGTAGATGTTAATTTTAAATTATCAATTTCAAAGTACTCGACAGACTCTGAAACGACCATTTCATTGTGTAATTTTTGAGCATCATTCGTTAACACCTTAATCTCTAACGGTAATGGCGGTAATCTCCTGTTATTTACACGAGTAACACCATTCACTTCACGAAAGGCTGTTGTTGAAATAATTCTCTGGTTTCCGATCGCAATTTCCTCGGCACCATTGAAATTTAATTCGTTTACTAAGAACCTCAATAATACAGGAGAAACTGAATGCCTTTGGTGGCCGAAAAATTGATCATGGTAGAGTGGTTCAATCGTAAGGATAACCCCTTCCCCTGATGCTTCTGTTAGGCCGGCTTCTTTTCTTAAGCTTTCAATTTGCTCTACCATTACGGTCTCAATGTTTTCCTTATGATCACTTAAAGATGTTTCATACTGAGCTATTAAAGTCGCATACTTTTCTATTTCTTGTGTGAGCTGCTGATGTCTATCTTGCTCTGCTCTTAATTCTTTGCGTAGTTCTCTAATATCCCTTGTGTCTCGAACGACCGGTTCTTTTGTAGACTGAAACTGGATAGCTAACATAAAACCGATGATAAGAGTAACAATCATAAAAATAACTTGTTTATTCATTATGTCACCTACTTTCAGATAAGTAAGGTTCCATGACTATTTCGTTTTTTTGTTGCAGCCTTACTTCAATTAGATCATTTAATAATTGGTCTCTAACTCCACCCGGTAATGTCATTGACCCTTCTAAACTTAATGGGTCCCCGATTGCTGTTATGACGAATGGGGCGTAAGAGGTATGACCATCAATATATATTACAGGTCCGATACATTGTATATAAGAATTGCTAGAAAGACGATAGCCATTGATCGCAACTGCTTCAGCCCCCGCGACTAACAATTCATCGACGACTTTCTGAATTTGTTCTTCATGAACGATATAATCATTGGGATTGGCACCATCCGGAACATATGAATTATCAGATAACGTAACTTCAATTCCTGTACCTTTAACTTTAACCGTACCAACCAGCCTTCTTAACCGATCTAAATCTTCAATTAACGAAGCTACTCTTATTTCTTGTTCTTCCGTTAAATCTGCTATTTGTTCTTCAATCTCTCTAAGCTGAGTTTGGTAACCTCGTAAATCCTCTTGTAAATTTCGATTTACTGCTTGTTCTAAAATAATATTGTTGCGAAGTTCATCCTCATGTCTCCATTGGCGCTGAGAGATCGGATTTGTATCTTGGTGCTCTTTCGCAAATTGATAAGATACCGCTAAAATAAATCCGGTTACCAACAGGACAAGTGAAAGAATAACGTGCTTACCCTTCACCTTCACCTTCCTCTTCCTCCTCACCAATAAACTCCTCAAAATAAGGTGTCATTCTCATATGAATAATCCCTGCTTTATTCGGATCGATTTCTTTAACAATGGAAGGGTACGGTGCGATTCTTTCTGCAAAATTTCGAACAGTAGAATGTACTTCATACCCATCATTCATATAAACAATAACTCTTAACGGGTCAGTTTCTGTAGGCGTATAATAAATCTCTGAAATTCTATTAAACAACCCATTGGATAACTTGGTTATTTCCACCGCTAATTCTTGTGCTACTGGCCCAGACTCCCAATCTTTTAGAATAGGTGCATCAACAGGCATTTCGTTTGGTGGTAATTCATCCAAGAAAACTCCAGTACTTAGAATAGGATAGTACTTTCCTTCCTGGTACATATATGCGACTCGTTGATATTCAACAACATGAATTTCAATCGTATTAGGGAACTTTCGTGAAAGATCAGCAGTTTCTATTTCATCTAGATTCGTTATTCTTTTTTTCACTTCTTCTTGATTTAGTTTCCAGAGGCTTGTCCCACTGTTCAACTTTGACGCTTTCACTATGGTCTCGGCAGGCAAGTAATAGTTTCCGTGGACTTCAATCATTTTAATATGACTTAAAGGAGATTGAAAATATATGACTAAGAGGATAAGGAAAAAGAAAAAAGATAGAAAAAAGATCAATCTTCGGTTTGCTCGTTGCTTTCTTTGTTCCTTTAACTTAGGTATTCTGTCGTTGATGGTAATAACTTTTTCATCAACCATATTCCAACCTCCATTATAAGTGCCTATATTTCGAAAACGGCATAAAATATTTATGCCGTTCACATAAAATTTAATGTTACATTATTGAATTATAACACAAATCGAAGGTTATGCTCAGTCGTTGTTTTGTTTTTTTCCGACAATCTCTACTTCTGTTTCAATCTCTACTTCAAATTCTTCACGTATTTTAGTTTTAATGTGTTGAATAAGATTTAAAACATCATCAGCCTTAGCCTCAGCGACATTTACAATAAAATTCCCATGCATTTCAGATACTTGTGCCCCGCCTAATTGGAACCCTTTTAATCCGGCTTTTTCTATTAATTGGCCCGCATAATTCGGAAGCGGATTTCTGAATACACTGCCTGCACATGGATAATTCCATGGTTGAGACACTCGTCGATAATCTTTATTTTTTTGCATAACCTTTACAATTTCATCACGGTCTCCTGCTTTTAGCTGAAAAACAGCCTCCACACATATTGCCTTTTCCTTTTGTAACCTCGAAGTCCGATATGAAAATTCCAATTCTTCATTTGTTAACCACTTCATAGTCCCATCTTCAAAAAGAATGTGTGCCTTCGTTAATATTTGAGAAATATCAGAACCATGCGCACCTGCATTCATAAATACAGCTCCACCTACAGAACCAGGAATTCCACTTGCAAACTCTAGCCCTGAAAGTCCTTTTTTACTAATAATCATCGCTAACTTAATAACAGAAAAGCCACCACCGACTTTGATTTCCTCACCATCTATTTCCAGATGACTAATATCGTCCCCTAATTTAATGACAACACCTTCAATACCGCTGTCACTTACAAGCAAATTCGAACCCCTTCCAATAACACGCCAAGGAATATTTTGTTGACGAATTAGGCTCATTAACTCTTTTAAAGCTTCAACGTCTTTAGGCTCTACTAAAATTTCTGCGGGCCCGCCAATTTTCCAAGTTGTATGATTTGCTAATGGTTCTTGGACGAGGACTTTACCTATATTTTTTTCTCTAAGCTGTTGAATAAATTGTTCCATCGCCTTAAATCTCCTCACTTCTCGAAAGGGTCGATCTGTTTCCCAAAATATACAAACCGAAATCCTTTCTATACTTTTATCCATTAAAGAAGTCTTTTACCTAAAACTTTTCCGCTTATTCATCATTTTATTATATTATATGCACCCGCCTACTTCACCGTGTTTGTTTACAAGCCGTTAAAAATTCCACTAGCACTCAAATATTAATGAAGTTCATTAATTATTACTTTTTATTTTTCTTTAATTCAGCTAATAAATCTACAAAGTGAGTTGCAGCTTTCGGCATCCCTAGTGAAAGAGCTGCATTATGCATTTCTTCCCATTTTCCAGCCTTTTTAAAAATAGTATCAATATCTTCAAGCAATACTCTCCCACTCATTTCCTTTTCAAGGCGAACAATAGCAGCACCTTTTACACTGAGTGAACGTGCATTCTTTTCTTGATGATTATTCGTTACATATGGGCTAGGAATAAGAATACTAGGTAATCCTAAAGCTGTTATTTCAGCTAGAGTTGTAGCTCCTGCTCTCGCAACAATTAAGTCTACTCCAGCTAACACTTCAGGCATGTTATGAATAAATGGTTTAATAATGACATTCTCCGAGTTCCCTTTTGCTTTTACTTCCTCCATCACTCTTTCAAAATGGACTTGACCAGTGACATATAAAAACTGATAATCAAAGTTTTTCATTTCAGGTAAAACTTCTAAGAATGCATCATTAATTGGCCTTGCTCCTCGGCTTCCTCCAACAATTAAAACAGACTTTTTCCCATCTTTAAGACCTACAGACTGCCTACCACGTTCCCCATTCGTTGAAATTACTTCGGAAGCTCGCGGATTCCCTAGATAGACAGTTTTAGCTTCCGGAAAGAAGTTTTTTGATTCAGGGAATGACAATACAATCTTATCTACATAACGACTTAAGAATTTATTTGTAAGTCCAGGAACACTATTTTGTTCATGAATAACCGTTGGAATGTTCAATTGTGCAGCTGCAAAAACAACTGGACCGCAAACATATCCCCCTGTCCCGATTACAACATCCGGTTTAAACTCTCTAATCATCTTTTTTGAGTCACTCGTTCCCTTGAGAAAACGGTAAATCGTTTTTACATTATCAAATGAGACTTTTCTTCGAAACCCCGAAATCTTTATGGTTTGAAATGGGATTTCTTCTCTAGTAACTAGTTCACTTTCTAATCCATTTTCAGTACCTATGTACAGTATTTCAGCATCTTTGTATTGCTGTTTTATTTCTTGAATTAATGACAAGGCAGGATAGATATGTCCTCCAGTTCCTCCACCACTAACAACTACTCTCATTGAATTCCTCCATTAACTCTGTCTTAAATTCCATACTTAACTATCTACTAGAACGTATTCAAAAAGGAGGACAAAAAGATCCAAAAAGTTCGAGGCGGTGCAGTTGCGAGTACCACAGCATATGCTATTAATACGTAAGTAACGCAGCAGCAAACCAACGGGCTACCACGTCCTGTGGTAACTTCGACGTTCCCACAGGACGTGGAGCTCTTTGTCGAAGGTCTTCTACCGCCAGAGATTTTTCCTGGACTTTTTGAACATCCTCTGCTATTACCATTTTATCAGAACGATAACTTGTATTATACATAATGCTTTTAAAGGATTGTGTAAAATTATAAAAGTTTTAGTCTGTAAACCATGTGGTTAATTTAACAAAATCATTTTACTCTTGGCTATTCTTTATATCTATTGATTTTGCGGATGTATCCAATAGCAACAATACTCTCAACAGTGCTAAAAAATAAATATCCCTCTAGTTAGGCTTTACCTTACTAAGAGGGATTACTTTTATTATATCCTTGAAAACCTGCTAATGTTAAGTAAAACACCAATTGCAACGAGCATTAGAGTGAGTGAGGACCCACCATAACTAAGAAACGGCAATGTGATCCCTGTGACGGGCATAAGTCCAGTAACTACACCGATATTAATCATAACTTGAATAGCTACCATTGAGATAATTCCAACAGCTAAGAAGCTACCAAACAAATCTGGTGCACCTAATGCCACTCTTATCCCTCGCCATAGGAGAATACCAAACAAAAAGATAACAATGGCCCCGCCAATAAACCCTAACTCTTCAGTTAATATTGCAAATATAAAATCAGTTTGCGGTTCAGGTAAGTAAAAGTATTTTTGACGACTTTCTCCTAATCCCAACCCAAGTAATCCACCTGGCCCAATTGCATAAAGCGATTGAATAATTTGAAAACCGCTTCCCAAAGGATCTGACCACGGATCTAGAAAGGAAGTAATACGCTTTATACGATACGGCGCAGACGCAATTAATGCTACAAATCCTGCAACCCCTATCAGGGCCAAACCTACAAAATGAGCAATCCTGGCACCAGAAACAAAAATCATAACAACACACGTACCAACCATTACTGCCCCTGTCCCAAGGTCTGGTTGCAACATGATGAGACCGAATGCTAATAAAACTAAAGATAACGATGGAATTAACCCTTGTTTTAACGATGTAATCTTCTTTTGATTTTCTGATAAGTATTTTGCTAGAAAAGCGATCATGGCCATCTTCATAAACTCGGAAGGTTGAATAGAAAATGCACCTACACCTAACCAGCTCCGCGCCCCACCACGAACAAGTCCAACTCCAGGAATTAATACAACAATGAGAAGTATAAAACAAATAATTAGCAAAACCTTAGACCATTTTCGCCACGTCCAATAATCGACGTTCATAACGAAGAACATAGCTGCAACTCCAGCACCAGCAAAAAAGATCTGGCGTTTGGCAAAAAAGAATGAATCATCGAACTTATATTGAGCCCATACTGCACTAGCACTATATACCATAATAACACCTATCGTTAATAGTGCGATTGTTGCAATCATCAAAAGAAAATCTGGTGCCGTTTTTGTTTTAGGCAACTGTAACACCTCACTAACTAAAAAGTGTTCGTACAATCGAATGTCAATTGTACAACCTCTATTACCTAAACATATGCACCAGACTGTTAGAACATGTCCTTTTATCTTTGGATTAACTGCTCAACGGCATGAATAAATTTATCGCCGCGCTCTTCAAACGTTTTGTACTGATCCCAGCTTGCACATGCAGGAGATAGTAAGATAATATCACCAACTTCAGAAAGATCAAAAGCGACTGGTACAGCTTCCTCTACATTTAATACTTCTTTAATTATCTCTACCCCTGCATCTTCGGCAGCAGACTTAATCTTCTCTTTAGTTTCTCCAAAAGTGACGACTGCTTTTACTTTTTCTAACGAAGGTATAAAAGCATCAAAAGAGTTACCACGATCTAAACCGCCAGCTAAAAGAATGACTGGGTCTGTAAAAGCCGAAACAGCAGCTTGAGCAGCTAAAATATTCGTCGCTTTTGAATCATTAAAGAACTTACGATTTTTATAAGTCGAAACATATTGAACTCTATGTTTAACACCAGTAAACGACTTTAACACTTGAACGATTTGATCTGTACGTGCACCCATCGTTTTTGCTGCAGCGATAGCGGCTAATATATTTTCTAGGTTATGTTTCCCAGGAAGAGTAATCTCTCCTTGATCAATAATTTTTTCATCTTTAAAGAAAACAGCGTGATTTTTTACATATGCACCGTCTGTAACTTCAGTCGTCGTTGAAAAAGGTATTTTTGTACCTTTTACTCCTTCTGCCAGCTTAACAACATATTCGTCATCGACATTAATTACATAAAAATCATTTTCTTGTTGATTAGCAAAGATTTTGGCTTTAGCATGTCCATAGGCTTCTTTTGTACCATGATAATCTAGATGCGCATCAAAAAGATTTAATAATACTGCCACCTTCGGGTGAAAATTTTCTGTTCCTTGAAGTTGGAAGCTTGAGACTTCTGTAACAATAATGTTTTCCTTAGTCGCTTTTTCTGCAACTTCGCATGCCACTGTTCCAATATTTCCAGCCACTAAAGGCTCCTTGCCGCTATTTTTTAACATCTCAACAACCAATGTTGTGGTCGTCGTTTTTCCATTCGAACCAGTAATCGCAATCATATCTGCTTCTGACAGCATGGACGCTAATTCCACTTCTGTAACGACAGATATTCCTCTCTTTATCGCTTCAGCAATTAATGGATTACTATAAGGGATACCTGGGTTTTTAACGATAAAGTCAATTGGCTCATCCAATAATGTTAATGGATGAGCGCCACAAACAACCTTAATCCCCAAACTTTCTAATTCCTTTGCCTTAGGATTTTCTTCAATTGGTTTAGCATCATTGACAGTGACGTTAGCACCTAGTCGGAATAATAGCCGGCTCGCAGCTTCTCCACTTTTTGCTAAACCTAAGACGAGTACATGTTTATTTTTTAACTGATGTTCATTTTTCATTTAAATCCACACCTCTAAGTAAATTCCTAACACTGCAAAAAGCATACCTACTAACCAAAATGTAACAACAACTCGCCATTCCGACCAGCCTGATAGCTCATAGTGATGGTGAAGAGGACTCATTTTAAATACCCTCTTACCTCTTGTTTTAAATGAAATTACTTGGATAATAACCGAAAGAGTTTCAATCACAAAGACCCCGCCGATGATAACAAGTAAGATTTCTAATTTGGTTAAGATTGCAACAGCTGCAATTGCTCCACCTAAAGCAAGCGAACCGGTATCACCCATAAATACCTTTGCCGGGTGTGCATTAAAGACTAGAAAGCCTAATACCGCTCCTACAACTGCTCCACAGAAAATAGCAATATCAAACATTTCTGCATTCCATGCTAAAATAGCAAATGCTCCAAATGCGATTGCACCTGTTCCAGCTAGTAAACCGTCTAAACCATCAGTTAAATTCACCGCATTTGACGCACCTACTAACATAACAATGATAAGTGGGAAATAAAGCCAACCAAAATCAATTGAAATGTTAGTTGCCGGTATAGCAATTTCTGTTGAAAAGTCAAGCATACGTAATCCTAGATAAAAAATAATAGCAATAACGAGTTGACCGACTAACTTTTGCTTTGAAGTAAGTCCTAAATTCCTCTTCATCACAACTTTAATAAAGTCATCTAGAAAGCCTAATAATCCGTAACCAAGAGTTACAAATAATAGCAACCAAATTTCTGTCGTAAACGTTAAAAATTTAGAAATTATAATGACTGTTGTAAGGAGGATCGATAATAAAATCATAACCCCGCCCATTGTCGGTGTACCACTTTTCTTTTGATGCGATTTTGGCCCTTCATCTCGAATACTTTGTCCAAATTTTAACCTTCTAAGAAATGGAATTATAATTGGGGATAGTATTACGGCAATGAGGAAAGATGCGATTAATGTAAATAATAATGTGATCTGTTCAAACATTGTCATTGCCTCCTTTCTATTACATTAAATGTTTAGTAATCGTTTCTAATCGGAGTCCCCTAGATGCTTTTATCAATACAACCGTTTCGCCATCTAAAAGTTGTAAAGTCCTGGCGATGAGATCTTCTTTATTAAAAAAGCTTTGTACTATAATCCTATGGTCATTTTTGTCATTAAATGCGTCTAGAATCCATTGTCCTTTTTCCCCTAAAGTGAATAGGTGCGTAATAGGCTCTTCAATAACAGCTGCAACTGAACGATGAAGTTCTTTTTCATCTGGCCCAAGTTCGTACATATCCCCAAGAATTAATATCCTTTTCGAAAATCCAGGTAATTCTTTTACTGCCTCTATCGCAGCTTTCATAGAAGTTGGACTTGCATTATATGCATCATTAATGATGGTTGACCCACTTAAACCGGTCATACGTTCCAGTCTCATCCCTGTTAAGTTTACTTGTTTTAGCCCGGTCTGTATACTTTTTTCCGATAATCCAAGCTCGCGCGCAACCATGATGGCATAGGCTGCATTTTTTATGTTGTGACGACCAAGCAGCGGCAGTTCATAAATCGTTTCATCACCTTTAAGAGAGAATGTAAAACCGTAATCACTAGTAGAGATATTTAAAACTTGTGCGTCACACGTGTCAGCAAAACCGCATGTACTTACATTTTTATGATAAAAAGACTTAAGTAATGGTTCGTCACCATCAATAAACACTCGACCATTTTCCCGTAAACCTTTTACAATCTCCATTTTGGCTTTGGCAATACCTTCCCGGCTGCCAAGCTGTTCAATATGTGATTCTCCGATGTTTGTAACGACAGCATAATGGGGCTCACCAATTAAACTTAGTAACTCAATTTCACCAAACCCACTCATCCCCATCTCTAAAATGAGAAGTTCACAATCACTTTCCATTCCTAGTATCGTTAAGGGCAATCCAATATGGTTGTTATAATTACCTTGCGTTTTATAGGTCTTATAAGAGGTTGACAAGACTGAATCTAAAATATCTTTTGTAGTTGTTTTGCCGTTACTCCCTGTTACACCAACAATTATAGGTTGGATGTGCTTTAAATATCTTTTAGATAATTGTTGAAGCCCTTGGATAGTTTCATTTACATAAAATAGTTGAAATTCTTCAGGTAAACTTTCCGGAACTGCTTTATCTTTTTGCCATAGAGAAGCTGTTGCTCCTTTTTCAATCGCTGTATGGATAAAATCATGTCCGTCAAAGCGTTCTCCTACAATCGGAATGAACAACCCATCAACCATTGGTTGGCGACTATCGGTATAAACACCAGTAAACGAAAGATTAATGTTCTGCCGTCGTACTCCTTCTGATATTTCTTCAACTAGCTTCCCAGATAATTTCATTGCATTCTCTCCTCAATGATTGCTCTTGCTACTTGTCTGTCATCAAAATCAATGACTTCTTTTCCTATTACCTGATACGTTTCATGTCCTTTTCCGGCAATAAGTACAACATCGTCAGCTTCAGCAAGAGAAATCGCGTGTTCAATTGCTTCTTTTCGATCAATGATGGAAACAAAGTTATCACTTTCAATTCCTGCTTCCATATCTTTTAAAATCATCTCAGGCTGTTCGCTTCTCGGATTATCCGCCGTAAAAACAGCTTTATAGGAATATTTAACAGCGATTTGAGCCATAATAGGACGCTTTGTACGATCACGATCACCACCACATCCTACGACGCAATAGATCTTACCTTTAGCTAACTCTTTAATGGTAGTAAGTACATTTTCTAAACTGTCAGCCGTATGGGCATAATCTACGATTACTGTGAACTCTTGACCTGCTTCTACTGTTTCAAACCTTCCTGAAACGCCTTCTACACTTTCTAAACTTTGCTTAATATCATTTAATTGGATCCCATGAGCTAAACAAGCTGCAGCCGCAGCTAAAGCATTATACACACTAAACTTCCCGATCAACTTCAACTCAATTTCCGTCTCACCGGCTGGAGTAGATAAAGTAAATGATGTTCCACCGGCTGTCATCTTAATGTTTTTCGCTCTTACATCGCTCGATTCATTAATTCCATATGTTACAACTTGGGCTGCTGTCATTTTCTTATATTCTACTGAAGCTTCATCATCGTCATTTAAAATTGCAATTTTTTTACTCGTTTGATCATATGTATTTCCTAGTTGTGAAAAAAGCAAACCTTTAGCATATTTATAAGCTTCCATCGTTTGATGATAGTCCAAATGGTCTGGCGTTAAATTCGTGAAAACAGCAATATTAAAGTCACATCCTCTTACTCTCCCTAGATGAAGTGCGTGTGATGATACTTCCATAATGGCTGTATTTACTTGTTGGTCAACCATTTGCTTAAACGTCTTCTGT
Organism: Alkalihalobacterium sp. TH-98; assembly: GCF_057473385.1. Classification (NCBI taxonomy): domain Bacteria; kingdom Bacillati; phylum Bacillota; class Bacilli; order Caryophanales; family Bacillaceae; genus Alkalihalobacterium; species Alkalihalobacterium sp. TH-98. The sequence goes on along the minus strand of NZ_JBYCKM010000045.1, from coordinate 439,758 downwards.
AACGTAAGCGATTCAGGGGTTGTATTTTTTGTCTCAAACGTTTGATCACCTATTTTTGTATACATCGTACCTATTAAGCCTGTTCGTTCCCCTGCATCATTTAATACTTTTTCTATTAAATGAGTAACTGTAGTTTTACCATTTGTTCCCGTAATCCCAATCAGTGATAACTTTTTCGTTGGATGTTCATAAAAATAATTAGAAAGTATAGCCATAGCTCTCTTTGTGTCATTAACTAATATAACAGGTACCGAAGCATTCACCGTTCTTTCTGCTACTATTGCAGTTGCTCCGTTACTGATCGCTTGATTAACAAAATCATGACCATCAACCGTATAACCTTTAATACAAATAAACAAACTACCTTCTTGCACTTCCCGTGAATCCATCTCAATAGACGAAATCACCGGATTAGATTGATCATTTAAAATGTTAACATATTGTAATTTTTGAACTAGTTGATCTAATTTCATAGTCAATACCCTCTCTATTACTTGCATTTAATATCTATCGTAGGAAAAAGATATGCGCTTTAATCATATTTTTTAAGAATTTCTCTTTCAAGTGTATGTTAAAAAAACCTGAAGAAGTCCCTTTTCCTATAATGTATTCCTATAACACAATGAATCCCTCCGAAGTATGTACCGGAGGGAATTAAAGTGTTACAGAACTATTTTAGTCTGTTGTGTCTGATTTGTCACCCATATAAAGTCTTATCGTTGAACCTGCCTTTACTTTCACCCCAGGTTCTGGTGCTTGGGCTAACACTTTGGACCCACTTCCAGAAGCGTCAATTTTCAGATCGTAGTAAGCTTGATTAATTTCTCGAATAGAAAGACCAACAAGATCTGGAGTTTCTATAATAGGTTCATCATTCCAAGCTTTTTCTTTTTCAATCTGGTCTGTTCGTTTGTCAACTCCCATGGCAGCAAGACTGTCACCAATAATCTTTCCAACAATCGGCGCTGCAACGACTCCACCGAATTGAACGGTCCCTTTTGGATTATCAATGGCTACATAGACAACAATTTCTGGGTTATCTGCTGGTGCCATTCCGATAAATGAGACAATATGATTATTTTCTAAATAGCGACCGTCTTTTGCTTTTTGTGCGGTACCCGTTTTTCCTCCAACTCGATACCCATCTACATAGGCACCTTTACCAGTTCCAAGTGCAACTACACTCTCTAACGCATGGCGAATTTCTTTAGATGTATCTTCAGAAATGACTCTTCTTTTTAAAATTGGAGCTTGAGAACTCACCACTTGTCCTGTTACCGGGTCAATCCATTCTTTCGCGATAAATGGTTGATATAAATATCCGCCATTAATTGCTGCAGAAACCGCCGCTACTTGTTGAATTGGCGTAACAGAGACCCCTTGACCAAAGGCAGTAGTTGCTAACTCTAATGGGCCGACTCTATCTCGATTAAAAAGGATCCCTTTTCCTTCACCTTGGAGGTCGATCCCTGTTTTTTGGCCAAATCCAAACTTTTCAATGTAGTCAAACAAACGATCTTTTCCTAACCGTTCACCTAAAACAACAAATCCCGGGTTACATGAGTTTTGAACGACTTCTAAAAACGTCTGATGTCCATGTCCGCCTTTTTTCCAGCAACGTAACCGGTGTCCAGACACTTCAATAAACCCTGGATCATTAAATGTCTCTTTGTGTAAATCCACTTCGCCTTCCTCTAAGGCCGCTGCGATCGTTATGATCTTAAAAGTGGAACCCGGCTCATATTGCATCCAAACCGGCTTGTTTTGGTTGTATATTTCTGGTGGAACTTCACGGAAATTTTCTGGATTATAATGTGGTCGACTCGACATCCCTAGAATTTCACCTGTATTTGGGTCCATTGCAATTGCAATTGCACCATCTGGATTATATGTGGCTTCCGCTATATCTAACTCCCGTTCGATGATCGTCTGAACCTTACTATCTATTGTAAGCTTTAGATTAAGACCATCTACTGGAGGCGTATACTCATCTGCTAAATCTGGTAATCTCTTACCCTTAGCATCTGAGAAGAAGGATACATGTCCTTTTTTCCCACTCAAATGTTCGTCATATGTTAACTCCAGACCTGTTAACCCTTGATTGTCAATTCCAGCGAAACCTAATACATGTGCTAAAAACTTTCCGTTCGGGTAATGTCTTTTACTATCTTCCGCGACATAAACCCCTGGTAAATCTAGCGCTCGTACTTCATTTGCTTTTTCTTTTGATATTTTTCTTCCTTCTGGATTAATCCTAACAGATGATGCACTTTTCGTAATGAGTTCATACGCTTTTTTTCTATCCATATTTAGAACGTTTGCTAATCTCTCAGCTGTCTCTGCAGGTTGTTTCACTTGACGAGGAACTACTAATATTGACGGTGCACTAACATTAGTAGCGAGAATTTCATTATTTCGATCTAAAATTTCTCCTCGTTTAGCTTCAAATGGTATGTCACGACTCCAAGAATCTTCGGCTCTGTCAGTTAACCAGTCTCCCATTCCAAATTGTACATAGCCGAGGCGGATCGCGATGATCGAAAAAATGATTAAACCAAATATTAATACAAATACTAGACGTTTTCGTACGGTTACATTGGACACTCGCACTACTTGTACCCCCAATTTCCAACCTAGATTTCACATATAGCAAGGCTTGTCATCCTTGTTTTACTTATATGCGGAATACTAGACAATTAGAACAAAGAGGGCTATCTCTTATTGTTCTTCATTAATCTCTTCTTCTTCGAGGTCTGCTTCATCCGAATAACTTTCATAATTAGGTAATTCTAGTTCAACAGTAATATGTTCTTCTAATCTTACAGGACTTCCTGCGCTAATACTTTGGCTAGTTACAAAGCCGGTTCCAAATATATTCATATTGAGATCGAGTGCTTTTGATAGTTTCATGACATCACGGAACGACCAACCTTCAATATTTGGCATCGTAAAAATTTCACTGTTAGTAACAAGAACGACCTTTTCATTTTCAATCACATAACGGCCAGCTACCGGCTGCTGTCCTTCAACCTTGTTCCCATCACCTAAAACGATAACTTGTAGTCCTTCACTTGCTAATTCACTCTTAACAGTCTCTACTGCTTTTCCTTTATAGGCTTTCAATTCAAGCCCTATTTCTTCGCTTTCTACTATATCTCGGTAACCTGGATTTATATTTAAATATTGTAAACTATGTTTCATTACCGTATTAAAAATTTGTGATACTGGTGCAGAACCGGATTCTGTTTCTTTTAATTTCGGGCGGTCTACAGCTACATATACGATGACTCGAGGATCATCCTTAGGCGCCATTCCTAAAAATGAGAAGATATTTTTTCCATGTCCACGTAAATACCCTGGTCCGTCCGGATTAGGTACTTGAGCAGTACCTGTTTTACCAATAACGTCAAATCCTTCAATATAGTAGGGCGTTCCTGTTCCAGCGGAAGAGGTGACAACGGTCTCTAGTATATCAATTACTTCCTTTGCAGTAGCCTCCGAAATGGGTTGTCCTGCTTCAGTTGGCTCATTCTTTTCTACAACTTTGCCTGTTTCGGGATCAACAATTCGATCGATCACATAGGGCTTCATCATCTTTCCTTTATTGGCAATCGCTGTTGCCGCTTGGACTTGTTGAATTGGCGTGACCGCTGTCGCTTGTCCAAAAGCAGTGGATATAGCATTAGACGCATTTTTTCCAGCAATTAAACTCGTAGCTTCATTTGGCAGGTCGATACCTGTTATCTTCGTAAACCCGAATTTATCAAGATAGTCATAGACTCTGTCTGTTCCTAACTTTTCATTAGCAATCTTTGAAAAAGCTACATTGGAAGATCGTTGCATACCTTCATTGTAAGAAATTTGTCCCCAGCCTCTGCCTTGATTATGATCTGAAACAACCCTGTTACCTATGCGGTATGTCCCAGATTGAAACTGTTCATTACCATTATAAACACCTTCTTCAATAGCAGCTGCTAACGTAAAAATCTTCATCGTAGATCCCGGCTCAAACCGAGACGAAACTCCGAAATTAATAAAGTTCTTAATATCTTCATATTGATTTGGGTTGAAACTAGGTCGGTTGCTCATCGCTAATATTTGACCGGTTTTCGGATCAGCAACGATAGCTATCAATCTTTCAGGATCGTAATCCTCTTCAACTTTCGTCATCACTTGTTCTAAAGCTGTTTGAATATTAGAGTCCAGTGTTAAATACACATTCTGACCATTCCTAGGCGCTTCAACTGTTTCCTTTGGATCTGGTAGCCTAATCCCTTTTCGGTCCCTTTGGTAGACCACAGAACCGTGTTCGGCACGAAGAATTTCATCAAGACTGAGCTCGAGACCCATTCTCGACTTTTCCATATCCCTTTCTGTATAGCCAATGACGTGAGAAGCATACGTTTGTTTCGGATAGTAACGGCGAGGTTCTTCTCTAAATTCAATTCCTGGCAGATCATATTCTTCAATGGCCTTCATTTTTTCATGACTCATATTTTTAGCCCCAGCACCCAATTCAACTTGGAACCGGTCGCTAGAAAGCAATCGTTCAAGATTTTCAATTGACATATTGATATACGGTGATAAAATTTCAGCTGTCTTTCTCGGATCTTTTACAAAACGGTTTTGGCCCTTGTCTAAAACAGCAAACATCGTATAGGATTTTATTTCTTGAGCTAATGGACTGCCATCCCGGTCTAAGATAGTTCCACGGTGACCTTCTATAACATTTTTGGTTGTCCACCTTTGTTCTGCCATTTGCTTTAAATCATGTCCGCCTACTTCTTTTGTCGTTTGGATCATAACTATTCTTCCGATGAGTATTACGAAACAAACAAGAAAAATCGCCATAATAAAAACAGCTCTCTTATTCGTAACAGGTCTTTTATGAACTTCCATTATAATCACATCCTATTCCTGCGGGCGTTAGCATTCGATCATTTGTGAAGATTTTTGTCTTGAGTTTAGTGCATTAGATCATTCGTTTCTACTTAAAAAGAAAACTAGCTCACAGCGGAACTAGTTTTGTATCACTTTCACCTTATTGTCGTCTAAAGACATACCAAGTTTTTCCGTTGCAATGTGTAGGATTCTATCAGGTGCACTTAATTCAATTACTTGTAATTGGAGTCCCTCATTAACTTGAGACTGTTGTTGAATATCACGTTGTAAATTATGAATATCCCGATTCATAGAGTAAACCGAAGCGTAATTCGCAATGATGAAGGTAACTGCTACAGATAACGCCACAACCGCAAGTAAAGCTATTCCCTTTTCTCCCCTTGTAATGGAAAACTTTTGTTGTTTTGGCGCCTTTGTTTGCTTTGGCTGTTGAACTTGAGTTTCTTTTGTTTGCTGTTGCTGTTGCTGATATTGACGAGCCAAATTACTCATAATAAAACCTCCTTCAATTTTTTTCTGCAATTCTAAGCTTTGCTGAACGTGCTCGGTTATTCTTTTCAAGTTCATTTGTGCTTGCAACGATTGGCTTTTTCGTAATTAACGTAAGTTTCGGTTCATACCCCGGAGGAATCATTGGCATTCCAGGAGGCAGTTCTGGACCTCTGCTTTCCTTTTTAAATAAATCTTTGCAAATTCGATCTTCAAGTGAATGGAACGTAATGACACAAATCCTTCCTTTAGTTGCAGTAATTTCAATTGAGTCAGCTAGAGCTTGTTCAAATGCTCCTAATTCATCATTTACTGCAATACGTATCGCTTGAAAGGTGCGTTTGGCCGGATGCCCTCCTGTCCTTCTAGCTGGAGCAGGAATGGCAGACTTTATAATTTCAACTAGTTCCCCTGTCGTTTCAATACGTTTCTTTTCTCTTCCTGCTTCAATCTTTCTAGCAATTTGCTTTGCAAATTTTTCTTCGCCATACCTTGAAATAATGGAAACCAGTTTTCCAAACTCCCAATCATTTACAACTTCAGAGGCACTTAAAGATGCGGTTTGATCCATTCTCATATCTAGAGGTGCATCTTGATGGTAACTAAACCCACGGTCTGCTTCATCTAATTGGGGTGAAGATACTCCTAAGTCAAAGAGGATACCATCCACTTCTTCTATCCCTCTTGCCTGAAGTTCTTCTTTCATAAATCTAAAATTACTTTTAATCAAAGTGAATTTTCCTTCGTAGTGGCTTAATTTTTCTTTTGCATTGGCAATAGCAATATCATCTTGATCAAAGGCATAAAGATGCCCTTCTGAACCAAGTCGAGAAATGATTAATTCACTATGCCCAGCACCACCGAGAGTACAATCTACATAAATTCCATCTTCTTTAATATTCAGTCCTTCGACTGACTCATCTCTTAAAACTGTAATATGATTAAACATTAGCTTCCACCTCTTATAGGCTTTTCTTAGTTGCATTGGTTAAAGGTCAAAATCAACGATGTTCTCTGCAATCTCACTAAACGATTCTTCCGACTCCATGAAATAGTCTTCCCAGATTGCTTTACTCCAAATTTCCACCCGGTTTGATACCCCGATAATGACACATTCCTTTTCAATATGTGCATATTCCCTAAGGGGTGAGGCAATATTTACTCTACCCTGTTTATCAAGCTCACATTCAGTTGCACCGGAAAAGAAAAATCGAGTAAAGGCTCTGGCATCTTTCTTTGTAAATGGGAGAGATTTTAATTTACCTTCTAAAATTTTCCATTCATCCTGGGGGTAGACGAATAATGACCGGTCAAGTCCACGGGTTACGACAAAAGAGTCACCAAGTTCTTCACGAAACTTAGCAGGAATAATGAGTCTTCCTTTTTCATCGACATTGTGCCGATACTCCCCCATGAACATAGTCGTTTCACCATCCCCCACTTTATACCTCTAAGTTACCACATCCCCCCACTTTATACCACTAGATTTTCTAATTCTCCCCATAAAAAAAAAATCCTGCAAAAATGCAGGATTTTTTTAAAATTTAGTTAACATACTGTACTAACTTTGTACCTTTTTCATTTTATTTCGAAAAAAATTATAACTCAATAATTTTGTGGTTGCCGTTTATGTTTAAGTCCTGTTCTTTGACATTGTCTATAAACTCGTGACCAAATTGGTTGATTATCTGGAATATATTATAAATACGCTCCTGCGGCTTGTGATTAGGCAATACTATTTGTTCAACTTCATCATATTTCATTAATTCATACTTATATTTTTCCTTTTGTTGCCGCTCTAACTTATGATGAAGAAATTCTACTTGATCTAAAAGAATGTTAAGATTTTTAGTAGCAAGCTTTTGTGAAGTTTCATCTAGTTGTTCAGCAATTTGACGAAGTGGGGCGTGTATGCGTTCAATATCGCCTTTGACTTGTTTGGCCGTTGACTGAATATCCCACTTTTTTTGTTGGGTATACCAGCCATCTCTTATTTCTGCTAAAGATTTAGAAAGTGCATCTTCTAACGTTATTCCTTTATCAGTCAACCAGTTAATGTACTTCTGTTCTAAAACTGTTAGAGAAAGCCTCGGGACGATAGGGGGCATTTTCATCCCTACTGACTCAAATGCTGTTTTCAGCGTCGACCAATAGGCAATTTCTCCCGGACCGCCTACAAAGGCAAGTACAGGCAATAGATACTCTTGCATTAAAGGTCGGGTTACCACATTATTGCTTAACCGCTCAGGAGACATTTGAGCAATCGATAGTAAGTCTTGTTTTGAATACTTCTTATCATTTGCAAGGAAAAGTTCATCATTAACACGATCAATCCTTTGCCTTTGACCGTCTTCTAAAATAAATAGATTAGCATTGTCTTCATTTTGCTCAATTGGTGTTCCATAATCAAATTGGGCAATTTTCTCCGCCTGTGAAAGAAACGCTCTATGTATAGCCTCATTCTCTTCAATTAGTAAAGAAAACATTGGAGACTCCATCATACGAATTTGCGGTTCAGCAGAATCAAGTAATACGAGCCCTTCTTCTTTAAAAATCCATGCCATTAATTGACTAAAAAAATGAGAGTAATCGGTTGATTTTTTTAAGAATACTGTTACGGTTTCAAGAAGCTCTTTTGTGTAGGTCGTTTCCTCCAATGAAGAAAAAACATCCTCTATCCATTTTTTTGTTTTTTCATAATCAAGCGTTCTCTCTGAAAGCGGGAGTTTATTATCTTCAGTCTTATCGTATAACTGATGTTTAATTAATTTTTCGTTTTTTTGTAAAAACAAATGGTTAACCTCAAGAAAATCATGATCTTCTCCAGCTACCCAAAAAACAGGAATGACAGGAACGCCTAACCTCTTCTCTTGTTGCCTGGACAACATGATAGCTGTTAATGCTTTATAAATCGTATATAAAGGACCCGTCAATAAACCTGGCTGCTGTCCCGTTACGACCACTACACTGTTCGGATCTCGAAGACGCTCTATTTGTAATAATACCTTTTCATTGTGAACAAGACGTTCGTTATACTTTTTTAAAGCGTCAACTAAACAGTCTCTGTTATACGTTCGATTTCTTAAATATTCATATCGACTGCCATAAGCAGATTGATCTTTGTAGTCATATTCAAAAAACGAAAGGAGCTGAGGATCGTCTTCTAGATATGCCTTAGCTGCTTTTGTTGTTGGTGAAAGTTGAATTTCTTTCACATTCATTATGTAACGCCCTTTCATAAAAAACTTATACTCGAACGATTTGATTATAGCAAAATGATAAACGTACACAAAATAAAATGCTTAGAATCTTAACTTCCAAAAATCCGTGTTATTAATCCAAAGGTACTCAATAAAATATACGCTAAAAAAAATAAGATAAAATTAAAACGCCAAATACCCCTAAATAACCGGAAAAGGTGCACATCTTTCGCCACTTTCCAATGAATAATCGTAAAACAAATCGCTACGACAAAAAACACAATTAAAATGACCCATAAAAATGACTGCTTCCAAATTTCATAACTAATAAAATATACGGCAAGGATAAAAAACACCAAAGAAATATCTGCTGCCAAACGAACCGAATAACTTTTTTTCTTCGTAACTTTTACAGTAATAATATAAACTAAGTACCACCCTAAAATCGGCAGCGTTACAACTGTAGCTAATAACCAAGCGAAAGCACTACTCAATCTTCTCCCTCTCTTCCTGTTCCAGTCCTTTAATGCTTTCATATAAAAATTTTGTTATTGGCATATCAAACTTTTGCTCTTCCCCTTTTCGCAACGTATAACCTAAAATCGCTTCAATTTCTGTTTGATTTCCACTTTCAATATCACGTAACATCGATGACCTGTTCTTACCCGTTTTCTCACAAACTAATAAAACTTCTTCCCACAAACCTTCTTGCCCAGCAAGGTTGAGACTTTTGACCGTTTCCTCATACACACTACGCATTAAATTCAAAAAATATAAATTAGAAACTAATCGACCATTTGGTACTCTATACATGGCAGTCAAAGGGTTGATGCATGAGTTAACGACTAACTTTCTTTCGATAATGGATAACCAATCATTTAGCACGACGACAGGGAACTCTTCACTATTCAGTGACTTCCACAAGTGATTCCATACACCTTTTCCTTGAACAGCGCCAATTTTAATCATCCCTGCACCGGTGTGACGAACTTCCGTGTCAGAAAGCCTCACAGCCCCGTGCTCAACGATTCCAATAAACAATGTTTCAATCGGTAGTTTCTTAATTAGGGGAAGGTGCCCCATTCCGTTTTGCATGAACACCATCGTTCTCGGTATTGATGATTTACGTTCAAATTGTTCACATATAGCCTTAATATGAAATTGTTTTACAGTTACAAATACGATATCATCAATTAAATCACAAAGCTCATCCATTACCTTTGCGTGAACAGTAAAAACTTCAGTTTCATTATTCCTATAAAGAGTAATCCCAGCCTCATTCAGATGCTTTGCTTGTTTTTTACTACGTGTATATACATTTACATTAAACTGACTTTTTTTTAAGTAGGCAGCTAAAAGAAGTCCAATTGAGCCCCCGCCAATTACTCCAATATTCACACACCATCACTCCGCAAAGTTTCTCTTAAAATAAATAATATCATAATTATTTTCAAAGACGAATTATCAATTCAATTTTTTCCTTCAAATTTGAATAATTATCTAAAAATTTTTACTTTTTTAATTCTAGTAGAATTATTAGTTTTTTAACGATGTCCATATTCTTTTTGTAGTAAAATAGAGTAGGATGATTATTTTCTGTCACTTAAAATTACTACTATCAATTAGGGAGGTCATCTTATGGAGAAGCCGGAAGTTAAGCGCTTACTTATTAATTATAAAACATTAGAGGAATTTCAAAACTTTAGAGAATATGGAGCCCCTGAGCTCTCAATGAAGGAAGACCTTCAAGCGAATATCATCGAGAATGACAGCGAATCACCGTTTTACGGGATTTACTACGGAAATAAATTGATTGCAAGAATGAGCCTTTATCGAGTGAAAGGTAAGTTTGACCAGTACTTTGAACCACCACAAGACTATTTAGAACTATTTAAACTTGAGGTACTAGACAAATACCAAAGTAAAGGATATGGAAAAGCTTTAGTAGATTTCGCAAAGAGCTTTAACTTGCCAATCAAGACGAACGCGAGACAAAGATCGGATGAATTCTGGAATAGTATGGGCTTCGAATCCGCTACCTACCAACCTATGCGGGATCGTGGTGAAAACCCTTACGTTTGGTATCCAGAAGGAGTAAAAGAACAAGTATTAACAGAGGATTAAGTTAAAAAAGTCGACTCAACGTGAGTCGACTTTTTTAACGATTAATTTGTTTTTTCTTCAGGTAAGACCGCCATCTTTCTTGCCCGATCCATTATATTGATTAACGTTCTATAATCTTCATTAATAGTTTCTTTTTCCTTTTTAATGACTTTTATTTCTTTTTTCAGTTTGTCATTCGACTCTTTTAACTTTTCATTTTCTCTTTTTAATTTCTCATTTTCATCTTCAAGTTGATTACTATGTCCTAATTTGCTAGCGTAAGTTTGTAAATAGTTAATAACATCTTCGAGCGTCATATCAGACACTGGTGCTCCTTTCTCTTTTGAAGCTGGAGCTTCAGGTTCTTCATCCACAACCGAATTCACAACAGGAATTACTATTTCCTCACTAGCTTCAACTTCATAGTTTGCTTGATCTTGATCGTCATTTTGTGTTATTTTTCCTTTTTTACGTTGTTTCTTCGCTAATGTTATGGCTGCGTCATATTTTTTTCGAATTGCTGAGTTCCAACGAAATCCACACGCCGCAGACGTTCGTTGTAGCCTCTCGCCGACTTCTTCAAATGCTGCTAATTGTGTACTACCTTCTCGTATATGACGTAAAACCACTTCAGCTAAGATCAAATCCTCATCATTCGTCCATGCGTCTTGCCGAATAATAGACATGTTGTTATCCCTCCTAAAACATCTTTTGTCTATACTTATGCATCTACTAGATAAGATAGACTTTTATGTTCTATTAAAGGATTATGTCCTCGATTTAATTAAAGTATTCACAAGAGCGAATAAAGAGTTTTCTAGTTAGCTGAAAATGCAATATTAGTTAGAAATGTGTTTACTTGGATAAAAATCGTTCAACAGCAGCATGGTGTTCATCTGACTCCCACAATGTCGAACACTCATCAATTTCGTTTAAGAACCTATTTTTTACCCTTGCTTTATCAAAACGATCCGTCCATCGTTTTTTATATGCTTTCAACACAGGTGTTGATTGTTTTAAAAATGGCGCCAACCATTCCTTACAGCCAGAATCAAAATGATCTGTATCAATAATATGTTGAATGAAATTAAGATTAGCAGCTTCATTCGCATTAAATCGTTCAGCTGTCATAAGCATTCGGAGTGCGTTTGCTTGATCAATTCGCTCAAATAACATCGTAGAAGCACCCCAACCTGTCGTAATACCAAGCGTTCCTTGAACAAATCCTACTTTAGCATGTGGTGCAGCAAGCCTGAAATCACATGCAGTCGCTAATTCACAGCCTCCGCCGACGGCCGTGCCATTAATTGCTGCAATGGTTGGCTTCGGAAAGAAAAAAAGACGAAATAAAATTTCACCCATTTTCGAAAGCATTTCTTCTGCCTGCTTTTTCGTATGTAATAAGTGAAAGATGGAAAGATCCCCACCAGAACAAAAGGCTTGATCTCCTTTTCCCCTTATAACAACCACTTTATCTTGTTCATTGGTTTCAATCTCATCCAACTTTTCTGTTAATAAGTTCATTACGTCATAATCAACCGCATTCCTTTTATCCTCTCGGTTAATAATTAACCATGCAATTCCGTCTTCACGAATTAATTGTACCTTTTCCAACTTTATTGCCCCCTTCATTTTAAATTCTATTTCGACATTTTTCTTATATCTCCTTCAATTAAAAAGAGTTAAATGCAAGACCTATATCCTATTATCACCATAATAACCTTACCATCAATCAAACTACCTCTTTAATCTCCCATTATGTAAAAAAAAGAAAGAAAGAAAGAAGACGTCCACAATTTAAAGTAGTATCAGCACGTAAAACACAGCAAAAAAATAAGCAAAAGGATAAATCCCTTTTGCTTATTGTTTATGAAACTCATTTATTATTTGTTTAAAACGTCTTGTCCTTTGTATGATCCACACTCTTTACATACACGGTGTGCAATTTTTAACTCTCCACACTCAGGGCACTTTACCATACCTGGTACTGCTAATTTGTAGTGAGTACGACGTTTTCTTTTGCGAGTTTTTGAAGTTCTTCTAAAAGGTACTGCCATCATTCCCACCTCCTTAAAGGGCTGTCAATGTTACTTAGTATTTTACATTTATGATATTTATGCGGTTAGTCAATGCTAACCAGAACAATTAAGGCCGAAAAAGCCGATGCTCCCAATATTACTGTTTATCGAAGAATTTAGCTAAATCTGCAAGGCGAGGATCAATACGGTCTTTCTTATTTTCTTCCGTAATTAATTCCCAATCTTGACCAGATTGGAGACCTTTTTCATCAGCTTCTTTGCTAATAAGCTGCAGTGGGATTTCTAAAAGAATATGTTCCATTATGTATGGAACGAGATCAATTGTTTCTCCTTCAACAGAGTGAACATCATCTTCTTCATCTTCACTTACCCATGCATGGTCATCCAAACTAAATACTTCTTTCACTTGAAGGTGAAAGGGAAACTTTACATCTATTAACGATCTAGAACAAGGCAATGTCATTTCTCCCTTTATTTCAAGCGGAAACGAAATCAAATTCTTAGAAAATATCGCTTCACCGATTACTCGAACCGAGCTGATGTCCCGTATCTGCGGGTCGAGCTTTTTGATATCGCTAAGATCCAGAGTTTCGTCAATTGTTAATCCCTTACTTTTTAAACCATTCAGTTGTTGTATTGTCCACTTCAAAAGAATCACCTCAAGGCAACAAGAGTAATTATAGCTGTGTAATTATTATTTGTCAACTTATTTTCTTTACACTATTTTCAAGTGTTTACTTTATCATTTTTCCTATTTAAATTGCAAGTTCTTTTATAAATGCTATACTTTTTATTAGTAAAATTTTCTATACCTTTATGTATTTTTAGTACTACATTCGTCTATGACTGAAAAACAAAGCTTACCTTCATTTTCGTTGGTATTTTATGCTTGGAGGAGAGAATATGAAAGCAGTCGGAGTGGTCGTTGAATATAACCCTTTTCATAATGGGCATTTATTTCATTTAGAGGAGTCAAGACGTGTTACAGAAGGTGATGTTGTAATCGCTGTAATGAGTGGAAACTTTTTACAACGAGGAGAGCCGGCAATTGTGTCAAAATGGCAAAGGACGAAAATGGCATTAGCTTCAGGTGTTGATATTGTTTTAGAACTTCCATATGCTTACTCTACCCAAAAAGCAGAAATTTTTGCATTCGGTTCCATTTCCATATTACAGGCAATTGGTGTAGAGGAAGTTTGTTTCGGCAGTGAGGCTGGTAACATTGATCTTTTTCATGAGCTTTATGAGTTTATTAATAAAAATAAACAACATTACAATGAACAAATTCAGTTTTATATGAGTCAAGGGAACAGTTATCCTAAAGCAACTTCCTTAGCTTTTTCTTCAATGAAAGGGAAACAACAACAACTCTTAGACTTGTCACAACCTAATAATATACTAGGCTATCATTACGTAGAGGCAGTCCATCTTTTAGGAAACAAAATGAAAGGCAAAACCATACAGCGAAAATCAGCACAATACCATGATGAAGGTTTTGCTTCTGAAACGATTGCTAGTGCTACAAGTATTAGAAAAGCGATTTTTAATAAGTCTGCGAATCAAAAAGGAACAATTGATCAAGTCATGCCTCAAAGCACATTAGATTTATTAACTGACTATGAAACATCTAATCATACACTCCATGATTGGGAGCTTTATTTTCCAATGCTTAAGTATCAAATTATTTCATCAACAGAAGCTGAGCTCGCTGAGATTTATGAAGGTGAAGAAGGCTTAGAATTTCGCTTAAAGCGGTTTATTAGTACTGCTAATAGCTTTGCTGAGTTTATGCATTTGATTAAAACCAAGCGTTACACTTGGAACCGGCTGCAACGCTACTGCTTACATATTTTAACGAATACGAAAAAAGCAGACATGGAATGGGCAAATGCTAAAAACTCGCCACCATACCTTCGTTTGCTCGGTATGAGCTCTAAAGGACAAGCTTACTTAAATCAAAAAAAGAAGTCAGTTGACATCCCATTGGTTACAAAAGTAAATTCTTTTCATCACCCAATTTTGGAATTAGATAAAAAAGTCGCTAATGTATATGCGCTCGCTTTACCGAATTGTTTACAAAACGACCGTCTGAGAGAAGAATATACTCAGTCCCCTATTCGCTTTACTGAAGAGCTAAAAAAATAAGACATTGGAAGTGAGCCAATGTCTTATTTTTTCGTTGATATTATTTGGTTGAAACCACTTGACCCGCTTCAAGCGACATTAACTTTCTTTTTCTTCTTTAGAACCGAGACTTTCTAAATATTCAACAGCTTCTGCTAGTGTATTAACTCCTATCACTTTAGTTGATGTCCCTAGCTCTTGTGCCGTTGCGCTTGCTTCTTCATAATTTGAGCCCTCTCTACCACCTTCTTTAGGAACAAAAAATATATCCGAACCTGCATTATGAGCAGCTACTACTTTTTGTTTTGCACCGCCTATCCGTCCTACATTACCTTGTTCATCAATCGTTCCGGTACCAGAAATATGATAACCCTTCGTTAAATCTTCTGGAGTTAATTGATTAAGAACTTCCAATGCGAACATAAAGCCGGCAGAAGGGCCGCCGATATTTTGAACATCGATCTTTACCTCAGGGTTGAATGAGATCGATCGGTCTGTAACTGGATACATAATCCCAATTCCAACTCTCCCTTCCCCTCCTTCTATATCCTCTGGAAATGGTGATAAGGGAACTGCAATTTCTACTTCCTCACCGTCTCTAAGAACCGTTAATACTGCTTCCTCACCTAAATCTTTACCAGCTAATCTTTTATTTAACTCATTGACCGTCTTTACCCTATACCCGTCTACTGCTAAAATCCGGTCTTCATGGGTCAAATACTCTTCTGCAGACATTCCTTCGATGAATGAAGTAACCATAATACCATTATATGAAATATTGACTTCCTTCCCTGCATATTCATAGGCTGCAATCTTAGCAGCGTCCTGCGAAGTAGTCATCATCATTTGTTGTCTGTGAAGGTAATCTTCTTCTGTTTCTTCTGGGCGTTTTATTTGATCCTCAGGATAAATATCTCGGTAATCACTTAGCTGTGCCCATGCATAAAAATAAACATTTGTTTGTCCCATTAACACTGTCGTTAACATAAAGGACCCTTGTTCCTCTTTGTATCCACCTTCTACTTCCACAAATGGAGCCAGTTCTTTGGCATCTCCTGGTTGAGAATAGTAAAAAGGCAATTTATAAAAGTGCAGCACAATTAATATAGCTCCAATAATCCAAGCTTTACTTATTTTTTTCTTTTTTTCAATGACCATCCAATTGTTTCTCCTTCCACCTGTCAATTTGTTCATGGATTAAATCGAGTTGCTTTTTAGCTTCTTCCTCCCCAAGGCGAATATATTCTTCTACATTTGTAAAAGCAATAGAGCTTGCTTGCTTTACCATTGGACGGATCATAACATCCGTATCAATCTCTCGGAGACGTACCATTTCACGCTCCATAATATCCATCGTCTGTAATATTACATCGTAGATTGAAGAAATTGGCGGATCCACTTGAAAATACGAAACATCAACAGCAATCGTAATATCAGCTCCCATTTCCTTAACGATAGATACAGGTACGCGATCAATCACTCCACCATCAACAAGCAGACGTCCATCCTTTTTTTCAGGAACAAAGATACCAGGTATTGAAATACTTGCCCTTATAGCAGGAGCTGCAGGACCATCTTTAAAAACAACTCGTTCCCCTTTTAATAAATCTGTTGCTACAACCCAGACTGGCGGCGATAGCTCTTCTAGGTTTTTACCTTTGGCTAAAATATGAATGAGTTCTTTTACCTTTTTGCCTGCAACAAATCCCATCTTGGGTACTGTGAAATCTAAATAATACTTTCGTCGAAATAGTTTAGCAAATTTTTCAAGCGTTTCGGGTGATTGTCCTGCACCATATAAGACACCGGCAAGGGAACCGATACTGCTTCCCGCAATAAAATCAATTGGAATATTTGCTTCTTCTAGTACTTTTAATACACCAATATGAGCAAACCCTCTTGCTCCTCCAGATCCTAAAGCTAATCCAATTTTAGGTCGATCCAAAAATATCCACTCCTATCTTACAGGTTACAACTCCTGTTTTCAATCATATGGTCTAAATTGACGAGCTATACGTATATTGATTAGTGGGACAGGTTGAATTGTTTCAAGTGTGTGTTCAAAAAGGAGGAAGCCCTCTTGAATTCTTCAATGATTAAAACAATTGTACTTGCAATATTAGCGACTTCATTAACAGCTTCAATAATGATATACCCTAAAGAATCATTCGAAGCTTCACTACGTGGCTTAACAATGTGGTGGGAAGTTGTGTTTCCTTCATTATTGCCTTTTTTTATCGTTTCAGAACTATTGATCGGTTTCGGTGTCGTCACATTTATTGGTACACTTCTAAACCCATTGATGAGACCTGTTTTTCGAGTACCTGGTGTCGGTGGCTTTGTTTGGGCGATGGGTTTAGCTTCTGGATTTCCAGCTGGCGCGAAATTAACAGCACGGTTACGTCAGGAAAAGAAACTTAGTAGGTTAGAAGCGGAACGTCTTGTAACTTTCACGAATGCTTCTAATCCTCTATTTATATTCGGCGCAGTAGCGGTCGGTTTTTTTCATAACCCAGCTCTAGGTGTTGTCCTTGCCGTAGCCCACTATCTAGGAAATTTCTGCGTTGGTTTTGTCATGAGGTTTCATGGAGGTAATGAAGCGACACCTAAAACAGCAGGGGGACAGTCTACTAGAACTTTTAAGGATGCCATCAAATCTCTTCATGAAGAACGCCTAAAAGATGGTCGTCCAATCGGAAAACTACTAGGTGATGCTGTTCAGTCTTCCATTAATACATTATTAATGATTGGTGGATTTATTATTTTATTTTCCGTATTAAATAAGCTTTTAAGTTTAATAGGTGTACTTACATTATTATCATCTTTTATTTCAATTCTTTTTACTTTTTTAGCTTTACCTAGTGAATTGAGTATGCCTCTGATTGCCGGATTATTTGAAATAACGCTTGGGAGCCAATTAACCTCGGAAGCCAATGCTTCATTATTTCAACAAGTTATTATTGCTAGTTTTATTTTAGCCTTTAGTGGCTTTTCCGTCCAAGCTCAGGTTGCTAGTATACTAGCAGAAACTGATATTCGCTTTAAGCCGTACTTCATTGCTCGAATATTACACGGAATTTTCGCTTCCGTGATTGTAATCTTATTATGGAAGCCGTTATATCTAAGTCAAGTGGGAGTTGGACACGATGGAACTATTCCAGTATTTCTTCAAGAACAATCTTGGTCTTGGCTAACAACAGGTTGGAATACGCTCATTCAATTTGGATCTTTAATTACTTTGTTTGGTCTTCTAATCTATATTGGAATTCAGACAAAACGTGCTCTTACGGTAAAATAAAAACCATTTCAATATTGAAATGGTTTTTATTTCAGGTCCTTATATTTTGTGCGTAGTGCAGCTTCTACGACATCTGGAACAATATCTGATACGTTTGCACCATATTTGGCAACTTCTTTTACAATACTTGAACTTAAGTATGAGAATTGGTTATTTGTCATCATAAAGAAAGTTTCGACTTCCGGGTCAAGTTTTCTGTTAATTGAAGCCGCTTGCATTTCATATTCGAAGTCGGAAACAGCTCGCAATCCACGAATGATCGTTGAAGCTTTCTTTTGCTTCACATAATCCACTAATAATCCGTTAAACGAGTCAATTTCAACATTCTCTAAATGTGCTGTAACTTCTTGGAGCAGCTTTACACGCTCTTCTACCGCAAATAACGGTGTTTTATTACGATTGTGTAGAACCGCTACAATCACTTTGTCAAAAACTTTAGAACCCCTTGTAATAATATCTAGATGGCCATAAGTAACTGGATCAAAACTTCCTGGACAAACTGCAATACTAGCCATACTTCTTCCTCCTTATGTATCTTTTTAATTATTCATAAAATGAAATAGCTGTATCCCCATACACTTCACGCCTTTTACAGGAGAAAGCTCCAATGTGTTCAGCTAGTTCAATAGATGCATCGTGTTCAGCCACAATTGTCCCACCGCTTGCTAATAAATTAAAATCGTGAATGATTCCAATTTCAGCTTCTATTTTTTGCTCTGCATACGGTGGGTCTAAAAAGATATATGTAAATGATACTTCCCTCTTAATCAGTGCTTTTAATGCGCGCTTCGCATCATTGCGGTAAACTTCCGCACGGTCTGTGAATGAACATACTTTTAAATTCTCTTTAATGATATCTACAGCTTTTCTATTTTGGTCAACAAAAATCGCCTTTTCTACACCTCTGCTGAGTGCTTCAATGCCTAAGTTACCACTTCCCCCATATAAATCAAGAACCCAACCACCATCAAAATAAGGCCCGATTATATTAAATATTGATTCTTTTACTTTATCTGTAGTAGGTCTAGTTGTTGTTCCTGGGACGGCTTTTAATGGTTGTCCTTTTTTTTCACCTGAAATGACTCTCAATGTATACACCTTTCCTTCAGTACAGCTAGCATTATTCTTTGTTTTTTATCCTATCATAAAAGGTAAAAAAACTAAAGAATAGGATAATTTAGCATGCAAATAGAAAAAAGTTACGAATCGATGTATTAGTGAAAATTATTGTGGTCATAATAAGATTAGCAACATTGAAAGATGTTGCAACAACCGCGGAGAAGACTTACGTTTCCCCATAAGTTCTTCCTCCGGTTTCTCCTCTCCCATAGCCTTGTACATACATTGTATGTTGTAGGGCACCTCGCAAGGAAATCCTTGCGAGGATTTTTTTTCGATGCTACATTATTTTATAGTGCGTGTTCAAAAACGAGGACAAAAAGAGCCGAGAAAATCAAGGAAGCGTAGTCTCTGAGCATAAAGCTGGCTGCTCCGTAAGCATAATCTTCGCACGCCGGAAAAGTGTTCTTCTTTTCCAAAGAGCGGAACGTATGGGGTGAATACGTGAGGAGTGAAGGAGCAAGCTGACGAGCTACCACAGGATGTGGTGACTTCGATGTTCCCACAGGACGTGGGGCTCTTAGTCGAAGATCTTCTAGACAGCTATTTTTCCCGGACTTTTTGAACTTCCTCTAATAGGACATTACTAAGGACGTATAAGGAGAGACCTAATATGTTACAACGTTTCATTGAATTAGGAGAAGGCTATTCAGACCTATATGAATTAATGGAAATTGCAAGAAGCAATCATCACCGTTTACATCATCTCGTTCGCTTAAATACGACGATTAATAAAAGGAAAATGACCTCACTCGTTGTGGTGTTAAAACCAATGGAACCAGGAAATTATATGCCTTTATATATTTGCCGAGAAGGGATTCCTCAACCAGAGTGGAAAGAAAATCAACGCTTTTCCCTTTTTGAGTCATTAGCTAATGAGCTGAACCATGATATTTTCCAACTAGAAGTCAAACCTTCTGACATTTTTAACGAAAAGCAATTATATTACCAATACTTAATTGGCGTTCTACGGTTAAATCACTTTATTCCAGAACTTAAATTCTAAAGAATTTCGTATAAAAAGGAGACTGAATTTTGAATTCCAGTCTCCTTTTTTTATATTCCCATTTTATAATCGTACTCTTTTGCTTTATCAGGCTTTGCATTTTGGTATTGTGTTTTAACAAAAGGTCTCATTGAAACTTCTACATTTTTAACAAAGTGAAGTGATTGGAGTCGATCAACCATACCATCAATATCTTCTTGGTCACAGTATAGTACAACGTATTTCATTTTCTTTGAAACATAATGAACGTTGCCGTATTTTCGCAATTGTCTGGCATATTTCAACGAGTGTAGCCATACTGCCAAGCCTTGTCTGTGACTAGCAAGCATATATATTTCCCCTTTTCACATATCATATAACTCCTCCAGTCTAGCAGAATTAATGTTATTGAGCAATAGAATGACAATTTATTTTTGAAAGCACTCTCATTTTTTATAGTGTATAATATTTGTATAACAAATTTATAAAGGAGGGGTTTGATATGGGGAAAAGGATTATTGTTGTTGGAGGCGGGATAGGCGGCTTAACAGCAGGTGCTTTATTGTCAAATAACGGTTTTGACATAACTATACTCGAAGCTTCTAATGAATGGGGAGGTTGTGCAGGAAAGTTTAAACGTAAAGAATTTCTATTTCCAGTCGGCGCAACACTAGGCATGGGATTTGAAGAAGGGGGAATTCATAAACGAGTGATGGATTATTTAAATATACCCGTTTCTTACCATCAGTTAGATCACATTATGGACGTTCATTTTGAGAGTGGTAAGCAAATCAGTGTGCTGAAAGATCGTCATGCCCATCTAGAAGCTATAAAATCAATGTTCCCCAAAAAAAGTGCAGCAATTGATGTTTTCTATAATAAAGTATGGATGATTTCATCAGAAGTAAAGATGCTAATGAGAAAACTCCCAAGTTTGCCTCCGAACACATTTGGCGAATGGTCATTTTTGCTTCAATCGTTGTCACCTTCCTCTTTAAAGTTACTACCTTTGGTTAATAAAACCGTTATGGATTTATTAAAGAGCTGTAATATTGATGAAAACGATTTATTTTCACAATATATTGACGGGCAATTGATCGATAGTATGCAAACATCGAGTAAACAATGCCAAAGTATCTTAGGTGCACTAGCGCTTGATATTTATCACGAAGGTGCTTTCTATGTTGACGGGGGATTATATGTTATTGCGGAACAACTAGCTCAACATATTCAGGAGAAAAATGGCTGTACATTAAAAAAGAAGAAAGTTGTCCATGTAACCAAAAAAGGGAGTGAATGGGTTGTCACAGACCAAAAAGGTGAAGAATGGCATGGCACTCATGTCATATTTAATATCCCTGTCCATTCATTAAACAAAATACTTGAACCGACACTATATCAGCAGTTACCTTTACGATTTAAGAAGAAAGCAAACCTCCCTACTTGGGGAGCATTTACGATGTACTTTGCATTGAAAGAAGAAGATTACTTTGAACAGCTTCCACTATTTCAACAAGTGATCTCCGAAGAAAATAAGATGATTGATGGTGATCATATCTTTTTATCACTATCTAAGAAAGGCGATATCTTAAGAGCACCTGAAGGATACAGAACATTAACAGTTTCAACCCATACTGAGACTAATAAATGGTTGAATATAGAAAATTACAAAACAAATAAGTTACAATTAGAGCATAAGATAATTGAAAAAATAAAATTGGCTTTTCCAACGATTGAAAACCAAATTGTTTTACAGCTGTCTGGGTCTCCAAAGACATGGGAAAGGTTCACCCATCGACCAGAAGGAATGGTTGGCGGGTTTCCACAAACGACTCGTAATAGTTTATTTTACAGCATGTCGCACCGCTCTCCCCTGAAAAACGCTTGGTTGTGTGGCGATTCCATTTTTCCAGGAGCCGGAACGATCGGTGCTTCCGTAAGCGGATACCATGTGTTTCGTTCAATCACTAGTTACAAAATTCAAATATAAGGAAGGTTATTATGTCGCTAGAAACTGTCTGGGATCAATTCATGGGACTTTTAAAAAGGAATCCTGCCGTTACTTCTGTGACAAAAAAGAAATTTACACATCTCCCCTTTCTTTATGTTCAAACGAAAATCAGTCATGTTGAGCTTGATAATATGTTAAAGTCTGCAGCCATGACAGTTATGAAAGGAAAACGATTAACACTTGAAATGGTTTATGTAAGAAAAACGGGAGATACGTATATATACCGAATCCGTTTTCTAGTTCCTAGCGAAAAAATGTTTTGTTGCGGGAATGGATGTATGGACTGTATTCGTTTTAAAACATAGGCTCATTTAATTAACTAACTTTCAATGTGCTAAAAAAAGAGAAGAGGTTGACACTTAGTCAACCTCTTCCTATACCAACTTATTTACAACCACAACTTCCACCAGTCCCACAACCTCCACCACATGCAATTTGGTCAAAATACGGGTTTCCTGAAGGCACTTTTATATGTGGTGAAACAGTCTTTGCAATGATACCACTAATTTCAATCAATAACTGATCGAGCTCTGTTTCTGCTTTTTTATAAGCTGATATTACAGGATGTAAATCTAGTTCACGTTTTAATTCACGGACCTTTTTAGATGTCTCATGAAAGTTAGGATGATACTTTCCAAAACGTTGGACTTCCTCGTAATCTTCTTTTACTTGAACAAAGCGTTTAATTAAAGTTTGTGCTTCTGTATCATGCTGTAATTTATACTTACACTCTTTAAAGTGATAGAACACTTCAGAGGATAAAATGACTTGAGATAATTGGTGCGTTTCTTCTAAAATATCAAATGACGTCATCGACGTTATCATTTAGCCACCTCCTGTTATGTATTATAACATGAGACATAGATCTAAGCGAATGCCTAAGTTTGGACAAATTCAATAGTTGCTTGGGAAATAAATTTACAGCCTTTTTCAGTTTTTAATTCTTCCATTAATTGAAATAAAGCTTGATCCTTCTTTTTAGCTTCAATCATAACGTCAATTCTTTCACAGCTCCCATTCACCAGATGCAGAAATTCCATTAAACGATCCTTATTAATATATTCATGATGACTTTTATCATCTGGAGAGGACTTCGGACTAGATATATGTATTTTAACTGGTAATGGACTACCTTCCCATGTTTTTAAAACTCTTGGCCATAATTCACTTAAATGCAACTCACCATAATTGACATCGTGATGATGAAGGTCAAGTATAACAGGTATATCTAATTTTTCACCTAAGTATAGAGCATCTTCTAAAGTGTAAACTGTGTCATCGTTTTCAAGCATAATCATTTTACCAAGTGTCGTTGGGATATTAGAGAAATTTTCAACAAACACCTCTAACCCTTGAACCTTTCCCTCTTTTTTACCTCCAATGTGCAGTACACATCGGTGTGTCGGGTCCACATTCATCCCTTTTAATAATTTATAATGGTATAACAACGTTTGAAGTGAACGTTTTGTTATTTCTTCATCCGTACTATTTAGTACAACAAAATGATCTGGATGAAAGTCGACTCTCATTTGATTTGAATGGACAAACTCACCAATTTCTCTAAGTTGCGGTAATATCGCACGTTCATATTTCCAACCTTCAGTGTATGGGTGATTAACTAATGGAACGAGTCTTGAAGAGAAGCGAAAAAAAGAAATATCGTGAGCTGCATTATGTTTTAATAACCTTAAACAATTTTCAATATTATTTTTTGCAATCCGTTCTAACTTCTTTAATCCAGCTTCTTTATCTTTTATTTTAGAAAACTGCTGAGCTGTCATCGTTTGAGAAGGAGATGCATTCGTTAAAATTTCGCTCATAGCAACATACCCAAAATTGACTATCATCTGCTACACCTCCTTCAACAATAGTTAAGGAATCTGAACATTAAACTCCTCAGAAATCTCATATAAATCATAATTGTTTTTAACTAATTCTATTTTGATCGTATGCTCCCCACTTGGAAGTCCTTTAATTATGAATGCTGCTTGATAAATTGAATCCACTCGTTGTCCATCGACAAACAATTGAATATGTCCTTCTCCATCTACGTGATTTTTACCAGCCTTTTCTTTTGCGAATGTGAACTGGTCGATAATACATTCCACATATACATCGGATCCTTTTACTTCATGATTTACAGTTAACAAGCGCTTGTCCTTACTTACGGAAACTTGGACAATTCCATTACCATGCATCGGAATGACTTGGACCTCTTGAAGTTCATCCGCAGTAACCTGTCCCACAGGACTAAGCAAGCCAACAATAGCGGAAAATAAAATAAGTATAGATTTAAGCATTTAAACGAACCCCCTTTTTCAAACATATTTTTACCAACAGAAAGTGAAAATATCCTGTAAACATGTCTAATAATAAAAAGAGCTAACTCGATGGAAGTGTCAGGCACCTCATACTGAGGGGCGCAGACACTATTGAGTCAGCTCTGAACTATTCCATAGGAGGTGGTTGGTCTTGAGTTCCTCCAAACGGGTTCATTTGTAACATTTGAATAAGCATCATTGCTAATTGCAAGTTATTTTGTATTTTCTCCATTCGCTGAGGAAATGTTCTGCCATAAAATTGATTGACCTCGACTTGAAGTTGCTGCAGTTGATATGGGTCACGGCTTAATTTACGATACCAATACGGATGTTGGCGAATAAACTGCTTAATCTCTGGCTGACTTCTTAATACCATATTAATATCGTTTCGCATTTTAGTCCCCTTTCCTTTTTAGAGAGACACAAAGTCATCCTAGCCACTTTTTTAGTGCCGAACCGATGCATAAGCATTTTGAAGTATTAATGTCGTCTAAAAGAAAAAGGATCGTCCTGAGGTGGTGGCTGATTAGGCTGGTTCTTCCCTTGGAAGGATTGCATTAACCCTTGAACATTTGAAATAACACTGCTTACTTGTGCCATATGATGCTGTAGGTCGTTAAAATTAATGTTCTTTAACATCCCTAAAATGTTTGCTGCTGTAATTGAAGAAGAGGCCTCTTCATTTCCACTTTTCTCATTATTAGGATTATCCTTTTCTTTTTCTACACTCTCAGCATCGTAAGTATTCGCTTTTCCCGCTTTTCGATACCTTTCCCAATTCGGATGTTCCGAGCCAAGAAGAGTCCATTCCTCATAATATTCTTGCCATGTCTTATTCCCACTTCTCACTTCCCTAATGAGTAAGGGATGCTCTTTCACAAACTGCTTAAACTGTTGAACAGAAGGGTGTAAGTTGTTTGATTCAGTAGGCATGCTGTGTTTCCTCCTTCGCCTAATAATCATCTCTCTACATCATATCGTTTTGCCCAGTTTAGCGTTCGCCCATTTTTCTAACAAAGAAAAATTGCCACTATTTCATCAAATTGCTAAAATGAATGGAGGACATTAATAGAAAGAGGAATAAATAATGGAAGAAAATCAACTGCTTACTGAAATCAAAACAATTATTGAAACTGGTTCAGAAGACGATAAAAATGTACTTCAGTCTGTAATACAAGGGATCCGAAAAAAACAACGTGGAGAACATAAGACGTATCTATCCGGAATAACGCATGTAAATCATCGATTTCTAGATGATGGTACTTTTGAAGTTACGATCCCAATTCAGCCACTAATTGAAAATCCACTTAAAATGGCACATGGAGGAATAACTGCCACGTTACTAGATACAGCTATGGGGTCAATGCTTAATTTAAAAGCTCCTGAAAATACTGGTTACGTAACGGCTGAGTTAAAAGTTAATTATATTCAACCTGGCCGTGGAAAACATTTACGTTGTATTGCTACTATATTACACCAAGGAAAACAGCTGAGTTTTTCTGAAGCTAAAGTTTATAATGATGATAATAAATTAATTGCTACTGGTTCAGGAACATTTTTTGCCATTCCTCTTTCATCATAATTAGAAAGGAGGGATAGTTTGTTGGTTGCTGCAATTGTAATACCCATTTTGTTTATTGTTTTTTATTTTATAGTAAAAAGAAACAATGCAGCTTACGAAAAAAAGTGGAAAGAAGTTGGTGAAATCAAGGAGCAAGTAATGATTTCTGGCAAGTTAGAAAGATACTTTGTAGAGAAAAAGAGGTTTTACCAACATCGTTACATATGGCATATTCAGCTTTTTTTAAGACAAGACCAAAAAGTTACCAAAGTTATATTTGAAAAAACAGCAGAAACAGAGAGCGTCCCTTTCAAGTTAAAAACAAATGATGAAATTAAATGCTACGGACAGTGGGATCGTAAAACATTTCTTGCTAACCGGGTGTTAAAAGGATAATTAGGCATAAAGAGAGGGGTGCTAGTTAATAAACTGGCACCCCTTTTTTTATTCCGTATGGCCTGCATTAATTCGTTCAGCTGATCGATAAGCATCTACCATTCCCCATATCCAAAGGATAGGTGTTGTGATAAATCCTATAAGAACTAACATTAATAATCCTGAAATAAAGTAAGCAATAATAAATGCAATCCCTTTTGCAATTTCACCGTTGTAAACTTGCCCCAAACCAGCACAGAAAAAACTTAACACTGCAGCTAATCCTGGATTTTTCATTAACTCCTCCTTCGACGCTCTTTATCTTTAGGATGTTTATGAGGTGTTACTATAGTAAATGTTCCAGGTAGCTAGTTTAGAACTAAATATGGCTGTCTAAATGTAAAAATTAAAATCCCTAATGGATTGCCCAAGGTGTCATAAAGTTTTGCGTGTAGTATTTTTCAAATACTCCAACACCTAAATGTGTAAACTCCTCATTCAATAAATTTACACGATGCCCTTCACTGTTTAACCAGCCTTCAACCGCTTCAATGCTGTCCACATACTGCGCAGCTATGTTTTCTCCTGCAAAGTAAAAGGATACACCTTCCCGTTCTAATCTGTCTTTTAACTCACCATAAGTAGGTGAGGTATGAGAAAAATATTGATTTTGGTACATATCTTTACTATGTCCATAAGCCACTTTTGAAACTTCATTATCCCACGTTAAAATAGCGAGATTATGTCTGATTCTTATAACATTGGTAATATCCAAAATTTGCAACTCAGCTCCAGATTCAATTTCTCTCCATTCTTCAGTTGTAAGCTCTTCTTCTTGCGGTAATTCTCCACGATAAGTAACAGAATACGGACGCTGCTTTAATAAAATATCACCAGATAAATACCTGACGCTTGAGAGCTTACTTGTAAACGTATCAAAATAAAGCTGAATCCAAGTATCTTCATCAATTTGAATGAGAGGGCGACTCAGTAATTCTGCTTCAGTTAATTCAAAGCGAAATGAACCAAATCCCTTATTCAACGATACATTTTCGGAAAACGGGTGCATAGCTGCTATTTGGTCATAAGGTGAACCAGTTACAAAAGGTTTGGACACTTCCCCTACATCCATAGCAAAGATAGTGACGACTTCGTCCGTCTCTATACCTACTTGAAGGTAACCTTCAATGCTTTCATTATAGACCCACCAATCATAACCATAGGATGTAGCGTCTATGCGGTCCGGGCTGCCAAATTGAGTTTCGATAATACTAGAGGATTCTCCTATTAGATCGTGTAGTCCTTCATTTAGTGATAAAGAAAACTCTGGCTCCTCTTCTACTTCAACATCTGAAGATATTTGATCACGTCCTGTTTCTTCACGATCTTCAATGGTTGGTGCAGGGACATTAACTTTTGCTAACATAGCTGAGAACTCATCTGGAAAATATTCAAAAAGAATGATTATAAGGACACCTAAAAAAATAAATAGGCCACACCCTAACCTTTTCATCTAACCCTCTCCCTGTTTTATTGTACATATCATTTTCTCTGTTCTATGCGATAATCCTGCTAATTTATGACTGTATGCTGGGATTTCATGAATATAACGTAAAGAAGTAAATAAAATGTTAACAAGCAAACGAGCTTTATGTCAACGAGTAGCCTGTTACATTTAAAAAGAGCAACCCTAAAGGGTTGCTCTTCCTATTTTAATGGTGGACTTCTGGACTTTCAGAGATTTCACTAAGCGCAAAACTCGCTTCATCCATAGTACCTCTGTGGACTGCAATATCACCTAATGCGACAATACCGACCAGCTTATTATTTTCTACAATTGGTAAGCGACGAATTTGTTTTTCGGCCATCATTTTAGCAGCATCATCAACTGTCATATCTGGAGTGGCTGTAATTAACTTTTCACTCATAATTTCTGTTACTTGTGTTGAGTTAGGTCGTTTTTCAGCTACACCACGAATAACAATATCACGATCTGTAATCATACCAAGTAATTGTCCATTTTCACAAATTGGGATAGCCCCACAATCCTCTTGCTTCATTTTAACTGCCACTTCAAATACGTTGTCAACGGGAGTACAATATTCTACATCAGTTGTCATAATATCTCTTAAGTGTTCCATAAGGTAGGCCTCCTTTTCAGAATATCAAGCAATAGTTTGCCCAATAAAAAAGGAACTATACGATTTGACAATAAATCCTCTTCTTTCATGAAATATTCAACAATATTCGTTGCATCTTGGTTCTTTTCATACTATGATTAGTTAAGTATAGGGTATTTGTCTAGGAGGGAAAAAAATGAAATTCGAAAACTTACAGTTTGAAGGAAAAGAAATAAAATTTTCAACTTTACAATTTGCAGCCGAATCTGTTGGGTTGGTACATGCAGGCCAATGGGATTACGAGCGAGTCACTTTCGATTACAAAATCGAAACACATGAAACAAATGTTACATATTATTTAAGAGTTCCTGCTTATGCAATTGAAGGGGATATCCCGTCGCCTGATGCAAAAGTGAAATTACTTACACCAATTCTTGGTAAACATTATTACCCACATGGTGTCGAGTATGATGAAGATTTCCCGAAAAATATTGTAGATAAATGTAATAAAAAACTACAACTTTTCAATGAAAAATTAGGAAAATAATAAAAAGGAGGGGACATTCCCCTCCTTTTTACCTTTTCATTATTGATAAAATTCTAAAGCTCTCATTATGCTTAACTAACTCATACACTATGTTCATCTCTTCAGTCGTTTTTTCACCACGACGGTCAGTCTTTTCTGTCACTTCAAATACATGAGCGAGAAGAATTCCTTGTTCATTGTCGAGTACATCACTTACAGTATGTTCAATCAATGTTAAAGTACTTCTTTCTTGTTGAAGGTCATTTACATGACGTCTTATTAAATGATAAAAGGTCGAGTTTGGAATTAAGAAATGTTCCAATTCGCTAAAGTTCCCTTCATTCACTTGAAAGACCATCTCTTGTTTATATTGATTAACAAATTCAATAGCCGATTGTGTAGATTCTTCTGATGCAGGAACGAATGTCTCCTCTTCGCCATTACCACATCCAGTTATTAAAGATGTTATCGCTAAACTAATAAATAGAAAAGTAATTATTTTTTTCATCGTAGTACTCCTTTTAACTAATCTTTAACAAGAGTACTTCAAAATGAAAGAAACTTCAACAAAATCGTATAGACATTCGCTTAATCGTCAAAATGAATGTCTTCAATTTTAATCCTAACCCGTTCTACTATAAATCCTGTACAATGCTCGATTTCGTCTTTTATGACCTTTTGGATTGTTTTAGTCAATTCTCGAAAATCTGAACCATATAATACAGAAAGACTAACATCAAGTTTTAATGAGTTTTCTTCTACTACAACAAATATTCCATATTTTTCATTACGATTTAATGAGTTCCTCACTCGTTTCTTCCACTCATTATATGGTTTAATATAAGGATAATGATTTTGCAAGGAAAAGTAGATAAGATCAATGATTACTTTTTCTTTAATGTGAAGCTGACCATCTTCAAGCAATTGAATGGGCATAATATCATTCTCCTTTTTTCGAATGATTTATTAATATTTCAAGAAAGCCTTTACAAAGCCTGTTCAATGTTTTGCGTTCATACTATAATAGAACTACATGCCTTTAAGATAGAAAGGGGTTTGAAATTGTCCGCCATCTTCACTAAA
Source organism: Alkalihalobacterium sp. TH-98 (assembly GCF_057473385.1). Classification (NCBI taxonomy): domain Bacteria; kingdom Bacillati; phylum Bacillota; class Bacilli; order Caryophanales; family Bacillaceae; genus Alkalihalobacterium; species Alkalihalobacterium sp. TH-98. Next base: position 409,502 of record NZ_JBYCKM010000045.1, on the reverse strand, counting down.
CGAAACATTATTTTAACAGTTACGCTCATACTAATTATCGTTGCAGGTTATTTTATTTTACCTGTTTCTCTCCCGCTTATATTAGCATTGTTTACAGCGCTCATACTGACACCTGCTGTAAAGGCCCTTTGTGAGAAAACAAAAATGAAAAGAAACTTAGCCGTTATGATTGTTTTTACGATATTTGTATGCTTTATTGGGCTAAGTGGTTACTTTATAGTAACTAAAGCAATTACACAAGGCGTACAGTTAGCAGAAAACTTACCTACCTATTTAAATGATATTAATCGGGCTTGGTTTTCATTTCAAAGAGATTTAGAAAGTAAATATGCCGATTTACCTCCAGATTTTATCCATGGAGTAAATGAGCAAGTCACTAACACATTAAATAATTTAAGGACTGATTTTGCCAATAGAGATTTAATTAGTGATATAACCTCACTAATTACGACGATACCAGCATTTTTAGTAAATTTCCTAGTCTATTTAATCGCTTTGTTTTTATTTTTATTAGAATTACCTAGGCTTAAAAAGCAGTTATATTCATACTTTTCAGATAAAACCGCTGATAAAGTAAACTTTATGGTCTCTCGTTTATCTTATGTGATTGCTGGATTTTTTAAAGCACAATTTTTAGTCAGTATTATTATTTTCATCGTATCTTTAATTGGGCTATTGATCATTGTCCCAGAGGTTGCTTTACTGATGGCCTTTATTATTTGGATCATCGACTTTGTCCCAATTATCGGTTCTATCGCCATTTTAGGACCATGGGCACTATTTTATCTATTTACCGGTGATGTTGGATTAGGAACACAACTGTTAATTTTAGCGGGTGTATTATTAATCATTCGTAGAACAGTTGAACCAAAGGTAATGGGACAGCATATTGGGCTTTCCCCACTTGCTACACTAATTGCCATGTATATCGGTTTAATGCTTTTTGGGGTCGCTGGGTTTATTATCGGTCCATTAATTGTCATTGCTTTTACTTCAGCAAAGGAAGCTGGCATTATCAAATTAAATGTAAAAATATAAGGTGCGTAAGTGAACAGATAACAGAATTCAATAAAAAAACTCCTGCTTTATAGCAGGAGTTTTTTTATATTAAATTAATAGTACGGTGAGATTAAAATATAAACTAGTACACCAGTTAAACTGACATATAACCATAATGGCATTGTCCATCTTGCAATTTTACGGTGTCTTTCATTCTCCATATTCCAAGCTCTAGCAACTGTAGTTAATGCTAACGGAACAATAGCTGCAGCTAAAATGATGTGAGTGATGAGGATAAAGTAATAAATGTATTTTAAAACGCCATCTCCGCCATAAGTTGTTGATGCGGAAAGAAAATGATGCCCTACATATGTGACCAAGAATAATGTCGTTGTCGTAAACGCTAAATATATGAAACGCTTATGCCATGTAATGTTTTTCTTTATAATCGCAATTAATGCAAATAACAGGAATAAGAACGTGAAACTATTAAAAATAGCGTTCATCAATGGCAATATCTTTACATCAAATAAATCAAAGTTTTCGACACCTGGTAATCCTGAAAGAATGATAACTAAACCATTGATTACAATCGTAATTGCTATGATCCACGGCTTATAATTTCTCTTTTTAAATGATGATTCACTAATCGTCTCTTGACCGTGCCCCTTCATCGTTTTCACTCCTAACTTTAAAATGCTAAACCACTTCTTATTATACACAAATTTAGACAAAATAACTCTTTTTTTGCATGAAGTTATTTTACAAAACATTGAACAAACCATTTAAGAACTTCAGGCGGTTTCCAAAATGAAACCTCTACATTATTATGCAGAAAAAAAGCCGACTGTAAAGAAATACAGCCGACTTTTGTCCTGAATTTAATACTTCGTGATACCTAGTAGAAGCATTAACGCAGCAATTGCAGGAATTGCAATTACAAAACCTGATGCCATAAATGAGCTAGCCCATCCATGGTCTTTATCCTTCAAATGCATAAAGTATAACAACTGAAGGAATAGCTGAATTACAGCTAGAATTAAGATGAAAGGAATGGCGAAAGTAGCAGGAATGATATCTGTAGCAACTGCTACGAAAGCCAATAACGTTAAGAAGATCATTAACGCAAACGCGATAATTTGACGCTTCTGCTCGTCATTCGTCTTTCTTAATTCTTCTTCTGACATTGAACTTTTAGAAAAAGAAGTACTTAAGTTGTCTGCCATAAACTTAACCTCCTATTCCCATTAGATATACTACTGTAAAGATAAATACCCAAACTACGTCGATAAAGTGCCAGTAAAGACTGGCAACGTAGAATTTCGGGGCATTTGTTAACGTAATACCAGAACGTCTGTATCGAATTAACAAACAAACGATCCACGAAAGACCAAAGACAACGTGGGCACCGTGCAAACCAACTAATGTGTAGAAAGATGATGCGAAGGCGCTTGTCGTATAACCTAAACCATAGTGAACAGAGTACTCGTAGAACTCGTAAATCTCCATTCCTAAGAACCCAAGTCCTAATAATACTGTAACCCATAACCAAGCAACCATTGCCTTGAAATTATTCTTTTTCATGGCATACATTGCTAGTACACTCGTTAAACTACTTGTTAAAAGTAGCATTGTCATGATGAATACTAATGGTAATTGGAAAATCTCAGCTGGTGTTGGACCATCAGCAACCCCGTTACGAAGACCTAGGTACGTACCAAAAAATGTTGCAAATAGTACAGTTTCTCCACCTAAGAAGAACCAAAAGCCTAAAAATTTATTTTTCCCTTCGAGGGTGGCCCTCTCCGGATGAGGAGGAAGCCCTTTAGAAGTATCTACCGCGTGTCCCATCGTTAGCTTACCTCCTTCTCTTTAATTTCTTCAACTGGAATATAATATCCATGATCTTCTTTAACTGAACGAGCAATCATTGAACCAAACGTTACAACAGCACCTAGACCGATAACAATAAAAGGAGAAACGATTGGGTTCTGCATGTTCATCATAACAAAACCAAAACCTAAGATGAATAATCCAATTGACATAATGAATGGAATAATTGAACCATTTGGCATGTGAATTGGAGCGATTGGTTCAGCTGGTTTCATTTTTCCATCTCCATGAATTTTCTCATAGAAAAGTGGATCTAATGAACGAACTTGCGGTGTTTGTGCAAAGTTATACTCAGGTACTGGAGTAGGAGTAGCCCACTCTAATGTACGAGCATCCCATGGATCTGCAACAGTTACACGCTCACCTTTAAATGCAGAATACACAACGTTAATTACTAGTACGATAACTGCTGCACTCATAAAGAATACACCGATTGTACTAATATAGTTAAATGCATTTAAACCTTGACCATCTAGGTATGTGTATACACGACGAGGCATACCCATTAAGCCTAAGAAATGCTGAATGAAGAATGTTAAATGGAACCCAATTGCAAATAAGATATACATAAAGATCCCAAGTTTTTCATTAAGCATATGTCCAAACATTTTAGGGTACCAGTAGAATAATCCAGCAAATAATGCAAATACGATACCACCAACGATAATGTAATGGAAGTGTGCTACTACAAAGTACGTATCATGGTATAAGTAGTCTACAGGAGCCATTGCAAGCATAACACCTGTTACCCCACCAAGTACGAAAGTTGGAACGAAAGTTGATGCGAATAACATTGATGTATTGAATGTTAGTTTTCCGCCCCACATTGTGAATAACCAGTTAAATACTTTAATACCGGTTGGTACTGCAATTGTCATCGTTGCAACTGCAAAGATTGCGTTAGCAATTGGTCCCATACCTACAGTAAACATGTGGTGAGCCCAAACCATGAAGCCTAAGAACGCGATAACGATTGTCGCAAATACCATTGCTGTATAACCAAACAAACGCTTTCTTGAGAAAGCAGGAAGTACTTCTGAAATAATACCAAAAGCAGGAAGTACTAGAATGTATACCTCTGGGTGTCCGAAGATCCAGAATATATGTTGCCATAATACAGTGTTACCACCCATACCTGGGATGAAGAATTGTGCACCAAAGATACGGTCTAACATTAGTAAAGCAAGACCAGCAGCTAATGGTGTAAAAGCAAATAAAATTAGCATAGATGAAATAAATGATGTCCATACGAATAATGGTAAACGCATCATTGTCATACCAGGTGCACGCATGTTAATGATCGTTACTAGGAAGTTGATACCTGATAATAATGTACCAATACCAGCAACCTGTAAACCTAACACGTAGAAGTCAAGTCCTAGACCTGCATATTCACGACCAGCTAGAGGAACATATGCCGTCCAACCAGCGTCAGGTCCGCCGCCAAAGAACCAACTCATATTTGTTAATAAAGCACCAAAGAAGAAAATCCAGAAACCTAATGAGTTAACAAATGGGAAAGCTACGTCACGTGCCCCAATTTGTAATGGAATCATATAGTTCATAAAAGCAAACAGTAACGGGGTTGCTACAAAGAATAGCATGACCGTACCGTGCATTGTAAGTAATTCATTAAATGTTTGACCCGTCATAAATGTATTTTCTGGGTACATTAACTGGATTCGCATTAATAATGCCATTAGTCCAGCTTGAACGAAGTAAAGCGTACCAGCTACTAAGTAGAGGATGGCTATTTTCTTATGGTCAACAGTAGTTAACCAATCCCAAATTACACTTTTTGACTTTGTATTAGCCAATGAAGTTGTAGCCAATGGGGATTCCCTCCTTTATTCAAATTTATAAATTATTCGTTAACTTTTAAAGATTTTAAGAACGCAATTAGTGCAGCCATATCTTCATCACTAAGATCAGGATAAGCTGGCATATTATTACCTTGTTTTAAAGACTCAGGATCACGAATCCATGCCTCTAAATTCTCATCATTGTACTCAAGGTAACCTGCAACAACTGTACGCTCACCAAAGTTAGTTAGTGTTGGACCAAGATCTGACCCTGCACCACTAATAGCGTGACAGCCAATACAACCTTGATTTTCAAATACTTCATAACCTTGACGTGCTAAAACTTCAGAATTATCTTCTGCTTTAGCTTGCATACCTGCAACCCAAGCATCATAATCAGGACGATCTAAAGCAATTACTTTAAAGTCCATAAGAGCATGCTCAGGACCACAAAGCTCAGTACATTTTCCTTTGTAAATTCCAGGCTCATCAGCAATTAACCATAAGTGGTTCGTAATACCAGGAACATTATCTACTTTACCACCAAGTGCTGGGACCCAGAATGAGTGTTGTACATCACTTGCGTGTAATTCAAAGATAACTTTTTCACCAGTTGGGATGTAAACATCTTGACCAGCAGTAAATCCTTCATCCTCATAATCAAATTGCCACCAGAATTGATGACCTGTTACTTTGATATGAACTGTATGGTCTCCCTCTGGCTCAGTGTCAGCCATCATGAAAGATCCAGTGATCGTAGGTACAGCTAAAATTGCTAATAATAGAATAGGAATAGCTGTCCAAATAATCTCCAGCGTCGTACTCCCGTGAACTTGTTTAGGGTACGTATCATCGCCAGGCTTTCTTCTAAATTTAATTAGAATAATAAAGAATACTGCAAAAACAAATGCTGCCACGAAAATCATGACGAATAATGACAATAGCATTTTGTCATAAATCCACTGTGCCTGTGGTCCTTTAGGATCAAGCGCAGTTAGGTTTGCCTCACCACACCCTGTCATAAAGAAGACAAGAAGTGAAAGAGGAAGCAAACGCAAAGCATTTTTCCAATTTCTCATCTGACAATCAATCCTCACTTTCTCTTTTGTAGTGAATACTACGATTTTTTTATATTACAGTCACTATTCCCCTCATAGTTTTCTCTCTATATGTGGACAATGACCATAAGAACAAACAAGATAGTAAGATAATTAAGGGAATAAACGAACATTAAACGTGCCCATTTAATATCATCCTTCATCTTAAAACCTGCTATCCCCAAGATTAACCACCCTACACCAAGTGCAGCAGCTACTATTGTATATACGAGGCCAAACGGTGCTAACATTAATGAAACTGGAATTAAAATAGTTACATAAAGGACCATTTGACGTTTCGTCATCTCAAAACCTGCAACAACAGGCAACATTGGGATACCTGCAGCGCGATACTCCTCACACCTCTTCATAGCTAATGCTAGGAAATGTGGAGGTTGCCAAAAGAACATGATAAAGAATAACAGCCAAGCATACGTGTGAAGTCCTGGGTCAAGTGCTGCCCAACCAATTAATGGGGGTACTGCTCCAGAAATACTTCCAATCACTGTATTTAACGAATGGGTACGTTTAGACCACATTGTATATAAAACAACGTATACAAATAAACCAATAATTCCAATGACAGCTGCAACGGAGTTGGCAAATGCTAGAAGCATAATACCTATCCCTGACTGGATAAGACCTACCCAAAGAATGTGATTCGCTTGAAATCTTCCATTAACAGATGGTCGTGCTTTAGTACGTTCCATAATTGGATCAATATCTCTATCAATAAAATTATTAAGTGTACATCCTCCAGCCATAACCAAGGCGGCACCTACTATTGCAAAAAAAACGATATGGAGATTATCTGCCAAACTTATACCCGAGTACTTTGCTGCTAGAAATAGACCAGCAAATGTAGTGATAAGATTAGATGTCACTATACCTACTTTACCAAGTGTTAAATAATCTTTCCATGACTTTTGTTGATCGGTTATTATGACACTTGATTCATTAGGAAGAACATTCGTAGCTTCTATCACCGTGTTGGTCTTATTCATCTCCCTTTCACCCCCTTTTTCGAGAACGGCTCATAACATAAACAGAGTAAATCAATATTCTATCGAGTTATAACCACATTATATCTTAAAATCTACTTTGTTTCATCAAAATCCAAAGTTTCACACTATCTTCACATTTTTATGTATCCATAAAATGTTCATTCTCTAGAAATTGACTAAGCCGTTCTTTTTACTTAAGATCAATAATAGCCTCATATATTTTAATACATCTAACTCAAAATGAAAAGAAGGTGAATGAATTGCATAGGTATTTAAAAATATTTGGTGTGATCACGTCCATTGGGATGTTAATTGTTCTACTACAAGGTGCACTGGTTACTAAGACTGGATCTGGTGAAGGCTGCGGGGCAACATGGCCTTTATGTTTTGGAGAAGTTATACCAACATCTCCAGCAATAGAGACGATTATTGAATATAGTCACCGCATTGTTTCAGCACTTATGGGACTACTCATTATTATCTTTGCAATTTGGGCATGGAGAAAACTTTCTCATATGCGCGAAGCTAAGTTTTTGGCAATTATGGCAGTATTTTTTATCCTTTTCCAAGGTTTACTAGGAGCTGGAGCAGTAGTGTTCGGTCAATCAAAAGCTATACTTGCCTTACACTTTGGTATTTCAGCTATCTCATTAGCAACTGTTGTACTATTAACCGTTTTAGCATTTGAAGATGGAAAGTCGAAAGTACCTGTACCTAATGTGTCAAAAGGATTTAGGAATTATGTCTTTTTTACCATCATCTATTGTTATTTAGTTATTTATACAGGTGCATATGTAAAGCATACTCAAGCAACATTAGCATGTTCAGGGTTCCCACTCTGTAATGGACAAATCTTCCCTGGTTTTGCAGGTCCTATCGGTTCTCATTATTTTCACCGTATCGTAGGCATAGCTCTCTTCCTTGTTATTTTAGCAATGTTTGTTTGGGCAGTAAGGCGCTATCGACATGAACCTACTATTATTTGGGGCACTGGGCTGTCTTTATTATTTGTCACTGGTCAGTTCATTAGTGGTGTAGCTGTTGTGTTTACGGCAGCATCATTATTTACGGCTATGCTTCATGCTCTTATTATTTCTCTATTGTTCACAACACTATGTTATTTAACAATGGTCGTTACTAGAAAAAAATATTAATAGAATGAAGGAACCATTCAGTAGTTGTATCCTAACAAACATGTTACTCTTCAAAAAACGAAAGACGGGAATGTAAAGTCATTCTCGTCTTTTCTTTTTATACTTCATTTTTTTACAAAGCCCTTAGAAAAAGTCAATAAATCCTGTTGGCTTATTGACAATAAGTTGTTCTAGTATATCTATTTCTTCCTGAGACCCTTTAATTTGTTGTACCTGTAATAAATTACTAGGTCGTTGATAATTTAATAGCATAGTTGTGAGGTAATTTATATTACAAATAATCCCTCGCTTAGGTTCTTGCTGGCAGACACCTTTACTTCTCGGTTCATGCCTTTTAACTTTTACTTCTTTTTCTTTAACTGTAATTTGATAAGTTACATTATTCCAAGGACAAAATTCATCTAAAACATGTAGGAACAAATTTCCATTTGTAGCAGGTTTAAAAGGATACTTTTTAAGAAACTTTTCAACATCTACAATTCTTGCCATAAAATATGGAACAACTTCTTTTTGTATTTTAGGATCCGGCAGCCAATAAGGGTAAGGTTCACTATCAGGAAGTTGTTGAATAATATAATCATCAGCCATCGAATCGTGATTAGCTATAAAATTCCAAATCCCTCTTCTACTCTCTTCATCGAGACAGACAAATTCTTTGATAGTCATTTTCCTATCTTTTACTTCATAAATTATGTAACCTTTAGGCGTACCAGCAGGATCGATATAAGCTGCAATTCTTCCTTTCTTTCGAAAAAGGACCCAATCCGTCCACCAATCAATATCTCGTTTAAGCATCCCTGTATAGGATTGCGCATATTTATCATAGATTTCTTTTAGAATAATAATAGAAGTATCGTCTACCTTTTTCATATGGCCAGTGACAGTTTTAAACCTGGGTAACTGCTCTCTAGTTAGTGTTAGTTTCTGGTAATCAACAAAAATTTCCCATCCATATTTTCTATAAAAAGGAATTGAGAATGGAAATAAAAAGGCTAGTACTTGCCCTTTTTCTTTCATTTCTTTTAACTCGTGTTGTAATAAATTTTTTACCAAACCACTACGTCGATATTCTGGATAAGTAGCAACCCCGGAAACTCCACCCATATCAAAAGAGACTCCATCAATTAAGATTTGGAACGGAAACGTTGTCATTTTTGCTAATAACTCTCCATCAGAAAAATAGCCTAATGAATACTCTGGACGTAAGACATTGAGACGGTGTTCACGTTCCTCACTTGTCAACTGATATTGAAAAGCGAATTGAGATAATTTTAAGCTTTCATCGATATCATCTGTTGTGAGCCTTCTAACTTCCATCTATTCTCCTCCTTTAAATAATGCGATTGCCTTTTGCCTTTGCAGCTGATGATCTATTGTCGGTGCTGGATAATCACTATCAATCTTAAATTTATATTTCATAGCAAGTTCCGATGAAAGCTTCCAAGGTTCATGGATGTATTGCGTAGGCAGGTACTTAAGTTCTGGAACATACCTCTTTATGTACTCACCTAAAGGATCAAATCTTTCTGATTGACGGATGGGATTGAATACTCTAAAGTAAGGGACTGCATCAGCCCCTATAGAAGCCGCCCACTGCCACCCTCCAATGTTTGTTGCTTCCTCATAATCGATAAGCATCTTCTCAAAATATCGTTCCCCCAACCGCCAATCAATTAAATAATCTTTTGTTAAGAAAGATGCTGTAATCATTCGAAGACGATTATGCATCCAGCCATCTTGCCTTAATTGTCTCATTCCAGCATCTATAATTGGGAAACCTGTCATTCCTTCTTTCCATTTGTTTAATCGTTCTTGATCTGTTTCCCATTCAAGAGTACGGTATTCTCCACGTAAAGCTTGTTGTTTACTTTCAGGATAATAATAATAAAGCATGTTATAAAACTCTCGCCATGCTAGTTCTTTTATGAATACATGAGCTCCTTCTCCTATATCCATTTGACATTCAAGAATTTTATGATATATTGTCCGAATAGATATAACTCCTGTTCTTAGAAAAGGGGATAGCTGACTTGTTCCATATTCTGATGGTATGTCTCTTTTTGTGTGATATGTATGTAAGATAGTAGTAAATCGTTCTAATCGATTAGCAGCCTCACTCTCACCAAGTTTCCCCCAATTGCGTTTTGAATTCATAATTATATTCGAAAAATATCTTTCACCGTTTGGATCGATATCGCTGTCCATTTGATAATGATATTGCTGTAATTCATTTAGGCTTATGTGCAGAGGTATAGGTTTTGCTATTTTAGACCAAGCTCGAAAGTAAGGTGTAAAGACCTTATAGGGGTGACCATCAGCTTTCACTACTTGTGTTGCTGATGTTAAGTGTGTATCTATGAATGAAATTGTTGATATTCCCCATTCAGCAAGTCGTTTTTTTACCGCATCATCTCTAATCTTTCCACTTCCGGCTTCATCTTTGTTAAAATATATAGTCGTTAATTCAGGTATGGCCTCCAACGTTTTCTTTATAAATTCCTCGATGGTCCCATAAATGATATGTAATCGAATTCCTATCGCTGCACACTTTTCTTTAAATTCATAAACGGTTTGAAAAAAGTACTCATAATGAGGACATAGTTCTTCAGAAAACTTTGGATCTAAATGAAATAAAGCAACCCACTTTTCACCTGATTTCTTAGAGCGTTCTAAACATTGAAAAAGTGCGGTTTGGTCATTCAATCTAAAGTCTCTTCTGAACCAAACACCTACTATTTTTGACATAGATTTCACCTCAAATTAACTGTTCATGTAAAAAAGAGGCTGACCTAGTAGCCAACATCTTCTTCATAAAAACTGGATAGACCAGAAATTACAAAGAAGGTGAATGCTTAAGTCAGCCTTGTATTTTCTATTTTTTACTTTGATAGTTCAATTAATAAGTCACCCGTTTGAATGGCTTCACCATTTTTAACATACACATCAACGATCTCTCCATCAAATGGTGCTTGAACCGTTGTTTCCATCTTCATAGCCTCCGTGATCATTAGGTGGTCACCTTTTTTGACTTTATCCCCTTTTGTCACTAACGTTTTCACAACAGTACCTGGCATTGAAGCGCCAATTTGATTAGGATTTCCTTTATCAACTTTTGGACGAACGACTACAGATGTTTTTACACTTTGATCTTTTATCAACACTTCGCGCGGTTGACCATTTAATTCAAAGTATACGATCCGTGTTCCATCATCTTGCGGTTTAGAAATGGAAACAAGTTTTACAATTAGTGTCTTTCCTTGTTCAATTTCAACTTCGATCTCTTCCCCTAAACGTAAGCCATAGAAGAATGTCGGCGTATCTAATACAGATACATCACCAAACTGCTGACTGAATCTCTCATATTCCATGAAAACTTTTGGATACAGGGCATAAGAGATGGCGTCAAAATCTGTTACTTGGCGGCCGATTTCATTAAATAATGTTTCTTTTACTTTCGCAAAATCCACCGGTTCCAATAACTCTCCTGGACGACAAGTTATTGCTTCTCTTCCTTTTAGAATAATATCTTGTAACTTCTTTGGAAAACCTTGATATGGTTGACCCAGGTGGCCTTGGAAGAATTCTACGACTGAATCAGGGAAATCAAGTGAAGCCCCACGCTCGTATACATCTTCTTCTGTTAAATTGTTCTGAACCATATAAAGAGCCATATCACCAACTACTTTAGAAGATGGTGTTACTTTAACAACATCACCGAACATATCATTTACTGTTCGATACATTTTCTTTACTTCATCCCAACGGTTTTTCAAGCCAACTGCCTTCGCTTGTTGTTGTAAATTACTATATTGACCACCCGGCATTTCATGCTCGTATACTTCAGTATGCGGTGCATTCATACCACTTTCAAAGCCACTGTAATACTTTCTAGTCCCTTCCCAGAACTCACTTAGCTTTTCAAGCGACTCAATGTTTACATTCGGCTGTCTTTCAGAACCTGTTAGAGAGTAGTATAAGCTGTTCGCACTCGGCTGTGATGTTAACCCAGCCATAGAGCTAATCGCAACATCAACGATATCTACACCTGCTTCAATTGCACGTGAATACGTAAATACCCCGTTACCACTCGTATCATGTGTATGGAGGTGAATTGGGATATCAATTGACTCTTTCAATGTAGAAATTAATTGATATGCAGCTTCAGGCTTTAATAAACCAGCCATGTCTTTAATTCCTAAAATGTGAGCTCCTGATTGTTCTAACTCTTTCGCTAAATTTGTATAGTAGGTTAAGTCATACTTTGTTCTTGACGGGTCTAATATATCACCTGTGTAACACATTGTTGCTTCCGCAATTTTCCCTGAGTCTCTTACAGCATCAATCGCAAGTCTCATACCTTCTACCCAGTTCAAACTATCAAAGATACGGAAAACGTCAATTCCAGCATTTGCAGACTTCTCTACGAATTCACGAATTAAATTATCAGAGTAATTTGTATACCCTACTGCATTTGATGCACGCAGAAGCATTTGTAAGAGCACATTCGGCATTTGCTTTCTTAAGGTTAATAGACGCTCCCATGGATCTTCGTGTAAGAAACGCATTGCAACATCATATGTTGCCCCGCCCCACATCTCAGCAGAGAATAAATTCGGTACTAACCTTGCTGTCGGTTCTGCAATTTTCTTTAAATCATGCGTACGAACGCGAGTAGCTAATAAAGACTGATGAGCATCTCGGAACGTTGTATCAGTTAAGAGAACTTCTTTCTGCTCTTTTACCCACTTAGCCAGCCCTTCTGCTCCTCGTTCATCTAAAATTTGCTTTGTACCAGACGGCATAGGCTCTGAGTATTTGACAGATGGAACAATTGGTTGATCGAAAACTGGTTTCTTCTCTTTATCTAACCCTGGATAACCATTGACAATTGTTTCTCCAATAAACGTTAACATTTTCGTTCCACGGTCTTTTCGTACTGGGAACACAAATAGTTCTGGAGTCGAATCAATAAAAGAAGTATTATATTCACCTGAGATGAAATTTTCATGCTGAACTACATTTTCTAAGAAAGGAATATTTGTAATAATTCCACGGATACGAAACTCTCTTAAGTTCCTTAGCATCTTAGCAGCTGCTTGTTCAAATGTAAGTGCCCAAGTTGAAACCTTAACTAGTAAGGAATCATAATAAGGTGTGATAACAGCTCCTTGGAAGCCATTCCCTGCATCTAAACGTACCCCGAAACCACCACCTGAACGGTAAGCGTTAATACGTCCAGTATCAGGCATAAAATTATTACTAGGGTCTTCCGTTGTTACACGGGACTGAATAGCATAACCATTACAAGCAATTTTCTCTTGCGTTGGTATCCCTAATTTAGCTCCATGTAATTGCTCACCATCAGCAATTAAAATCTGAGATTGAACAATATCTATTCCGGTTACCATCTCTGTAATTGTATGCTCTACTTGAACACGAGGATTGACTTCAATAAAATAGAATTCACCATTTTCACTTACAAGAAACTCTACTGTACCCGCATTGACGTAGTTTACATTTTTCGTAAGCTGAACAGCAGCATCACAAATGGCTTCACGTAATTGTTCGCCAATTGAAACACTTGGTGCTACTTCTACTACTTTTTGGTGACGACGTTGTACAGAACAATCACGTTCATAAAGATGAACGATATTACCATGTGTATCAGCCAGAATTTGAACTTCAATATGTTTTGGGTTTTCTACAAATTTTTCCACATATACTTGGTCATTTCCAAAAGCTGACTTAGCTTCTGATTTGGCACGATCATAGGCCTCTCTTAATTCACCTTCATTACGGACAATACGCATCCCACGACCGCCACCGCCTAATGCAGCTTTAATAATAAAAGGATACCCATGTTTGCCTGCAAATTCCTCGACTTCCTTAACACTTTCTACAGGTCCATCACTACCTGGTATAACAGGAATATTTGCTAGAATAGCTTGCTGACGTGCTTGTACTTTATCACCAAACATCATAAGATGCTCTTGTTTTGGTCCGATAAAAATAATACCTTCTTCATCACATCGCTTTGCAAATTCAAGATTCTCAGATAGAAAACCATAACCTGGGTGAATTGCATCCACACCATTACGCTTTGCAATCTCAATTATTCCTTCAATGTCAAGGTAGGCATCAATTGGCTTTTTACCTTCTCCTACGAGGTAGGCTTCATCAGCTTTATAGCGATGAAAAGATCCTGTATCCTCTTTTGAGTAAATAGCAACCGTACGAATATGTAATTCAGTACACGCTCGAAAAATTCGAATTGCAATCTCTCCACGATTTGCTACTAGTACCTTCTTAATGTTCTTTAAACTGTTCATATAAACCCCCTTGGAAAAATGAAAGAATATTCAGTTTTATTTTTACTATTTTAAAAAGGTTTTCAGTATAAAGCAAGAAGAAAGTTCAGGTTCACAACTTCTTCAAACGTCTGATAACCAGATGACGAACTCAATTTCAGTATATAACTTGTATTCATATCTTTCAAACAATTTTTATTATTGTATCATACTTTGACTATCATGCATTCTTCTATCTAAATAACTTTTTAGCTATATTATTCCTTAACTTGCTTATGTAAATTGCGACTTTAACATCATACGTAGCTTTACGATTTATAACAACAATACACTCGAAAATTACATAATAAAAAGGAGACTGACTCTGAGAGTCAAGCCCCTCGCGCGAAACATAGAGCTACCTATTAGCTACTACTTTCACAATTGAGGTACCTGACACTTCACCTTTGAGCCAGCCTCTCTATTATTTCTCATTCGTTGTTGCTTCATGTAATGCAGCAAGTCGACGTTCTAAGTCAGATAAAAGCTGCCTGCCTGTTTCTTCATTAATTAATTCTAAGCGGATTGCAAAATCAATTTCTCTTGAAAGTCCAAACATTTGTGTATCTAAAACTTCCTCATAAAGAGGACATTGGGGCATTGTTAAATTCTCCATCTGTACTTCTATGAGTTTTTGGATTTTTTCTGCATCCGATTTAAGAAGGGCATATGCTTTTTCGCTATGTCCTGTCATCGTCTCCATAGAACGTTGGTCCCTCCTTTAAATAAAACTCTTAGGGTCGTTTTTAGTAACTTACCACTAATACTATATTCTAAATAAAAAAAATGCAATGTTTTTAATCGGTTTAATAGAAGGAAATTAACCTAGAATTAAAAAATACTTAAATTATATTGTTTTGAAAGCAACTCTAATAGTCTTAAACCACCGATACTATTTCCTTTTTCATCTAGTGCGGGGCCATAAATTCCAATCCCAACTCCGTGCGGCACAGAACCAAGAATTCCACCGGACACACCGCTTTTTGCTGGAATTCCAACTTTTATAGCAAATTCTCCAGATGCATTGTACATACCACATGTTACCATAAATGTCTTCACAATTCTCGCTATTTCAAGCGGAATAATCGTTTGCTCTGAATTTGGATCTCTTCCCTCGTTTCCGATAACGTAACCTAACTTCGCTAAATCATTACAGTTCATTTCTATTGCACAATGTTTCGTATATAGATCGATTAGCATTTCAACATTAGACTCAATAATGCCATGTTGTCTCATAAAATAGCAAAGTGATCGATTTAAGTCAGCGGTCTCAAACTCTGATTGGGCAACCACAGGATTATAAGAGATATTCTCGTTTCCTGTTAGCTGCCGGATAAATTTAAGTAATCTTTCTAACTTATCTTCTACTGTATTTCCTACTAACATATCTGTAACAGCTAATGCCCCTGCATTAATCATCGGATTTAGAGGTTTAGACGGGACACTCGTTTCTAATTTAGAAATTGAGTTAAAAGGATCACCGGTTGGTTCCATTCCTACTCTTTGAAAAACGTAGTCAGTTCCTCGGTCCATGAGGGCCAATGCTAAAGTTAACACTTTTGATATACTTTGCAGGGTAAATCCTTCTTCGATATTGCCTGCATACATACATTCCTGTTCTCCTGTATATATGGCTACCGCTAATGTAGATGGATCGGCTTCACCCAATGCTGGTATGTAATCAGCTACTTTTCCTTTATGAGTTAAGCGATTTGCCTCTTCGACCATTTTTATTAAATCTTCTTGTTTATAACAACTCACTAGTTTCACTCCTTTTTTCGCTGCAATGTGACAAATTGCAACTGGCGCTTTATACTTAGGATAGTCAAAAGCACAAGGAGGATACATATGGAATTTATAGTATTTATCAGCGGTAAAGTTTCTCACCCTTTAACAATTGACCCTTCGGTTTGGATTTTTGATGAGAGAAAGGTCGATCTAAATACATTTTTTGACCTGCCAAAAGATGAGGAAGATGAACTTACAAAATACACGAAAGCGATCTCAAAGCAATGGGATAAAGAAATTACAGAAGGCTCTGAACCCCCAAAACCAACAAACGATAATGTAATCAAATATAAACGCCAAGAGCTCGAAAACGGTACATTTGGTATGTCATTTCTTCCATTTATTATGAATGCACAACCAGATGAAGATGTTTCTGAAGTAATTGTTGAAACACATGATGGAAGAAAAGAAACTTTTTCTCTTGATTTGGCCAAGCAGTTTATTTTACAATTTTCACAAGTTGGTAAACCATTAAAAGAGGATGGTCCTGTACACATCCTGTTCGGTGATGGTTCAAACCGTAATAATCCTATAAAAAATGTTAAACAATTTACATTGAAATAAGGCTGACAGTTGTCAGCCTTATCCTAACTATATTCATCAATTAGAGTAAATCAGCTGCAAGCTGTGCTAACCCTGAACGCTCACCTTTTTGCAGTTTTACATGTCCACTTATCGTTTGATCCTTGAACTTCTCAACAACATACGTTAATCCATTATTATATTCATCTAAATATGGATGATCAATTTGTTTTGGGTCACCCATTAAAACAATTTTACTTCTTTCACCTACGCGAGTAAGGATTGTTTTTACTTCGTGTTTTGTCAAGTTTTGTGCTTCATCAATTATGATGTATTGGTCAGGAATACTTCTTCCTCTAATATACGTTAATGCTTCTACTTGAATAGAACCCATTCCAGCTAATATTTGATCTAACTCTCCAGGCTTTTTTGTATTAAAAAGATATTCTAAATTATCATAAATCGGTTGCATCCATGGTCTAAGTTTTTCTTCCTTTTCGCCCGGTAAATACCCGATATCTTTTCCTACAGGAATGACAGGTCGAGCTACCAATAGCTTCTTATATAGGCCTAAGTCTTCTGTTTGAAGTAAGCCAGCCGCTAAAGATAATAACGTTTTCCCTGTACCAGCTTTCCCGATTAATGTTACTAGGGGAATATCTTGTCTAAGAAGAAGCTCAAGAGCCATTTTTTGTTGTACATTTCTTGCTTTTATCCCCCAAACTTGGTCAGGTTCAATTTGAAATGGTTTTACTTTTTTACCATCAGGTTCAACTTTCCCTATCGCTGAACTGGAACCTCCGAGCGCATCTTTCATAATAATAAATTGGTGAGGATAAAAGGGGTGCTTGGCTAATTCAGAAATCGCAATTTCATTATCAACAAAAAACTGGTTAACAACATCTTTATCAACATAAACTTCAACATAACCGGGATATACGTCATTAAACTGAATAACACGGTCACTCAAATAATCTTCAGAAGGTATTTTCAATGCATCGGCTTTCACACGCACTAATGCATCTTTACTTACAAGTACCACTTCTCTCCCAAACTCTTTTTCCTGTTCCTCAAGCATTAAATTAAGAGCAACAGCGATAATCCGATTATCATTTGTCATTTCTGCAAATAAGTCTTTTAATTTTGAAAAAGAGCGATGGTTTAGTTCAACTCTTACAGTACCACCTGTCTCAATAGCAACTCCTTCATGTAATTTCCCTTTTCCTCTTAGGCTGTCCATCATCTTAGAAAATTGCCTAGCATTTCGGCCAATTTCATCCATGTAACGCTTCTTTGAATCTACTTCCTCTAAAACCACGGCTGGAATGACTACTTCATTGTCTTCAAAAGCATAAATTGCACGAGGATCTTGTAGTAATACATTCGTATCCAAGACGTAAACTTTATTCAATATTTGCGCCTCCTGACTAAAAGTTCATTTGTCAACATTTCTTATAATCATTCTATGCACATTCGAATGAATTCGTTATCTAAGCAAACATGGCTTATAGTATAGATGTATGATAAACAGGCCCAAGATAGAAGAAAATTCAGTTAATGATCTCGAAATTTCTTAGACATGTTTTTTCGTTATTGAGAATAGAATTGAAATCAAAAAATTTAATCTATTCTGTCACATTCTATCTAACTTAACAATTAATTATTAAAATCTTTACAAAAAAAGCTTAGTCAGAGACTAAGCTTTTTTCATTGAATCCATAACTTGGCTATCTAATTTTGCAGCTGCGTTTGCATCGTATGTTTTTTCATACTTTGGTTCTACAGCAATACGAGCTCCATAGAACATAACATCACGAACTTCTTTAATATTAATTTCAACTAACGCAAGCTTTAATGGAACGTCGTCCATTTTTTCTTTAATTACTGAAGCATCGCCTACAATAGAATATGTAGATCCATTACCGATTAGGTTTAATGTTACACCACTATGATTGTTAATGTTTTCGATAATTCTTGAACGATTGTCAACTGCGAAACGAACTTTTTCTTGAGACGGTGCAAACACCCATGAAATTGCATTTACGTTTGGAGTTCCAGTTTCATGATCGACTGTAGCTATAGTAACGAATCGTTCAGATTGCAGTAATGGTAATAATTCCTCTGTTAGTTTAGGCTCTACCTGGTTTCCCATTTATATCCCTCCACTTTTTATAATTACATCTATACTATACCTATTTTTAATCTTCGTTAAAACATATATGCCTTATTTTTATTTATTTTTTCAAGAAATACGATAAAATGATAAAATAGTACAACGAAGGCTTCAGAAACACTAATTAACCCCTTTATATTAGTGTAAATAAATGGTATTCTATAACAATTAGACAATGTACCTTCGTCAAGTGTGAGGTGAAAGAGTTGAGAGTCAAATGTGTAATTTGCGATAAAATCGATAAAATTGACGATTATAGCCCGTTAGCAAAAAAATTACGAAACCGCCCGATTCACACCTATATGTGTGATGAGTGTAACGAACGTATTTCAGGGCGAACCGAAGAAAGAAAAGCATCCGGTAACTTCCGTCTATACCGCCCCCAAAAAACCGAAAACGATTGGTAGATAGAAAAGCGGAAGCGACCGTTGAGCGGCGTATGGACTGGAGCCCTCCGTATGAGATAAAGGATACACGGTGAGGAAACGAACCGATGTTGACTTATCGCAAGGAGGAGAGCGAAGTCCACTAGACGCTGGGAGCTGCAGCTAGAAAGATAGAAAAGCTGCAGGCGCCTGACTATCGGCGACAAGCGCTGGAGGGCCAGCATGAGTGTCCCGTTTTTGGACACGGTGTTGGACCGAAGCGACCTCGAGCCGATGGCGACTGCTATTAGGCAGCCAGAAAAGCGGACGTCGTGTTTAATACACACAAAAAATAGGCTGGTGAGAAAATACTCACCAGCCTATTTTTTTAATTATATTTCGGTTCTGATTCGATTTGAACTAATAATGCTTCAATTAGCTCTATAGGAAATTGTTTTTGTTCATCATTACCGTCTTTAACATATCGAACGATGTACATAGGATCTACCACTTCAACAACAATTTGTTCAAGTTTGTGATCCTCTGTTAGGATCGTCGAGAAAAATTCGTACGTATCTAACGCTGCCTGATCATCAGGCCTAGCCTCATGAACAACCTTTATTGATAACCAATTGTATAATGCATCTTGAAGATTCATCGAAAATTACCCTTCCGCTTCTTCACGTTTTCTTTGCAACATTCTTAGCTTATAAACACCTAAAACAGCTGTTGAGATCAGAAGTACCTCAACGATTGGAGCTCCCATTAACGCTAAGAAAAACATGACAATGCATCCTATAAAAAGAGCAATGTATACAATGACTAGCTTTAATACAGGTAATTTTCGAGCGAAGCCCAAATTAAATACAAGGATAGATAAGGCAACAATTCCTAGATATACCCATATTCCCATATCTGGGTTTTCAGCGACAATCCGCGGTAACCAAGATAATGATTCAACATCAATTTCTGGTCTTCCTTCCATACTGATCCTCTCCCTCTCAAGATAAGTAGTATGTGATTAGTTTGACTGATTAGCCAGCTTTTTCTTCTTAATAATACGCTCACGCTCATTTTTATCTAAAATCTTCTTACGAAGGCGAATGGATTCTGGCGTGATTTCACAGTACTCATCTTCATTTAAATATTCTAATGCTTCTTCTAATGATAAGAGACGTGGCTTTTTCATACTTACCGTTTGTTCTTTATTGGCAGAACGAATATTTGTAGCTTGTTTCACTTTTGTGATGTTAACCGTTAAATCATTTTCACGATTATGTTCCCCAACAATCATTCCTTCGTAGATTTCAGTTGCAGGTTCAACGAAGATTGTACCACGATCTTCTACACCCATAATACCATATTGCGACGCTTTACCTGTTTCCATTGAAACAAGCACACCTTGGCGACGGCCACCTACTTGTCCTTGGATCATGGGTTGATAAGAGTCAAATGAATGGTTAATAATACCGTATCCGCGAGTTTGTGATAAAAACTCTGTTGTATATCCAATCAGACCACGTGCAGGAACCATGAACTCTAAACGAACTTGTCCTGAACCTGTGTTCGTCATATTGATCATCTCACCTTTACGTGCTCCAAGCGATTCCATAACAGCACCCGTATATTCCTCAGGAACATCAATTTGAACTCTTTCTACCGGCTCACTTTTCACGCCATCAATTTCACGGATGATTACTTCCGGTTTCGAAACTTGAAGCTCATATCCTTCTCTACGCATATTCTCAATTAAAATAGAAAGGTGAAGTTCACCACGACCGGAAACTGTCCATGCATCAGGAGAGTCTGTATCTTCAACACGTAAACTAACATCTGTTTCCAACTGAGATTTTAAACGTTCTTCTAACTTACGACTCGTGACATGTTTTCCTTCACGACCTGCAAACGGACTGTTATTAACTAAGAAAGTCATTTGTAATGTCGGCTCGTCAATACGTAAAATTGGCAGAGCTTCCTGTTGATCAACAGGACATACTGTTTCACCTACATTAATTTCTTCCATACCTGAAACAGCTATCAAGTCTCCAGCTTGTGCTTTTTGAATTTCAATTCGCTTAAGGCCTAAAAATCCAAAGATCTTAGTCACTCGGAATTGTTTAACGGAACCATCAAGTTTCATAAGTGCTACTTGCTGACCTACTTCCATCGTCCCGCGGAATACGCGACCAATCCCAATTCGGCCTAGATAATCGCTATAATCTAACATCGTAACTTGAAATTGAAGTGGTTCGTGACTATTATCTACAGGAGCAGGAGTATGCTCAATAATCGCTTCAAATAAAGCTGTCATATCTTCATCTTGCTTTTCAGCATCAGCACTCGCTGTTCCATTAATTGCAGATGCATAGACAACTGGAAATTCAAGTTGATCTTCATCTGCCCCTAGGTCGATTAGTAAATCAACGACTTCATCAACGACTTCAACCGGACGAGCAGAAGGTTTATCAATTTTATTAACAACAACGATTGGACTTAATTTTTGTTCTAACGCTTTCTTCAAAACAAACCTCGTTTGCGGCATCGTTCCTTCATAAGCGTCAACAACTAGTAATACACCGTCAACCATCTTCATAATACGCTCTACTTCACCACCGAAGTCGGCGTGACCTGGTGTATCTAATATATTAATTCGTTTGTCATTGTAATTAATCGCAGTGTTTTTTGCTAAAATTGTAATACCTCGTTCTTTTTCCAAGGCATTGGAATCCATTGCTCTCTCGTCAACTTGTTCATTTTCACGGAAAGTTCCTGACTGTTTTAATAATTGGTCTACTAAAGTTGTTTTTCCATGGTCAACGTGGGCAATAATGGCTATATTTCTAATATCTTCACGTAAATTCATTCTAATTGAACGCTCCTATCCTTTTACAGGTTATTATAACTGTCTAATTATATCATAAATCAAAAATAATCGATAACTTATCCGAAATTTTTTCCACTATTCCGATGATGTTTAACTATATTGTCATATTATTGGTCTTTTTCTTTTGTCCAATTCAAGGTAAAATAAAAGTAATTATTATTTGAAATGAACAATTCAGGGGGAAATAGTGTGAAGAAAGAGAATATACTGTTTTTGACGCTTGCTATTGTAACCGTGATCGGGATTATGGCTATTGGTGTTGCGATCGCAGAACGTAGTATTCTTATCGGAGTACTTTCATTACTTGGCATAACAGCTGCTTGTGGAATGGGTTTTTCTTTAAGAAAAAAGCTAAGGGAACCAGAGGAAATATAAAAAATAGAGTCGATGAGTAATGTACTCTCGGCTCTATTTTTTTATTCCTTATCTTATTTCAAGCGTCTTACCTCTACTCCTACTTGTTGTTCAAGAGGACGAATTATGGCACAAACATCATTTTTACCATAGTTTTCCTTTGCTCGACGGACTATATTTTCGGAATGCTCTACTAGCTCCACCGGTACACCTAGACTTTCTGCTAAGTCAATAGCAAGTCCCATATCCTTATGTAATAAATTAATACTAAATCGTTGTTCAAACTGTCTGTCCATAATCGCTTCAACAGACCAGTCCATACTTTTTGAAAAACCAGAGCTTCGTTTCACAATGTCGTACAATACCTGTGGGTTGATTCCTGCCTTAGTTCCCATAACATATGCCTCTGATAATGCAGCTGTATGAACACCAACTAACATATTATTTATTAGTTTAATAACACTTCCGCTTCCGGTTGGTCCGACATGTACGACATAATCACCTATGATTTTCAAAACTTCGTAAGAATTATTAAATGCTTCTTCATTTCCACCGCACATAATAGTTAATGACCCTGCTTTTGCTCCCATCGGACCACCGCTTACAGGTGCATCCATAAATAAAGCACCTTTTCTTGCTAATTGCTCGTTCATTTGCTGATTTAGTTGTGGACTGACAGTGGAATGATCAATAATAATTTTTTCATTTGTTGCACCAGCAATAATTCCATTTTCTCCTTCATATACGTCAATAACATTTTCGGGTAAAGGAAGACAGGTTAACACGATATCACAGATTTCTACCAATTCCTTTGGACTATTTGCTTCTTTTGCCCCTAACTCTAACGCCTGCTCAATGGGAGGGCGACTTCTGCTCACTACATACGTGTCGTAACCAGAAGCTAATATATTTTTCGCCATTGGAAGTCCCATTGTCCCAAGACCTATAAAACCTACCTTCATAAATTTCATCTCCTATGTACAAACTCACTTATGACCGCCTCATGGAACTGAGGTCTTCCTACAAATACAGAACTTGACTGTAACATTGCTAAAGGCTCTCCATAAATCGTAGAATAACATCCACCTACTTCATTTAGTAATACGAGTGCAGCAGCAAAATCCCAAGGTGATAACTTTAAACTTATGTACCCATCTAACCGTCCTGATGCAACATAAGCCATTTCTAAAGCAGCGGACCCGTAGGAACGAACCCCTCTAACCTTTTGAACTAGATGAACGAGAATCGGTTGATACGGCTTATCCTCATTCAACAGCCATCGTGCATTTAAGCCTATTATGGCTTTATTAATATCAACTTCCGTTAACATTTCTAAGCGCTCATCATTCTTATATGCTCCTTGCCCTGCCACAGCATGATACATCACATCATTCATTACATCATAAATTAAACCAATCTTACCTTCACCTTTATGATAAACAGCCACACTTATAGCGAAGTTATATTGCTGATGAACAAAGTTTGTCGTTCCATCAATAGGGTCAATGATCCAAATCGTATCCTCATTTACATATTCCTCTTCACTGATGCCTTCTTCACCTAAGAAAGCATGGCTTGGAAAATGAGTTTGAATTTTTTTTAGAAAATATTGTTCTATTTTTCTATCCATTTCAGTAACAAGATCATCTGGACTGGATTTTGTTTCAACATGTATGGTTTCTAATAATGAAGCCTTTAATTGATTACTTGCTTCTTTTACCCATATCATAGCCATTTGCTTTATTTTGAGCCAATCCAATTCATTCATCTATATGAGACCCCCTGTTTGAGTACAGCAAGTAAGCTTATTTTTGTTATGTTATATTATGACATAAATACTCATTTCAAGAAAAGTTAAAAATCATGAACACATTCCGAAAATTACGAATACTATAATTGGGTGTGAGAGCTTACTATAGGCTAAGTCCACTTTTCGTACGTAAAAATTAAAAAAGTGCGGAAAATACTCCGCACCGTAATCATATTTAAACTTCTAATAAAATTAACTCTTGACTCAATCTCTTCAGCTTCCTCTTACATTTGTTCATTGTTTCTAAGTCTTCTGCTAACATAGCATCGTGTAGAGTTGCTAATTCATAATCAATTTCTAAACGAAGGACTGGGATTCTTAGTTCGGCATCCCTTCTCTTGAAGGCTTGAATGACTTGTTCCACAGAAACTCACACCCCTTATATCCCTAATTTTAACCGTGTCCAAAATGACTTAACCGAATATTCAGATTATTGTTTTGTATTATAGCATATGTTAGTACACAGCAAAATGGCACAACCTATTTCATATTTGTGGTAAACTAATTGAAAAATAAAATTGAAGGTGATTGTTGTTATGTCATTTAATGGATTTACAGAAGAAGACTTTAACGTATTTACAGTTGAGGGATTAGAGCCGCGCATGGATCAACTAAAAGGAAGAATACGACCTAAACTAGAGGAATTGGGCCATCATTTTTCTCCTACCCTATCTTCTTTAGTTGGTGACGAGATGTATTACCATGTGGCTAAACATGCTAGAAGAAAGGTTAACCCACCTAAAGATACTTGGGTTGCTATCGCTAACAGTAATCGTGGATATAAAATGCTTCCTCATTTTCAAATTGGATTGTTTGAAACGCATTTATTTGTCTGGTTCGCCGTTATTTACGAATGTCCAATTAAACAACAATTTGCAGATCAACTATTGTCACAAATGAATATCATTAAGCAACAAATACCTTCTCATTTTGTCTGGTCTGGGGATCACACAAAACCTGAAGCAACATCCCATCAGGATGCAGACCTGCAAGCTTTATTTGAGCGCCTTCGCGACGTAAAAAAAGCTGAAATTTTATGTGGGATACATATTGATCGAAACGATCCGATTGTTTCAAATGGCCCAGAATTAATTAAACGGATCGATGAAACATTTACAACCTTAGCTCCCCTTTATCGATTAACCAGTCCAATTAACAATTAAAAAAAGGCAAGCATAATTGCTTGCCCTTTTTTGATTACGAGTGCATAAAATTCGAGGCTGTCTAGCTGCAGCTCCCAGCGTCTAGTGGACTTCGCTCTCCTCCTTACGATAAGTCAACATCGGTTCTTTACCTCACCGTGTATCCTTTATCTCATACGGAGGGCTCCAGTCCATACGCCGATAAACGGTCGCTTCCGCTTTTCTAACTGTCTAGCTGCAGGCGCCTTCCGCTTTTCTTCGTTACATTTTAATTTTTTGAACCTGTTCTTCTTCACGCGCTTTTTTTACTGCATGATAACAGGATACGCCTGCTTCCTCGTCAAATTGCTTAAATAATTGTTTCTCTTCACTCTTTGAAGGAACAATCTCCTTAAAACGACGGTATAAAGATAATAACTTAGCTCGCTCTACTCCATTATCATGAGCTTCTTCAACTGCTTGAAAAAAAGCCATTATATCTATTACCTCTTCTTTACTCCAGTCTAAGGAAATTGGCATGTTCATATGTTCTTATTCCACCTTTATGATTATTTAGTCCAAGTTGTTCTTATCTCTTCCCCTTCTTTAATCATTCGATTAAAGAGTTCCTGTACAGTTGGGATATCTTTAATTCTCCCCATTACTTGTCCAGCCCAACCAAAACCTTCAGACTCATTACCTTCATAAATATACTTTTTATTAGCTTCGCCGCTAATTAAGTTTTTTAATGAGGCAAAGGTCGGATTTTCTTCTTCAGCTTGGATTATTTTTTCAGTCCATTCATTTTTGATGGCACGGCCAGGGGCTCCGATTGAGCGCTTAATCACCACGGTATCAGCTTCACTAGCGGTAACTAATTTTTGTTTATAAGACTCATGTGCGTGAATACATTCCTTTGTTGCAATAAAGCGGGTACCCATCTCTATCCCTTCAGCACCTAAAGCAAGGGCTGCCATTAAACCTTTTCCATCACCAATACCACCAGAAGCTATTACAGGAATTTTTACAGACTCTACAACTTGAGGAATTAACACCATTGTACCTGTATCGGCTCTTCCTAAGTGCCCACCACCTTCTTGGCCAACGACCATTACAGCGTCTGCACCAAGTTCTTCTGCTTTTTCAGCTTGTCTTCTCGCAGCGACAAGAACAAGTTTTTTCGTATTAACTCCTTTTAGCATATCAAAAATAGGTGCAGGATTACCACCTGTCATAGTGATAACAGGAACTTCTTCCTCTATTGCAACTTCTAACATATGTTCAAACGACCTTCCATGTTGACCGATTGCGTAATTTACACCATATGATTTATTAGTTTTTTTCTTTACAGCTTGAATTTCTTTCCTTAATTCTTCAGGTGTACTTAGGGACATTGCTGTAATTTGACCTAAACCACCTGCATTTGACACTGCAGCTGCTAAATCTGAATAAGCTAAGTAAGCCAAGCCACCTTGAATGATAGGGTATTTAATGTTCAACATTTTTGTTACTCTAGTTTCCCAATTCATGAAATCCCTCCTTACCTTGTATATCATTGCTTTCATTAACCAAACTAATAAATGATGATAAATAATAAAGTACCATTAATTTCAATGAAAGCGGTCTCTTATCAATTCGACAAGAGCTACATAAAACCCTACAGCCGCTAACGATTTATCAATGTCGAAAAAAGTAAAAATTTTCATTGCTTTTCATTTATTTTTTGATATACTCAATCTTGTTTTATATGCAAGGTGACAACTTGCAATTAGAAAGTAGAAGAGGTGAATCGGTTGTCGCAACAACGCTTAACTCCGCTGTATACCGGCGTAAAAGAACATGCAAAAAAAGACCCTATACAATTTCATATTCCTGGTCACAAAAAAGGGAATGGGATAGATCCTGAATTTAGAGAGTTTATTGGTGAAAATGCCTTATCCATAGACCTAATTAATATCGGCCCACTCGATGACCTACATCACCCTCACGGCATCATTAAAGAAGCACAATCCCTTGCCGCTGAAGCATTTGGGGCAGATTACACTTTCTTTTCTGTACAAGGTACAAGCGGTGCAATTATGACTATGATTATGAGTGTTTGTGGTCCTGGGGATAAAATTATTGTACCTAGAAACGTTCATAAATCCATTATGTCTGCGATTATTTTTTCAGGTGCGAATCCAATTTTTATACATCCTGAAATTGATAAAGATCTTGGAATATCGCATGGCATTACTACAGATTCTGTAAAAAAAGCAATTGAACAACATCCGGATGCAAAAGGATTGCTCGTTATCAATCCAACATACTTCGGCATTTCTGCCAATTTAAAAGAAATAGTAGAAATTGCTCATCATGCTAATATACCTGTATTAGTTGATGAAGCTCACGGGGTTCACATTCATTTCCATGATGAACTACCCTTATCTGCAATGCAAGCAGGTGCAGATATGGCAGCTACAAGTGTGCATAAATTAGGCGGCTCAATGACACAAAGTTCCGTATTAAATGTTAAAGAAGGGTTGGTGTCTCCAAAACGAGTTCAAGCCATCATAAGTATGTTAACAACAACATCTACGTCTTATTTACTTCTATCTTCTCTTGATGTTGCACGAAAACAATTGGCGACTGTTGGAAAGAAAATGATCGACAATTCTATTCAATTAGCTCAGAGAACAAGGGAAGCCATCAATACGATTCCTGGTCTATATTGTGTTGGAAAAGAAATATTAGGTTCGAAAGCTGCATACGATTACGATCCTACAAAATTAATTATTTCAATCAAAAACTTAGGAATTACAGGATACGAAGTTGAAGTTTATTTGCGTGAAAAGCATAATATTGAAGTCGAGCTCTCAGATTTATACAATATCCTTTGTATCATTACATTTGGTGACTCTGAAAAGGAAACATCTGCATTAGTTAACGCTTTACGTGAGCTTTCAGATTTACATCAAGATAAAATTGAAACCCGTGAAGCAGTTTCTGTATATGTTCCTAACAGCCCAACTCTTGCTTTAACACCACGCGATGCCTTTTATTCTGATACGGAAGTGATTTCTTTTGATTATTCGGCTGGAAGAATTATTGCTGAATTCGTGATGGTTTACCCTCCAGGTATTCCTATACTTATTCCAGGAGAAGTTATTACTGAAGAAAATATAAATTATATCCAGGAAAATTTATATGCAGGCCTGCCAGTTCAAGGCCCAGAAGATGCAACATTTAAAAAGATTCGTGTAATAAAAGAAAGACGACCAATACGATAAGCGTGCGTTCAAAAAACAAGTGAAGTGCCAGCGCCCGTTCAGCCGCACGTCCATCTTTGAATTTTATAGTTTATTAACTTTTTAAAAAGTCCCAACCTGTTCTAGGTTCGGGATTTTTTATATGTTAACGGTATACCACAGTCATAAATATACAGACAGAAAAAGGAACCCCTAACAGGAGTTCCTTTCATAATTATTTTAGTTTACTAGCTTTCTCTTTACACTTTTCACAACCTGAGCATTTTGCATATAAAGTTGTAACCTTTTCGCCTTCGAAATGTTCAATTGTTGTGTTGCAAGTTTGACATACGATAATCCCCACAATATCCATCTCCCTTGTCATATCATTATAGTTTTTACTGAAAACGTTTTCTGATCTCTATGTATCAATAATAATATGTCACATTAATATTGTCAACAACAAATTGTATAACACATTTAATTCTTTTTTTCTCAATTTGCGTATTAAATGTTTCATATTTCTTTAATTTTTAATATATATTACGCATTAATAAACAAGAGGCTGAATTGAGTATCAGCCTCTTGTTGAACCAAGTATATTTCTTTAGTTTAATATCAATATTGTGGCTCTAGCGGCATTGTCGGCAAGGTCTTTTCAAAGAACGTTGCAAGATCCTCTGCCTCTTTAGCAGATCGAATATGAAATACTTTTTGAATATGATCTACATTCCTTACATCGTCAGCACAAAGTAGTGCAGAACGTCCTGTTTGCATGCAGATCACAAGAGGTTTACCAAAGAACATGTTTGTGTAGACAATGCCAAAATCATAACGAACATCGTCAGTAGTAAACCCAATAAATTGCACCTTCACATTTTCTTGCTCGTCGTATAAACGCTCAAACAAATTCATTTAGTCCACCTCCATAATTAATTCATATATGACAACAATAAACAAAAAGGAGACGTCTTTTTATCTATTGCTATGTCCAAAATAGAAAACAATTTTTAAAATTTTCTGATATTAATAGTATAACCTCTTCACCTTGATTAATCAACCTACTTTTAGCCTAAATTGTGTAAATATTGTGAAAATTAATTTCTGATTAATTACTATAATGACTTTGATTCAATTCTATATGCCTACAAACTTCGTGAACAAAAATTATATCTTCTTCGGTTACCTCATATCCACTTTTAGGTAAACTAAATACAATGATCCCAATTAAATGATGCCCCTCATAAAATGGAGCTAGTAGACGGATCGTATTTTCTAACTCTATTGTAGAAATGCTACCTCTGATAGCACATATACTTAATGGACCTTTCCCAAAAAGTTCTATAACATCGTATGCCTCATCCCCCACACTTGCAATTAGTTCAAAAAAACGATCATGCGATTTATACATACCAGTACTAAATCCTTGTTTTATGTACTTACCAAACACTTGTATAATTCCATTGAAAAATTCATTTTGTGAGTTTGCGTACTCTGAAACAAGTCCCACCTCGAGTCGAAGTTCATCTAAGAATGCTGACTTATCCATATTGCTTCCCCCATTTTTATTACGGTATTTTCTTTTTATTTGGCACTATAAATTATTGTTAAAGTTTATATGCCTTCTACCATTACCTCCACGTCAGTCCATTTTATCTATATTAGTATTCCAATATATACAACTTTAACTATAAATTCATACATTTTAATTATATTATTTATAATACGAGATAATGATTCTTATTACCTTCGTTCTTTAATACTAATTTTAATTATGTTGTCAGCTTTCATGACTAATGCTAAGATAGAAATGGAATTGAAAACGTTTTAAAGTTGGGAGTAGATGTCTATGTCCGACCATGCATACATAAAGCTAGTGAAAAAGTCTACACAACAAGACATAACACTAGAAGAATTGAAGGATATTTTCAAGTATTATCAAACCATAACCACTAAAACTGGAGATCAATTAGATTGGGGATATGGTGACGCAGCTTTCCCATATGTGATCTCGGAAGTACCTGACAGTGACGATGATAACTGGTTTTATTTGAAAAGTAATGGATCATCAACAAGATACAAATACATTGTTTTTGGTGTAGGGAAAGAAACGATTGAAGATAGTGAAGGAAATGAGACGTTACAATCGTACATACAAGTTATTCTTCCTGAAGGTGCGACACATGGTGATAAAGGGAAAGCAAATGAATTCTGTAAATTCTTAGGAAAGAAATTACAAGCTGAAGTTCATTTATTTAATGGAAGAATTATGTATTTCTATAAGAGATAAGCACAGGCAGCTGCCTGTGCTTTCTTCATTTTATTCTTTAAAGATACTTTTAAGTACAGTTAGTACTTCATCTTGGTCTAATGGTTTCCAGAACAACTCACCATATATTAATAGATCCTGATGTAAATGTAATTCTGTTGAATCTTGATTAACCGCACCGCTCGTCCCAGAATTCCCAACGTATCCGATGATCGTATTTTCATCAATTTCTTGCCCAACTCGAATGTCTTCCGGAATATCAGATAAATGGGCAAAACGACTCATAACCCCATTCGGGTATTGCACCCATACTTGTCTACCCCGTAACCTATCAAAAATATATTCAGGCGTTGCACCCAAACTAGAAGTAAACTTCAAATCTGTATTTCTTACCTCAGGAGAAGCGTACTCTTCATAATTATGATCTGCTCGCACAACTATACCTTTTGCCATTCCATAGATCGGTGTCTCAAAACTAATATCACCGCCAGAAGCAAAGTCATACCAGTCTAACCCTTCGTGATACCCATTACGGTACGGACGCTTTGCCCCTGGCAAATGACTAGGTATTGTACTTACTTGAGCTTCTTTTATAGGCTTCTTTAGAAATGAAAGGTAATCAATCATTTGTTCGGCATTCCATGTTTCAAAATTGAAATCTTTCGGTGGTCCTCCTACTTTTTCAACAGGTCCATACCATTCAAACGATATTGCATCTTTTGTATACGTTGTACTCATTCCAAGTCCTAATTCCAGAAAAGATGAAGGTAAATATACTTGATCATCTTCAATGATCAAATATATGTCATTTTCAGCTAAATACTCACCATTTCTTTCTAAAACAGGGACACCGTCTATTAAGTAGAAATGATCATCATCTATAGTCAATCTTAACGTTCGATGGATCGGATCATATTCATATGACCCATTCATTTCAGCGACTAAATCATCTACTGAAAATTTTGCTTCATTAGATTTTATTTCTATTGGTAATTGTACTAAGTTAGCTGGATGTTTATTTGTTTTCTTTTCTGTCATTTGTTGAAATTCTTCATTGTCAGATTGACAGGCGGTTAAGACTAATACGATCAACAATACCAAATTAATTAACTTTCGTTTGTACATCTTCATCTCTACTTTCTCGAACGTTTCATACCTATTGTATCTCCTCTCTAAAAATATGACAAGGTTCTACAAAAATTAACAATATTCTCGTTGCAGTTGACTTATTGTTTATAGCAAATTAAAAAGCGACTAAGCTACATATCAGCCTAGACGCTTTTATTATATTTTATTCGGATTTACTGTATTTTTTTAGGGTCAACAATTTCATACCCTTTTTCCCTTAAACCAGTCACAATATCTTCTAAGGCTTCTTTTGTCCACTTTCTGTCATGCATTAAAAGATTGGCACCATTCATCAATTCTGGTGCATTTACCATAATATCTGCTAAAGCTTCGGCATTCGTATATTGTTGAAAGTAATCATAACCATATGTCCAGTTCATCCACTGCATTCCTTCTTCCTCAACTACCTGTTTAGATATGTCCGTGTTTACACCGTATGGGGCTCTAAAAAAACGTGGCCGCTCCCCTATAACTTCTTCAATCAGATCATTTAGTTCCACAATTTCTTTTCTTTGTTCTTCTGCAGATAGTTCACCCAAATTCTTATGGCTCATCGTATGATTACCTATTTCAAAGCCTAATTCATGTATCCTTTTTAATTGTTCTTTACCATCATTTTTATTTATAAAAATACCATTTACGAAGAAGATGGCATTTGCATCCAAATCAAAAAGAATTTGGGCCATCTCAGCTCCGAATTGATCGGGGGCATCATCAATTGTTAAAAGGACAACTTTCTCATTAACACCTTCTTTTTTAGGTTGAATAAGAAAGTTTGTTTTGTTTAGTTTATACTGCGGTACGACAACCTCTTCTATTTGTTCATCCTGCTCCATTTCTCTTGTTTCATGACTACTTCCTTGCTCTTCTTCTAGTTTCTCTTCGATAACATTTTGATCTTTTATCCCCGCTTCTACAACTATATCTTCTACATTCTCATCAATCGCGGCATGCTCCTTCTCAGTACTTTCAGAATTACATCCAGCCATTATAATAAGGAAACTACACAATAATACAGCGAACCATTTCATATACACACCAACCTAACTATAGTTATGATTTAACCTTGTCGAGAGACATCTTCTACTAGTGAATATATTAGCAAATTATTTTTTTAAATACACCTTTGTTTGTATATCTAATAAATAGCAATCCAATACTATGGATGGATAGTCAGCTAAGAAGGTGGTTTTATGAAAAATACAAAATGGGTTGGTCGTAGAGTTATAAAAACTGGACTTTCAGTATTTGTAACAGCTTTTATTTGTAAGTTACTTGATTTACCGGTTGTTTTTGCTATTATCACTGCAATTGTCACAACAGAACCAACTGCCGCAGATTCATTAAAAAAGGGACTAGTTCGCCTGCCAGCAGCTGCGATAGGTGCTCTTTTTGCTGTTTTAATTGATTTTTTCCTAGGGCAATCTGCATTAACTTATTCATTAGTAGCCATGCTAACGATCGTTGCCTGCGCTCGCTTAAAGCTAGATACAGGCACACTTGTTGCGACTTTAACAGCAGTTGCAATGATACCTGGTACAACGGATAGTATGTTACACGATTTTATTTTTAGGTTATCTGGCACTTCAATTGGGATTATTGTATCAACCTGTGTGAATTATGTGATTTTACCGCCTAAGTTTGGACCTATCGTTGTACAACAAATAGAAACACTTTATACAGAAGCAGCAAATAAGTTAATGTTACTCATTGATAACTCTATAGAGGAACACCCCTCTGTAACATACCGACCACTTTCACAACAGATAGAAAAGATCTATCAATTTACTCAGTTTCAAACTGATGAATGGAAATATCGAAATTTTGAAGAAAATGAATTTCGCTCATTTCAATACTTAATTAAAAAGCTTCATTTTATCGAACAAATAAATTTAAGAATCGGAAACTTAACTTACCAACAAATAAAGAGAAGTCATTTCTCAGAATTTGAATGGGACCTATTAAAAAAGTCAATAACATCTCTTGCTGAAATTTATAAAGATCCGTTACATCAAATGCATGAAAGTCATTTTGAATGGATTAATAAAATTAAGGAAAACTTACAGTATATTGAACCCAATACTAATGATGAACTACAATTTGTTCATCGCGTTTTTTATGAGCTATCTATTATTCAACAGTTGACAATCGAATTAGCTGAAGTAACAGAAAACGAAAGACAGTATTCTTTAACTGAGCAATCTTACCCAAGCTATGTATTTCCAAAAATACAGTACGATTAGTACATGTTATTTGTTTAGGAAAATTGGGTATGGTAATGTGGAACAGGAAAAACTTAATAGGGATCAACAAAGGAGTATGATAACTTGAAAAAACTTACACCTGTTTTTACTATTTCACTATTTATTGCAATTGCCTTCATTCTTTGGGGTGTCATTGCTCCGAACCATCTAGATGCAACTACTGCAGCTGTTCAAAGTTTTATAACCGAGAAATTTGGATGGTTTTATTTATTAGCCACTACAGGTTTTCTTATTTTTGCTATTTACCTTATTTTTAGTCCTTATGGTAGGATTCGCTTAGGAAAACCTGAGGACCGACCAGAATACAATTATTTAACTTGGTTTTCCTTTTTATTTACAGCAGGTATGGGGATTGGACTTGTCTTCTGGGGCGTCGCTGAACCAATGTATCACTTTTATTATCCGCCCAATCCAAACCTAGATTCCTATCAAGCAGCAAGTCAAGCGATGCGTTATGCCTTCTTCCATTGGGGTTTACATCCGTGGGCCATTTATGCCATTGTTGCTTTAATTCTTGCTTATTTTCAGTTTAGAAAAAATGCACCTGGGGTAATTAGTGCAGCTTTTAGACCCCTACTGGGTGATCGCGTTAATGGACCGATCGGTACAACGATAAACGTCATTGTTGTTTTTGCAACTATCTTTGGGGTTGCAACATCACTTGGATTTGGAACATTACAAATTTCCGGGGGAGCTTCGCACATAATTCCTGGTGTAGACAATAATATATGGACACAATTGGTCATTATATTAATTATCACCATCCTTTACATGCTATCTTCTCAAACCGGTTTAAATAAAGGTATCCGTATCCTGAGTAAAACTAATATATATTTAGCTATAGGCTTAATGTTATTTTTATTATTCTTAGGACCTACTACTTATATTATGGGCGTATTTACCCAAACATTAGGAAGTTACCTTCAAAATCTCGCTGGCATGAGTTTTAGAATTGATCCGTATAACCCTGAAACAAATTGGGTTCAAGGCTGGACAATCTTCTATTGGGCTTGGTGGATTGCATGGGCACCATTTGTTGGGACCTTTATTGCTAGGGTATCTAAAGGGCGTACCATTCGAGAATTTGTAGTTGGAGTTTTACTAGTTCCTACGATCTTTGGTGCTTTATGGTTTTCTGTATTCGGCGGAACTGCCATATCACTTGATCTACATAGTGATATGGGAATTATGAACGTCATTGAAGACCAGGGAATGGAACTTGCCTTATTTGCAGTATTAGACCAATTTCCATTAAGCATCATCATGTCAACAATTGCGATTTTATTAATATGTTCTTTCTTTATTACGTCTGCAGATTCAGCAACATTCGTTCTTGGTATGCAGACGACAAATGGAAATTTAAATCCGGCAAACTCAGTTAAGTTTGTATGGGGATTAGTTCAGTCTGCAGCAGCAGCGATATTATTAACTTCGGGTGGTTTAGGAGCGTTGCAAACCGCCTCTATCATCGCCGCACTTCCTTTTGCCATTATCATGATCTTAATGATTGTTTCATTAATGAAATCGTTACGCCAAGAAAAGCCGATACTCTATCAAGATAAATTGCGTATGAAGGATGAAAAGTTAAGATTGCGTGAAGAAAAATTAAAGCTTAAAGAAGAAATCGCTGCACTAAAAAAGAAAGTAAATGAACTAGATAAGAAAAAGAATGAAGAGTAAGACGGTTATTTATAACCGTCTTTTTATCATTTTTTTCTATTTCATTACATTTATGTTACTTCACGTACAACCATATAATGGCATGGTAAAATAATATCAATTAATTTATCCTTTATAGGAAGTGAGGTCAAAGGATGAGACATCATTTATCTTACTTGCTCTTATCGACCTTTTTAATTACTACAGGGTGTTGGTCATCAGAAGCAACTACTAATCCACTAGCGACAGATAATACAGAATACATGACTGTGCTGTTTTCAAATGAAGAATCAATTTTGGAAGAAGCAAGTTTTTACGATGCTTTATTAGAGATGCAAAGATTATTTCCAGAGCATCAATTCCCGTTTCAAATTGTATACGCGAGCGAACGAAACGTAATTCGCTATTTTAATGTAAATACATACCCAACTTTAATGGTACTTAGCGGTGACGATGTTCGTTTAGTAATTGAGGGAAAACATTCTAAAGAGGAAATTATTAATTTACTCACGGTCACTTTAAAAATGGATGAGCCTGAATTGTCTTATCATCATATTAAACATTAAATCGTTTTACCCATATAAATACAAAGAGGCTGACATCAAGTCAGCCTCTTCTTTATATAATCAGGGGAGAGAAATTCAAACTATTTTACAATGTGAATTGGCATACCGAGAGCAACCTCAGCAGTCTCCATCGTGATCTCACCTAATGATGGATGTGCGTGAATGGTTAATGCAATATCCTCAGCTGTCATACCTGCTTCAATTGCAACACACGCTTCTGAAATCATGTCTGACGCATTAGTTCCAGCAATTTGTACTCCAAGAACCAAACCATCTTCTTTACGTGTTATCATTTTCATGAAGCCTTCTGTCTCATCCATTGATAATGCACGACCATTAGCTGCAAATGGGAATTTAGATACAACTACATCATATCCTTCCTCTTTTGCCTCTTTCTCATTTAGACCGACAGTTGCTAATTCTGGACCTGAGAAAACAACCGCAGGAATAGCTAAATAATCTACTTCAGCAGGGTGGCCTGCAATAGCTTCAGCAGCGACTTTCGCTTCATACGATGCTTTATGAGCAAGCATTGGTCCAGGAACAATATCACCAATTGCATAGATCCCTTCAACAGATGTTCTGCACTGTTTATCTACTTTAATAAATCCACGCTCATCAATTTCAACACCGATTTGTTCTAGACCAATTTCCTCCGTGTTAGGACGACGACCAACTGTTACTAAAACGTAATCCGCGTCAAACGTTTTCGTCTCACCTTTCACTTCAGCTGTCACTGTAACCCCATTTTCTGTCTCTTCTACACCTTGCGCTAATGCTTCTAGGTAGAATTCTACACCGTTCTTTTTCATACGTTTAGTTACAAGTTGACTCATTTGTTTTTCGAAGCCCGGTAGAATTTGCTTTCCACCTTCTAGTACAACAACTTCTGATCCAAGATTAGAATATGCTGCGCCTAGCTCTATACCAATGTAACCCCCACCGATAACAATTAACTTCTTAGGAAGTTCTGTTAAGTTAAGCGCCCCTGTTGAACTTAAGATACGCTTACTGAATTTGAAAGCAGGAATTTCAATTGGACGAGATCCTGTTGCAATAATACAATTTTTAAATTTATAAGTTTGAGCTTGTTTATCATCCATAATACGTACGGAATCTTTATCCGCGAAATAAGCTTCACCTGTAACAATCTCAACTTTATTTCCTTTTAA
This sequence comes from Alkalihalobacterium sp. TH-98, assembly GCF_057473385.1. Classification (NCBI taxonomy): domain Bacteria; kingdom Bacillati; phylum Bacillota; class Bacilli; order Caryophanales; family Bacillaceae; genus Alkalihalobacterium; species Alkalihalobacterium sp. TH-98. The sequence continues at coordinate 371,904 of NZ_JBYCKM010000045.1, read as the reverse complement.
TAGCCCTTCAACGCCACCAGTTAATTTATTTACAACAGATGACTTCCATTCTTGCATTTTTGTAAAGTCTAAATTTACTTTATCTACTGTAATCCCCATATTTTCTGATGAGTTAGCATCATGAAAACGGTGACCTGCTTGAATTAAAGCTTTTGAAGGAATACAACCGACGTTTAAACAAACTCCACCGAGGTTGCCCTTTTCAACGATTGTTACTTTTTGTCCTAGTTGTGCAGCACGAATAGCTGCTACATAACCGCCAGGGCCTGAACCAATGACGAGAGTATCTACTTCTGTTGCGAAATCTCCAACTACCATTTGTTTATCCCTCCATTAATAACAATTGTGGGTCGTTTAATAAACGTTTTACGTGATTTAAAGCATTTTGTGCCGTTACTCCATCAATTAAACGGTGGTCATAACTAATGGATAAGTTTAGGACTGGAGCAGCTACAATTTCGCCGTTTTTAACGATAGCTTTTTCTTCAATACGACCAATTCCTAAGATTGCAACTTCCGGATGATTAATAACCGGTGTAAACCATGCACCACGTGCTGAACCTAAGTTTGAGATTGTGCATGTTCCACCTTTCATTTCATTCGGACTTAACTTTCCGTCACGTGCTTTTACTGCTAATTCACTAATCTCTGCTGCAATTGTATAGATCGATTTTCGATCAGCATCTTTAACTACCGGTACAACTAAGCCTTGCTCTGTATCAGCTGCAATCCCGATATTAAAGTAGTTTTTATAGACAATCTCCTCATTTACATCATCAATTGATGCATTTAAAGCCGGATATTTACGTAGAGCCGCAGTTAAAGCTTTAACTACATAAGGTAAGTATGTTAATTTAACACCTTGCTCAGCCGCAGCTTCTTTATACTGCTTACGGTGTGCAACTAGTGCAGTAACATCAATTTCATCCATATGCGTTACATGCGGTGCAGTATGCTTAGAATTAACCATTGCTTTTGCAATTGCCTTACGAATCCCTTTAAGTGGAACTCTTTCTTCATTTGCACCTTCTGGAATAGCAACAGGTGTTGTTTTTGGTGCTTGCGGAGCTTTTACTGCTTCCTCAGTAGATACTTCTACTTGTTCTTCAACTGCAGTTGTTTGTGTTTGTCCACCTGCTAAATAACGGTCAATATCTTCTCTTACGATACGTCCATTAGTCCCAGTTCCTTGAACAGCACGAATGTTAACGCCTTTTTCACGTGCGTATTTTCGTACAGATGGCATAGCAACTACACGACGGTTTTCATCTACTTCTGTTTCTACAGCAACAGGTGCAGCCTCTTTCGTTTCTTCAGCTTTTGCTTCTTCTTTTGCAGGTGCAGGGGCTTCCTCTTCATGATCACCGTGCGCTGATTGAGGAGCCTCACCATCATAATCGATCGTTACTAGAACATCACCAACAACAGCAACTGTTCCTTCACTTACTTTAAGGTCTAAGATTTTACCTTCAACTGGTGATGGAATTTCTACAACAGCTTTATCGTTTTGTACTTCAAGTAAAATATCATCTTCTTTTACTTCGTCACCTGGTTTAACAAACCATTTAACGATTTCACCTTCATGGATACCTTCACCGATATCAGGAAGTTTGAATTCAAATGCCACGAAAAGCGCCTCCTTTTTGTCCGTTAATTTTTGTCACTAATTACAGTTTTTATGCCAAATAAAATTAGACGGGTTCATTATTTGACCTATGATTTAGGTTAAAATTCGTGAAAAAAGACTGAAAAAGAAACCTGTAAGACTTCTTTTTCAGTACTACTAATTAAAAGTTAACGACTTGCTTCGCTTTCTCAACGATATCTTTATAGTCCGGAAGCCATACATCTTCAGCTGCAGCAAACGGGTAGACCGTATCCGGAGCGGTTACACGTAATACTGGTGCCTCCAAATGAAGGATTGCACGTTCAGTAATTTCAGCCATAACATTTGCAGCAACTCCAGCTTGTTTTTGAGCTTCTTGTACAACGATCGCACGATTTGTTTTTTCAATCGAAGCAATGATTGTATCAATATCTAGTGGACTCACAGTACGAAGGTCGATAATTTCCGCATCAATACCTTCTTTTTCAAGTTCTTCTGCAGCTTTTAGTGAAGAGTGAACCATTGCACCATATGTAATGATTGAAATGTCTTTCCCTTCACGTTTAACGTCAGCTTTACCAAGTGGAATTGTATATTCTCCTTCAGGCACTTCTCCACGGAAAGAACGATACAATTTCATATGTTCAAGGAATATAACAGGGTCGTTATCACGAATTGCAGAAATTAATAAACCTTTAGCATCATACGGTGTTGAAGGATAAACTACTTTTAGACCTGGAGTTTGAGCAACTAATCCCTCTAAGTTATCTGCATGTAATTCTGGTGTTTTTACCCCGCCCCCTAATGGCGAACGAACTGTAATTGGTGAATGGTACTTACCACCAGAACGATAACGCATACGTGCCATTTGAGCTGCTACCGAGTCAAATACCTCAAATACGAAACCGAAAAATTGAATTTCCATTACAGGACGGAACCCTGTTAAACCTAGTCCAATTGCTAATCCACCGATACCAGATTCAGCTAATGGAGTATCGAATACGCGCTCTTCACCGAACTCAGCTTGTAACCCATCAGTAGCACGGAATACTCCACCGTTTTTTCCGACGTCTTCTCCAAATACGAGAACATTCTCATCTCTTTTCAGCTCATTACGCATTGCATCCGTAATGGCTTGAATCATCGTCATTTGCGCCATGGATTATTTCGACTCCTTTGCTTTGTATTCTTCCATTTGTTCTTGTAAATTGTGTGGAAGTTCTTCGTACATAAATTCAATTAAATCTGTCACCTTTTGTTTAGGAGCAGCATCTGCTTGCTTAATTGCTTCTTTAATATCTTCTTTTGCTTTATCTACCATTTCGTTTTCCATATCCTCAGTCCATAAACCTTTTCCTTCTAGGAATTTACGGAAACGAACTAATGGATCTTTCTTTTCCCACTCGTCATCTTGATCACTTGTACGGTAACGAGTTGGATCATCACCAGCCATTGTATGCGGTCCATAACGGTAGCACATTGTTTCAATTAGAGTCGGAACTCCTTCGTTAATCGCGCGTTCACGAGCTTGTGACGTAGCAGCATAAACTGCTAAAATGTCCATTCCATCTACTTGAATGCCTTCAATTCCAGCAGCAACTGCTTTTTGTGCAATTGTCTTTGCAGCAGATTGCTTTTCAACAGGTACCGAAATTGCAAAGCGGTTATTTTGTACAACAAAAATTGCAGGGGCTTGGAAGGCACCAGCAAAGTTCATTCCTTCGTAGAAATCCCCTTGAGATGCACCGCCATCACCAGTATAAGTGATCGCTACATTCTTTTTACCTTTACGTTTTAGTCCAAGAGCGACACCTGCTGTTTGAACGATTTGTGCACCGATAATAATTTGAGGCATTAACACGTTAACACCTTCAGGGAATCTTCCACCTTCATAATGCCCGCGTGAATATAAGAAAGCTTTATATAACGGGAAGCCGTGGAATACCATTTGAGGCATATCACGATATCCAGGAAGGATCCAATCTTCCTTATCTAAGGCATATTGTGAACCTAACATTGAAGCCTCTTGTCCTGACACAGGTGCATAAAACCCTAAACGCCCTTGACGATTTAATGAGATAGCACGCTGATCCCAAATACGTGTATAGACCATACGACGCATCATTTCTTGAAGTTGCTCATCAGAAAGTTCTGGCATAGCAGCCTCGTTAACAACCTTACCTTCTTCATTTAAGATTTGAAACATTTCAAACTGGTCTTCAATTTGTTTTACTACTGTTTTTGTACTCAAGTTCTTCACCTCTTCCTTTCTAATAAAAAGCCGTTAAGGCATATTTTGTGATCAAATTTTGCTATCCCAAGCCTTGAATCTAATTGTATTTAAAAATCTAAAAACTAACATGAATACCCACTATTAGGATACCCATTTTAACTTGATTCCAATACACTGTTTCCAACGCTAGTTATAAGCAAATTACCATTTCTTTTTTAGTTAAGTTTTTTAGGTTTTAAATAATTAAAAAACATAGTCTATTCAAGTTTAGGTTTGTAAATATGTAATATATTGAATACCCTATGTTGTTCTAGCTTAACCAAAAATTTTAGATAACTTAAAATCTGTACTAGTTTTATAGAAAATAAACTAATACAATTTCTCTTTCAGGCTATAGTCTACATCACAAAGTTTTCTCCCGTCAATCCTTTTGCTTAACAATTTTTAAAAAGATAAATTAAAAGGTATTCACATATAACAAAAACATCTGTGTTATATAATAACGATAAACTGATTAGTACAGATTTAACATCCTTTGTCATAGAACTCCTAAAAAACTCTTCCTAGTAAAGGGGTAATAATGAGGACCAAAGTTTACAGGTACTATTCAGAGTAAATATCTTGAGAAAACTACCCACAAAAAAAAAGGAAATGCCATAAAACGGACACTTCCTTCTTTTCGTTAATCTACAAATGTAATATCTAATTCGGCCAGCGTATAAAATTCTTTTTTCTCTTCATTGTAATCCTCAGTGTATTTATTAAATACATCTTTGGCTTCCATTACTCTTTCATACGCTTCATTGATTTCATCAATTTTTTCTTGTAATTCATCAATGGTTAAGTCTTCTTGTTGTAACATTGTATATAACTCTTCGTCTAAACTAAGTGCCATATCATACTCATTGTATAGCACCTGATAGCTTTCATATCTTTTGGTCATTGTTTCCTTTAACTGGAGAGCGAAATTTTTAAGTTCCTCGTCTTTCAATTCTTCAATTTCAGGTTCAATTTTTAAAAATTCTTCAAACCCTGCTTCAATACTCATTTTTTCTTTGTCCATTAATTGCTTTCTTTCTTGTACAATAGCAATAGCCTGTTGTGAAAGGTCTACAATTTCTTCGTATTCAGACATACCCAATTTAATGATTTGTTCATACAGTTCATGCTCTTTCTTTTCAGCTACAATAAGCGGTTCTTGTTGTTGTTCAAAAACTTCTTCTAGTACAACCGCTTTTTCCATATGGGTGTACATATTTTCTGCTGGATTGTTTCCACAGGCAGCGAGGAACATCACCATTGTCATACTTAAAATCAAACCAAAATGCTTCAGTTTCAAACTGAAAACCTCCTATCCCCATAATCCCAATAATACATCTTCATTAATAAAAACACTATACGAAAACACCTCAGTTGACAATATTTATTTCAACGCGCTTGTACTTTTATAGGTAGTATATTGAGTTTGAAGAAATATAGTACTTCAAACTACATGAAAAATTTAATAATGAAAATTGGGTATATGACCAAACACGATTATATTGGCCTGCATAGGTTATTAGTGAGTCGCAAGAAAGCGATGCATTTTTAAAAGGAGGTCATATAAAATGTACGGACACGGATTCGGATGCTATGATCCTTGTGGATATGGTTATGGACCACAAGTTGCAGGTGCTTATGCTGCACCAGTACACGGCTATGGACGCGGAAGAGGCTTCGCTTTAATCGTTGTTCTCTTCATTCTATTAATTATCGTTGGTGCGTCTAAATACGGCTGCTAATATTTTTATAAAAAAACGGAAGTCAATAATGACTTCCGTTTTTTCCGTTTTACCTTTTTGGTATACTATAAGTACGAAATAATATATGTTTATTAAGATACATATGTAAATGCAAATAAAGGGGTTGTAAGAAGAAATGATCACGATGAAAGATGTTATACGGGAAGGGCACCCTGTTTTAAGACAAATAGCAAAAGATGTACCACTTCCACCATCAAAGGAAGACAAAGAAACTTTAGAAGGAATGCTTCAATTTGTTATTAACAGTCAAGACCCTGAAATAGCCGAACGTTATAATTTAAGACCTGGAATCGGTATTGCTGCACCGCAAATTGGAATTAGTAAACGAATGATCGCTGTTCATGTATATGACGAAAATGAGGAATTAGTAAGTTGCGGGATGTTTAATCCGAAAATTATAAGCCACTCAGTTGAACTAAATCACTTAGAGAATGGTGAAGGTTGTCTTTCTGTTGATCGAGACGTTCCTGGACTCGTCCCACGATACTCTAGGATAACGGTAAAAGGTACTACACTTGAGGGTGAAGAAGTTACAATGCGTTTGAAAGGACTAGTTTCCATTGTGTTCCAACATGAAATTGATCACTTAAATGGAATTATGTTCTACGACCGTATAGAAGGTTACCAAGATAAATTTACCAAATCACTTCCTAAGCTATAACACAAAGACGTGACTACAAATCGTGTGTCACGTCTTTTTCTAATCGTATTTATCTCAAGAGTCCAACCTTTTGAAGACCAACTAAAATCCCGTCATCGTCTACATGGTTCGTTACTATATTTGCGACATCTTTCACCTCTTCGTGGCCATTCCCCATCGCTACACCCGTACCTACATAAGACAACATCTCTTTATCATTTAAACCATCACCAAAAGCATACGCGTTTTCCACAGGGATACCCATCTGCTTTAAAAGGATTTCAATTCCTTTCGCTTTGGAACCTCCATTGGGTAAGACATCAATCGAATAACGGTGCCACCTGACATAATCAAAGTGGTCATGTCCATGCATGTAAATCTCTTCATGATGATCTTCACAGAAGATTAACGCCTGATATACTTCTTGTGAATGGTAAAAGTCTGGATTGTAGTCAGGTAAGTTCAGCTTTAAGCTGCTAATACATTCATGAATATAAGGGTGCTCTTTATAATTAGAATAGTGATTATTGTTGTCTAAAAAGATCATTGGATGTTCATTTGCCAAGGCGTCCTTCTCTAGTACTTTAAGTTTGTCTGTTTCTAACGGTGATTTAGAAATAACTTCATTGTTAAATATCACATAGGAACCGTTGAAGCTAATATATGTATCAATTCCTAATTCATCCCGCAACTCTGTATACATAAAAGGCGCTCTGCCAGTCGCAATAGCGACATGAACTCCATTTCGTTTCAACTCTTTAATTGCAGCTACTGTTGAACTAGGAATCATTTTGTTATGGTCATATAAAGTTCCGTCAATATCAAAAAAAACAATCTTTTCTTCTCTTCCCTTCATCATTTACATAGCTTCCTCTCTATATTTTTTACTTTTTTATAAACCTTATTGTCGCTCATATACCGTTGCTAAGCGATACTTCGCTCTTATCACTCTGGTCAAAGACCTAAAACAAAAAGCGATAAAGTTTTAATCAAAGTATATTCCAACTTACTCTTATCAGTATGAAGGATTTTAAACTGAGTTTAAAGAAAAAATGTTAATAGCCATTTATTACCTTGAAGTTTTTTTATAAATTTCCACATACTAAGACAAAACAAAATGTTAGGACCGTATATTTATATCACTTCCTAAAAGGAGGCGGATGACATGTTAAAAAAATTGAAACGAAAATTGGTCAAGCACTGTCGAGGAATACTTCCCAAAAAAAGACTTGCGCAAAGCCCACATTAAAACGTATAACTAACAAAGGGAAGATTTTCAAAAAGCTTCCCCTTTTTACATAAAAAATGAATATTATTGAAATAAATTGGCAAAGAAGAATAAATGCATGAAAATCTAACCAATTTAATTTATAATATGATAATAAATAAAAGGTTCAACACTTATTAAAGGAGAGGTATTATGATTTATAAAGTATTCTATCAACCAAGACCCGACCAAGTTCCTGTTCGAGAAAATACAAGATCTTATTATGTTGAAGCGAACAGTGAAAGAGAAGCTCGAAAAAAACTTGCCGACAAAAACATCAGCATCGAATTTGTTCAACAAATATCAGGTGTGTTTCTTGAGTATGAAAAACAAAATCCTAACTTTCAGATAGAACAGGGGTAAGACATGAAACAAGCTAAACCAAATCAAGCATCTGTTTTTGCATTAGGAGGCTTAGGTGAGATCGGCAAGAACACCTATGCAGTCCAATATCAAGATGAAATCATATTAATTGATGCGGGAATTAAATTTCCAGAGGATGAGCTCCTTGGAATAGATTATGTCATTCCCGATTACACATATCTAGTTCGGAATGAAGAAAAAATTAAAGGTCTATTTATAACGCACGGACACGAGGACCACATCGGTGGAATTCCATTTTTAATGCGAGACGTAAATATTCCCATATACGGCGGAAAACTAGCTCTTGGTTTAATCAAAAATAAATTAGAAGAGCACGGACTACTTCGCAAAGTAAAAATGCACGAAATTCATGAAGATCAACCGATTAAATTTGCAAATACATCTGTTGAATTTTTTAGAACCACTCATAGTATCCCTGATGCATATGGAATTGTAGTAAAAACACCAGCTGGTAGCATCGTTCATACTGGTGATTTTAAATTTGATTTTACACCTGTTGGTGAACCAGCCAATTTAACAAAAATGGCCAAAATCGGTGAAGAAGGCGTACTATGCCTCCTTTCAGACAGTACCAATAGTGAGATCCCTGACTTTACCATGTCAGAGCGTAAAGTCGGTGAAAGTATTGACAATATATTTAGAAAAGTAGAGGGGCGCGTTATTTTTGCAACCTTCGCTTCCAATATTCATCGTTTACAACAAGTTGTTGAATCTGCAGTTCAGTACGGTAGAAAAATTGCCGTTTTCGGGAGAAGTATGGAATCGGCTTTAACAATTGGACAAGAGCTTGGTTATATTCGCGCACCTAAAGGTACGTTTATAGAACCATCCCAATTAAATAAACTTCCTGACAACCAAGTAACGATTTTATGTACAGGAAGCCAAGGTGAACCAATGGCTGCATTATCACGAATTGCCTTTGGTACGCATCGACAAATCCAAATTATTCCTGGAGATACGGTTGTATTTTCATCATCTCCAATACCAGGCAATACTTTAAGTGTGAGTAAGACCATTAATCAGCTTTATCGTGTTGGTGCGAATGTCATTCACGGTTCTTTGAGCAATATTCATACTTCTGGTCATGGTGGACAAGAAGAACAAAAGTTAATGCTACGACTCATTAAGCCCCAATACTTCTTACCTATTCACGGGGAGTATCGTATGTTAAAAATGCATACGAAGCTCGCACAAGATTGTGGTGTACCTGAGAAGAACTGCTTTATTATGGATAACGGTGAAGTCCTTTCAATGAATAAAGAAGAAGCCATAATTTCTGGTAAAGTTCCTTCTGGTTCAGTTTATGTAGACGGAAGCGGTATTGGCGATATCGGAAATATTGTTTTGCGGGACCGTCGTATCCTATCGGAAGAAGGATTAGTAGTTGTTGTTGTAAGCTTAAACATGAAAGAATTTAAAGTGTCTGCCGGACCAGATATTATTTCTCGAGGCTTTGTGTATATGCGTGAAGCTGGAGATTTAATACAAGAAGCACAACAAATGCTTGCTAAACACCTTGATGAGGTTATGGATAGAAAAACGACGCAATGGTCTGAAATCAAAAATGAAATAAGTGATATTCTTGGTCCTTTCCTTTACGAGCGTACGAAGAGAAAACCAATGATATTACCTATAATTATGGAAGTATAAAATTCATAATAAAAAGAGTAGCGGCAATAGTTGTATGACCTCTACTCTCTTTATTTTGGTTAAAAGGAACCTCAGATGTTGCTTTAATTTTATTAAAATCGGCGGCGCTCTTCATCTTTCTTTAAACTTATTCTATAATATAAACCGCATTATCCTTCATCTAACAACTGTTTTTCAAAGCGGTCAATATCTCTATCGGCGCCGATAACAATTAATATGTCTCCTCTACAAATTTTTTCATAAGCTTGCGGAGAAACATTGATTTCTTCTTTGCGTTTAATTGCCATAATATTAATCCCATACTTAGCACGAATATCTAGGTCTATTAATGTTTTTCCGTGTATTCTTTCACCGGCAATCAACTCAACTATACTATATTCATCAGAAAGTTCTAAGTAGTCCAAAACATTTTTGGAGACAATATGATGTGCAATGCGAATCCCGATATCTCGCTCTGGATGAACAATTTCATGTGCTCCAATTTTTTCAAGCACTTTTTCATGATAGTCATTTTGTGCTTTTACTGTAATATGCTTAACACCTAATTCATTTAACATTAATGTTGTCAAAATACTTGATTGAATGTCATCGCCGATCGCAACAATTACATGGTCAAAGTTTCGTATACCTAAATTTTTTAAGGCCGTTTCATCCGTGGAATTAGCTACTACTGCATGAGTGACAATGTCTTTAAATTCGTCTACTTTTTCTGGAGAATGATCAATTGCCATAACTTCCATTCCAAGTCTACTCAGCTCTTTACAAATGCTGCCTCCAAATCTTCCTAAACCAATTACAGCAAATTGCTTTTTCATGAAGCCCCTCCTCACTCAAGCCTTATTATTTTATTTTAATTTTATCATAGAAAGAATTTTGAATGCCCCTAAAAAAACAAAGTGCCAGGTACCTCAACCTCAATATAAGGAACCGTTTTATTAGTCCTTCATATCAGTTAGAGGAGAACTGGCACATTGTTGCTAACTGTAAATTGGTTATGAAAATAAACGTGACCAAGTTTGCGGCCCGACAATTCCGTCGATTGTTATACCTTCCCTTCGCTGAAAGTTTCTAACCGCCTGTTCAGTAATTGGGCCGTATAAACCATCTACGGTAACATTTAAAGCACGTTGAACCCTTCTCACATCGGCTCCTCTCATAAATGGTGTTTGCAGAGAGAGTAAACGTGTATAACCGGGATGTTCATTCGGGCTGACACGATCCAACGCTCTCCATGTTTGCGGTCCGACTATACCATCTACAGTAAGATTTTCTCTTCGTTGAAAGTCTCTCACTCTTTGTGCTGTTTCAGGACCATACAATCCATCAACCATCGCTCCCACTTTTTGTTGAACTTCACGTACATCTTCCCCACGCATCATAGGTGTAATATGACGTAACATCCTTCTTGATTCACTTGTAAATATTTCCTCTCGCTCGTCAGGTTCATCTGTTGGTGAGCCGTGTTCAACAATTTCCATATTCTCATCAAAATCTCTTAACGCTCTACGTGTTTGAGGTCCTACAATTCCATCTACAGCTATACCTGCAGCTCGTTGAAAACGAACAACTGCATCAAACGTCTGTGGTCCAAAAATTCCATCGATTGGTCCTGGCTTGAAATTCAATTCATTTAGACGTTCTTGGAGTGCCATAATATCATCCCCTTGATCGCCTCTAGACAAAATCGTACGTTGTCTAGCTCCAGCAACATACGTAGGGGAAGGAATAGCTGAACGGTCAGTTTGACCCGTTCTCTCAGCTAATTGAGAGCGGAATTGCGTCATACTGATTGAAGGGCATGGTTTCCAAGAATACCCAGGAAATTCAATGTGGCCCCACACGTTATCTACAGGTATATTGAGCTCATTCATTAAAAACTGTGTTAGTTCTAAAGCTGCTTCACGTTGTTGAGATGTAGGAGTCTGAGTACGGAAATCTCCGACCATACAAACGCCAACAGCCATTCCATTACTGTTACCTACATGGTAACTAACAACTTCTAGATCATGGCACCAGCTAATAGACCCATCTCGATCTACTACGTAGTGATACCCAATTCCTGGCCAACCTAAATTGTTTACATGGTACCTCGCAAAAGCTTCTGCACTTCCTGAAGTTGTGGCACTATGATGAATAGCAATATTTCTAATAGCACCTCTAGAACGACGACGGTATCTTCTACTCGCGTGTCTCGCTAATGAATTACGCTTGTCTATAATATTCATCAAATCACCTCATTACTTATATATGGTAATAAGTGAAAAATGGTGATATACCCATAGTCATTTTTCTAATATACAGCCTTTTGTTACCTTAGAACTGAAACACAAAACGTAGTTAACCTAAGAATCTCTTAACATTCATACTTCAAATACGAAAAAAGAGCAGGCGAATTTTACACATTCGACTGCTCATAAATAGGTTTATTTATTTATATTTAAGGTTAATCTTCTTTGATTCCTAACACTCGATTAACACGTTTAGTTAACATCTTCATACCACTTCCACCTGCTTGGAAGTGTCGAAGTTGACCTTCGGCATCAAACACATAGTAGGCAGGGACATACTGATTTTCGAACGCATCCGTAATTTTATGTTCGTTATCAACAGCAATTAGTTGTGATATGCCATGCTCCTCAGCTACTTGTTTGATCTGCTCAATATCTGTATCTTTTTCAGAACGTGGCATGTGAATAGCAATTACATTTAACTGGTCCGCATATTTATCACGGAATTCATTAATATTTGGCATCGCATCTTTACAAAGACCGCATGAAACGGACCAAAAGTGAAATAGTGTCGGTTTACTTCCTAGTAATTCTTCTTTACTTATCCCACTGCCGTTTAACCACTCAGTTGCACCGCTTAGGTCAGGCATTGGTGAGCGTAACTTTAGTGCCATCCCTTTCCCTCCTTGATATATTAAAATAGTTGAAAAAGGTCTAACATAAATGCTAGACCTTTATTTTTTTATCATATGTACTTAAATTAAGCGTTTAAAGTTTCTTGTCCTGGTTTCCAGTTTGCTGGACATAGTCCACCCGTTTGTAGTGCTTGAAGTACACGTAACGTTTCATCAACATCACGGCCAATGTTATTGTGGTTAACTACAGAGTACATTAGCTCACCTTCTGGACTAATAATGAATAATCCACGAAGTGCTACACCAGCATCTTCAATTAATACGCCATAATCACGGGAAACTTGGTGATTTGTATCAGCAGCTAATGGATACTTTAATTCACCTAATCCATTGTCATCACGAGAAGTGTTAATCCATGCTTTGTGCGTGTGAATGGTATCAGTAGAAACACCAATTACTTCTGCATCTAAATCTTCAAACTCATCATAACGATCGCTTAGTGCAGTAATTTCTGTCGGGCAAACGAAAGTAAAATCCATTGGATAAAAGAATAGAACGGTCCACTTATCGTTTTTCATATTATCCTCAAGACTAACTTTTCCAAATTCTTTGTCGGGTAAAACAGCTTCCATTTCAAAACGAGGTGCTTGCTTAGCTACCATACGCTTATCTGACATATGTACATACCTCCTAAGTGGTTTTACGTTGAGATTTAAGAGAAGGTTATTTTTATTATATTTAATCTAAATTACTATCATATCCCTTCCTCTTGTCACACTATTGCTATTATACCCACAGTTTAATGAACTAAACTTTAATTTTACGTAAACAATTATTAAAGTTTTTCTACAAAAAACTCTCGGAATACATTTAAAAAATACTCATTTATCTTGTTAAATTTCAAAAAATCTTCTCCTTTTTTCTACACTTATCGTTTTACATTCAAATTTTCTGGGAATAGAATAAGGGGAGGTTTTCTTTAAATAGGTGAACTTCATATCTCGATGAATTTTTACTTAGAATAAACCCGTATAAAAATAAATATAGGAGTGGTTATGTGAATCAGTGGTTTGAAAATATTAATTGGACGTCATTTTTAGAAGGAGGCATAGAGATCCTTGGGCAAGCAGTAATTGCTATCATTGCGTTTATTATCGCTAAGTCTATTGGAAATAAAATAATTAAGACAGGCTTTACAAAGATGCAAGAGCAAAGAGATATATCGTTAGGTCGAGTTAAAACATTAGAAAAGTTAGCATTGAATGCTTTTTCATACGTCCTTATCTTTGTATTTATTACGATTGTAATTAGTATATTCGGGCTTGATGCGACCGGGTTAATTGCGGGTGCTGGTATTATTGGTTTAGCAATTGGTTTTGGTGCTCAAGGCTTGGTTAGTGATGTCGTTACTGGCTTTTTCATTTTATTAGAAAGACAAATTGATGTTGGCGATTACGTAACAGCTTCAGGGTTAGATGGCATTGTGGAGGAGGTTGGATTACGCACAACTTTAATTAGAGGTTTTGACGGGACTTTGCACTTTATTCCTAACCGAAATATCTCAAGTGTTAGTAACCACTCTAGAGGCAATATGCGTGCATTAGTAGATATGAGCATCTCCTACGATGACAATATCGATAAAGCTGTGAAAGTGATGCAAGCAGTATGTGATCGGATTGCAACTGAGGATGAAAGAATTGTAGAAGGGCCTAACGTTGTTGGTGTCCAAAGTTTAGGAGATTCTGATGTTGTTCTTCGTATTGTTGCGAAGACTGTTAATATGGAACAATGGGCAGTTGAACGTACTTTGCGTAAGGAGCTAAAAGAAGCTCTAGATGCAAATGGTATTGAGATTCCATTCCCGCATCAAGTTTATATTGAAAAGAAAAATACTTGAGGCAATTATAAGGGCTCTTTCTCGAAGTTCTTAACTTGGCCTATCAGATGTTTTATTGTCTTGTAAGTAAAGTCCAAAAGTCAAAGCAGACGTAACAGAATAGATTGATTAACCTTGCAAAAAAGTGGCTGATAACTTGTTATCGGTCACTTTTTATATTTATATTAAGAGATTCTTTGGCTGCCTACACCATTTCGGCATATTACCCATATGTTATTAATATCTTGTACGTAAAGAAAGGGAGATTCAAGATGAGTGAAAACTTCAATCCAAATAACCAAAAGAAATTAATGGAGTTAGTTGTAGGTCAAGTATTAAAGAAGCACGATGTCAGTCCTACAGATATAGACTTGTCTAGAAAAGAGAGAAGTCAAATTAGAGAGATTGTTGCAGATATTGAAAGTGAGGTGCAACAATTTCTTGAAAACCAAAATAAACGACTAACAGAACAAGACTTTTCAACTGAAAGCACATCAACACCTCAAACACCACAAGTAAATCAAGCACCCCAGCCAAGTACACCAAAACGTCAAACCTTCCAATCTGCTAATGATGTTACATCCGTAAAAACCTTTTTCAATCAATATCGAAGAAAGTAAGCCTAGCAGCTCCAAATTTGTTGGAGCTGTTTTTTTACATTTGGACGATTTAATCAGGGTATTTGTCCAAACAAGGTTCACTTGTAGTACATAAGTTGAAGTAGATACACGAAAAGGAGGAATAACTGATTATGAGCAACCAAGAAGTTTTCTATTCAACTGATAAGAAAAAGTCAGATTGGTCAGCATTAGATCCTAAAAAGAAACACCCATTATGCCCACCGAAAAAAGAAGATGATGTTACACAAGTAGCTGAACAGACGAATAAAACAATTCAGTTATCTGAAGAGCTTATTATGATTAAGGATTCTTGTGATGTTTCTGTAAATAGTACTGATACTAAAGCTGCACTATCTCTTCAAGCTTCATTACAAGCAGCTATTGCAATTGTAATTAGTATTTCAATTGCAGACAGTTCAAAAGCAGAAATGATTACGCAAGAATTACTTCAATCTTCTAAGATCAAGCAAGTAACGCAACAAAAAACGATTATTGAAAACTCACGTAACGTCAAAGTTACAACAACTGATACTCAAGTGGCAGCAAACATTCAAGTGTTACTTCAACTATTACTAGCGTTACTAGTTCAAATCGACATTCTTTAATAAGAAAAGCGCAAGGCGCAAAAAAGACTCTCCCTGGTACCAGGCACCTTTAATAAATTAAAGAGGTGTCGTGGTAAAGGGAGAGTCTTATGTTTATGCCAAATGCGGCGGGATATTATGATGATGGCCTGGCAGCATCGTGTTATGCATATAAGGCGGAGCTGGTTTAAGTTTAGGCTTTCTACCAAATGGAACTGGTTGCGCCACATACTGAAATTGCCCCATACTATCCATACTTGGTCCACTTGCCCATCGTCCTCTACTACTTTCTTCACCACGTGATAAATTGAAGAAGGTATATGAAACTTCTTGTTTTTCCAAATGCCGAGGGAACGTACTCGGAACAACAATATTTTCTTGAGCTTCTAGCTCAGCGATAGCAGCTTTCCACATATTTTGGTGCATCGTATCACGAGCAATTAACCATGAAAGCATATCCTTAACTCCACGATCATTCGTCATTTCATAAAGCCTTACTGCTTGAAGTCGTCCCTGAGACTCATAAGTTAGGTTCATACGAAAATCAGCTAATAAGTTCCCACTCGCATTAATATAGCTTGCTGTCCATGGGTTACCCACACTGTCAGCAGGCATGGCACCTAAGCCAGAAACAATTGCATGCTGTGGATTCATACCACCTAAGATTGCTCCAATGACAGGATCTTTTGCGGCATCCTCTAAATCCCCCACTGGTGCACCATCAAGTAATCTTGCAATCATCGTTGCTAGCATTTCAATATGTGCCAACTCTTCTGTTCCAGTGTCCATAAGTAGATCTCGGTACTTTTCGTCTCCTCTAAATGACCACCCTTGAAATAAATATTGTAATGCTACTGATATTTCGCCAAATTGGCCTCCTAAAATCTCTTGCAATTTTTTTGCAAAGACTGGATCTGGACATTCAGGTTTAGCAGGATGTTGTAACTCCTTTACATGATAAAACATGTTAATCACCTCCATACTTATTACATTCGGTGACTAGAATGTCCTATTCCAAAAAAAGGTGAGGACACTATAACAAGTGTACCTCACCTTTTTTATCATTATTGATTCAATTTTTGCTCGACCTGTTGACAAACTTCTTCAGCCGTCATTCCTTGTGCTGAAATAACAGATCCAGCTGTAACCACATTTTGAATCCCCATCATATCTTGGTCTTGGCCTGTAATTACGCAGCAATCGCAACCATTTGCATCTTGCTCTTGCTTTAATTGAACGACATCATAGCCTCTTGATTGAAGTTCTTGTTGTACAGCAGTTAACGATTGTTCCACACCAATTTTTGGCATGACATACACCTCCAAAAACATTTCAATTATTTGTTTCACTGTTAGGTTGTACAAAAAAAGGATTTTTATTCTAATTTTGTTATTATCTAAAGTATCCAAAGTCTCTAATTTTTGCTTCTACGTTACATGTAACATGTATCGTTGGGAATACCTCTCTCCAATCCATCTGTTTCCAGTCATTATAACTCATACTATTTCTAACATATCTCCCTATTCCAATACTATCTGCATTTAATTGTTGCATAGTCTTAATAATATCTTCGACTTCGTTTTTTATATAATTCTCAATCTCTCTCTCTAATCGATGTTGCCCTTCCTCACTCGCAACCTCTAACTTGCCATTATACTCCAGTAATTGACCACGTACCCAGATGTTCAGTACAATCTCAATATCATTCGGCCCATGATGTATCACGTTAATCTTTTTTCGATTTACGACCGAAGAATATAATACTTGTACAGGTCGTTCGACACCTTCCTCTTTAAACGACATTTGTAAGGCACCGCCAGTGAATTTTCCGCTTAAAAAAAAGAAAATGCGCGCTTGTTTAGGCTCAATTTTTCCTACATAACGATCGTCTTGAAAAAGAGCAATTCCATCAACGATAATATCATCTATGCCTTTTTTTAGAATAGGGGCAACAGGATCAATACCTTTATCCATCCAGTCCCTCGTAAATTGATAAATCCTAACTTCAGGTATCATATTTAAATTTGCTTCTTTTTCGAGTAGTTGATCCACATACCTGCTTGTCCTCGGATGTTGCTTGTAATCTTTGATTAATAAATCATGCGCTTTGCCGTTTACAACTGCAATTTTAACTCTTGGACCAAAAATCGGATCTCTATTCATCGTTTCAATATTCTCACCGATTCCATGTTCCGAAAGTTCTAATCCAAAAAACAATGTCCTTAATTGACCACTTACAATTTGTCGATTTGATTTACGAGAAATAGCGAGCATTGCCTCTTTATCACTATTTGCTAATGTTGTTAAAACTTCTCGCTTCGCACCCATTTCTGGGTCTACTTGAGGAATAGACACAGTTACAAGTAATCGATTGTCAGCTTCATGTTGTTTTGGATCAGCGATATCCAATGACATCCCTTGAATGAAACCTACCTCTTCAATAATTCTCTGGTCGGTACAACCAACTAACAGAACGACTAATAGAAGCCATTGAATTATCTTCATAGCTGCACCTTCCTTCTTGCAATCGGTAGGAGTAACAAGACGAGCAGGGGCAAACCGAACGCCACACCGATTTCAATCACTGCTAAATACGTTAACAACGTCTCTAATTCTGTATAGGTAGTGAAAAAGTAAGTAATTATATAAGCAAAACCAACTATTATAATAATACTTTTCTTCTCTTTGACTTTTGTACCCATATAACGAAACGCCTCTATTGCTCCCCATATAAAGAAAACCCCCGTTACAATGATTTTTATGATAAAAACAGGCACAATTAAATTGTCTACTCTTTCTAAGAACGGGGCCTCAATGTATGCAAAAAGCTCCAGAGTCGGAAACTGAATTTTAACTAATTGTTGTAGACTGTAAAATCCAAAACAAATTAACGAGGTGTATCCGTAAACGAAGGTTGTCACTAAATTACCAAGTATCATAGAACGAACTAATTTGGCACTCTTTTTTACATATGGTGTTAATAAGAACATAATTTCAAAACCAAGAAAAGAGGTATAAACGGATGAAATTTGAAATAGGGAGAGATCTCCGTCCTTAAACAAAAAAGAAGTTAATCGAACGAAATCGAATTCCCTAAAAAAAATCAAACCTAATAACAACGTCCATATCGAAAAATAAAAAAAGATTGTTGTTGCTTTTATCATGTTCGTTATTCCTAAATTCAAAAAAACAAAAACTATAATAAACATAGTTGTAATAAACCAAAAAACATGCGTTGTTGGAAAAAAGATAATTTGAATAATAATCGCAAACTGCTTTAATACAAGGGCAGCGATTGCACACCACAAGACAATGATGATAAAGAACAGTAGATAGTAAATCCACTTTGGCAATGCAATTGAAATCACTTCAAACATAGAACGTTCGCCAATTCTCTTATATACAAATGAAAATAAGCAAATATTCAATATAACAAAGGCTGAAAGAGGAAAAATTGCAATCCAGCCATTGGTTCCAAACACCTCTCCTAGAATTCGAGGAAGAGCGAATATGACGACGCCAGACTGAATCATATACGTTAATACAATTAAGTGAAATTGATACTCTCTTCCTTCCATTCTCTTTCACACTACTTTCTTATTTTCGTTTTAATTTTGTTCTTAGGAACAGCTTCTGACGTCCTTTCTTTGTCCGCCCAGAACGGCGCCCTTAGTATAGATGTTTTTAAATCTGAAACTACTACTGGTGCTACGGGTGTTAGATAAGACATTTGCAGACTTGTAACTTTTACTAAGTGCAGGAGGATGAAAATGATACCAATTAACAGCCCGAAATTCCCCAATGCTCCCGCTAGAATAATGAGGCCAAATCGAGCAATTCGTATCGAAGCACTTAACATATAGCTCGGTAGAACAAACGAAGCAATTGCCGAGATAGCTACAGCAATAATTAATGTATTACTAACTAAACCCGCCTGTACCGCAGCTTGTCCGATAACGATCCCGCCAACAATACCGATGGTTTGTCCAATCTTAGTCGGTAACCTTGCTCCTGCTTCTCGTAAAAGCTCAATCGTAATTTCCATAATTAATGCTTCTAAAAGCGGCGGAAACGGTACCCGGTGGCGTGACTCCGCTAACGATAAAAGCAACGTTTCCGGTATCATTTCATAGTGGTACGTTGTAACAGCAACATAAAAAGCCGTAAACGTAATTGTGATAACGATAGACAAATATCGTAATAATTTAGTTGCTGTTCCGATGGCCCAACGTTGATTTTTATCATCTGGCGAATCAAAAAATTCAAAAAAATTCGTCGGCGCAATAAATGCTGTTGGACTATTATCCACCAGACCGACTACCTTACCATTAACAAGTTGATTGACAACCACATCAGGACGTTCCGTGGTAATAAATTGTGGGAAGATCGAGTTAGGATGTTCATCAATTAATTGAACAAACATATCCGTATCGTATATCGCATCAATTTCTATTGCTGAAATCCGATCTTTTAGTGTATTAACAAATACTTCATTGGCAATGTCTTCCATATACAATATCAAAAGATCCGTTTTTGTCACTTCGCCGGCACGTAGTTTTATAACTTTTAACTTTGAGCTTTTAATTCTTTTACGAATGAGAGATAAATTCGGCTCTAACCCTTCAATAAAAGCATCGTGAGCACCAGTAATTGTACTTTCTGTCTCTGTCTGTTCAATTGCACGATTTTTCGGTTCATAGGCATCTAATAAAAACACTTGTTGATTATAAAAAATCACTACATTGCCATCTAAAATTCCTTCAACCACTCTTTCAGTGCTTTTTCCTATTTCAAATTGTTGACTAGTAAAAAGCTCAGAAGGTTCAAGATTATGATTAAGTGGGTTTAATATTTCTCTTTCAAAAATGTCCTTACTAATTAGAGACTTGAAATATAAAAAATCAATTTGTAGTGAGGGCATTGAATAATGTTTAATATCTGAGCAATTTTCAAACTCTTTTTGAATTTCCTGCAATGTAATTGGGTTATTGATTAAGTCCCTGGGTTCTTCTTGCTTTTGTTCATGTTGCTCTGATAAAAGCTTGTTTTTAACTCCTAGAAGTTTTTTCATCGAACGAACACCTCGGTACAATATGTGTTCATATTTTTTTCATTTATTAGAAGTTTATTCTGATTTTACATTGAAATAAAAAAGACCCTCACATATAGTGAAGATCTAGTTTTCTGATTTATAGTGCAAGTAATTAATTAAGTGTGTGACAGCAACTTCTATCGCCTGTTCACTTGGCTCCAAGCGGTTATCATGAAGGCCATATGGACTGTTGACTCCAAGCCAGAACATAAAGCCCGGAATTTCTTCTAGAAAATACCCAAAATCCTCACCAGTCATTGCTTCTGTACATTCAATCAACTCAAAGTTTGAATGATCACGAGTGAAATTAATAAACTCACGGGTTAACTTTTCATTATTATAAACTTGACAATAGTTTGCACCGTAATCAATTGTTGCGCTACATTCAAACCCTGCTTCTATTCCTTTAACAAGTGCTTCAATTCGCTGTTTGACTTTTTGCATCGACTCAATGGACAGCGTTCGTATCGTTCCTTCAATACGTGCCTTTTCCGCAATAATGTTCTGCTTTGTCCCACCTGTGATTTTCCCAATAGTAACGACGGCTGAATCAAGTGGATCGACATTTCGCGATACAATAGACTGAAGTTGAGTTACTAAATGGGCTCCGGCAACGATCATATCCCTTGTTGTATGCGGATAAGCAGCATGCCCACCTTGCCCTTTTAAATCAATAAATAATTCAGACGTATTTGCAAAAAGCAGCCCTTCTCTTGTTGCAATTGTACCTACAGGATACTCTGGAGCGATGTGTAAGGCAACCATTTGATCCGGTCGCCACTCTTTTAAAATATCTGATGCCAGCATTGGCTGTGCCCCGCCTGGACCTTCTTCTGCAGGTTGGAAAATAAATAAAAGGTTATCTTTAGGTTGTACTTTTGAAAAATAAGTAAGCACTCCTAAAGCAATTGTCATGTGGAGATCATGACCACAAGCATGCATTTTCCCAGGATGAGTCGAACGAAATGAATAAGATGTCTCTTCATCCATAGGCAACCCATCAATATCAGCACGATAGCCAATCATCTTTGAAGGGTCACTGCCTTGAACCTTTACGACGACCCCTGTTTTCCACGTTTTAATTTCTAGATGCGTCTTCGGTAATTGGTTGATATATTCTAATAGAAAAGCTTGTGTTTTCACTTCTTCAAACCCTAACTCTGGAATTTGATGAAGTGCCCTTCTTACTTCTACTAATTTAGCTATATCAATCATTGGTTAAGCTCCTTCTCCTGCACAAGCTCGAGTTTTGCTTCTAAAACTTTGGTGAATTCATCTATTTCTTCTTCCGTGAGCGTGAGCGGCGGGAGTAGACGAATGATCGTTTGTTGGGTCACATCGACTAAATAGCCTTCTGCCAACAGGTCTCGTTGCAACTTCTTTGCATCTTCAGGAGCAAGGAGTGTTACTATACCAACCATCATTCCTTTACCACGAATTTTTTCTAATACTTTAGGATTTTTGTCTTTTAAACGATTTAGTTTTTCATGTAAGTATTTTGAACGAGCCACTGATTTCTCCAGCTCACCATCTTCTAGTAAAACCTTGAACACTGTATTACCAAGGGCAGCACTTAATGGTGAAGGTGCAAAAGTTGTCCCGTGATCACCAGGTTTAAATAGATGACTTAATTCGTTTGAAACGATAATACCTCCAAGCGGTAAGCCACCACCAATTCCTTTAGCAAATAAAATTAAATCTGGTGAAAAACCTGCGTGTTGATAAGCAAAGATTTTTCCAGTACGTCCAATCCCTGTTTGAATTTCATCCATACAACAAAGCACACCATATTTTTTCGTCAAGTGAGCAACCTCACGTAAATACTCTTCGTCTAATGGTAAAATACCACCTGATCCAAGTACCGGCTCCATTAATACAGCTGCAGGATTTTTTGTCTTAATGATTTCTTCTAGCTGGTCAAGATTATGAGGTTCAACTTCATAAACCGGCATATCCGTTACAGGAAAATCTTGATAAACACCCGGTTGCCGAGTTAATTTTATTGCACCTAATGTTCTGCCGTGAAAACTCTTTTCTAGAACAACGACACCACGATTATTCTTTTCTCCATCTTTCGTCCACTTATGAATTAACTTAATCGCAGCCTCTGTTGCTTCAGCCCCTGAATTCGTAAAGAAAACTTTTCCGTCAATTGACTGCTCAACTAACGTTTTCGCTAATTGAATAGCTGGTTGATTTAAAAACACGTTTGAAATATGTAAAAACTTTTCACCTTGCTCCTTAATCGTTTTAACTATCTCTGGATGAGAATGACCGAGTACATTAACCGCTAAGCCGGTAAATAAATCAAGGTAGGCTTTTCCTTCCGTATCAATAAGATGATTTCCTTCACCTTTTTCAATCGTAATCGGTAAACGATTATACGTGGACATCATATATTGTTGATCAAGGCTTTGCCAATCTGTCATGAGTGGCCCTCCTTTTAGATAGAATTGAGGCATCCATCAAGCGGGAAGCTCAATGAATGCCGTAGTTGATTAGTTATCTTCGTTTAAGCGACGTAATTCTTGTTTAATTTCAGTTTTCCCTTTAGTTTTTTCATCAATCTCTTTAATTACACGAGCTGGAGTTCCAGCAACAACCGTATTTGGAGGAACATCTTCCGTAACAATTGCCCCTGCAGCTACTACTGCACCTTTACCAACAGTAACACCTTCAAGAATTACTGCGTTAGCTCCAACAACTACATCATCTTCAACTACAACTGGTTTTGCAGAAGGTGGCTCAATTACACCTGCTAATACTGACCCTGCGCCAATATGACAATTTTTCCCAACTGTAGCACGTCCACCCATTACAACGTTCATATCGATCATCGTGCCTTCGCCGATAACTGAACCGATGTTAATGCTTGCACCCATCATAATGACTGCATTATTACCGATTTCAACTTGGTCACGAATGATTGCACCCGGCTCGATACGAGCTTGGATATTTTTCATGTCAAGTAATGGGATCGCTGAATTGCGACGATCATTTTCTACTACATAATCTTCAATTTTTGCTTCATTTTGCTGAATTGCAGCTTCGATCTCTTTCCACTCTCCGAAAAGAACCCCTACATTTCCTGTAATAAATGCTTTTGTTTCAGAACCAAAGTCGATTCCTTCTAAATCACCTTTAATATGTACTTTAACTGGTGTCTTTTTCACACTATTTGAGATAAAAGAGATAATTTCATTTGCATCCATCATTTTCATAGTTTAAGCCTCCAATAATTTTCTATCTTTTTAAATAAGTATGAGAAAAATGTCGTTCTGTATCATAAACACATGACGAATTTTTCCGATAGTATGATTGTACCAAAAAAGCTAACAGACCTCTATTATAACATCCCACATTAATAAAAAAATTCTCTACATGTTTGAAATTCTTTATCAAAAAAGCAGGAATTTTAATAGGATATGACGAATATTTATTCATCAATAGTCTAGGAGGAGAAATTATGTCAATACAAACTGCTGACTTACACGATGCACATGGAGATCAACTACTACTCGCTGAACCAATCTTTCAATTTTGGGGTCAGAAAAAAACGTTTGAAGGACCGATTTGTACTGTACGTGTTTTCGAAGACAATGTATTAGTCAAAAAAGCTCTTCAAGAAGTTCCTGAAGGAAGTGTCCTCGTAGTTGATGGTGGCGGATCTAAGAAATGCGCTTTAATGGGTGATAACCTAGCTGAAATTGCTGTTTTACGAAATTTAGCGGGAGTTATTATTAATGGCTGCATTCGCGATTCTGCACAAATTAAAGAAATGAATATTGGAGTGTTTGCAATTGGAACAAATCCTATTCGCAGTATCAAAAAAGGTCTAGGCGATACAAACGTCCCTGTACAATTTGCAGGAGTGAACTGGGAACCTAACCATTATGTTTACGCAGACAGCGACGGCATATTAATAGCGGAAAAGAAAATTGACTAAACTTTGGTACAAAATTAATAACAGAACGAGCACATGGCATGTGCTCGTTTTTTTACGCCTTTAGAAGAAAAAAAAGAAGGCTGACTACAATTTGCAGCCAGCCTTTCAAAATTATATTTAAATTGATGAGAGAGTTTTGTTAGAAAACCGCTATATAACTTATTACTTTTGGAATTGTGCTTCTTCAGTTGAACCTTTAAGAGCTGTAGTTGAAGAAGTACCACCAAATACAGTTTGAGATACTTGGTCGAAGTAACCAGTACCAACTTCACGTTGGTGACGAGTAGCTGTGTAACCATGCTCTTCAGCAGCAAATTCAGCTTGTTGAAGCTCAGAGTAAGCACCCATACCACGAGTCTTATAGCCACGAGCAAGTTCAAACATGCTGTAGTTAAGAGAGTGGAAACCAGCAAGTGTAACGAATTGGAATTTGTATCCCATTTTCCCAAGTTCTTGTTGGTAAGTTTCGATTGTATCTTTGTCAAGGTTAGCTTCCCAGTTGAATGAAGGCGAGCAGTTATATGCAAGCATTTTCCCAGGGAATTTTGCATGAATAGCATCAGCAAATTGCTTCGCTTCTTCAAGGCTTGGTTTAGAAGTTTCGCACCAGATAAGGTCAGCATATGGAGCATAAGCAAGACCACGTGCGATCGCTTGATCGATACCAGCATTTGTACGGAAGAAACCTTCTGGAGTACGCTCACCAGTAATGAATGGAGCATCTAATGGATCGATGTCGCTTGTAATTAAGTCAGCTGCATCAGCATCTGTACGAGCAATTACTAGTGTTGGTACACCAGAAACGTCTGCTGCAAGACGAGCTGATACTAAGTTACGTACAGCTGTTTGTGTAGGGATAAGTACTTTACCACCTAAGTGACCACATTTTTTCTCTGAAGCTAATTGGTCTTCAAAGTGAACACCAGATGCACCAGCTTCAATCATACCTTTCATAAGTTCAAATACGTTTAACTGTCCACCAAATCCAGCTTCAGCGTCAGCTACGATTGGTGCGAAATAATCAACTTCGCCTTCGCCTTCCATATGTTGGATTTGATCAGCACGTTGTAAAGAGTTGTTGATACGCTTAACAACTTGTGGTACTGAGTTTGCAGGATATAAACTTTGGTCAGGATACATGTGACCTGCAAGGTTAGCATCAGCAGCTACTTGCCATCCACTTAAGTAGATTGCTTTTAGACCAGCTTTAACTTGTTGTACCGCTTGACCACCAGTAAGTGCACCAAGTGCATTTACATAAGGCTCTTCATTTACAAGCTTCCATAATTTTTGTGAACCTAAACGTGCTAATGTATGATCAATTTGAACAGAACCGCGTAAACGAACTACTTCTTCAGCTGAATAAGGACGCTCGATACCAGTCCAACGTGGATCATTATCCCACTGTTCTTGTAATTTCTTAGCTTCTTCTTGAATGTTTACTTTTGCCATAATCTCCATCTCCCTTTTCTTAAGAAAATTTTAATTTATGATTGAGGTATTATTTCTAGTTGATCAATGCTATGTAAGTTTGATTATAGAGAATAGTTGATTACTAGTTGACCAAAATCTTAGATAATAATAGGTCTCAATCACTGACCCCAACTTCTTTACTTCTTTTCTGTATTACTACAGTTTGTTGTTTACAGTTTTATAATATAACAGATAATTAGAAAACTCAACCACTTTTTTTCATTTTTTAAATCTTTTATAAATAGTCGTAATATTCAATCTTTTAACTTGTTAGTTAAAATACATATTGTCCTGAAATACTCTTATATTCCTGATGAACGCCTTAACTATAAGCAACTTTCTTAAAAACCATAAAACAATTACTCAAGATAAAGCCCGTCTAGTAAAAAATAATAATTTTAGGTCACTAATGCTCTCCTCATACTCGGATTTTCATCATAACTGTTACATAAATAAACTAACCTACAAAACTGTTATGAGACAGATATTCTTCATAAGACTTTATAGTTTCAATACTTTCAGATTTTTCGGTTGAGTTTCTACTGTAAGTGTGTTAATTTTGTACTCAGAATAGCAATATAAATAATTTTATTATGAAATATCCACTAGGGGTGCTTTTTAAAAGCTGAGACTGGCAAATGCCTAAACCCTTGTACCTGATCTAGATAATACTAGCGGAGGGAAGTGGATAGTCGGAACAGCGAATGAGCAATGTTGAACCATTAGTTCGTAACTGACTATTCAACCACTTCCCTTTTATAGGAAGTGGTTTTTTTATGCTATTTTGGAGTACGGTCAGTGTTTCATTTTAATATTGAAAGGAGTGAGTCTGTTGACTAAAACATCTATTGATCTACTACTTCATCAAATCGATGAGCGAAAAGAGGAACTTGTTGGTCTAGCCAAAACATTAATTCGCTATAAAACACCAAGCCCACCTGCTCGAAATACTGCTGATGCACAAGAATTCATTGCTACATATCTACAGGAATTAGGGTTCACGATTGATAAGTGGGATGTGTATGAAGGTGATCCAAATGTAGTTGGAGTTTTAGCTGGAACAAATTCTACAGAATTTAATAGCCTCCTTATTAATGGTCATATTGATGTCGCCTCTATTGAAGAAGGTGAAAACTGGGATCAAGATCCTTTCACCCCAGTTGTAAAAGATAATATCTTATACGGGCGTGGAGCTGCTGATATGAAAGGCGGCCTCGCTGGCGCTTTATTCGCTATCAAGCTATTAAAAGAAGCTGGGGTTGACCTTCCTGGAGACCTTACTTTCCAATCGGTCATCGGTGAAGAAGTTGGTGAGGCAGGAACACTTGAGTGTTGTAAAAAAGGGTATGATGCCGATTTCGCTGTCGTAGTCGATACGAGTGACTGCCAAATCCAAGGACAAGGCGGAGTCATTACTGGCTGGATTACAATACAAAGTGCACAAACGTTTCATGATGCAAACCGCCGAAGTATGATACATGCCGGTGGTGGTTTATTTGGAGCAAGTGCCATTGAAAAAATGACAAAAATTATTGAAGGGTTAAAAGATCTTGAGCAATATTGGGCAGTTACAAAATCATTCCCTGGATTCCCAGCTGGAATGACAACGATTAATCCAGCTGTTATTGAAGGTGGACGTCATGCAGCATTCATTGCTGATCGATGCTCCTTATGGATTACTGTACATTTTTATCCAAATGAAAACCATGAAGAGATTGCAAAAGAAATTGAGGAACATATCCTTAATGTCGCAAAAGCTGACCCGTGGCTTCGAGATAACCTCCCAACATTTCGTTGGGGTGGAACATCAATGATTGAAGATCGCGGTGAAATCTTCCCTTCTCTTGCAATTGATGAAGAGCACGCCGGCCTTCAAACATTGGCACATGTTCATCAGTCTGTCCTTCATGAAAAAGCGACAGTCGGAATGTCCCCCACAGTAACAGATGGAGGCTGGCTTGGAGAAGCAGGCATTCCTACCGTTATTTATGGACCTGGAAAGCTCGAGCATGCCCATGCCGTAAACGAACAACTTTCAATTGATCAACTCGTTCATTTTACAAAAGTAATGACACTATTCATTTACGAATGGTGTCATACCAGAAAGATGGAAGTACCTGTTTAGTGGCGTATACGAACAAAAAAATCAAGGAGTGATTTTAATGCAATTTACAGATCGTTTATACGAAAAAGCAAAACCGATTTGGAGAAAAAGCCATGACCATCCGTTTGTTCAAGGAATTGGCCACGGTACGTTAGATATTGAAAAGTTTAAGTTTTTTATGCAACAAGACTACTTGTATCTCATTGAGTATGCACGTTTATTTGCATTAGGAAGCCTTAAAGGAACTGACCTTAAAACGATGTCAACCTTTGCAAAATTACTAGACTCTACATTAAATGTAGAAATGGATTTACATCGTCAATATGCACGTCGTCTTGGAATTAGTGAGGCAGAACTTGAAGCAACAAAAGCCGCTCCAACTACTCTAGCTTACAGTGGTTATATGCTAAATGTTTCCCAACGCGGTTCATTAGCAGACCTCGTTGCCGCTGTCCTGCCGTGCACTTGGAGTTATTATGAGATTGGAACTGAGTTAAGTAAAATTCCTGGAGCACTTGAAAATGAAACATACGGTGAATGGGTAAAGATGTACGCCTCTGAGGAGTTTGGGGAACTAGCTGATTGGCTTATCAATTTAATGAATGAACTAGCAGGAGGAAGAACAGAAGCCGAACTAACGGCTCTTGAAGAAATTTTTCTAAATACAAGTCGCTATGAGTATATGTTCTGGGATATGTCTTACAAATTACAGATGTGGCCAACAGATGATGAGCAATAATGTCTTATCGTTTGACGGTGTTTCATTTTCCTATAAAGGAAAAAAGAAAGAAAAGGTAACACCCATTCTTGACCAATTATCTTTAAGCATCCAAGGTGGCGAATTTGTTAGTTTATTAGGACCGAGTGGATCTGGCAAGAGCACTATTTTCAGATTGATAACAGGGCTGGAACAACCGACAAAAGGCTCAATTTCTCTGTATGGAGAAGTGGAAAAGAAACGCTTAGGCAAAGTCGGTTACATGCCCCAACAAGATATGCTACTCGATTGGCGTAATATCCTTGATAATGCGTTTCTACCACTTGAAATTAATGGATTTACTAAAAAAGACAAAAAAGAACAGGTTTTGGAGTTACTTGAAGAATTCGGGCTCAAAGGACATGAATATGACTATCCCCATCAGCTGTCTGGAGGAATGAGACAACGAGTCTCTTTTTTGCGGGCCATGCTTGGCGGAGGGAACCTGTTACTTCTTGATGAACCTTTTAGTGCACTAGATGCAGTAACACGTCTATCCATGCAAGAATGGCTTCTAGATCAATGGCAGAAGCTTGAAAAAACAGTTATTTTTATTACTCACGATGTAGATGAAGCATTATTTTTATCAGACCGTGTGTTTCTTTTCTCGCAATCGCCACTATCTACTTTTAAAGAAATACAAGTGCCACTGTCGCGTCCTAGAAAAATAGAAGACTTACTTTCGCCTGAACTCGCAACAATTAAAAGTGAATTACTAAGGGAATTACGGCAGCAGGTGAAACTATGAAACAATTAAAGCATTATACAAGTTCAGTCGTCCTTTTACTCCTGCTGCTTATCGGTTGGGAAATAGGTGCAAATCAGGTGAATAAACCTTTTATATTACCATCACCTACATTAATACTAGCGAAGATGGTTGAATTGCATGACGTTCTTTTTAAAGTCCATTTACTTGCAACACTAGAAGTCATACTGATTGGCCTGTTTATCTCGATTGTTTTTGGGGTTAGCTTAGCCGTATGGATGAACATGAGCACACTTGCTGAAAAAACATTTTTTCCTATTGTGATTGCTTCTCAAACCATACCCATTATTGCTCTAGCACCTATTTTCGTGTTGTGGTTTGGCTATACCATTTGGAGTAAAGTGGTTGTTACTGTTCTTATTACATTCTTTCCAATAACGATTGGCGTATTTGACGGTCTTCGATCTACAAGTAAAGATCATATCGATTTATTACGAACAATGGGAGCTAGGCGCTGGCAAACTTTTTTTAAAATTCAAGTTCCAACTGCTCTGCCGTATTTCTTCTCTGGCTTAAAAGTAGCTGTTACTTTAAGCGTTATTGGAGCAGCAATCGGTGAATGGTTAGGAGCTAATGCAGGTTTAGGTTATTTTAGCCGCAGAATGATGACCCAATTTGATGGCGCCGGCGTTTTTGCCCCGATTGTCTGGTTATCAATTCTTGGCATTACTTTATTTTTAATCGTTAAAGCACTCGAAACTTATTTACTTAAATGGAGGAAAAAATCATGAAAAAACTATCGATGTTTGTTCTTTCTCTTGCAACCGCATTAAGCTTAGCAGCGTGTGGTGCTGGTGATCAACAACAAGAAGAAACCGAAGAGGCAACTGCTGGAGATCCAACAGGCACAACTGAAACAGAAGAATTGACTAGTATTGATATTATGCTCGATTGGTATCCAAATGCTGTCCACTCTTATTTATACGCGGCATTAGAGGAAGGTTACTTTGAAGAAGAAGGATTAGATGTAAAGATTGTGTTCCCTGCCAACCCAACAGATCCTATAAATTTGGCTGCTTCTGGGGGGGTGACACTAGGGATTACATATCAGCCTGATGTCATTATGGCCCGTACAAAAGATGTTCCAGTCGTTTCTATCGCTGCTATCGTTCGTTCACCTTTAAACCATATGATGGTAATGGCTGACAGTGACATTGAGTCTCCAGCAGATTTGGAAGGCAAAACGGTTGGTTACCCAGGGATTCCTGTTAATGAACCAATTTTAAAGACAATGGTCGAAGCTGATGGCGGTGATTACAATCAAGTAAATTTAATGGATGTCGGCTTCGAACTAGGTTCGTCGATAGTAAGTGAGCGCGTAGATGCTGTGATCGGAACTTACATTAACCATGAATATCCTGTGTTAAAGCACCAAGGACATGAAATCCGTTACTTCAATCCTATAGATTACGGTGTTCCTGCATATTACGAGTTAGTTATTGTAACCAATGAAGATCAATTAGAAGAAAAACGTGAAGAGATTGAGGCCTTCTGGCGCGCAGCTGTAAAAGGGTATGAGAAAATGAAAAATAACCCTGCAGAAAGTTTAGATATCCTATTTGCAAATCAAGACCAAGCCAATTTCCCTCTTATTCGTGAAGTTGAAGATCAAAGCTTAGAAATTCTGCTTTCTAAGATGGAAACTGAAAATGAAAGTTTTGGAAGTCAAACCAAAGATTCTTGGCAAGAAGTCATTGACTGGTTATTATCTGCTGGACTTATTGAAGAGGCTCCTGAAGTAACTACAATTTTTGAAAATATTACTGAATAACCATTTAGAAAAGTGCAAGCACCCGGTCAGTGATGTACGGACGACAGCCCAACGATAAGATAAAGGAAACACGGTGATCATTAGTGAGCCGATGTTGACTTATCGTAAGTAGGTAAGTGAAGTCTAGCTAGTCGCTGGGCGCTTCTTGCGCTAGACATCCCAAAAAGCGCAAGGTGCTTACGGTGACAAGCGCTGGAGGGCCAGCAATACGTGTCTTGCTCTTTAGACACGGTTGGTGGACCGAAGCGACCTCGAGCCGATGGCGCCTGGAGCTAGACTTCTTCGAATTTTATAGTTTTTCTTACAAAAAAGCTGCACTGTCGATGTGCAGCTTTTTCATTTCTTAATTTTTTTTTAAAAACTACGAACGTCACCTGTCCTATAACCTTTCTCTTAACCATGCAAATAATATTCTTCCATCCTCTTCTTCAGCTTCAAACATGAGAGAATATTTATCTAAATAGTATTCATACATCCATAGTCCTTCCATTTCATTGCGTTCACTTACATCTGGGTTCCCCAATACTTCTTTTAACTTTGCTGCATCTAGCTCATACCCTTCTGTAGAGAGTGCAATGGCTACTAAGCGGTCCGTCTCAGGATTTATAAAAAAGGTCGCATCATCATACCGAAAAAACTCTCCCCCTTCATAAAAGCCTGTATCAATGGCATCTCCTCTGCTCGTTAAAATGGTTTCTTTAGGAGTGCCTAGTTGGAACTCAATATGATCGAGGTGACCTTCCAATCCTTTTTCAATCCAGTTACTATTGATAATTTGTTTATCCGCAGCAAATACCGTCCCTGCTTCGCTGCTCTTTTCAATTGTCTCCTCAATATTGTAACCCCCATTACTATTAGAGAGTTGATCATTTAGAAAATCAATCGAAAAAATTGTCATAATCACAAACAAAGTCACAAGTGATAATTTAAAGGTAATCTGCTTCATAATCCGTACTCCTCCAAACTTAAAAAGTAAAATAACCATTCTTAAAAAGTCTCTAATTTTGGACTTTATTAAAGCCTGATTTTTAAAGGTTAACTACGTAACTTTTCAACTCCAAATAAATAACGTTCTATGAAATTTATAGCTTGTCCATATAACTGTTTGTTACATGTTTACCCTATGTAATTTAAAAATATGCATCATTTTCATATCAGTTTAATTAGAACAAATACGGTTTGAAAATTTACAAATTGTTATAGGCTAGCAATTATGTATATAATAGGTTTGAAAATATTAAAGTTTTTGAAAGGATTGAAACATTGTGAGTTGGAATGCTGAAGCAACATCTTTATTAGAAGAATTATTAGCACCAGTACCTGTATTTGTAAGACCAATGGCCAAAAAAGGCATAGAAGCAAAAATTAATGAATTAGCAAATGGTGAAGAAGTAACGAAAGACCATGTGATCCGCGGTTATATTTTAGCTTCTCCTGGTCCAATGCAAAAACGAGCTGTAGCTTTATTAAAAAGCAAAAATATTGATTTAACTCCATATGAAGATTTACTAAACTAAAGTATTATAGTTTAACTAAGGGAGAACGGTCTGCTTCTCCCTTTTTATTATAAAGGACCTTTCTCCCTTATCCGTTTATTTTATAAGTATATAATTCCTCATTGAAATCGAATTCCCTTCTTCCTATCCAAATTATTACCAGAAACTTTTTTACCTCTATGTTTTTTCTGAAAATTCCATTACAATATTTAGTATGAATTTTCAAAATAAATACTTAAAGGTTGGTTGGAAATGAAACAGTCTTCTTCTTTTCATAAAGGATGGTTCATGCTCATCCTTATCGTCCTCAGTGTATTAGCTTGTCTTGGCTTTGGCCGTTTTTCATTTGGAGCGATTCTTCCATTTATGAAAGAAGGTTTACTGCTAGATTATCGAGAGACAGGGTTAATCGCTTCATCTATTTTTTTAGGCTATTTAGTCGCAGTCTTGCTTTCTGGTTTTTTTGTCTTGAAATTCACAGCAAAAAGAGTCATTGTTGCTTCACTAATCGTCATTGCTATAGGAATGCTAATTACAGCAAATTCTTCTTCCTTTTTTATAGCCTACATAGGATGCTTTCTCACAGGCCTTGGGACTGGCGGATCCTACGTTCCATCATTAGGTCTTATAAGTCAATGGTTTTCACCTAAAAAAAGGGGAATGGCTATGGGGACAGCTATGGCAGGGTCGGGTATTGGTATGGTATTTAGTGGGTTCGTGGTTCCCACTTTAGTTGTCATCAATATTGATCAAGGCTGGCGCTTAAGCTGGTATTTACTAGCTTTTTTAGTCATAATTATCGCGCTTCTTAATTGGATATTTCTGAAAAATAAACCAGAGGATGTTGGACTACACCCAATAGGAGCAACTGACAGCCGAGTATCACAAATTCACTCACATGGACCATCAGTTGCTAAACCTAAAAATGTATATCGTAACAAAACACTTTGGTTTATTGGGTCGATCTATTTTTTATGGGGAGTAAGTTACTTAATTTTTTCAACATTCCTTGTAGACTACTTAATTACAGACGTTAAATTCACAAGTCAACAAGCTGGTAACTTTTTTGCAGCAGCAGGGATTGCTAGCATCATTAGCGGATTTGTTTGGGGAAGTGTCTCTGATAAAGTTGGGAGAATGGTCGCATTAATGATTGTGTTTTTTACGCAATTTTTAATGTTAATGGGTCTTAGTTTTTCCACAGACAGCTTTTTCATTTTTATGCAAGTGATTATTTACGGTTCAACGCTATGGGGCGTACCGACTATAATGAATGCAAGTGTAGGAGACTATATTGACGCGAAATACATTCCAGTCGCAATGGGCTTTGTAACGATATTTTTTAGTGCTGGGCAGCTCGTTTCTCCGATAGTAACCGGTATTCTAATTGATTATACTAATTCCTATTTAAGCGCTCACTTTTTATCAGCGATTACATGTTTAATTTGTGGAATTGGCTGCTACGGTCTATTTTACAACGAACGGAAAAAAGCTACTCTATTAAAAGTAGAATTATAATGTTATATCTCTTTTTTACCTGGCTTTAAATACGATTGAGCTACTGAACGAACAGAAGAATTCCAAAAGGAAATCGATTGGCACATCGCTTCTTGAACGGTTTCAGCGCCCTCCTCCTCCCAGTAGCTCAATGTTGTTTTTCCGTGAATTTCACTTACAAATTTGGTCCAAAATTGAATTACCTTCTCAGCATCTTCACCTTCAACCGAAATCATATATGACTCTCCAATTGTCGTCATTAACATAAACGACATTAATCCTAGCATACTCTTTCCATTGCATTGATGACTTTTCGTTTGAAAGTAGATCTTGCTGGAAAAACGTTCATTTACTGTTACAAGTTCGATTACTTTTCTTACCGTAAACCCTTTTGGAAAGATCAATTCCTTTTCAAGTTTCATGTAAATCCCTCCACACTTGTTGTATTGAGGGTTATTATAATAATAAACCAACAGATCTAACTACAATTATGTAACATTTGATAACAGAGAAAATGAAACATCTACAAAGCTGGTTATCTTATAGTAATCTCATGAGGGCTCTTCTTTACACATCTTCTACTGGTAAACGAAGTGCTTTTCTAAATTTCTTCTCTCGGAATCCTAGAATTAAGTTCCCATTAACTAAGGTTGCTGGTGTACCTATAATCTGTTTTTCTTTTAATTGATCATAATACTCTTTTACAACCGATACATTTCTTTCTTCGTATTCGATCCCCCACTCTTGTAACGACGTTTTTACCTTCTCGCAATAAGGACACCCTTTACTTGTATAAACAATAACTTCCATTCACTACCCCTCCACTTTTAAATTGTTACTCATTATAATCTGATTGACCTAGAAATAACTTCATGGGTAAGTAACGTTATATTGAAATCCAGGACTTTATTATTGTCTTTTTATATTATCATGGACAATTGCATGAAAAATTAGGAAATCAAGAATTAAATCGCACAAATTATTGGTAGAGTTATTATGGTACCAGGTACCTTTAGTTTACTAAAGCGTTTATTAATATAAAAAAAGAGGCTGACCTAGTGTCAGCCTCTTTTTTGTTGCTAGCTTTCTGTAGTAACTTCTTTACCTTTTGTTTCTTTCTCTACTGTTTCAACATATAAGGAACGGCTTGGGTAGGCAATAGATGCTCCTTCTTCCTCTAAAATCTCCATTATTTTTAAATTGATATCTTCTTTTACTTCTAAATACTCGCTCCAAATCGTTGTTTTCGTATAAAAATAAATAAACACATCTAAGCTGCTTTCATTAAATTTATCAAAACGAACCATAATCGTTTCAGGGTGAACCTCTTCATGATTTTGGATTAATTCATTTATACGGTCGACACATTTACGCATTTGTTCTCTAGTCGTTTGATAAGTTAAACCTAAGTTAAACATAATTCTCCGTTTACCCATGTTACTAAAGTTTTCAATTTCTTGATTGGCTAATGTTGAGTTTGGGACTATAATAACGGAATTAGCAAACGTACGAATTTTTGTACTTCTAAAACCAATGTCTTCAACAACACCTTCTACTGAAGGTGTCTTAACCCAGTCCCCAAGTGAGAATGGTTTTTCTGTTATAATTACGACCCCGCCAAAAAGGTTTCCTAATGTACTTTGGGCTGCAAGAGCAACAGCCAGTCCACCAATCCCTAAACCTGCAACTAAGTTGTTAATATTATGTCCCCACGCTTGGGCCACTAGACTTAAGATAACAGCGATAACTACAACTTGTACGACCTTTGAGAAAAATGGAATTAAAATATCATCAAATTCTACATCGAGCTTCTCTTTTAGTTTTTCAAACACTGCTGAACTCTTACTTGACAGCTTAACTAAACCCGATCCAATAACTAAAATAACAATCGTATTAAAAATACGGTCCACTAATAACTCGGTACCAATTGGAAGATCATGCGTTTTTATTCCAATATAGATCGGTAAAAAGATAAAAAAGGTCCGAAGCGGCTTTTCAAACGCATTTAAAACCGAAATGAAAAATTCATTATTCGTTTTATTAATCAATTTTGAAAGTAAATAGATTACAAGCTTTGATAACCATCGATTGATAAAAACAAAGAAAACGACAATGATAATCGTTGTAATTTCCCGATATTGCATAAAAAGTGCAATCAGTTGATTCATTAATTCAGGCAACGTATTATTCCCCCAATCAATCTTCCTTCACTTCAGTTCCCTGTGGTAATACTATAGTAAAAATTGTACCAAACCCTGGCTTACTTTCAACCGTAATTGTTCCACCATGAAGTTCGACAATATGTTTTACAATTGCTAGACCTAAACCACTTCCACCATTTTTAGATGTTCTCGATTTATCAACTCGATAGAACCTTTCCCAAATAAAAGGTAATTCACTTTCTGGAATGCCTTGTCCGTTATCTTCAATTGAAATCTCGAGATGTTGCAACTGTTCATTTTTTTCAATTCGTACTTGAATCTCACCATTTGGAGTATAACGAATACTATTTTCAATTAAATTTTTTACTACTTGTTTCATCTTTTCTTTATCAAAAAATGCAGACCACTCGTTATTCTCTATCTCTAGCTTTAATCTAATATTTTCCTGCTGCAGTTTCAAATCAAAATCTAGCTGTAAATCATGGAACCAAGAATATAAGTTTACAACATCCTTATGAAGTTGTATATTCCCCTCCTCGTATTTTGCCAGTTCAAACAAATCATTTACGAGTACCTCCATACTCTTAGCCTGCTTGTAGATCATCTCTGCTTGTTTTTTACACAATGTGTCGTTCTCTTCTCGATCCTTTAACAGTGCAGCATACGCTTTAACATACGTTAGCGGGGTACGTAAATCATGTGAAATATGAGATAGAAACTCTTTTCTTGTTTTATTATAACGCTTTAATTGATTTGACATTTGTTGAATATCTTGCGCTAGCCGGCCCACTTCATCATTAGCCGTCGTTTGAATTTCATACTCAAAGTTCCCTTGAGCAATTTGATTAGTTGCTTCCCCCATCTTTTGCAGTGGTTTTGTTAGTACTCTTGTTAAATATAAAACAAATAAAAGACCAACTATGAAAATGATAATACTCATAATAAATACAAGTTGGAGGATACTATTTTTTGTTGTTTCGAATTCCCTCATGTCTTGATCAATAAACAAATATCCTTTAACTCTTTCGTTTACGTAGATAGGTTTCATCGACCATATGTGCTGAATAGGATGTTCTCGTATTGAGACATAATCTGTAATCGGTTGTTTAATACTTGGGTGAAGCGTTGTTGTATTAATTATTTGTTCGATCCATAAATGGTACGCCTCAATTAGATCCGCATCAATGGGCTGTGCCATTACTAAGGGAGTTAAATGTTCATCAAAAAGAAGAAAGTTAACAGTATCTTCTTTTTCCATTTTTAATACATGCAATATCGTATCAATCACAAAGTGATTCTCAATACTTTCTGCATGAGCTACTAGTCGATGTTCTAACTGTTTCGTTAGGTGATCTCGATAAAATTCTTTGGACTGAATATAAAACGTAAAGCTCATCGTTAATATTGTGACTAATAGGGTAATTACTAAGAGCATCGCTAGTTTTGAAGAGAGCTTCATTTTGTCCTCCAATCATCAGGAAAGGTCTTCAACGACTTGATAACCAATCCCCCATACCGTTTCAATTACTTTTTGTGTGTATCCTGTTTTCTTTAACTTTTCACGAATGTTTTTAATGTGAGCATCAACATTTCTAGCATCGCCATCAAAAGAAAAATCCCATTCCAATTCAACTAATTGTTCACGTGAATAAACTCTGCCTGGATGACTAGCCAGCCGAAAAAATAATTGATATTCTTTTTTCGTTAGTGGAACAACTTGTCCATTGTAGGATACTTGATATTTTTCTTGATCAAATAGTAACCCATGAATTTCAAATATTTGTTCAGTAATTGTTGATCGTCTTATAACCGATTGGATTCTTGCAACCATTTCACGCGGTTCAAATGGTTTAACGATATAATCGTCTGCGCCTTTATTTAACCCTTTTACGATATCATCTGTATCGCCAAGTGCAGTTAATAATATGACCGGAATCTCTTTCATTTTCTCAATCTGTTTCATTTCAGTCAGTACGGAAAAACCGTCCATTATTGGCATCATTACATCAAGGAGCACAAGATCTATACTTTGTGAGTCAAGGATTTCTAATGCTGCTTCCCCGTTTTCTGCTTCTACAGTTTCATAGTCATTTTGTAAACATATACTAATCAATTCACGCATATCGCTTTCATCATCTACAATAAGAATGATCTTTTTTTTCATTGATTTGTCCTCCAATTTAATTTGTAACTATGTTTTATTTTTTGACGTCTATATAATGACAATTAAAAGGATGTGAATCATTTGGAACGAGAAGTTGAACAATATTTTAATGATGATATTTTACTTCAAGCAGCTGCTGTCTATCAAATCCCTTACTCCTCATTAAAAAAATTAGGAAGCTTTGAAAACTACGTGTTTCAAGGAATCAATTCTTACGGTGAAGAGGTCATCTTAAGGTTAACCCATAGCAGTCATAGAACGAAAGAACAAGTTGAATCTGAGCTTCACTGGGTATCCTACTTACATAAAAATAAGGCTCCCGTATGCGGCTGCTTACCTTCTGTTAACAATAGCTTTGTTGAAATGATCAAATCTGAAGATACAGCTTTTTTCGTTAGTCTATTTGAAAAAGCTATAGGTTGCCCCGTTAAAGTGACTGACGAAATATTTGATCAAACATTATTTTATAAATGGGGGAAAACGATTGGCCACTTTCATCGATTAACAGTCAACTATACGCGACCAGGTTTCATTACAAAACGTCCGGATCTAGTCGAAGAGTATGACAAACAGTTTGCACCTTTTTTACCTGAAAATCAAAGGTTGCTATCCAAGGTAAATGAAGTTTTACAGACGGTCAAGCAATTACCAAAGTCTCCGGTACGTTATGGGTTAATTCATTCTGATGTTCATTCAGGGAACTTCTTTTATGATGAAGCTACAGATAAGATTACTGTATTTGATTTTGATGATTGTTCTTATCATCATTTTATTAGTGATATCGCAATCCCCTTATACTATTCTGCTTGGTTAAAATACGACAACCAACAAGACAGAAATAATTTTGGTCATGAATTTCTTATGCATTTTGTTAAGGGGTATCAAACCGAACGTTCTATACACTTAGAAAGCCTTAAAGAAATTTCATTATTCTTTAAATTAAGGGACTGCGAACTATATGGTGTTTTTCATAAAAAATGGGATACACCTAACTTAGATGATCGTCAAAAAAGTCTTTTAAATGAAATTTATCAACGAATAATGAACGATCAGCCACTTATTCAACTAAACTTAGAGAAGATCATTCAATCCCTATAATTATAATTAACATACATCTAACAACTATAGACTAAAAGTATGTAGAAAATATAAAGAGATTGTTGAGAAAGCACAAAGAGGCTGACTTAAATGTCAACCTCTTTGTTCTCCTTCTATATTTTCAAGCATATCGTGGACGACATACCCTACATCACCGCCACCTTGATCCTCTTGCTTTAAAGTCGCCTGTTCTTCTTCTATTTCAAATAAATCCTGAGCCCATTCGCTGCCCATTTCTAAAATCATATGAGATAGCGGTTTATTTTCAGATGGTGTAACGTTCATTTTTTCAAAAAGATCTTGCCTCATCTCTTCTCCCCGTTTTGGTGTCAGTAAAAGTGCGCTCGTAGCGCCGATCATTCCACCAACAAGAGTTCCAATGACAAAACCTGGTCCTAAATTACTTTTTTTACCCACGACACCAACTCCTCCTAAGGCACTTTTGTTTTACGATTGTTATTACTTACCTTTTTTCCTTAAAGTTAACATACCCGTTTTTAATTCATATATGCCTTTTCCGATCTGAATGAGAATAAAGTCATATTCATTATTTTCACTTTCTTTTTGAACTTATAGCCACACATCGTTACAATAGAAGTATTCATTATTGAAAGGGCGTTGATGTAATGATTATTAGAGAAACTGAAGATGCATTTATAATGATTAAACAACATGACCACGCCTTTCTCTCAGGAAGAGTCGTTGAGCACTTCTCACCGGAATTACTCCAATCCAATCTTTTCATGGAAGATGTACGTTATGCTGCTTATGAGCATGACCGGAGTTGGATTGGTTTAGACGAAACTCCTATATGGAATGACCAAGCTCAAGTGCCCTACTCGTTTTCAGATTTTCCCCTTATTCCGAAGCTGGCATTTTACAAGATTGGACTAGATGAAATTGAACAAGTCAATCCATATGCAAGCTTATTATGTAGTCTCCACTATTGCTCGTTCTTTTCGAGATCTACTGATGAACGTACAGTTCAATTTCTAAATCATGAACGAAAGAGACAAACAAAAATTAAACAAAATATAAAAACTCTTAACCATGAATTACTTTTGGAGCATTTCCGCTTACTGCAACTTTCAGATGACCTATCATTGTATATTTGCCTTAACGAACCAGGAGTCGAAAAAAACATAGAACATCCTTGGTTTGTTGCTGGGTTTGCAAACTCGGAAATTTTTACAGGTAATAATAATCCTTTTGTAGCAAATTGGATTAATCAAAACGAAATAAGGGTTAGTTCATTTCCATTTGATACTGAATTTGAGTTAACATTAAAGTACAAGACTGTATTAAAAAGTGCTATAAAAGTCATGGGTATTGTAAAAGCCTATGAAAATAGTTTGTCAGAAGAGCATCAAGTCTTCATTCGGCAATAATATTGAAAGTTACACTTAAATTTAAATATGGAAAGAGGATCATTATGGAAAACATAGCAGAAAAGTTAGCACAGAAACAATTAGACTCTTATAATAATCAAAACCTCGAAGAATTCTTATCCGTTTATAGTGAAGATGTGGAAATTTATGAATTTCCTTCAACATTAGTTTATAAGGGGATTGAAAAAATGAGAGAACGTTATGACCAGCTATTTCAATCAAACCCAAATCAACACGCTGTCCTTCTTTCACGAATGGTTAATAACAATAGGGTCATTGATCATGAACATGTAACAGGTAGAGCAAATGGAGTTGACGTCTATGCAATCGCGATCTATGAAGTGGAAAACGACAAAATTACAAAAGTTTGGTTTATAAAGTAAAACTTTTCAGTAGGGATTTTCTCATCCCCACTGAAAATTAGTTGAACCAATCGGGTTGTTAATGGCGCTTATCTCCCACTTAGCCTTTTTTGCTTCCTTAAAGACTTGAAGTGGAAGTCTTAGTTTCAGTTAAACGGGATAAAATAAGAATAAAAAAACATCGTGAAACGAATGGCTTTCACGATGTTTTCATTTCCTATTTTAATTTGATTCCATAGATTTGACCACCACGAGAAGCGACGACTAATGTGTCATGAAAAACCGCCGGTGACGCTTCAATATTAGCCCCGACATTCATTTTACTAATCAACTCACCAGTTGCCCCGGATAGCAGATGGAGGTTACCAACAGAATCGGCTTGTACAATATATGACGTTCCAGACTTGCTATAAACATCAACTGGAGATGACCAAGCATAATTTGTCATTTCCCAACGCCAAACTTCTTCACCTGTTTGCTTATCTAAAGCAACCATAACACCACCGCTCATCGTTTTATAACGAGCCACTGTAAAAATAACTAGGTCTTGAATATCCTTTTTCCCCATAATCGGTGTAGCTAATAAACCACCATTCACACCGTCAAAGAAAAATGCTGGATAGTCTTTCTGCCAAACAATTTCTCCTGAAAGACCATTTATTTTTCTAAGCATCGCTTTCCCGTTATGACCTTGTTTATCAACTTCTGTTCCTGTATACAAATATGGGACATCTTCTTCAATTTCGAGGATGATCGTAGCATCGGTATCATCCGATCTACCTAAGGCCCATACTGGTTTATTTTTGGTTAAATCCATTGCTAGAACACTACCGCCATTATCGGCAAAGTAGGCTAGATTCCTATATATAGCTAAAGAATTTTCAATTCCTTGATATTGATTTCCATTGACTTTATATCTTAGCTTTATCGTTTCTGGCTGAATTGATATTTTTCCATTCTGCCTATCAAAATTCGTATGCAAATTCAGAGAATAAAACAAACCATTTTCTCCACCAACATATAGCGTATCCGTCATACGGTTAACGACAGCAGAACTATCAAACGCTCCCCAGTTTCTATAGGCAAATGGATCGATCCCAGGTATAAAATGAAGTAATTCTCCATCTATTAAACTATAAATCGAAAATCCAATTTTCCCAGATTGTGGGATGCCATGCCCGACATAAAGAAGTGGATATCCTCTAGGATCAACAGAGACACTTCCTTTAATGGGATTTCGAACATTTATCGGTTTTCTAGTGGACTCTCCAGTTTCTAAATCTAAAAAATAAACATGACCATCTAAAGAGCCTTGAATCACTTCTACAAACTCTTCTCTTTCCTTAAATGGATGTGACAAATTCATCACTTGTCTAACGTCATCTTCCCACTGGATCACTACAGGTTGGCCAGTCCAACCCGCTCCGCCTCCCCAATTTGGACTTGAAGATGTTTGGAAGTTCCAACTAATATCAAAAAAAGAAAGCCCTTCATTGACATTACCGAAAGTTGGAGCATTTCTTAAATGATTCCCCCTAAATGTTAATACACCTTTAATTTCTGAGTAAGTCTCTGGAAAAGTCATTGGCATTGCTTCGGTATGAAATGTCGT
Source organism: Alkalihalobacterium sp. TH-98 (assembly GCF_057473385.1). Classification (NCBI taxonomy): domain Bacteria; kingdom Bacillati; phylum Bacillota; class Bacilli; order Caryophanales; family Bacillaceae; genus Alkalihalobacterium; species Alkalihalobacterium sp. TH-98. The sequence goes on along the minus strand of NZ_JBYCKM010000045.1, from coordinate 328,691 downwards.
CTTTTGACTCGGCCCCATAAGATTAAAACTAATATTGTGATGATCATAATTCGGTAAATCAATTAGTACTGGATATTCAATCGGTTTCCTAAATCGAATATTTGAGTCAATTGATTTTTTAAAATTCTCTTTTTCCTTCATAGTATGGGAATTCATAAGATGGGTTTCGTCCATCAGTCTAAGAGTTGCCTCACTTTTTTCAAATGTAAGGAAATAGAAGAGAATACAAGCTGATAAAACAATCGTGAAAACTGTAAGACTTGAATAGATTATTTTTTTCATAACATTTCCTCTACTATTCATTTGTTTTCTTTATTCTATCAGACTTTTATCACAGACTGTCACACTTATTTTTTGTTACTTTTTTACACACACTACAACAAATTGACCTTATTTTTAACTAGTTAGTTTACTTTTGAATTTAGTTTTTCTAGAGTTTCTCTTTTTTTGCACTACATTAGTAAAATCAAATAAAGACCCTTAATATGATCCATAAATATATAAAACCACATAAGTTTTTCTATTGAAAATCTCATGTGGTTCACCTTTTTTATTTATTGTAAGTTTTTATTAATTTTATCGAGTACACGTAAGAAAACAACTAAATCATCTTTCGGTATTCCATCTGAAATTTGTTGTATTGTTTTTTGTGCCTGCTCAATGAGACCAATTTGCATCTTTTTTCCTTCAGAAGTCAAAAAGATAAGGTTGGTTCTTCCATCAACAGGGTGCTGCACTCGTTTAACTAATCCTCGCTTTACCAGGTTATTAATCAACCTTGAAACACTCGGTTGATCTTTACCGGTTAATGTCGCAAGTTGTTGTTGTGTCAGCCCGTCTTCTTCCCATAAGCGGATCATAATCGACCACTGGTCATGTGTAACAGGAAAATCGTTATCTTTAAAATTTTTATTTAATCGATTAATAACGAGTCGACCTGTGTTAGCAATTCTGTATCCAATCGATTCTTGCAAAACGTACTTTCGATAGTCCATATTGATCCCCTATTCATTCGCTCATTTAATACTTTGATCGTACAATAAGGGCACGTGTTGTTCAAGTTTTTCTTCAACGTCGTCCCGTTATAACAGTTCGACCACTTGATTAAGTAATTGTTGACCAGTTATTACGGCTTCACCGCCGCCCTGAGCTAATGCTTCGTTTCCACCACCCTTACCATTAACTAATGGTAACGTTTGTCTAATTATGCTATTCATACTTACTTCACTCGCAGCTCCTCGGCCAAATACGAATTGAAGCTTGTCTTCATTTTCTGCAACTAGGAACACATTAATGTCATTTCTTTCAGATGTCAGCAGTCGAACTAATTTTTGCAACTCTTGAATGGTGCGCCCTTGAAAAACGCTAGTTAAAATGGGAAGCCCATGTTGAAGGTTCGTCTTTTCAAGAAGTTCCCTCACCTCGTACTTCAGTAGAAGTTCTTGAGACTCTTCTAACGTTTTTTGAAGTTCTTTTTCATGATCTAGTAAACGATTAACAGCGAATACGATATCTTGTTCAGGTGCACTCAGCAATTGAGTTAACTGATTAACTACATTGTGCTTCGCTCGAAATTGAGTCAATACACGTTCTCCACAAACAAACTGAACTCTAATCTTCTTTTTTTGACGTTCCCAATTTAAAATTTGGATCGCTCGTACTTCTCCTGTTGATTTCGGATGCGTTCCACCACACCCGTTGTAATCCAATTCAGGTATGATGACAAGGCGGATATCATTTTGAACGCTTGGTACTTTCCGTAATGGGTATTGCCTTAACTCCGATTCAGTTACCCATTTTGTTTCAACCGAACGATTTTCAAGAATGACTTGATTAGCTAGAAACTCCACTTCACTCACTTGTTCTTCTAGAAGTTGATCAATGTCTAAATCAATCGTGACAAATTCTGATCCTAAATGAAAGCTTATGGTTGAAATATTGAACAACTCTTCAAAACAAGCAGATAAAATATGTTGGCCCAAATGTTGCTGCATATGATCAAAACGACGCTGCCAATTAATGACACCGAAGACTTCATCGACACCATCTAAAGGCTTTTCTATATAATGACGAACTTCTCCATCGATTTCTTCAACATTTATAACAGATACATCATTTAACGTTCCTACATCATGTGGCTGTCCCCCGCCTGTAGGATAAAATGCAGTTTCAGTTAAAACGGCATAAACGTTTCCTGTCTCATCTTTTTCTTGCTTTATAAGCTGTGTAGTAAATGATTGAATATACGCATCACTGTAATATAATCGTTCTATCAAACAAAACACTCCTTATGAACTCTTTACTTCATACACTTCTTTTGGTTAGTCTTTCTTGTTATTATACTATACTAAAAAACAGTGCGGCCGAATATGCCACACTGTTTTAAAAACTGCTTATTTTGTTTGAGCAGCAAATTTTGCTTTCGCTTCGATACGACGACGGTGCAAAATTGGTTCTGTATAACCACTTGGTTGCTCAATTCCTTTAAAGACAAGCTCGCACGCTGCTTGGAATGCAACCGAGTTATCAAAATCAGGTGCCATTGGACGATACTCTGCATCTCCTGCGTTTTGCTCATCCACAACTGCAGCCATACGCTTCATTGTTTCTAATACTTGTTCTTCTGTACAAATGCCGTGGTGAAGCCAGTTCGCCACATGCTGACTTGAAATACGTAATGTCGCACGGTCTTCCATTAATCCAACATTATTAATGTCAGGAACTTTCGAACAACCGACACCTTGCTCTACCCAGCGTACAACATAACCTAAAATACCTTGTGCGTTATTATCAAGTTCTTTTTGGACTTCTTCAGCACTCCATTGCGGATTGGACTCTACAGGGATTTGTAAAATTTGATCCTGTAAGTTTGTAATGCTATTTTTCAGTTCGTTCTGAATAGAAGTCACTTCAACTTGGTGGTAATGTAAAGCGTGTAATGTTGCAGCTGTTGGTGACGGTACCCAAGCTGTATTGGCACCCGCTTTAAGTTGACCGCCTTTTTGCTTTAACATTTCTGCCATTAAATCTGGCATTGCCCACATTCCTTTACCAATTTGCGCACGTCCTTGCAAGCCACACGCAAGACCTACATTTACATTTGACTTTTCATACGATTGTAACCATGTAGAAGACTTCATATCGTTTTTACGAATCATTGGACCTGCTTCCATTGATGTATGCATTTCATCTCCCGTACGATCAAGGAAACCTGTATTAATGAACACAACGCGTTCTTTTACTTCATTAATACAATTTTTTAAGTTTAGAGATGTACGACGTTCTTCATCCATAACCCCAATTTTTAATGTATGGCGCTCAAGACCAAGTAAGTCTTCGATACGGTTAAATAGTTTGTTAGAGAATGCAACCTCTTTAGAACCGTGCATCTTTGGTTTAACGATATAAATTGAACCTTTAGTTGAATTCGAGAGTTTCCCATTTTTCAACAAGTCATGCTTTGCTATTAAACTAGTAACTAACCCATCTAAAATACCTTCTGGAACTTCTTGACCATTCGCATCAAGTACTGCGTTGTTTGTCATTAGATGACCAACGTTACGAACGAACATAAGCGAACGACCACGTAAAGTTAATGTATTCCCAGAAAGAGCTGTATACTCACGATCTGAATTCAACTCTCGAGTAACCGTTTGATTACCTTTTGCGAATGTTACTGATAAATTACCTTTCATTAGCCCTAACCAGTTACGGTACACTTCAACTTTGTCTTCTGCGTCTACTGCAGCTACGGAGTCTTCACAATCCATAATTGTTGTAAGTGCCGATTCCATTAGGATATCTTTTACACCAGCTTGATCTGACTTACCGATTGGATGGTCACGATCAATTTGGATTTCAAAGTGCAAGCCATTATTCACTAACAAAATAGTTGATGGATCTTCAGGATGTCCCTGATAACCTACTAACTTTGTTTCATCTTGAAGTTCAGATGTTTTTCCACCACTATGTATAACAACTAATTTATTATTTTTGATTGAATAATTTTCAACATCTTTATGAGATGCACCTTCTAATGGCGCAGATTGATCAAGAAAGTCTTTAGCAAACGAAATAACTTTTTCACCACGAACTGGGTTATAGCCTTTTCCTTTCTCAGCTCCATTTTCTTCCGAAATAGAATCCGTTCCATAAAGTGCATCATATAAACTGCCCCAACGTGCATTTGCTGCATTTAATGCATACCTTGCATTATTAACTGGCACAACTAATTGCGGCCCCGCTTGAAGCGTGATCTCATCATCAACGTTTTCCGTTGTAATCTCGAAATCATTCACTTCAGTTTCAAGATATCCAATCTCTTGTAAAAATGATTTATATGCATCAAAAGAAAAGTCTTTATTTTCTTTATGCCAAGTACTGATTGCTGATTGCAATTCCTCACGACGTTGTAATAATTCCTTGTTTTCTGGAGCTAATTCAGTGATTAACGTTTCTAAATTTGACCAAAATTGCTCACTTGTAAGCCCGCTTTCTGGCAGCGCTTCGGAATTAATAAAGTCATAGAGTACAGAAGCCACTTGAAGATTTCCTACTTGTAAATAGTCTTTCATATTTATTGCCTCCTTCATAAGATCACATTGTACAATTAGTCAAAACAGCTATAAAACTGTTATATAACATTATGAACTTATTATATAACATACAGACCAAAAAAGAAACAATTCTGAAAAAACTAACCGAGAATTTTCAAAATGTACCTTACGAAAAATATATGTAAACTAGGTTGCCCCATTGCTCTAATACAAAAAATATTTGAAACAATTTATTATTATGAAAATAGAGCTACAAATAATGAGCTTTAGAGCTCCAATCTACCTTTTTATGGAATTATTTGATCCTAAGTCTGGCTTTAGAACATTATTCTACCTTTATATGGTAACATTCCATTCTAAGTCTGGCTTTAGAGCATTATTCTACCTTTATATGGTAATATTCCATTCTAAGTCTGGCTTTAGAGCATTATTCTACCTTTATATGGTAATATTCTATTCTAAGTCTGGCTTTAGAACCCTATTCTACCTTTATTTGATAATATTTCATTCTAAATCTAGCTTTAGAACATTATTCTACCTTTATATAGTAATATTTCACTCTAAATCTGGCTTTAGAACCCTATTCTACCTTTATTTGGTAATATCCCATTCTAAATCTGGCTTTAGAACCTTATTCTACCTTTATTTGGTAATATTTCATTCTAAATCTAGATTTAGAACCTTATTCTACCTTTATATGGTAATATTTCATTCTAAGTCTGGCTTTAGAACCTCAATCTACCTTTATATGTAAATATCACATTCTATTATTACCTTTAGGAGCTTACGGTGATTAAAAAACCAACACACTCGAAATCTCGTTTAAACCCTTCTCATCGACAGCTGATTTCAACCCTTCTTTTTAAGCGTTGTTACGACTTCGTTTTCGTACCTTTTACTTTATAAGACTAAAAATAATATTTATCCATTACGAAAAACCGTCTTTAGACCAGACGGTTTTTCTTTGAGTTAATGTCTTTTTCTATGCTTTTTCTTTCATTACCTGTTGTTGAAGCACTTTAATTGCCAGGCGATATTCTTTTACCTGTTCCTTAGAAATCTCGTTATGTCCGTACCTTACTCTTTGGTAGGTTGTAGTTATGATCTCTTTAATATCTTTATCTACCTCAAAAGGACGAAGCCATTCCTCAATCGTTTGGCCTTGGTTTCTTCCCATCCCTTTTTTAGCAAGATTCCTATCTAAATCAAATAGCATGCGCCTAATCTCGTTTTTAGGCTTTTTTCGTCGCCAAAATCGATTAGAATGGTTATTACCTTCTGATTTTAAACTGTCAACTACCAAAGTGTTCGAACCCTCTTGCACTATTGGTCGTAACTTTTTCTTAACGATTATAGAAATGATCCAAATGACAAGACCAATCCCAACAAGTGCCAAAAAGACATTTCCAATAATTGAAGCTAAATCAAAAATAGGAAACTCTCTTATGTCCTCTAGAGGGTCCACGAGTTCACTACTTCCTGCTTCTCCTTCTTGTTCGATCATATTTGGATCATAAAAGCTTAGTAAATAAAAAAATGGATAGGCAATCAAATAAAACAAATAGGCAATAGCTCGGATGATAAAAGATAAAATGATGTTTAATACAGGGAATCCAAACCATCCTAAAGCAGCTACCGCACCTAAAAGAAGTAGAACTCCTATCTGCCAAAAAACCTCTCCAGTAGTTTTTATATCTGCTCCTTTACTTTCAAAGGAGAACTTAAATAACTTAATTGAAACCACTAAGAGAAATTGGATGACAATGATTAAAATAAAAACATCTCTATTCTCCAACGTAAAAAAGTGTAGAAAATAAAGTAATCCAATAACAAACGTACTCAAAAAGATATTCCATGGCTCATTCGTTTCTTCTACGACTGAGAGAACCCGCCAAAATATATAGCCTGCTAGTAAAAAAGCCAATAGATAATGAAAACCGAGAACAATTGCTAATATCGAAACTAGCGGAATACAAAGCATCCCTAACTTTTTATTTTTTGTTTTAAACAACACAAGTATGTAAGTGACAACAGCTAGTATCATTAAGACAGCAGAAGTCAACGGCGGATATTCACCGTGAATGATATAGAGGGGAAGAATAATCAAATATAGCAAAAGTACTTCGATACTAAATTGAAGAAAATGAATGACTTTACGTTCCTTGAGCTTCATCTACTTCACCCCCCATAGATAAAACTTGACCAGCATCTTCATGAGAAGCAACACGGTAAACGGTCGCTCCCGCTAGTTCCCACTGCTTGTAATTAACCTTTACTTTTTGATTTACAGCTCCAAAGTGAAGATAAAACATTTGATTTTTTGTATTCGATTGAATATAGTGAAGCATCTCTTGACAGTCAGTAAGTACCGTACTCTTACTCACTCTTGCTAATAATTCAAGTGCTTTTAAGAGATGATCCTTTCCTGTTCCGGTTGGTAAATGAATAAATGGTCCGCTTGGCCCTCTCATATTAATAAACAACTCAAACGAGATTTGATTTTCAATGGCAAATTGACACGTATATGCGACATGGCTTAGGACTTGTTCTAGTTTTTCAATGGTTTGATGCTTAATTTCTGTACTTTGGATATTTACAATTAGACACCATTTCGAAATCGTCGTTCTTTCATATACTTTGGTTTGTAGTGATTGGGTCCTTGCGCTAGCTTTCCAATTAATCTGGTTAAATGGGTCGCCTGAAGTGTAGTCTCGAGTCCCCATGGCCATCATCATATCTTCATGGAGTGAATGATTTCTCGGGTGTTCTCCTTGGTAATGTTGTAAAATTTGCTGTAGACCACGGACAGGAACTAAGGAAGGATATACGATAAGCTCTCCCCTAAATTGACCTCGATACCCTAGTCGAACTTTCCCTAGATGCATCATATCTGAAATTGTGTATTCGATTGTTCTTAACTGAACAATCCCTCGTTTACGTGCTTTTACATTCGTACGGTGAATGACTGTTTGCTGACCTAATACAACGATTGAAAACGAATAGACCCCTTGCTTATTCGTTGGTTGATCAATCATTGTTATCGCATCATCCCGGTCATAAAGGAAAAGGGTTAACTCCCCTTGAGTTATTGGCAATTTCGTTATGTTTACGATCGGAATTTTAAGAACCCCTTCGTCTTCTGGAAACATCCGAACAGTAACTTTCTCACTAGGTATCGATAGATTATTACTTATATATTTTAAATAATAATGGTTAAGCAGCAGAAGCATGATAAACAGCAAAAAAACACCAAATAGAATGGCTGATTTTGAATAAATTAAAATGACAAATAAGATAGGCAATGACCATAACAAGTAATTATATAGCTTAGGAACAATATATTGCTCGGTCCAACTCATGATCGATCAGATCCTGCTTCAACAGGAACATCGACTTTAGCTAATATCTCTTCTAGTGCCTCTTGTTTCGTTTTTCGCATCGAACCTTCTATTGAAAGAACTAGTCGATGAGCGAGAACATACCGAGCCATTTCTTTGATGTCTTGTGGTGTCACATAATCACGACCAGATACATAAGCTTTAGCTTGTGATGCTCGCATTAAAGCAATGGTTCCACGTGGACTTACACCAACTTCAACATATGGTGAACTTCTCGTTTCCTTAATGATATGTAAAATATACATTTCTACTTCATCTGTTATCTTCACCTTTTTAATGTTTTCTTGCATTACCTTAATATCATCTAACGTTAAAACGACCTCAAGTGAATCAATCGGTTCATTTTCACGATACATCTTCAGCATTTTCTGTTCTTCTTGTAAATTCGGATAGCCGACTTTTATTTGAAGTAAAAAGCGATCCATTTGGGCTTCTGGCAGGGCGAATGTTCCTTGTTGGGAGTCAATCGGATTTTGGGTAGCTATTACAATAAATGGAAAAGGTAATTGAAGGGTTTCTCCATCAATCGTTACTTGCCTTTCTTCCATTACTTCAAGTAAGCTCGCTTGTGTTCTCGGCGTTGCTCGATTGATTTCATCAGCTAATAAAATATTTGTCATGACAGGACCAGGTCTTAATTCAAAAGCTTGTTCCTTTGGATTGAAAAATTGGATTCCTGTCACATCACTAGGTAACACGTCTGGTGTAAATTGAACTCGTCGGAAGGTAGCATCAAGACATTTTGCCATCGACTTCGCAAGCATCGTTTTTCCTGTACCAGGTACATCCTCTAGTAGTACATGCCCTCTACTTAATATAGCGATCACCATTAATTCAGTCATTTCTTCTTTCCCAACCAACACTTTGCCAATTGAGGATTTTAGCTCGTTTATTTTTTCTAATCTATTCATTTAGCTTCCTCCTTTTAGTAAAAACATTACAATACTTCCTTCTATTAAAAAAACGTGGTGATAACATCATCATTTCCACCTAGCTCATATTATACTAATCCTTCGTTCTATAGTTTCATTTTTTTCATCTTTTCGACATATTTTAAAAAAATTTATAAAATTTCTTACAACTCCTCAATAGTTACAGTTCTATACTACCCCTCCTTTATTACCATTAATTTCAAAAGTTTATTTTCGAAATCTTTTAATTGTAGTAGTTTTTGTCCTAAATTATCCTCAAATATTTCGAATTCCGAATATATAACTCAAATAATAAGTTTCACCATCAATTTCGACATGGAAATCTTAAGTCTTTTGCACTAACTTTCTTTACTAGAATGTTAAATAATATGTCATTTAGGAATATTCTCTCGTTTTAGAAAATTAAAAAGGTTATTAACTGAATGTAACGAATTTTTAAAAATATTGTGGGAAATCGTGTGAAATTCGGAGGTGAACATAAGAAAAATAGCTACTATCCACTAAAAAACTCAATAAGGGGTGTTTTATTAAATGTGTCGTAAATTTAAAACGCTTGTCGTTTATTCACTAATTTTCGTATTGGCACTTTCAAGTTTTAGCACTTTTGGTTCATCTGTTAATGCTAATCAATCTTCATCAAATTTTGCAAATATCCAACTTGACTTTGATGGAAGCTCTTCTGAAATAACAACAGTAATCGTAGAGTTAGAAGAAGAGTCAATCGTTGAAGCAAAACATAAAGGAAAAAAACAAACAAAACAAAAATTAGAAGCTGAGCGTAAGGCAGTGATTGCAGATATTAAAAACGCTGTAAGTTCTGTAGAAGTAAACCAAGAATATGATTATGTTTTCTCTGGTTTTTCAATTGAAATTGCAGAAAACGAGATTGCTAATCTTGCTGCAGTACCTGGCGTAAAAGCGGTCTATGCAAACCAAACGTATCAAGTGACTTCAGTAGATGAAGGTGAACTGTTAGAACCTGAAACATTCAGTCCTGCAATGATGGATAGTGCACCACATATTCAATCGGACCTGGCTTGGGATGCTGGTTTCACTGGTAAAGGTGTGACTGTAGCTATCATTGATACGGGTGTTGACTATACTCACCCAGACTTAGTTGATAACTTTGGTGATTATAAAGGGTGGGACTTCGTAGATAACAATGATGATCCACAAGAAACACCTCCAGGCGACTCTCGCGGTGGCGCAACTAACCACGGTACACACGTTGCGGGTACAGTTGCAGCAAACGGTGCTATTAAAGGAGTAGCTCCTGAAGCAACACTTCTTGCTTATCGTGTATTAGGTCCTGGTGGTAGCGGAACGACTGAAAATGTTATCGCAGGTATTGAAAGGGCTGTTCAAGATGGTGCTGATATCATGAACCTATCATTAGGTAACAGAACGAACGACCCTGATTTCGCTACAAGTATTGCACTTGACTGGGCAATGGCTGAAGGTGTAGTTGCTGTTACTTCTAACGGTAATAGTGGTCCAAACAACTGGACAGTTGGTTCACCTGGTACTTCTCGTGAGGCGATTTCTGTAGGTGCAACACAACTTCCTTACAACTTATTTAGTGCAGAAATCTTTACTTCTGAAGGGGTAAACTATCCTAGTGCTGAAGTAATGGGGCACCCAAGTGAAGAAGAACTTATTAAATTAGATGGGCAAACATTAGAATTTGTAGATGTTGGTCTTGGTGCAGTTGCTGATTTTGAAGGAAAAGATGTTCAAGGAAAAATCGCTTTAATTAGCCGTGGTGAATTTGCATTTGTTGACAAAGCACAAAATGCTAAAAATGCAGGTGCAGTCGGTGCGATTATTTATAACAATGTAGCTGGTGTTCAACCTCAAATCCCTGGAATGGCTGTTCCTACGATTATGACAACACAAGCAGATGGTCAAAATCTTTTAGCTGAGCTTGCTAAAGGTAACAACGAAGTTACATTTTCAATCGCATTTGATAAAGCTGTTGGCGAAACAATGGCTAATTTCTCATCTCGTGGTCCAGTTATGAATACGTGGATGATTAAGCCAGATGTTTCAGCTCCTGGTGTAGCGATCGTAAGTACAGTTCCTACACATAACCCAGCTAATCCTCATGGTTATGCTTCTTTACAAGGAACCAGCATGTCGGCTCCACACGTTGCAGGTGCAGCTGCTTTAATTTTACAAGCAAATCCAGACTGGAGTGTAGAATTTGTTAAAGCTGCGTTAATGAACACTGCGGAAGACTTATATGATGCAAACGGAAACCTTTATCCACATAATAGCCAAGGTGCAGGAAGTATCCGTGTACTTGATGCTATTAATGCTGAAGTATTAGCCACACCTGGAAGTCATTCTTTTGGTATCTTCTCAAATGAGGAAGACAAAGAAGTAAGACGTCAAAGTTTTACCATTCATAACCTTTCTAATGAAAGAAAAAGATTTACAATTGAATTTACAGGTCATGAAGGAATTAAAGTACAAACAAGCAATAACTTACAAGTACAAGCTGGGCAAACACAAAACTTAAACTTTGGGGTTCAAGTTGATGTAGCTAATCTTAAACCTGGCTACCACGAAGGTACTTTCCTAATCAGTGACGGAAAAGAAACAATTAAAGTTCCGACAATCATTTTTGTACAAGAGCCTGATTATCCGATGCTTTCCGGATTATCTCTTGGTCTTTCAGGTGGTAACTTAGTTGGAACAGTTAATGTCCCTGGTGGCGCTGCAGAATTTAACTTAAGAATTCGTAATGCCGATACAGGTGAATTGCTAGCTGAGCCTGCAAAAGCAACAAACATCTCACCTGGAATCCATAGCTTTAGCTGGAATATGACGATCAATGGCCAACCACTTACACCAGGTCGTTATCAAATTAACGCTTATGCTAAGACTGGTCCAAATGAAATGGAATTAGTAGGTGGCGTATTAACAATTACATCTGAAGAAGAATAAAATTTATGAACAAAAACGATGTGCCTATAGCAGACACATCGTTTTTGTCATTTAAGAATGGTTTCATTCTGGTGCTTTATTTCCGAATAACCTCTCCCATAATCACTGCTAACAACTCAACATTGGCGCCTTCATTATATAGATTTCCTTCAATGGGACCTCGGATTGAAGCTTGAGAGTGCTTTTTTAAGTTTATATCACCTTTTACTCTAGCTAGTAAATCCAGTTTCGCACCTGCTAATACCGTTACATTCCCCACAACCTCACCTAGCAACATCGTGTCTACTTCGATGATTACCTCTCCAAATTGTTTTTCACTCACAATTTTCAATCGTACTCCCCCCTTTTGGTTTCTATTACTTATACGACTTATTCTTTTAGAAAGTTTCAATATTTTCTCATTGATCTTCTCCTCTGGTCTCTTAATTTCTCTCTACTTTCTAAAAATCAATCAACTAATCGACTAGACTTTGATTTTTCATACGTATTTTGAATTCTTGCAGCCAGCTTCGGTTTTAACAAGAAACCGATCGTAAGTGCGAGCAACCAGAACCCTCCTAGTATTAATAAATTCTTCCAAACAAGGATGGCAATTGCACCACCTACGGCTTCACGTAACAGATTTATAGCGTAGGAAAACGGCATGAATGGATGTACCATTTGGAAAAACGGTGGAGCTACTTCAATTGGAAAAGTCCCTCCTCCACTTGATAGCTGTAGTACAAGTAAAACGATTGCTAATGCTTTTCCGATATTTCCAAGAATGGAAGCAAGTGTATAAACCATCGTCATAAAAACGACCGCAATAATGACCGAAAATAAGATTAATAACCCAGGATGAGCTGCGTAAATTCCTAGTATTGTTAAATTCCCGATACTAACAATTAGTCCTTGTAACACGCCAACAATTAAAAATAAAAACATTCTTCCAAAGTAAATTTGACGCAATGTATAATCTTCTCTTCGATCAGCAGCATGTAAGTTTGTGCTAATCAAATTCGATAATAGTAATGCTCCAACCCAAAGACTTAAAGTTGTATAGAAGGGAGCATTTGCTGATCCATAGTTAGGGATCGGGAACAACTCCTCTTCAATTAAATCCACAGGACTCGCGAAAAATTCACTCTCTTCATCTAAATCATTTCGAAGTAACATGATCATTTCATTCATTCTGTCGTCTTTTTCAATCGTACGAAGTCGATCTGCGGCCTCAATAATGTTCTCTTCAACTCCCGGAAGCTGCATGCGTCCGAATTCAGCTAGTTCACCTATTGACCGCTGAATATCTGGTAAGTGTTCTTCAATAGAATGAGCTATCCTTAAATAATCTTCTTCTACACCCGGCAAGTCTTCTCTAATTAACCTCGACATACGAATTACGTTCTTTTCAAGTGCGGGTAAATCATTTCGGATAAAATGACTTAAAGTTTCTATAACATCAATGACGAGTGGTAGATCACTTTGGATTTTTTCCGTTAATTCATTTATTCTTCGTTCTACTTCAGGTAACCGATCAATCAATTGAGCAATATTTTCTTCCCCTTCAACTGCTATGATTTCAGCATGGATTAATACCTCTTCAACCGACTTGAGATCAGCGTATACTTTATCCAATGAATGAATATTATCGTTCAATTTAGTTTCAATGCTACTTATTGCATGTTCAATACGATAAGCTCCGTCCCCCTTTAATGAGTGATGGAGTTCTTTAGATAGACGTTCTACTTCTTGTACACTTTCTCTAGTCGATGTTATTTTATCAATTCCAATACTTTCTCCTGCTTCCATTCTTTCAATAACTATTTGTACATCTTTTTGAAGTGATTCCATTGCTTCTTTCGTTCGAGTCAATTGATCGATAACAGTAAGAAGCCCGTCATCTTGTGAAGACTCGTATAAAAGAGTGTACATCGTAATACTGTTTTCTAGCAATCTAATATGAGTATTTAACTCATCATTTAGTGCATTTAATCTTTCTAGTACTTGTTGTTCTGCTTGTTCGTCTTCAAGCATAGCTAATGCTTGGTCAATAGAAGCCGTCGTTTGACTGAAGAAAAGTACCTGTTGCGCAAGTACATCTATTACAAAAATAGAAGATTTTTGTGCTTCATCTAAATAGTTATCGAGTGCAACCATATATTCTTCTATCGATGAAGCTCTTTGTTCAACGCTAGGAACTACCTCTTGTGCATTTTTTATAGTTTTTTGTGCTAACCTCACAGCTTCTAATGCTTCTTCTAAGTAGTCCGCTATATTAGAATAATGAGCATTGATACTATCCAATTCATTTACTGCATTTTCAATTTCTGGAATAACTGCTTCTAACTGAAGTATTCCTTCTCCTAATTTATAGATTTGAGGAAATTCATTTTCAATCCGAACAATGTGCTCCGCGCTCTCTTTAATTTGAGGAATAAACTCTTCTAAGACTAAAAATTGATCGACATGCTCCTCAACCTTAAACCAATTATCATCGATATCAATTATCCACTGAGCAAATTCATTCACTTCAGGAAAACGTTGCTCTAAATCATAGATCACTTGTTTAACTCTTCGCAGTGTTGGGAGTTCTTCTTCTAACCTCAAGCCCAACCTATCAAACTCTTGAAATAATGTTTTTGATGTTTCAGCAACAAACTGATCATTAATTTCTTTTACGATCGTAGACGCTCCAGCTGAAGTCATCTTAGGAGCAATTGCATTTATTTTTTCATTAACTTGATAATAGACTTGAGCCTGAATTGGTTCTCCTGTAAGAACATGGGCTAGATCTTCTGAAAAATGAGGATCAATAAAAATACTTGCATAATAGTCGCCGTATTCAACCCCTTTTTCTGCTTGTTCCCTTGAAATAAAAGCCCACCCTAAATTATCGTTACCCTTTAAATTATCAACTAATTCTTCTCCTATATTTATAGCTTCACCGTCAATCTCAGTTCCTTGATCCTCATTGACAACAGCCACCTGTATTCCTTGAGTATTTGCATAAGGATCCCAAGCAGCGCCTAAGTTAAACCACGCATAAAGAGACGGTAAAATAGCTAATCCAATTAAAAGAATGCCGACAAGCGGGACCCGCTTAATATTTCGAAGGTCCTGCTTGAAAATACTCCATATATTCCCCATTAACTTCCTCCTTTATTGCTGCGTATCAATCACTCATTAATCCTCACTTAAACAAAAGGCAATTCTGGATCTATCACTCATTAGTTCCTTAAAACGTCCTTATTATAAAAGATCAGTATGAACTGTCTATGAACTGATTGCTCAATACGGGTTGTACAAGAGATCATTAAAAACTATATGAGAATAACAGTTTTAACATTCCATATTAGTATGGAAAACCTGAACCAAAATAGATGGTATGAATATTATGTATAATGAACGATCCATTACTTACTTCAAATGACTGAAACTTGTAGAAAAGAACATCCACTAACACAATAAAAAAATAAGGGGAATAAACATAGATTTTCAGGTTATTCCCTGATAAATTTGTAGACTTGGCCCATGTTATGATGTATCCAAGGGAGTAAATCTAATATAGAGAACTAGACTACTGTACTAGGCAACAAGAAAAGGCTTTAAAGAAAAAATAGAGAATGGAGCCTTATATTCGGCTCCTGTTCTGTTACCTAGTACAGAAAAAAAAATAGGGAGAGAAGTTTTGAACTTATAGAATACACCTCATCTTCACTTTCAATTTTGAGGTGATAACAAGCTGGATTTATGAGATCTAGCGAAAAGAGGAGATAAATATGTTAAAAGAAACTATTTTAGTTTGTATTAGTCACCCAATTCATGCAGAAAAATTAATCCAACGAGGAAAGGCATTAGCTAAAGCATTTGATGGGGAATGTTTAGTCCTTTCTGTTGATACGAAAGCTTATGACGAACTTAATTTTAGTCAATTACAAACAAAATATCTTTTTGAGAGCTTAGCAAAAAAATATGAGGTAAAATTAATTACTCGAAATACAGACGCTAAAAATATTGCCACGGCTATTGCGGAAACTGCACTAGAAAAGAATGTTACACAAATTGTAATTGGTCAATCTATACAAACGAAAATCCAATTATGGACAAACGAACCTATTATTAATAATTTATTAAAGAAGATTGCTGGAATAGATATTCATATTGTAGAAGTAAACAGGGATTTTTATTATGAGGGCGACTCATACGAAAAAGGAAATCATGCTCACTTAATAGAGGAAGACGGGCACTACATTCTCTCTTTTGATAGTTTAACTAATGATCATTTAAAAGGGATTTTCTTTAAAGAACATTCTACTGATTTCTCAAACGGCTTCTTCGTTATCGTAGAACCTAATGAACTCAAAGTTATTCGTATACACGAGGGGATTGCGCAAAAAGATGATGTACTTGCTAATACTAAAATCTAATTGTGCTACATACAACCAGCCTAGGTTTTATATAACCTAAGTTGGTTGTTTTTATATGCTTTACACTTTAAAGACCTATTATCGATTAATAACTTCGCCTCTTACACCACGGATAAGTTCAATTCTAGCTCCTTCATTATAAAGATTGCCATTGATTTGACCTCTTATGGATGCTACTGAGAACTTCTTCAATGTAACATCTCCTGTGACCTTTGCTTCTAGATCTAACTTAGCTCCAGGTAACACAATCACATTGCCATTCACTTCTCCCATTAGCATCGTATCGGTTTCGATAACGACTGTTCCTGTTTGATGGACCGTAGATAAATTCATAAAAAGTTCCCCCTCAAAGATCCTTATTTATACTAGTTGATTTTTCGATTTCTTTTGTAGTTAATTGTTTTGTATATCATTAACTGCATCCTTTTTGTATACCTAGCTGTTAGAAACTTCCTAAAACTCTGTCTTTAATGTAATAATACTTTTATAACCAGTTTATTGTTATCAGGAGAAATCCTGAATTAACTATAAAAACTCCCTGAACTATTGTTAGAAAAATCAGGTGAAAGGTTATAAAATTTGGTGCCACCGGTGAAAACAGACAATGGAACTATTGTTAACCAAAGGATCAAAATAAAAAGACGACCTAGATTCAGATCGTCTTTCCCAGTACCTTCAAACATAGTCCTTCTATTTTTTCTGCTTAGTAGATTGCTAATCTTATATTCCAAGTAAATCTAATTGGGCATAACCCAAATGATTTCTTGAATCCTAACAAAAAAAGATGAATCATTAGTTGATAACACTATGTGATCAGGCTTCACATCGGTTAAATTTCCACGAATACTCCCGCGACTTGTTTCAACAATAAGTTCTTTACCCTTTACGGATTGTAACACTTGAACGACGTATGGATCATAAAGCGTAACCATTTGTTGTTGCACAGTTTGGTGGTTTTGATGCTGGTGATTTCTAGTATAGTCTATCCCATTGTAATACATTGCTTCCCCTCCAAATCGGTTTAAACAATGTATCATATGCCTAGAGTAGGTTTTGTTGTGGGCTAATGTCATAACCGGTTTTGATATTCATAAAAGGTCTTTATAAATGAAGGAAGAGTCAATCTAAAGCTTTTACCTATATCCATTTTAATTTTTTCTAATTGTAAATTTACTGTAGCTTTTAGTATTTTGTTGCTGTATTACTTCTAAACGTTTCACTTTTGATCTATGTGTTCCTTCTAGTTACTTTCTCTAAAAATTATTCATATTTTCATGCAAGCCTTGTGCAATAATTTCAACTGTACCATCTTCTTTATTACACACCCACCCTTTTATTTCATTTAAAATAGCATACTTTTTTGTATGTCGCCGGAAGCCTACACCCTGAACTTTTCCATATAGTTTAATATAATAATCTATCAAACTCTGTAGCTCCTTTTTGTTCTTTCGATATCTTTCTTTTTAAATAGTAAATGGAAATAAAGAGCTACTTGTGACTAGTTCTTCAATTTTGTTGAAAATAAGTAAACCGTTAGTGTCGTTTATGGGTTAACATTTTGAATAAAAATTAAATCAAAAAAGGTCTAGAACTAGACCTTTTAACCATTATGCTCCACTTATCTTTACTTACATTCGCCCAAGCAAATCAAAATGCTAAATACTTTCTATAAAAGCAAAAAGCTCTTCCAACAATAATTCAGGTACTTCTTCTGGAATAAAGTGACCACAAGGCAGGGATTTTCCTTTTACATTGTTGGCAAACTTCTTCCACTCTTCTAAAGGCTCAAAGCATTTATCGACAACACCGTTCTCTCCCCACAGCACTAATGTCTCACATTCTATCTTTCGATTTGCCACAAGATCTTCACGTTCATGAACAAGGTCTATACTTGCCCCTGCTCGGTAATCTTCACACATCGCGTGAATTGCATTAGGTTTCTTGAAACAACGGAGATATTCTTCGTATGCTTCCATACTAAAAGGTGACTCACTAATGGATGGATATCGTGCAAGTTTAATTAAATTTGTCTCTAGGAAATAGGATGAATTTTGAGAGATTAGTTCTTCCGGATACGGAGCGTCTTGAATTAAGAAAAACCAATGATAGTAATATCGTGCAAAGATCATATCCGTTTTTTCGTACATGAGAAGTGTCGGGATCACATCTAATGCGACAAACTTTTTTACTCGTTCGGGGTGATCTAAAGCTAGACGATACCCTACCCTCGCTCCGCGATCATGGCCAACTAAATAAAATTCATCAAAACCTAACTCTCTCATCACTTCGACCTGATCCTCGGCCATTACTCTCTTCGAATAATTACTATGATCTGAATTTCCTTTAGGCTTACTACTATCACCATATCCACGGAGATCGGTAGCCACTACAGTAAATCGCTCAGCTAATTGATCAATCACTTTATGCCACATCACGTGCGTTTGAGGATAACCGTGCAGTAATAAGAGCGGTGGACCTGAACCCCCTTTGACTCCATTAATCGTAACACTGTTCGTATGTACCTTAAACTTTTCGTATTGGTTTAGCATAAGAACCCCCTATTTATTTTTGATGCTTATGTACAAGTGCTTAGAAGTTGGAAAAAGCATAGTGATCACGTACCTTGCGAAAATACTTAAATACTAGAAAAATATAAGAAACTAGAAATTCAGTAATGCAAGATACGTGGACACCTCACCTACTATTTAATTAATTACTAGTTGCATAACGTAAAGGATCATATACTCGATAACCTCTAGTAAACTGACTTCCGAATAATGGATGAGCGACAGCTTCAGGGTTTAGGATGTCATCACCTAATGGTCGAACACCTTCTTCAACCCATTTTACAAGACCATCAAATGCTTCCTGCTCTTCAGAAGGAGTGAAACCACAATGTTCTACTGAACGACTTACTCTTGTGACAAGTAAGTCATCGTTTCCGTTAGCTTGTGCTCTTTCCGCGTGAAGTTGTTGCATATGGAAAGGAACAAATAGGTCTCCAATATTATGGATAGAAACCATTGGTATCTTGTGATTACCTTTTACTTTTGGAACTCCTGTTAACCCTTGTTGTTTCGTTTGAGGATCAGCTGAAATCCGACGTACAGCATCATTTAACGCTTGCTCTTCATCGGAAATGGTGCTCATGTCTTCATCAAATTGATATACTGACTTTGTCGTATCAATGACGTTACCTGCTGCCACCATAAACGTTGGGTCAGGAGTTAATTGACCAAATAAAAAGTTTTTATAACTTTCAAATGCTACATCATACAAAGGACGTTCTCCGCCTGATAAATTCATTGTAACCGCTTTCAGTATTTCACCTTCTGTAGTCAGGTTTTTCTGGTTAATGCCCAATGTACCTATAATATAAGGAACAGTATTATTCGTGTAAATGTCATCACCAGGAAACTTCTGGTCTTCTTTATTAATCCCTACTAAAGCCTGTGCTACTAAGTTATAATCTGTAAAATAATCAAATAAAGCGGTATCTCCAGTTACACCACACATTGGTAATGCGCCGTCATATGCATTTCTGTATTGCTCTGCAAGCACTGCTGTAATATGTCCTCCCATCGAATGGCCTGTGATATACGTCCGCTTTGGTTTTTTCACAATACCGTTGAATAGAGTTCCTAAAGCATGTGTATCTTTTACTCCTTGTGCGACATCATAACCATTCGTACTATAAGAAGACGCTGCCCAAGCATAGCCATTTTTAAGTAAATATTCTCTTAAACTTGGATTACTAACAGTTAATTCAAGGCCTGTCCCACGATACCCATGAGCATAAAGAACAAGTTCACCGTTCCAATTCTTTGGAACTTCAATACGGTACCCAGCTCCTTTATGTACACCCCAATAGCGGTCTGTTTCAAAACCAGCTACAGCATCAAAAGGTAACTTTGACTCATCGACATAGTATGGTATCGTCGCTTGATTTTGTAGTTGATTTGAATTTCCTTTACTATTTTGCCCTGGCGCAGCCCCAACTGCAGAAGAAGAAAAAACTAATGCTGCCCCCAACGTAACTGCAAGAATTGCTTTTTTTGTCCGTTTCATTAAATCCCCCCTAAAATAAATTGAACTACACTTCAATTATTGAATTTTCTGTCATTTTAATCAACTATTACTTGTACACAAATAACAGCAATCTTAGACAAGTTTTGCATTTATATAGGACAGTTTTAAAATAAATTAAAAATATTGAAATAGTAATTTGCTAGATTTTTTCCCTAGGCTGGACTAATTATTAATATTACTGTTCCCTCCTAGTTCTTTCCTCTAGCGTACACCATTCTCTCCCTTTGGTTTCTACTTCCTCTTTTTTTCCTAATAAATTCAGCAAAGGAACTTGCACAAAAACGAACACATCTAATTTTAATAAATAAAAAGAACAAAGAACAAGCCTAAACTTGTTCATACCGAATACATATGTTTTTGCTGAGCAACACACTCACCTTTGGTTTTAGCGAGATTGAAAGTTCCCTTATTGAAATAAGAGTTAAGAATGAACTTCTGGACTCGCTCATGGTCATTGTCTAAATAAGTTATATTAAAGTAACCTGTCTCCTTGACTTTACAAGGGTTCAGTTTCTTTTTACAAAATGATTAAGTTTGTACATAAATGTCTCGCGTTTTATCTCTGTTTTTAACAATAATCTGTTCCATGTATAACGCCCATTTCATGAGGTCAACCTAACTTCGTGTCAATTACACTTATTAATTAAGTGTTTCTATTGATCTAAATATAGGAGTGGACATGGTGGATAATGTTTTTGATTATGAGGATATACAATTAATTCCGGCTAAAAGTGTGGTAAAAAGCCGGTCGGAATGTGATACGTCCGTAACCTTTGGTAACCGCACTTTCAAATTACCTGTAGTACCTGCTAATATGCAAACCATTATTGACGAGAAGATTGCGATATACTTAGCACAAAATGGCTATTTTTATATCATGCACCGTTTTCAACCTGAAAAGCGTGTAGATTTTATTAAAGATATGAAATCAAAGAATTTATACGCATCCATAAGTGTAGGCGTCAAAGAGGAAGAATATCGTTTCGTACAACAACTAGCTGACGAGCGGTTAGTACCTGAATACATTACGATTGATATTGCACACGGTCATTCTAACGCTGTCATTGAGATGATTCAGAATATCAAGAAGCTTATACCTGAAAGCTTTGTGATTGCTGGAAATGTCGGTACACCTGAAGCTGTTAGAGAGCTGGAACACGCCGGTGCAGATGCAACCAAAGTAGGTATTGGCCCCGGGAAAGTTTGTATTACGAAAATTAAAACGGGGTTTGGGACAGGCGGTTGGCAATTAGCTGCCCTGCGTTGGTGCGCAAAAGCTGCCACTAAACCGGTAATTGCAGATGGTGGAATTCGCACACATGGTGATATTGCTAAGTCCATTCGCTTTGGAGCTACAATGGTTATGATTGGCTCTCTCTTTGCCGGCCATGAAGAATCTCCGGGAGAAACAACGGAAATAGAAGGAAAGCTATGCAAGGAATACTTTGGATCAGCTTCAGAGTTCCAAAAAGGCGAAAAGAAAAATGTAGAAGGTAAGAAAATGTACGTTGAACATAAAGGTTCTCTCGGTGACACCTTAAAAGAAATGGAAGAAGATCTTCAATCTTCTATTTCTTATGCGGGCGGCAACAAATTAGACGCCATTCGCCATGTTGATTACGTTGTAGTAAAGAACTCCATTTTTAATGGGGATAAAATTTACTAAAAATATCTAATATTCGCTTCATTTCATTTCAAAACGCCATAAATTTTACAATTTGTGTCTATAATAAAATAAATAGGTGTTTTCTCTTGACTAGAAAAGATTTCTTATATAATAATATTTACTGTATTAGAATTATTATAGATAACTTTTTATCCTATTAATAATTCGTAAAAATCATATATTAAATTTTAGGAGGAAGATTAATTATGTCATTAATCGGAACTGAAGTTAAACCATTTAGCGCAAAGGCATTCAAAGATGGAGAATTTATCGATGTAACAAACGAAAGTATTAAAGGTAAATGGAGCGTATTCTGCTTCTACCCAGCAGACTTTACATTCGTATGTCCTACAGAGCTTGAAGACCTTCAAAACGAATATGCTACTCTAAAAGAGCTTGGTGCAGAAGTATACTCTGTATCTACAGACACACACTTTACACATAAAGGCTGGCACGACAGCTCAGAAACAATCGGAAAAATTACTTACGCAATGATCGGTGACCCTTCTCAAGCGATCTCTCGTAACTTTGAAGTTTTAGACGAGGAGTCTGGTCTTGCTGATCGTGGTACTTTCATCATCGATCCAGACGGTGTTATCCAAACAGTTGAAATCAATGCTGGTGGTATCGGCCGTGATGCAAGTATCCTTGTTAATAAAATTAAAGCTGCACAATATGTTCGCAACAATCCAGGTGAAGTTTGCCCGGCTAAATGGCAAGAAGGCGGCGAAACGCTTAAGCCTAGCCTAGACCTTGTTGGAAAAATCTAAGGAGTGTCCTAAATGGTACTTGATGCTGAAATTAAGTCACAGTTAAATCAATACCTACAACTAATGGAAGGCGATATTTTGCTTAAAGTTAGTTTAGGTTCCGATAAAGTATCAAATGAGATGGAAGCATTAGTCAACGAACTTACTTCTATGTCATCTAAAATCAGTGTCCGTAAAACAGACTTGGAAAGAACACCAAGCTTCAGCGTCAATCGTGTCGGCCAAGAAACAGGCGTCACATTTGCAGGTGTTCCTCTAGGGCACGAATTCACTTCATTAGTGCTGGCACTTCTCCAAGTTAGTGGAAGACCACCAAAAGTGGACCAAAGCGTCATTGAGCAAGTAAAAAATATAAGTGGGGAATACCACTTTGAAACGTATGTCAGCTTAAGTTGCCATAACTGCCCTGATGTTGTACAAGCTCTTAACATGATGAGTGTACTAAATCCTGGCATTACTCACACAATGATTGATGGTGCAGCTTTTAAAGATGAAGTTGAAAGTAAAAATGTCATGTCTGTCCCGGCTATTTTCCTAAACGGTGAGTTCTTCGGCGGCGGTCGTATGACACTCGAAGAAATTCTTGCGAAAATGGGCAGTGGTCCAGATGCATCTGAGTTTTCTGATAAAGATCCTTATGATGTACTTGTTGTTGGGGGCGGTCCAGCGGGTGCCAGTGCTGCCATTTATGCGGCTCGTAAAGGAATCCGCACAGGTATCGTTGCTGAACGTTTCGGTGGACAAGTCTTAGATACAATGAGTATTGAAAACTTTATCAGTGTAAAACACACCGAAGGACCTAAGCTTGTAGCAAGTCTTGAAGAGCACGTGAAAGAATACGGAATTGATATCATGAATTTACAACGTGCTAAAGGCTTAGAGAAAAAAGATCTCTTTGAACTAGAACTAGAAAACGGAGCTGTTCTTAAGAGTAAGACTGTCATTATTTCAACGGGTGCTCGTTGGCGTAATGTTGGCGTTCCTGGTGAACAAGAATTCAAAAACAAGGGTGTAGCATACTGCCCTCATTGTGACGGTCCATTGTTCGAAGGGAGAGACGTAGCGGTTATTGGCGGCGGAAACTCTGGTATTGAGGCAGCGATTGATCTCGCAGGTATTGTTAATCATGTAACTGTCCTTGAGTTTAACCCAGAGTTAAAAGCAGATGCTGTCTTACAAGACCGTCTATACAGCCTTCCTAACGTAACGGTGTTAACGAACGTTCAAACGAAAGAAATTACAGGTACAGACACTGTCAACGGTATTACTTATATGGACCGTGAGACAGAAGAAGAAAAACATGTTGAATTACAAGGTGTTTTTGTTCAAATCGGACTTGTACCAAATACCGATTGGTTAGAAGGCATGGTTGAACGCAACCGCATTGGTGAAATCGTCACTGATAAGCATGGAGCTACAACATTACCAGGTTTATTTGCAGCTGGTGATTGTACAGATAATCCATACAACCAGATCATCATTTCAATGGGATCAGGTGCTAATGCCGCTTTAGGTGCGTTCGACTATTTAATTCGTAATTAAAATTGTTTGTAGTAGTATGATTTCACGTTTGAATTATACTGCCTGCACTAAGAAAGTCGCTTACTACTTTAATAGTAGTTAAGCGACTTTTTTCAAGCTCTAAATGATTTTAACTTTTTATCTACCTTTTTTCTTTCCGATACTCGATTTTGAAGCTTCATTTCTTATAATTTGTGCATCTTCCTTTACAATAAAACCTGATTGTAAATTTTCGTTCACTGATTTGTTAACTGCAGAAACGTATATGCCATGATTAGGATATAGAGTATTTAGAGTTTTTTGATCAAAAGGCTCATGCGATCCGAAAAGAAAACAAAATCCTTCACCAAAATTTATCCCTGTGTTAGTAGCAGTAGGAACAGCATGTTCTGGTAAGCGAATACCTCCAAGTGCGTTTCCGTAGATATCACGTTCCGCATCTTGAGAGATTGAATTAAGTTTAATTGGTTCTGCTTTTGGAGGCTCAGTACCATCCTTCACCCAGCGAACAAGGTGCTCATAGGCTGCATTTACTGCATATCCAGTTTGTACTAAACTTAATGCTGGTCTTGTACAAACAGTGGTATCTGCAATTGGCAAACTGTCTCGAATTAATATCTCAGTACGCGGGTTTATCCCTCTTGAACCACCAACATGCGATGTACCAGCTACTTCCCAAGTGCGAAGACGATTTGAGTCAAGTTGACGTGCTGCAGCTTCACCTAATAACAACACATCTGTTTCTGTATTAACTTTAAAAACTTTTGGACTAAGGTCTTCACGTAATTTATCGCCAATTCCAATGTAGATCATATAGGCATCAAACATTTCCGTCAAAGGATGAATTGAGTTATGGTACCTTACAAGAAACCTTGCAGATTGGGATGCACCTGCTGCAATGACTTGATCTGGACTTAGGTTTCCAAGAGGTTTCACTTCCCCTGGGTTGATAACCACTTGAGTTGCTTGGGAAAAAATATCATAAGATAGTGAATCATCCATAATCGTTCCACCGTCCGTTACATCAAGCGTCCCATACCTTGTTGGGCTCCAGCTGATAAGGCCTGTCCCTGGTGCGTGAACTCCTACTCTTTGAGCAGACACTCCAACATAAGCATACCCTTCACGTAAGAAATGATCACTTGAAGTCAACCACATTGCATCAAGATTGTAACCACTTGTTACATTTAACCACTCAACAATAACAGTACCATTAAAGTCCTTATCTGATACAGGTCGACGAACGACCATGCGGGTCTTATATGGATGATCTGTTGAAGTAACAGTCGCATCGGCCATTTCTGGTGTACTATAGCTTGTTGCTGTTCCTTCGAAAAAGAACTCCTCTTCAATGTAACCATGCTTTCCCAAATCATTAACTGATGCAAACTGTGGATAGTCACGTGATGGGTCTCCCAAAGGCTCAGAAGGTACTGGTCCTGTAACTATTGGATTGGTCACAGTATATTCATTGCTACCCTCTTCGTTTGCTTGAACAACATTACTTGAATATAAACTCCCTAGAACTAAAGCTGTAGCCATCGTGAGACCGAAGATACCTTTGTAAAGCTTCTTCAATAGATATTCCTCCTCTATTTTAATAGATTTGATTGTATTATTTTAAAAAGTCTACCTCTGTTTGAATGTAAAATTGTTATTAACACAAAATTATTTACCAACTTGTGATTGAGCAGCTTTTTCACGAGTGATTTGGGCATCTTTCTCCAAGATAAATCCTTGTTTTAAAGCGTTATTTGTAGCACGATTAATAGCCGACACATAAGAACCATGGTTACGATACAATTTTTTTAATGTAGCTTCATCAAATGGTTCATGTGATCCAAACAAGAATTCAAATCCAGGACCTGTGTTATCTCCCGTATTTACAGCTGTTGGCACCTCATGTTCTGGTAAGCGAATCCCACCTAATGCATTTCCAAACTCATCTCTAGCTTTCACTGTATTAGATGCCCACTCTAATCGAGGTGCAATTGGTGGGGCTTGTCCTGTCTTGATCCAATTCACAATATGTTCATAGGCCGCATTTTGAACGTGATGGAACGGAATGTGACTAAACGGTGGTCGTACCGCATGTACAGGAGTGACTCCACCGATATCTCTCGTTAATGTCGAAACATAAGCTTCTCTTT
The DNA here is from genome assembly GCF_057473385.1 of Alkalihalobacterium sp. TH-98. NCBI lineage: Bacteria > Bacillati > Bacillota > Bacilli > Caryophanales > Bacillaceae > Alkalihalobacterium > Alkalihalobacterium sp. TH-98. The sequence continues at coordinate 302,254 of NZ_JBYCKM010000045.1, read as the reverse complement.
GTTTCAAGTCAACATGTGATGTTCCTGCCACTTCCCAACGTCTAAAATGATTGGTATCTCCCTCATCGCTGTTATAAGCACTAGCCGTGCTCGAATATTGGCGAACGTCTCCTTCGGCCATGGTTCTGATTATGTTGACATCTAAGTCTTTACGAACCGGTGTAGCCGCTCCACGGATCACGTAACCATCGATAAGCTCATGAAGGAGATGAATGGAATTATAATAGTTTGCTAGATATCTCGCAGATTGAGAGTGACCTGTTGCCACAATGAGTTCTGGGGTTAACGCCCCTAATACATTCACTGCTTCTGGTTCGCGTATTGCCTTTGCTACTTGCGAATAAATGTCATAGGAAATATCATTATTGGCAACATTTAATGTGTGGTATCTGGAACTCCACCCCTTTAGGTAATCGACACCAACTGGTTGAGCAGATACTCCGACCCAAGCATAACCTTCACGTACAATATAATCATGTGACAAAAGCCAATCAAATTCTAGATCTAATGATGAGGTTACGTTATACCATTCCAATAGGACCGTTCCATTAAAGTCTTTTTCCTTAGCAGGACGCCGGACAACTATTCGTGTTTTATATGGTGTAGAACCTTCCTTTATTACTCCTGTTCTCAATAATGGCATTACAAATTCTCGAGCAACACCTTTAATAAAAAACTCTTCTTCTATATATCCGTTACTGTCGAGATCAACGTCTGTGGCTCCAAAGACATAATCTCTAGAGAAATCACCCGTAGGTGCAGATTCAAGCGGACCAACTACTTTTGGAGAGGGCACAGTTCTATTTGTTTCTGCTGAAACTGTTGATAAAATTGAGAGAGACAATACGCATACAGCTAAAAGTGAAACGGATTTTTTGAATACGCTCATAATAACCTCCTTTTTTAGATGCATCATTTTGGACTCTTCATAAACCACAACCTTTATACCATTGAACTATGATGTTTCTACAACTTTCTCCCCTCCCCTAATTGTTCTGACCCTGTTGAAAGCACCTAAGAAGGACTATTTTGTTTACCCGAAGAGATTAGTATAATACAGGAAAATAGTTAGTATTCTAACCGGTCAGTATTTTGAAATCGCTTACAGTATTTATGTTAGTGGATTTTTCTGGTCAAATCGATTCCTAAATCTGTAGGGGGGAGAAATGTCGATGCTTGATGAAAAAGTACAGCTATATTTAAATAGAATGAGTAAAACGGATAAACAAAGCAGTAATATAAACTTCATATTACACGGATTTATTAAATTCTTTCCTTTTCAGCGTGTATCTTTCTTTTCATACTCTCCTTTCAATAAAGTTATTCACGGTGTTCTACAAATTAATAATGGACAAGTTACTTCAATTGAATCAATTTTTGGTAAGGTACTAAACATTCCAGTAATTAATAAGGCAATTCAACATAATAAGCCGCAGTACATTTACTTTAAAGATGAAAATGAAATGTTTTTTCCAGGTTGTTATATTGAAAAATATAATTTGACTTCTTTATTTATCATTCCTGTGAGTATTTCCAATACAGTGCTAGGTGTAGTCTTCATCGATAGATTTACCGGTAAACATTTATTTAACGTTCAAGAAATGAAAAGTTATTTTGATATCGCGATTGACTCAATGCTCTCTAAATATGACCAGCGAGTACTAAGTCAACGTGAGTTACAAACATTGAAACCTCTTTCTAATGGGTATAGTACAAAAGAAATTGCAGTCATGCTTAATATCAGTGAATTTACAGTTAGAGACTATATTAGTACCGTGATGAGAAAATTAGGAGCAAAAAACCGAACTGAAGCTGTTTCTATTGCAATACGTACAGGAATAATAGAATAATACTTGAATGCGCCTTGAGGAAGACTTTATGGTAGCATTTAAATAAAGTTCTTCGAGGGGAGGTCCACTTTAAAGGGTTAGTTATTAACCATCATTTAAATCCCATTAGATTAGACTTAGAAAATGGTTTTGCCTGTGAAAATAATTTGTACTTACTACATTGGGCAACATGTCCTTTTTTAACATCTTCCTCTTTTACCTTCTTAATTAAGCCTTATGGACACCACGGTCAACAATTACGCCATCTTGGCTCCGTTCAAGACCTACTAGTTCAATAAGCTTTTCATTCTCCAAAAACGACTTTCACCTGTATTCTATTTAACAAAAATGAGAAGTTAGATTTCTGTTTATTAGAAAACGCATTATTTCCAGTGTTTTTTATAAATCCCTTTATTTTTTCTGTATAAAAACGAACAATAATCATTTACATACAATTAAAGTTCGGTTATAATCATTTTTGTGTTGAAGTAAATAATTTATTAGCATTCGTATATTCTTAGAAATATGGTCTAAGAGTTTCTACTAGGAGCCGTAAAATCCTAACTACGAATGGGTGAACTCGTCTACCCATTTATAGTTAGGATTTTTTTGTTTTTTAGTTTAGAGAACAATACATTAAAAATTATCGTTTAGGAGTGTACATCATGGAAAATGTTTTTGATTATGAAGATATTCAGTTAATTCCTAATAAATGTGTCGTTAACAGCCGTTCTGAGTGTGATACGACAGTGACACTAGGAGGTCGTGAGTTTAAACTTCCTGTTGTTCCTGCTAATATGCAAACCATCATTGATGAAAAAATAGCGCTTTATCTTGCTGAAAATAATTATTTTTACATTATGCATCGTTTTGAGCCAGAAAAACGTCTGTCATTTATCAAGGAGATGCAGGCAAGAGGTCTCTACGCATCCATTAGTGTTGGAGTGAAGGAAGAAGAATATCAGTTCATCGAAGAGCTGGCAGCGGCAAATCTTATCCCTGAATTCATCACCATTGACATTGCACATGGTCATTCAAATCCGGTCATTCATATGATTCAGCACATAAAAAAGTACCTACCTAACAGCTTTGTCATTGCTGGTAATGTAGGAACCCCTGAAGCTGTACGTGAACTTGAACATGCCGGTGCTGACGCAACAAAGGTTGGGATTGGGCCTGGTAAAGTATGTATCACAAAAATTAAAACCGGATTCGGTACTGGAGGCTGGCAACTGGCTGCCCTTCGTTGGTGTGCAAAGGCTGCAAGTAAACCGGTAATTGCAGATGGTGGAATTCGAACACACGGTGACATCGCGAAATCGATTCGTTTCGGTGCAACGATGGTCATGATTGGCTCCCTATTTGCCGGGCATGAAGAATCACCAGGAGAAACGATTGAAATTGATGGAAAGGTAGTGAAAGAATATTTCGGATCTGCCTCTGAATTTCAAAAAGGAGAAAAGAAGAACGTCGAAGGTAAGAAAATGTACGTTGAGCATAAAGGTTCCTTACAGGATACACTGACTGAAATGGAGCAAGATCTGCAATCATCTATTTCATATGCTGGTGGAACTACGCTAGATTCCATTCGTCATGTAGATTATGTCATTGTGAAAAACTCTATTTTTAATGGGGATAAGGTATATTAAGGTAGGTCTTAACAAAGAGCTCTCCTTTTATGGAGAGAGTTAAAGAGACAAGCTTGACAGCATACGTAATCGACAGTGATTACGTATGCTGTTTTTTCATTAAACTAACCATCGTTTATGACAAATACTTTCATAATATTATTTTCTCCTTTCACTAATCTCCTCTCCAACAACAGGAATTGCCAGTACAACAGCTTCTCTACTAGCCACCTGTTAGCTTAAGTTCTACGCCCTCACAATTTTTCTAAATTCAGAAAAACTTTAATGCACGTTATCATCTTCAACCTCTTGTTCATTATTGTTAACTTTGTCTGCTTGAACTTCTTCGCCCTCAGATCCACAAGCTGTTAATAAAAGAATAAGAACTATTAAACTTACAAAGAACTTATTTTTTTCATAATAACCTAATTCCACTTCCATATATTATCAACAAAAATATCAGGTATTTTGTTCTATACTATGGAAATTTAGAGAAGAAAAATAATAAGCCCTCACATTCTGATTACAGTCATCGAAATATACCATCTCTGACATAGCATTTACCACCAAGTAACAAAAAGTGCACCAAAGAATGACAGCCTGTTTACCACACAATTGCAATCGTGCTAGTAATAGGAGATACGTAGTAGACTAAATACTGTGCAGCAATATAAATTCGTATAATTAACCTATGCTTTTGGTATTATTTCTTTAAGAAGATTCGTTAATTTTTGGAGTTTTTCTCTTAAACGAGCAGAAGACTTTAAGAAAGTAATTATTTGGAGGTGAAAAAGTTATGAAAATATATTATAAAGCTAACTCTTTATTTTTAGTTTTATCTGCTTTAATGATTGCATGTAGTGATAAGGAGGTATTGTATACTATATAAGAAGCTTTTGAAACATATAATCAGGTATATACAAAAATAAAGGAATAATAGAAATCACAAAATTTGATATAGAAGCACATAACTTAAAAACTCAACATGCACATATATTTTTTATTTGGGATTATAGGGAGTGGAGAAAAGGAAAATCTGGGAGTTGCTGAATTTAAAAATAATGGTGACGGGTGGGAGTTAGTTGAAATATATACTGCGGGAGCGTTATATGGTCACAACATTGGTTAAATTATTAAAGCAACAGGTATGAAAGGGTTAATAGAAGAAGTAGGTGTAGTTCCAAAAGCGGCGAATGAACAAGCGCTTATGACAGCCATAGCACAGAACATAAAGCAGATAGCAAACCAACTCACCAGAGGGTAAGATGGTTTGCTATCTTATTATAGATTAGATTTATTCTTGTACGAATAGTAAGTGTTTGTATAAAGAAAAAACCCCACTTCGAAAAAAAGTGGAGTTTCTCAAAAATCGGAGAGGGACTGTGTCCTTCTCCGTGTTGTTGAATAAAGAGCTAATACCTTGGTCGGGTATGATTATTCTTATCCTATTGAACTGGTAGGCTTGAGTGGTGAACGTTGATTCTTACATCACCGTTTGCGTCTCTGTAATAGCCGAACGTTTTATCGACAGTGACTACTTCACCTTTGTCGTTTGTAATATGTACATTACCCATCCAAGTAGTGCTATCCGCTTCTATAATAAATTGTCCGTTGGAGTCAAACTCTACAGCAGTCCAAGGTTTTAGGGCAAAACCGTCTTGCGAGCGCTCTGTGCCGATAAAGTAGGCCGCTGCGCCATCTTCAGTAAATCTGAATGTATGTGGTGCTTGCGTAAGAGTTGGCTTAAACAAAACAGTTCCGTCTACATAGCCATACAGACTATCCAGGACACCTTGAGCGATAGTAGCGTAGTCCTCGCCTGCGGCATAAGCAGTGCTAATGTCAACAAGTCCTTTACCCCATGCAGCTTGTACTTCGGCAATTTCTGCAGCTGTAATTTGTTCAACTTCTTGTACTGGCAGGCTTGAGTGGTGAAGGTTGATTCTTACATCACCGTTTGCGTCTCTGTAATAGCCGAACGTTTTATCGACGGTGACTATTTCGCCTTTGTCATTTGTAATATGTACATTACCCATCCAAATAGCGCTATCCGAGTCTATAAAAGATTGTCCGTTAGAGTCGAACTCTACAGCAGTCCAAGGTTTTAGGGCAAAACCGTCTTGCGAGCGCTCTGTGCCGATAAAGTAGGCTGCTGCGCCCTCTTCAGTAAATCTGAATGTATATGGTGCTTGCGTAAGGGTTGGCTTAAACAAAACAGTTCCGTCCGCATAGCCATACAGACTATCAAGGACACCTTGAGCGATAGTACCGTAGTCCTCGCCTGCGGCATAGGCGGTGCTAATGTCAACAAGTCCTTTACCCCATGCAGCTTGTACTTCGGCAATTTCTGCAGCTGTAATTTGTTCAACTTTCTCTTCCATAGGTGCTGACTCAGCAGGTTTTGCTGTTTCCTGCGAACATGCAGTTAATGCTAAGGCTAAAGATACAGCTCCTAAAATTGATCCTATTTTTTTGAATTTTCTCATAAATAATTTCCCCTTTTCAATACTTTTGTATTAATCTATTTTACTCACAAAAATTAGTATAGTTAACCATGTGTTAACAGTCAATAACTTTTTATCCAAAAGATAACTTTTTTACTAAGATAACTCATAGTTAACTAATTTTTATTACAATGGTATAATTAACTAGAAGCACACTGTTTTAATAAGGAGGAACGCTATTCATGCCGGACTTTAAATCGAGGTTTAAACGTTTAAGAAAAGAAAACGGATTAACCCAGCAAGAAGTAGGAGATAAACTTGGTGTTTCAAAGGTCGCTGTCTCAGGTTACGAAAACGGTATTCGTTCTCCAGAAACTGAGACATTGAAAAAAATTGCTACTACATTTAACGTTTCCATTGATTATTTAGTAGGGTGTTCGAATAGTCCTATCCTTGCCGATGATAAAAATTCCGATGCTTATTACCTAATATCTGATATAGGACTACTGCAAGGAACGTACAAACTCATTATTGAGGATGAAATCGTAGACGAGGCGTTACTAAAAGAAACATTTAATTTTATAAAAGCTAAAAGAATAATGAAGAATATGCAATAATTTATGTATAAATTATTTTATTATTTAGCATATTAAATTATTTTACTATAATCTCTTTTGTTATTAAATATTATCCTTAAAAAATATATTTAAAAAACTACAGTTATGTACTAGTTTTTAATGCGCAGTACAACCATACTACGAATTAAAACAACCTCTACTTTTACTAGCTCTGTGAAAGAATGTACTTCAAGTAAGTAGAGCATTATAAACAATTTAAATTTAAACCCCGTTTCCAAGCGTTTTTTTATATTAATTATATGTCACTAAGATTATAAGTGAGTTTAGCTATTAATTTTCATCACATTTATCGTTACTACTAGGTATATTAAATTGCCATTTTATCAAATTCCACTTTACCCCACTAAAGGTTTGCAAATCGCCTTCTCAGTCTCATTTTAAAAAATATAGAAATTTGCATATAACAAAAAAACCCCTTGCTACGCAAGGGGTTTAAGCTTCATATGTATGGTGACCCGTGGGGGGCTCGAACCCTCGACCTCCACCCTGTCAAGGTGGCGCTCTCCCAGCTGAGCTAACGGATCATAGATCGCTTTATTGGCGACAAAATAAATATACTACATACGCGCTGCGATGTCAACTACTTAAAAACAATTCCGTCCAATAGGAGAACTCCATTTTATTAAATGAATTCCACTCCTTTACTCTGCTCTATCTAGTATATCCACTTAAGGGCCTATTATAAAGACGAATTTTTATTATTACTATAAAATTTTCATAGAAAACAGCCAGAAAAAGGTATATCATTAATAAAAAGGTAAGTATTTTTCCCTTCAACAAGGAGGAACAGCAGGTGGGTATCGAAGAACTTCTACTCAATTTTTTATTTATTGTAGTGACTATTTTTTTCTATCAATTTTTCTTAGTTGAAAAGCTTCAACAATTTAAATTTAGCATACAACCGCTTATTATTGGCGTTATTTTCAGTATCCCTGCCTTTTTTTGTATGTTGTTTCCGTTTTTAATAGGAGATAATCTTTTCTTTATTGATATGCGGGCTGTTCCTTTAATTCTGAGTTACCTATACGGCGGCTTACCTGCTGGGATTGTAACGAGTATACTTATCATTCTCTCTCGTTTATTCCTCGGTATTAATTATGGCCTTATTGCATTTTTGATTATCGAATGTATTATTTTTATTACTATGATCTATCTTCTGCCATTTTACCGAAAAGGAAATTTTAAACAGCGATTAGTATATGGAACGATTTTTTCCTCTATATTTGCGATGATTATTGTTGCTTCAGGGGTATTCCTTTTACATATTCATAGTTCTGTAGATATTTCTGAAATCTTTCATTATTATACACTGGCTATTATGTTTATCACCTTTACGATATGGGGAGCCATTTATTTTATAGAACATCATCAACGCCATATGCTTCTAAAAAGGGAAATGGAAGGTATGGAACAAATGAAATTAGTCAGTGAACTTGCCGCCTCCATTGCTCATGAAATCAGAAATCCGATGACGGTAGTGCGAGGGTTTATTCAAATGTTTCAAAATGATGAAAAAGTAGATTCCAAAAACCGAAATTACTATGGTATTATGCTTAAAGAGTTAGATCGTGCCCAATATATAATTACTGATTACCTCTCTTTAGCTAAGCCACAAAAAGAAGAAGAAGAAGTCATTCAGGTGAATCAGATCGCTAGTGCAGCTATTGAAGTTATTACTCCTTTTGCTAATTTGAATTCTATCTGTGTAGATAAAGAATTTGAGGATGCCCCAGTAATCTATGGAAATGTAGGCAAGCTTCAGCAATGCTTAATCAATATTTTTAAAAATGCGATTGAAGCAATGCCTAATGGCGGAACCTTACATGTCTCTACATCTGTTAAAAAAGACAAAGCGGTTATCGAGATAACCGATACAGGTATTGGAATGACTAAAGAAGAGCTAGATCGTCTTGGAAAACCTTTTTATACGACAAAGTCTAAAGGAACGGGTCTTGGAATGATGGTTTGTTTCAGCATTATTTCCAATATGGAAGGCTCCATACTTGTTGATAGCAACGTTGGTTCAGGAACTACTTTTCAAATCGTAGTTCCTTTATATGAAAACTAATATACTTGTTTCACCCAATTAACCAAATAAAGCGCTGACATTTAGTGGTCAGGCTTTTTTCTTTTTTCCTCGTATTTATTTTTATTACAACACTTCACTAGTCATAGTACAACACTTCTACCGATATGATATAAAATAGATGTTCTTCGATAGTAAACCGTATTAGAAGTTAGGAGTGATTAGATGGCAAGAAGTATTTGGGGTGTTGATTCAGCAGCGGCCGTAACTCCTGCCTTATATGATTGTGTCCTTGAAAACTTTGGTAAGCCCGAATATTGGGGCAGATACTTAACAACTATACCGAATGTAAGTGATGGATTAACTAAAGAAGAAATTCAACGATTAAGAGAAAACGGGATAAGAGTGATGCCCATTTATAATGAATTTTTAGAAGCAGTTGGCTATCGTACCGGAGAAATAACAGCTGCCAATGCAATATTCCATGCGAGAAGACTTGGCTTCCCTACCGGAGTTCGAATTTTTGCCAATATAGAAAATTTCTTTGATGTTGATGAAGCCTGGATACGCGGATGGGTGGATGCGTTTTATCCGAGTGGCTATAAACCTGGCCTTTATCATGACCCTGTCGAAGGACCTTTTAGTGATGCGTATTGTGACGCTGTCGCCAATAGTGAACGAGTGAAAGTCCAGTCTGTTCTATGGAGTGCAGAACCAGAACCTGGAACGACAACGAAACAAAATCGACCCCAACGCTTTACACCAGCCAAACCACCATGTGAAGCAAATGTATGGGCGTGGCAATATGGTCGCGATGCCGAAGATTGTCCGATTGATACCGTCTTAGCTGATCGCCGTTTGTATGAAGATATGTGGTGATTACTTCCTAACATTTCGAGTTCCACTATGGTTTTTCTTTCGCTTCTTAATCCACTTGATTCGGAACATCCAAAAGGCTGGCTCTGTTCTCTTTAAATATTCCAAATAAAGTTCATTAAAACACTTAATCACAGGATGTCAGCCTTTGTTATGAAAAATAGGCCATCCGTGTAGGATGACCTGTTTAGAAAATTTAATGGCCTGAAGACATGCCGCCAATTTTGTTCATTAGGTTTGTGCTATCTTTATTTAGTCCGATGAACTTCACATCGATATCATTTTGTTCAAACTTATATTTGATTTTATCGATGGCTCCAACTGCTGAGTCGTCCCATAAATGAGATTGACTTAGATCAATAATAACTTCTGTCACGTTTTCTTTATAGTCAAATGCAGCAACGAAGTCAGTCACAGAAGCAAAGAAAATTTGGCCTTGCACATAGTATGTTTTCTTCTGATTAATGACTTCTGCTGAAACGTTAACTTTTGAAATTTTTCCTGCGAAGAAAATTGCACTTAGGATTACCCCTGCGAATACTCCGATTGCTAGGTTATGAGTAATGACAACCGTTCCAACTGTAACGACCATAACAGCAGCATCCGTTCTCGGCACTTTATGAAGCGTTCGTACAGAGTTCCAATCAAACGTACTAATCGAAACCATAATCATAACCCCAACAAGAGCCGCCATTGGAATTTGTACAACAAGTTTTCCTAAAGCTACAATAAGGATCATGAGGAACACACCGGCAACTAATGCTGATAATCTTCCACGACCTCCCGACTTCACGTTAATAACCGATTGACCAATCATCGCACAGCCGGCCATTCCGCCGAAAAAGCCAGTAACAATATTTGCAATACCTTGTCCACGACTTTCTTTATTTTTATCACTTTCAGTATCTGTCATATCATCTACAATTTGAGCAGTTAGTAAAGACTCTAGAAGACCTACAATAGCTAGAGCTAATGCATATGGGAATATAATCATTAATGTTTCTAACGTTAATGGAATTTGCGGAATTAAAAACATTGGAAGAGCTTGAGTCAATTCACCCATGTCCCCTACCGTTCTAACACCTGTTCCTGTTAAAATAACGAAAGAAGTAATAACTATAATAGCAATTAAAGTAGAAGGAACGACCTTTGTGAATCTTGGTAATACATAAATAATAACCAATGTGGCTACAACTAATGCATACATAACCCAAGTTGCATCAACGAATTGGTCTAACTGGGCCATAAAAATTAAAATCGCTAATGCATTGACGAATCCGATCATTACAGAACGCGGGATAAACTTCATGTAGCGAGCTAGTTTAAAAACACCAAATAGGATTTGAATAATACCCGTTAAAATTGTAGCTGCTAATAAGTATTGAAGCCCGTGCTCTGCCACAAGTGTAACCATTAATAATGCCATTGCTCCTGTTGCTGCGGAAATCATCCCTGGTCGTCCACCGACAAATGCAATAACAACAGCAATACAAAAAGAGGCATACAACCCAACCATTGGGTCAACACCAGCGATAATTGAGAACGCAATCGCTTCTGGGATCAACGCGAGGGCAACTACTATACCTGCAAGCACATCACCTCTCACATTACCAAACCATTCATTTTTTATTGTCTCGATATTCATTTTACACCTCTATCTTAGATTGTTGATTTTCCTTCTTTAGAAAATCAGGTCCGCCCATAACGAAGTGCATTGTATCACGATTTTTAAAATACTCAAACACCCATGTAAGCGCATTCTCTTTGAGTTTCTCCTTAGTTTCCTCCACTTTTCTTTAGAAATCTAACTTTTTCACATAAAATTCATATTTACATGGTAAAGGTCACCAAAAAAAAGAGACTGATGTAATGTCAGTCTCTTAAATCATTATTCTTTTTTAGAATTCCCCTCATCTGTTTCTATTTCTTCTAGAATTTCCTCTTTCATCTCTTCATATATTTCTTCCTTAAACTCCTCTAAGACTTCTTCTTTAATTTCATCTCTAACTTCTTCTAGCATCTCTTCTTTTAGTTCATCGTAGATGTCTTCTTTCATTTCTTCCCGAACTTCCTCTTTAATTGTTTCAATTTGTTTCGTACGTTTCTTTTTTGTTATGGCTCGATAATCCTTACTTATCATTAAGAACATCGACACAGCCATGGTGAGCATAATGACAGCAAACGGTAGAGCGGCAATAATGGAAGCAGTCTGTAAGCCTTGTAAGCCCCCGCTTAATAAGAGAACACTTGCCGTTGCTGCAATTAATAAGCCCCAGATCAACTTAACATACAATGCAGGTGCTAAGCTTCCTCTAGAAGTCATTGCTCCTAATACATATGAAGCTGAGTCTGCAGAAGTAATGAAGAAAATAATGATTAACAACACAGATAGAACACTCATTACAGCACCTAACGGTAACTCGGCAAGCGTTGCAAATAATGCTACTTCGACATTATTCATGACGATTTCAGCAATGTTGCTTCCTGTCTCTCGTTGTAGGTGCAGTGCTGTTCCACCGAAAGCTGTAAACCAAATTAACCCAAGAAGCGATGGTACAAATAGGACGCCAAAGACGAACTCACGTATCGTTCGTCCTCTTGAAATTCTGGCAATAAATAGACCCATAAAAGGAGCCCATGAAATATGCCAAGCCCAAAAGAAAATGGTATATGCCCCTAACCATACACTGTCAGCAAATGGAGTCATCGTTAAACTCATTGGGATAATATTGGATATATATCCTCCTAATGTCGTTACAACCCCTTCAGCAATAAAGAGTGTTGGGCCAAAGATGATCATAAATAATAATAGAATAGCCGCAATGGTTAAGTTCGTTATACTTAAAATTCGAATCCCTTTATTTAATCCAGTCCCAGCTGAAAACATAAATAATATAGTCACGATAAGGATAACAACTAGCTGTGTCGTCGTATTATTTGGAATTGGTGTTAAGTAGGATAGTCCCCCTGTAATTTGCATCGCACTTAAGCCAAAAGTGGTTGCGACACCAGTAGAAGTAGCTAGAACGGCCAAAATATCGATACCACGCCCAAACCAACCGTTAATCCGGTTACCTAAAATAGGATAAAACGCAGAACTAATGAGGGCTGGCTGATCTTTACGATATTGAACGTATGCTAATGTTAAAGCAACTAAACCAAAGATTGCCCACGGGTGCAACGCCCAATGATACACTGCATATCGTAAACCGATATTAGCTGCTTCTACCGTTTCAGGGTTTACACCGTATGGCGGGTCCATATAATAAAGTACGGGCTCAGCAACTCCCCAGAAAACAAACCCGACACCGATACCTGCTGAGAATAACATTCCTATCCATGTATAATAGGAATATTCTGGTTTATCATCCGGCTTCCCCAGTTTCATTTTGCCAAATGGACTAATCGCTAAAAACAATACAAATGCAATAAAGATCGCTGTAACAATCATGTAGAACCAACCGAAATTTTGGATGGTTGATGCTAATAAATCGCTTGCTGTTTCTTCTAATCCACCAGGTGCAAATACACCCCATAAAACAAATAAACTTACTAAAACAGCTGATATGACAAAAACACTGCCTGGCTTTTTAGTATTGTACGTATACTTTTCCATGTTCCCCTTACGAACAAGTCATGCTTGAAACGTAAGGTCCCTCCCTTCAATTTCAAAACCTTCATCTTAATAACTGCAACACGATATCCGCAGCTATAAATCGTTTAAAAAGTTAACAAAACCTAATTATTACCGTATGTGGTTACTTTTATCGGTTTCTCTTACGTTTCCTCACCTTTTTTTCATTTATACAAGATGAGCCAGCTTTCTCTTCCCCAACCCCTCCTAGCACAAAGTAACAAAAATTATATCACTATATAAATGCCATTTAAAGAAATCGACATTCTTCTATCGAGTTTATAAGGTAATAGAATGTCCATATTACAGGTGTTTCGACCTCTTTTTATTTCCCGTATATGATTTTTTAAAACCATAATAATATGAATTTCACTTTCTTCGTATTGATATTACAATTTTTCACAATATCTAGGTCCAGTAGGATTATGGTCTCAAAATATAGCTACTTTAGAACTCTTTTCATGATATATTACAATGTTTCTTAAACCTAGCTTGTTTATTAAATTTCTGGAAAGTGACACATACTAACATTACTAATCCTTATACTTAGCGAGAATAAATTTAACTAACAGGAAAAATTAAAGGAAGAGGAAATACTTAAATGAGAAAACAATTTGCCGTCATTGGTCTCGGTCGATTTGGCAGTAGTGTTTGTAAGGAACTTTATAAACTCGGACATGACGTTCTAGCCATTGATAATAACGAGGAAAAAGTGAATAACATGACTGATCATTCAACTCATAGTGTCATTGCAAGCGGTACAGATGAAAATGCATTACATTCACTTGGGATCCGTAACTTTGATTACGTTATAGTCGCAATTGGTGATAATATTCAATCTAGTATCCTTTGTACACTCATTCTTAAAGAGTTGGGAGTGTCTAATGTTTGGGTGAAGGCTCAGAATTATTATCACCACCGTGTATTGGAGAAAATTGGAGCAGACCGGATCGTTCATCCTGAGCAAGATATGGGCATTCGGATTGCCCAACATCTCGTTTCGGAAAAAATAGTCGACTATATCGAATTATCAGACGAATACAGTATCATCGAAGTAATTGCTACAGAGAAAGTTTCGAATAAGTCACTAGATCAATTAAATGTCCGAGCAAAGTATGGCTGTACTATTCTTGCCATCAAGCGAGGTAATGATATAAATATTTCACCTTTTCCTTCAGAAATAATCGAATTAAATGATATATTAATTGTCATCGGTCATAAAAATGACTTGAAACGATTTGAAGAAGAAGGAATGTAATCTTTTCAAGAAAGTTGTTCACAATGTATGTATTTCGTATATACGAATGAAAATTAACAAACTTTACGACCAATGTTTTACCAGTCGAATAATCATTTTCGGCAAATAGGATAGAGCTTCTAGAAATATTTCAAATAAGTAATACGACCATCCACTTTTCTTTTTGTCTTTTGCCATTACCTTCACTCCTTAACTACTACTTACTCATTATATACGGACAAAGAAATGTTTGGTTTCATCGAATTAGGTGGTTTTTGGGGGATGTACGTAACGTAGGCATTATCTTTGTTTTTCTTTTCATTTTGTTTGTATACTACATACATAAAAGGTTTCTTTGAAGGAGGTATCATTTTGGTAAATAATACATTCGAAGTCGCAACATTTGCAGGTGGTTGTTTCTGGTGCATGGTTACACCATTTGACGAATTACCTGGTATAGAAAAGGTTGTCTCGGGATATACAGGAGGGCATAAAGAAAACCCTACGTATGAAGAAGTTTGTAGTGAAACAACGGGACATTATGAAGCCGTACAAATCACATATGACCCAGCGATTTTTCCATACGAAAAATTAGTTAATATCTTTTGGCAACAAATTGATCCTACTGATCCAGGCGGCCAATTTCATGATCGAGGTCACTCCTATAAGACGGTGATTTTTTATCACACTGAAGAGCAAAAGAAGATTGCGGAAAAATCAAAAAAGACTCTTGAAGAAAGCGATCGTTTTTCAAAGCCAATTGTTACTGAAATTCAAGCCGCTCTACCATTTTATCCAGCAGAAGATTATCACCAAGACTTTTATAAGAAAAATCCGTTTAGATACATGACGTACAGAAAAGGCTCTGGTCGTGACCACTTTATTAAAGAGTATTGGTCGGTTAAAAAAGACACAGAAACACTTAAGAAAACATTAACGCCGATGCAATACGAGGTAACCCAAAATAACGGCACAGAACCTCCTTTTCATAACGAATACTGGAATAATGAAGAAGAAGGTATTTATATAGACATCATTTCAGGTGAACCATTATTTAGTTCATTTGATAAATTTGATGCAGGCTGTGGCTGGCCTAGCTTTTCAAAACCTCTTCATCAAAACAAACTAGCTGAAGAGATGGATACTAGTCATGGAATGAGACGTATCGAAGTAAGAAGTAAAAATTCTGATTCCCACCTCGGTCATGTTTTCGATGACGGACCAAAACCGACTGGATTACGCTATTGCATAAATTCTGCAGCATTAAGATTTATTCATAAAAACGACCTAGAAAAAGAAGGTTACGGGGAATATAAAAGTCTATTTAAATAATGTACAATAACGAAGCTGACAAGAAACTTGTCAGCTTTTGACCTTTTCTACTCCTTATTAACAAAAACGCATTTCCCAACGAGAGGAAATACATACGATTAAGTATAAAAACCTACCATCTTAAGATGGTAGGTTCATATTTTCAATATATACGAAACAAAAAGCTAGGAAAAAAAGCAACACAATATACAACCAAAAAACTCTCTTCATCTTTTCTCACCTTTTTATTTATTCTTAACTGTAACGTTCATTGAAAATAACCTTGTCGTTAATCTATAAGACAGGTAAGCAAATACGAGAAACCCAATCCAATAGAACACGATAGTCAGTATATTACCATTCGTGTATGGCGTCAAGCTAGAAATTAACATTCCGCCCAGTAAAGAAAAACAAACGATAATTCCCACCTTAAAAATCGGCTGTAACCCCTTAAAAATAAGGAATTCACCATTATGTTCGGCTTTATTTACCATATATAACCGTGTTGCAATAATTGTGAAGATGATTGTTGCGACAACAGGAAAAAGTAATGGCTTGTGAGAATAGGTGTCGATACTATAAATCGGCCATACAAGGTAAGTTAGTGTTTCTGGCTCTAGTAAATACCCATTCGTATGAACCATCCAAAATCCTTGTAGTAAGAAGTAGAAACCAAACGGAAAGAACGTAAAGATGAAAGTCAATGCCATTTGTGAAATCATTTCTCCAGCAATTGTTCCAATTAACATAGCAAAGCTAAACAACGTAATAAAACCTAACAGTGGTGTAATAAAAAGTTGAACATGAGAAAACTGCTCTAAAAAGTGACTATAATTTGAAGTTGCTACTAAGAAATAAGCCGCAAAATAATTGATTGTATAAAAAGTTGTGATCGTCACAAATCCAATTAACCATTTAGTTAAAAACATGTCACTTCGTTTATATGGAAGAGCAAATGAAAAGTCGTTCTTGCGCGTATTTCGTTCGGATCCAATCATAATTCCAGCTAGTAATACAATTAATATTAATCCTAAAAACGTTGCAAATCCTCCAAAAAACAATGAACGAACCATATAATCATTTACAATCGCATGCCCATACATGTCTGGATTGAGTGCAGCCTGTTCCTCTAAGGTTTTCCAACTTTCTAAGCTAAGTGAAACTCGAATAGGAAAATCAAAAAAGAAGAGTAACAGTAAACCGAAAATCAATGCCTTTGTTTGTTTAAATTCTTTCATCCATAACGCTTTATTCAGCAAAATCCTCACCTCCGAGCTTCACTACGAAAATATCTTCTAAAACAACAGACAATTCTTCGTATAACAACGGTTCATACTTTTTGATTTCCGCTTCTTTTTCCACCAGATCTCCGTCAATTAATAACGTGTAAACTCTTCCCGTTTGACTGAGTACATTCACGTAATTTTTCAATTCATCTGGTAAGTATTCTTTAAACACGACTTGAACTTTTCGATAAGCTTGTTTCATTGCATCAAGATCATAGTTGGATTCAATTGTACCGTCTTTAATAACGATAATTTGATCGGCCATAAACTCCAGTTCATCTAAGCGATGTGATGAAATGATGACGGAAACTTGTTGTTCGGCCACTTCTTCAATTATATAGCGCAGGATTTTCTTTTTAATAATGACATCAAGACCATCGGTAGGTTCATCTAATAAGATATATTTTGCTCGCGTAGAAAAAGCTAAGACCAGTGCGAAAAGTGCCTTCATTCCTTTGGAGTAATTACCAACTCTTCTCGACTTCGGTAAAGAAAAGCGGTCTAGTAACTCATAAAAATATGTTTCATCAAAATTGGGATATATTTGTTTATACAACTTTACAATTTCCTGAGTCGAATAACTCTTTAACGCTTCAGGAGAATCTGGAACGAATACAATTTCCTTTTTAACTTCCGGAAACTGATAAATACTTTTCCCTTCTAGTAGTACATCCCCTCTCGAAGGTAAAAGGATCCCAACTAAAAGGCGTAAAAGAGTTGTTTTTCCAGCACCATTTCGACCAATCAATCCAATAATATTTCCAGGCTTTAATTCAAAGTTAATATCCGATAAAACTTGATGATTATGAATGGATTTTGATAACTGTTTAATTTCTATCATCTAAGTCACCACCTAAATCTTCAAATAATTCATCTATCCACTGCTGCAGTTCTTCTTTCTTTATCCCTAAATACACACTATCTATAACTAGCTGTTCTAGAGATTTCTTCATTTTTTCTCTCTCCTTTTCAGACGCTTCAATTACTTCTCCTTCTGCTATAAACGTTCCTTTTCCCCGGATCGTTACAATAATCCCTTGTCTCTCAAGTTCTTTATAGGCTTTGCTGACAGTGTTCGGGTTAATAACGATCTGTGAACTTAATTCTCGTACCGACGGAAGCTTTTCATTCGCATGAATGATTCCCTTTGCCCGTAGTTCCTTAATTTGCATAATGATTTGTTCATACAATGGAACATTACTTTTTGGATCAATTCGTAAAAGCATGCATTCACCACCTTATAGGTTGCATTAATTGTCTTATGTGTACTACTTAGTGTATTACACTTAATACAATATAAAAAATTCCAGCATGTGTCAATAGATTTATTGAAAGTGATTTAGTTTTTATACAATGTTAAGACTTGCAATTAAAAAAGTCCTCTTCATCTGTTGAAGAGGACCTTACCTTATCCAATTAAAATAACATTCCAGCTACTGCACCGCTTAATAACGAGGCCAACATACCCGCAGCTACTGCACGTAAACCTAATTTTGCAATATCACTTCGCCTGTCAGGAGCTAAGTTACCGAGCCCGCCTAATAAAATCGCTAATGAGGAAAAGTTTGCAAAACCACAAAGCGCAAAGCTGACAACTGCCACTGTTTTTTCCGATAAGTTCTCAATTTGCGGTGCGAATGAAAGGTACGCCACAAATTCATTGACTACTAGCTTTTGACCAATAAAGCCTCCAGCTGTAACGGCTTCATGCCACGGTACACCAATCGCAAATGCTAAAGGTGCAAAAAGAAATCCTAAAATTCCTTCCAAGGTAAGCGCTGTTACTCCGAAAAGCCCACCAATCGCACCAAGAATTCCATTAATTAGAGCAATTAAGGCAACAAAGGCTAGTAACATTGCTGCGATATTTAGAGCTAAAGTTAACCCAACACTTGCACCTCTAGCAGCAGCATCAATCACATTTGCAGACTCTTTATCTTTTTCCATCGTAAATTCACCTGTTATATCTTCTGGGTGCGTCTCCGGCACAATCATTTTAGCCATCACTAGACCAGCAGGAGCTGCCATAAAACTGGCGGCTAACAAATATTCCAGTGGAACACCGAGCAACGCATAACCGACGAGTACAGATCCAGCAACAGAAGCCAAACCACCTGTCATAACAGCAAATAACTCAGACTGAGTCATTTTGGATATGTAAGGTCGAATAACAAGTGGTGCTTCGGTTTGTCCAACAAAAATATTAGCTGCAGCACTCATCGATTCAGACTTACTAGTACCTAACAGTTTCGATAAAGCACCACCAATTATTTTAATGACCCACTGCATAATATTTAAATAATACAGAACCGATATTAGGGATGAAAAGAAAATAATAACGGAAAGAACATTAATCGCAAACATAAAAATGCCGTTTTCTTCAACAAACATTTCACCAAACACAAAGCCAATGCCCGCATTAGCATAATCAATAATACTTCCGACTCCTTGCGTCAGCCAATTTAATACTTCTCTTCCTACAGGAACTTTAAGTACGAGAATGGCAAATAAAAGCTGGATAGCAAATCCACCTAGAACTGTCCTTAAGTTGATTGCTTTTCTTTTTGCTGAGAGTAAAAACGCGATAGCAAATATTACAATCACTCCAAAAATTCCCCAAAGTATATTCATTACCTACACACCTCATTAATTAGATCCCAGAATAAACAGCTTTTTTACAATGAAGTTATTATTTGCATAGCTAGAAATATCATTCAATACTAGGTGGGGAAATTTAAAACGATATTCGTTATGCGCTGTCTGTCTATATTTCTTCCTCTTATGGTCTCCTGATTTTAAGGTCCAACTTCTCCTATTTTCTTCCTCTTTTGGGCGCGTATTTCTTTTTACGATCTATCCCTAAACATCCTCCTCTAGTAGTAGGATCATGCCTTCTTCACGTTCCCGTGGACATATATTAGATACACTATCTGTATACAAGTCCCGTCGTGTTGTCAGACCTTTTATTGTTTTAAAGAAGTAGAAAGATACATATTATAGCGAGTATTAGGTATTTATTAACAGGAAATATATAAAGCTAAGAAGATAAAGATGTTTGGAGGAATGAACAATGTCGTTTCGAATTGAAAAAGATACGTTAGGAGAAGTACCAGTACCGAATGATAAATCATGGGGAGCACAAACACAAAGAAGTTTAGAGAACTTCAAAATCGGTAACGAAAAAATGCCACTTCAAGTAATGCATGCTTTTGCCATTCTAAAAAAATCTGCTGCAATCGTTAACCATGAAATCAATAATCTTGAGGCAGAAAAAAAAGATGCAATTGTTGCTGTAGCTGATCAAATCATTGAAGGTAAATTTGATACACATTTTCCATTAGCCGTTTGGCAAACAGGAAGCGGAACACAATCTAATATGAACATAAACGAAGTGATTGCTCATGAAGCCAATCAATTACTAGCCCAAAAAGGCAGTAAAGAACGAGTTCATCCCAATGATGATGTGAACAGGTCCCAAAGTTCCAATGATACTTTTCCAACAGCTATGCATATTGCAGCAGTTGATGAAGTAAATAAATTGCTACTCCCAGCAGTTGAGAAAATGAAAATAACAACAGAAAGAAAAATGAAAGAATTCGATAATATTATCAAGATTGGACGGACGCATTTACAGGATGCAACTCCTTTAACATTAGGTCAAGAAGTGAGCGGATGGCTGCGAATGCTTGAGAAGTCAGAGCGAATGATCATCGAAAGTTTAGAACATATGAAAGAATTAGCCATTGGCGGAACTGCTGTTGGTACGGGAATTAACGCTCACCCTGATTTTGGAGATAAAGTAGCAAACGAAATCAGTAAGATAACCAACATTTCATTTACTTCTGCTAAGAATAAATTCCACTCCTTAACGAGTCATGACGAACTCGTTTATGCCCATGGTGCATTAAAGGCACTTGCAGCGGATTTGATGAAAATTGCAAATGATATCCGCTGGTTGGCAAGCGGCCCTCGGTCTGGAATTGGGGAGATTACCATTCCTGCGAATGAACCAGGGAGTTCTATTATGCCTGGGAAAGTAAATCCAACTCAAAGTGAAGCTTTAACAATGGTTGTTGCACAAGTGATGGGAAATGACGCAACAATTGGCTTTGCTGCTAGTCAAGGTAATTTTGAATTGAATGTTTTTAAGCCTGTCATTATTTATAACTATTTACAATCTGTTAAACTGCTAGCCGATGCTATACTTTCGTTTAACGATAAATGTCTTGTTGGAATTGAAGCGAATACTGACGTAATTGAAAACCTGCTTACTAGGTCACTCATGCTCGTCACTGCTTTGAACCCACATATCGGCTATGAAAACGCGGCTAAGATTGCGAAAAAAGCACATGAAGAAGGATCTACTCTTCGTGAAGCTGCTATCGCAAGCGGGTTATTATCAGGGGAAAAGTTTGATGAGATTGTTCGTCCTGAAAAAATGATTGGGAATAAGTAAGTTATATGCTGACCTATTGGTACATTGCTAACGGAATATACGCTAGAAATCATAAGATGAAAAATAGTTGCTATCATGTAACTATATTTTCTAACTAAATATTTTGTTTTGGTATTTTTCCAACATGTTTTTATCGAAATTAAAATACAAAAGAGATGTCAGGATCCTTCTGACATCTCATCATAAGTGTATCGAACAACATACTTATTTGTTTTCAACTTTTTTATTTCCACACATGGTCCAATTTCATAGCCATTGTGCCAGTTATCTTCAAGCTTTGCTTTTAAACATCCTGCTTGAAATTTAGATTGAAATGTTTGTTTCCAATAAATCCACCGTGGACTTTTTCCCATACCATTCCCTTGCCTTTCAATGATTTACTTTTATTCTATCCAAAATTCATACGAAAGTTTACCCTTTCATAAAAAAATGGGATTTTCTTTAACAGCTTTTTCCTGCGGCAAGGTCCAACTATTCTATATACACTCTACCCACTTACCCTATTTTATCTTCCATATCTAGTTTTTCCAATTCCTGTCGGCTTCGATTTTCATCTCGGTCACGCAGCCTGTGAGCCAATCTCGCAGCAGCACTAGCTGCGATACTTGCAACGAGGTCATCTAGAAAAGTATGGGTCTGTGCTTTAATTTCATCTAAGTCTTTAATAATACCCATTTTTGCTTTATCTAAATAACCGAATGTTGTCACAGCAATACTGCCAAAACCGAAGACAGATCCGAGTGCAATTGTTTCATCTACGCCAAAAAGTCCTTCATCTGACTGAATGATGGACAGCAAAGGTTCCGATAACTGACCTCTTTCTGCTAATTCGTCTAATTCGATCCCCACAAGGATTGCATGTTGTATTTCACGCTTATATAATACAGCATCAACACTTTCTAAACAGTCTTCCATTGTTAAACCGCTATAAAATTTAACTTGGAGATCGTACACGATTTGAGCAATATCCTCTATCGACACGCCTCGTTCTGTTAATTTTGTTCTTGCAGCTTGTTCAACAACATTTGATGGAACTGGTACTTTCATTTTAGCTTCCCCCTCAGTTACTAATGATCTAGCTATACTAAACATATCAAGTACATATGCTTTTCACGCAAAAGATCTTTTTTTCTAACTACTGTAAATATTTTAACACATGTTATGAAAGGGAGCACTTGGGGTTAACAATTACGTCACTAAACGAGGGCTTGCGCGTTTCATATAAAAATCTACACGTTTCGTAAAATAGTTCGTTTTGAAACCGAATTTTCTGCATATATGTTAGAATAATAACATCATCACGATGAAAATCTGGACAATGTGAAAGGTTGAAAAAGTAATGAGTAAACAATTATTCGGAACAATTAAAGAAGATCAAATTTACAGTAAATATTTAAAAAAAGAACTTCCCATTATAATCTATTTACCTCCTAACTACTCACCTTTATACAGCTATCATTTGCTCATAGCTCAGGACGGTAAAGATTACTTTCAACTCGGTCGAATCGCTCGCCAAGCCGAGGAGCTTATTTCTAATAATGAAATTGAAGACGTTATCATTATTGGGGTCCCTTATGAAAGTTTACAGGAACGAAGAGAGATGTATCATCCAGACGGAGTGCAAGCGGATGCCTATATTCGTTTCTTAGCCGAGGAGCTTGTTCCATATGCAGAAGATCATTTTCAAACGTTTTCACTTGCAGCAGGGCGAACACTTATCGGTGACTCATTAGCCGCAACGATTTCTTTAATGACTGCCCTGCATTACCCAAATACATTTGGTCAGGTTATATTACAATCTCCTTATATCAACCAAACCGTTTTGAAAGAACTGTCTTCATTAAAAGCACCCCATTTAAAAATTTATCACGTGATAGGCAGTGAAGAAACTAACGTAGAAACAACCAACGGAAAGCAAAAAGATTTTCTTACACCTAACCGCGAAATGAATAAATTACTAGTTAATTTGGGAATTACTTATCATTATCACGAATTTGAAGGCAACCATCGTTGGACGTTTTGGCAGCCCAATATTAAATCTGCGCTACTCTATATGTTTCATAAATAAACTTTGAAATAGGAGGACGATTTTATGAAATATGGAATTGCGGTGTTTCCATCAAAAGATTTACAGGACCAGGCCAATTCTTACCGAAAAAGGTATGATTCACATTATTCATTAATCCCTCCCCATATCACGATAAAAAATTCGTTTGAAATTGTGGATGAAAAATTGGATAGCTGTATTCAATATATAAGAAGTGTTACATCAACGATTTCACCATTTACTATTCATGTTTATAAAATTGACTCGTTTTTTCCTAAAACGAACAAAATCTTTTATAAAATTCGTTCTAATCCTTCATTAGAGCAGTTACATCGGTTATTACATCAAGGTATTATTAAAGAAGAGTTCACTCAAAAGTTCATACCACATGTAACGATTGCGCAAAACTTAACGAATCAAGAGCATTTTGATGTTCTTGGACAACTAAAAATGTATTCAATTAACCATGAAGAAACAGTTGATCGCGTCCAGCTGCTTTATCAGTTAGAAAACGGATCTTGGACCGTACATGAAACATTTCACTTAGGAAAGGATTGTTGAATTTGAAAGTAATCGTCGTAAACAATGAAGCCCAATTACAGGATGCCTATTCTGTACGAACTACTGTATTTGTTGAAGAACAAAAAGTACCTGAAGAAGAAGAAATCGATCAATTTGAAAAAGAAGCTACACATTTTGTCGTTTATGACGAAAATAAACCGGTCGGTGCCGGAAGATTAAGAATCGTTGATGGGTATGGAAAAGTAGAAAGAATTTGCATTCTGAAAAGTTATCGTAGTAAAGGAGTTGGTAAGTTTTTAATGGAAGAGATTGAAGCCCTCGGACGTAAAGATGGACTGACAAAGTTTAAGCTAAATGCACAAACACAAGCAGAAAAATTTTATAAATCCCTTGGTTATGAAACGGTTTCTGGTGAATTTCTCGATGCTGGAATCCCCCATGTAACGATGACAAAATCTTAAACACTTTTAAAATAAAAACAACTATCAAAAGCAGCTGATATAAGGAAACGTCAGTTGCTTTTTTCATATCTCTATTACGCGATAAGCTAACCACAAGCGTAGAATAATTTTTATTCTATAAACAATTGTCTATATCGTCATTCTTACAAAATTCATTGCATAACATTCTCATAAAGACAACCTTCTGAGGTGGGAGCGTAAATGAAAATCTTTACTGAATTTAAAGAGTTTGCAATGAGAGGAAATGTAATTGATATGAGTGTTGGTGTCATTATTGGTACAACATTCGCGAAGATTGTTCAATCGTTTGTGGATGATGTTTTAATGCCGCCTTTTGGATTATTAATCGGAAAAGTGGATTTCTCAAACCTATATATTAATCTTACATCTAACCATTACAATAATCTTTCAGAAGCTAGGGAAGCCGGTGTTCCGACGATTAATTACGGGGTGTTCTTGAATCATGCAATACATTTTATGATTGTTGCTTTCGTATTATTTTTGTTCGTCAGGCAAGTCAATCGTATTCGACGTCCATCTGGTGATCCACTAGATCATATGAAACAGAAAATGTGCCCTTTTTGTTTTTCAAATATTCCATTTAAAGCAACGAAGTGTCCGAATTGTACATCAGAATTAACAATTGATGAAAATAGTGAACCGCGAAAGCCGACCAAAATTACAATAAAAAAACGAACAGGTTAACGTCTTTTTCTCGTTTTGCGTACAGGTACGGATTTAGAGGCTGGTTGTTTCTTTATGTATTTTAAATATTTCTTAATTTCCTCATCATCCTTTAGCTTTTCAATCGTATTTAATCTAATCGCCATCTCTCGATTAGAATACAGGACATGAATTTGTCGATGGCATGGAAGACAAAGAAGCGCCGTTGGCAAATTCACTCCACCTTCCTCTCTTGGCGTTAAGTGATGCACAGTTCGTTCCAGCGCTTCTCGTTCACATAATTCACACGTTCCTACAGTAGCTTTACCCATGTCTTCTCCTCATTTTCTTTTATAAGAAAGATAGTTATTATTTAATATCATTTGCACTTGTCCTTCTTCAACTACTTTTTTTAAATAAGCACAGATAGCTGTTCGAAACAACGCCCACGACGTCATATTATTTATCTTCACTCCACGGAATTGACACAATTCAGCAATGACCGTCTCTAATGTTGTCGACTTTTCTCGGGAAATAATCTTTAACAAGTCCGCTTCAACCTTTTGATGATACAAAATGTTTTTTTGAACTGTATCTTTAAAACTCTCTTCATATTCACCGTGTCCCGGAACAGCACCTTTAACGTCCATACTTAATAATTTTTGCAGTGAACGAATGGTTTCTGTACCATCGACAATATATGGGATATTGTGTTTAAGTAGCGTCTCCTCCTCAAAATAGCTGTCTGCTGCATATAGAACATCATCCACTTGTAAAGCTAACATATGATAACTATGTCCAGATACATTATGTAAAGTTACGTTAAGTGATCCAATCGCAATAGTACCTTCCGAACACGTTTCATCAATTTTGACCGGTTTTCCTTCAACAAA
The DNA here is from genome assembly GCF_057473385.1 of Alkalihalobacterium sp. TH-98. Lineage (NCBI taxonomy): Bacteria > Bacillati > Bacillota > Bacilli > Caryophanales > Bacillaceae > Alkalihalobacterium > Alkalihalobacterium sp. TH-98. The sequence goes on along the minus strand of NZ_JBYCKM010000045.1, from coordinate 276,303 downwards.
TTTATTTCTCAATTCTTTAAAGGGATAATTCCCATTTTGTAAATAAATCGGTTCCAAAACCGGAAAGTTGAGAATTGCTGACTCTAATTCAGGCGCATAAGTCAGGACGTCTTTTTTCTTTTTTAAGTAAGCCGCCCCTCCAAAATGATCAGCATGAGCATGTGTAATAAACAAATGAGTTAAGGGCCACCCTTTTTCATCTATTTGCTTAATTACTTTTTTTACAGCTGAGTCATCGAGTCCAGCATCAATTAAAATACCGTCTTCTCCATTTTTTATATAACCGATATTAACTGCTCCTTTAAAATAGAAGCATCGTTCATTAATTTGTTCTAGTTCCATCTTCTTGTCTCCTCTTTATTTGGTACATTCGTACAATCGCCATAAAAATAAAATTTATCCCAACAATTAAACTAATAAAAGGGCCGAATAGAAATTGATTTTCAACTGATAAACCTATGTAAAAAATAACACCTGATCCTATTGTAACAAGTATTCCAAGAATTAGAAAAGACACCATATTAATGCCTCCTGTTCTGTTTTTCAATGTAGTGTTTGCAAAATCGCCTTCTTCAACCCCAAAAAACAGGTCTTTCTTTAGACCTGTTGATCGAATAATAAACCTTTTTGGAATAATTGGTTTTCAATACGTCTTGAATTCGTATAGAGAGTAAGATGACCGCTCTCAAAATCCTTCTCTTTCTTATAATGCTCCATTAAGTCTAGCAGCTTTACCTTATGTACTTTTTCTTTCCTTCTAATTAATGCTAGTCTTACTGTCATTCGATTTCCATAATGAACAGCTACAATATTATGATGTGGAGGTACATATCCCAAAGCGTCTCCTCCTTACTTTTATGCAGAATATTCTAAATATTATATGTAACTGCTACTGAAAATATTCCAATTTTTTTATATAGTTGTTGTGAAAATTTCCTTTTGATTTTATTGAAACTTCATTGTGAAACTTCATTGATTTTGAATTTATCAGTTCCTATTATGTTGTTTTCCTTTATTATGTTTTGTGCTACAATGCTATTTTAGTTATTGTCCGTTCATTTTAAGGAGGAACCTGGAGTGGAAGTCGCATTTTGGAATGAACGCCTTGTTCAGTTAGCAAATATAGATGCCAGTCAATATCAACAACTTTATCGGGATAGTAAACATGGAAGACTAACATGTCCTCACTGTGGTAAGAAAATGTCTTTTTCAGTAAGCATTCAACACCCACCTCACTTTGTTCATGAAACTGATGACACAGAATGTGAAAAAGCAGTTTCGACCCTATTAGATAAACAACAAGAAGAACAAAACTCTAGTAGCCCTAATAAAACAAAAGTTGGATTCCGGTTACCAGAACGACGAACCATTACAAGTCATTCTTCAACTAAACCAGACGAAATCAATTGGAAAAAGCCTGAAATTGTCTGCCGTAACTCAAATTTTCAGGAGCAGAATGATACCACTAATGAAATTAGTCACACATATTATAAGGAGTTGTCACAAGAAGGATTCAAATTAGATCCCTATCAATGGGAAGCTGTGACGACAACTGAAGGACCACTACTTATTTTAGCTGGTGCAGGAAGTGGAAAAACAAGAGTACTAACCGCAAGAGCGGCTTATATGATGACCGAAAAACAAATTCCTTCTAATCGAATGTTGCTCGTTACATTTACTGCAAAAGCTGCGCGAGAAATGAAGGAAAGGATGCTCCAATACCCAAACCTTAAACCATCAGAGATTAGACAACTTCTTGTCGGAACTTTTCACAGTATTTTCTATAAAATGCTCATGCACCATGATCCTAACCGCTGGCATCAAGACCGTTTATTAAAATGGGAATGGCAGAAAGAAAGAATTGCAAAACAAGTCGGTCGTGAATTAGGTCTTGAAGAAAAAGAATTTGCTTACGATCAAGCTCTCACACAAATTGGGTGGTGGAAAAACAACTTAATTGTTCCTGATCACGTTGAACCGAAAGACCTCTTTGAAGAGCGAACGTTACATATTTACAAACAGTACGAAGACATAAAAGGAAAAGAACAATTATTTGATTTTGATGATATGCTCATTGGCTGTTATTATTTTTTATCAGAAAATCGTAATCTCCTAGAAAAATATCAAGAACGATTTTCCTATATTTCAGTCGATGAATTTCAGGATATTAATAAAGTGCAATACAAAATCGTTCAGATGTTAGCAGAGCCACAAAATAATTTATGTGTAGTCGGTGATGATGACCAATCGATTTACTCCTTTCGTGGAAGTAACCCTGCCTACATTTTAAATTTCAAAAAAGAGTATCCCGGAACCAAGACGGTGATTCTTGCTAAAAATTATCGCTCAGTTCATTCAATCGTAAGTACAGCTAGTTATGTCATTTCAAAAAATAAACATCGCTATGATAAACAACTTTCAGCGTTGACTAACAGTGATTTCACGCCGCTCGTCTTCTTTCCATTTGACGAAGAACTAGAGGCGACAATCATTGTAGAGGATTTAAAAAAACGCATAGCTCAAGGTGCAAGTCCATCCGATTTTGCTATTCTTTATCGAACCAACGTATCGACTCGTGCCTTATTCGAGCGCCTGGTTCATACAAGTTTACCTTTTATCGTTGAACAAGAAGGAGATTCTTTCTATCAACGTAAAACCGTTAGAAAAATTTTAGCATATATGCAATTATCGATTAATCCAAATCATACCGATGCGATGAGTGACTTGATCGGCGCTTTATTTTTAAAGCAAGATGTACTGCGGGAATTAAAAGCTTTAAGTATAATCGAGGATTGTTCTTTAGTTGAAGCTCTTACGAAATTAACACAGCTGCCGGCATTTCAATCAAAGAAACTAAAAACGATTGTTCCTCTATTTTCAAAAATTTCTTCGTTAAAACCTGTTGATGCTATTGATTTTATTGAAAAAGAAATGGGGTTAACCGATTACTTGAAAAAGCAAGGTAATGAGGGAAATACAATGGATAAAGGATCAGATGACGTAAGAGACTTACGAGTCGCAGCTCAATCCCATCAGTCTGTATCTGAATTTCTTGAGTACGTTGACCATATCATTCATAAGCATAAAGAAATGGTTTCTAATAAAAATACGATGACCGGTGAAGCGATTCAGTTAATGACCGTTCATCGTTCCAAAGGTTTGGAATTTAAGCAAGTATATGTTATTGGTGCTGTGGATGGCGGACTCCCCCACGACTATGCACTTGATGCTTGGCGTGACGGCAACGATGAACCGATGGAAGAAGAACGAAGGCTGATGTATGTAGCCATGACACGTGCTAAAGAAGCACTTTATATTTCAGCCCCTTCCATGCGCCGCGGTAAAAAAGCCATCCGATCAAGGTTTTTACGATAAAATAAATAAGTGCAATAAGAAATGGTAGCAGTTTACCTTTAATTAACTAAAGGTAACTGCTACCACAATGTTTCTTAGTCTTCACTTTCTATTTTAATTTCTACTTCTGTTCCGTCTATAAATGTTACTTCGATATCTAATTCAACGAATGACTTTTTCGATAATCCAGCGAGAATCTGTTGTGTTATATCACCCTTAGACATGCCGGATGTAATGGAAAGCTCATCCATGAAGTTTTTGTTGAAAACTTTTCCGTCGTTACTTACAACCTCTTCACTTCCGCCCTTTTTCTTATGAATGGTTAATTCACCTGCTTCACCGTCGTATTCTAACTCATAAAACAGATCACCTTTTAATTCCATTTCGATTGTAAGTTCATGAATTTCCTTTTTCATATTAATTAGTTCCTCCCTGATATAAATATTTTTAGTGCTTATATAAAATATGGATTTGCTTCTGTTGTGGTATAGGTGTTTTGCTATAAATTTTCATTTCGTAAGAATCAAAAGAACACCTAAATTAGGTGTTCTTTAAAGTACTTTATTTCTTTTTAGCTTTATTTCCACAATTACATCCTGAAATCGGTTTTGCTGTGTTAGCTTTATTCGTTGGAATAGGCCGAGCTACGAGTGGCTTCTTAGCTTTTGGCTTAGTTCCAAACGATGTATATGGCTTTGCTTGTGAAGAAATTTTCCTTTTGATCATGTCTCATTCCTCCAGTGCCTGTTTCTACTTGTATCATATGTTAAAAAACAAATAGAAGTGTCCTGAAGGAACGAATTTAGTCATTAACCCTTATCTTTATGCTCCGCATAAAGTATTAGTGACCACTTAAACTTATTCATTATCCTTTTGCTTCTTTTTTAACATATTGCTTCTAAGAAAAACTGATTCTGCGTCTACCTTTTGGGTCTCATGGTTAGAGATCTCAAAACGACGTTCAAAATTTGTACTCTGCGAAATGTTCATTCCTCTTTCACTTTGCCCACTATTCATGAGTTTGTTAAGTGTAAGATAACTTGGATTAGTTGATGGTGTTGATGCTGTCGTTGTTTGTTGTTCTTCAAGTACACTTTCTAATTGCTTTATTTTTTCTAGAGACTGTAAAATATCATTATCCTTTTCCACTAATTTTGCTTCTAATTCATTAATAACTGTATTCAACTTTTTTGTTTCTTCTATATAACTGTTTAACTTATCACCCTGAGCCTTTTCTTCATCAATAAACCGTTGTATCTTTTTATGAAGTGAAGAGTTCTCTTCTAATTTATAAGCGATCTCTCGTTCCAAATCATTACTCTTTGTACTAAGTTTATTAATGGTCCTGCTTAACGTTTCCTTCTCTTCAATAAAGTTTTGTTTTTCCTTATTATAATATTTTGATTTATCATCTAGCTCAATCTTTAGTTGTTCCAAATGATTTTTTAAGAGTTCATTCTCCTTCTTCAGTTCTTCAAGTTGCTGGTAATGGTAATTTTCTTGATAATCTTTTACCTTTTGTTTATAAATAGAAAGTTCCGATTGAACGTAGATTAATTTTTGTTTAATGACTTCTGGGTCATTGCGGTCATATCTTCTCTTAGAAATTGTCATCGTTAACTTCCCTCCTTCTTATAATAGCTGTGTTAATTTTTTATGATTTGATTTTATAAAGAATTCAACTAACAAAGCCTTTAAATCAGTACAATAAAAAGAGGTCTTCTTTTCACATTTCTTCCTATATAAACGTCACTCCATTTTATGCTAGCTAACGCTATTTCATAACATAAATTACTAACAGTTAAACCGCCCAATTAAAATTTTTACTCGCACACATCTAGACGAAATACATAATATACATTAGTCCTAATACCCAATTGGTTTTTTCAAAAAACAAAGAATCAAGGGGTAAATATTAAGAGGAGGGTAAACCATGAGTAAAACAGTGAGTGAAGAAGTTTGTATTAAAGTTCCTAAAGTCTTTGACTGGGTTACTCGTCAAGTTGAAATTCCACTAATGAGTTTTAATGGTGATGAGTTAGATGATTTGTTCGAATGTAAAGATAATGGGTTTAAACCTGAACAGGATTTGTGTGAATTCTTAAAGGACTTCCCAGGTTATACAGTTGAATGTAACTTAAGACCAAAGTCTATCCTTTGTCAGGAAATCCCCCAACATCCAGTTCGTCAAGCTGTTGAAGTGACTTTACCTAGCGGAGATACAGTAACATTACAAAAAGTTAAAGTATTAGTAAAAGGGTTAGTTGACGTAGCCATTTTAGATGCAACAGGCGACGTAGTCTGCAGAACAGTGGAGCCTATTCCATTCGCAACAGCACAAACTTTCTTCCTTTGTGCACCAGAAGGAACACAGTTACATTGTAAAGTTACGTATTTCCAATGTGATGCTGACGTAATCTGCAATGATGACTTCCAGCAACTTGATATCTCAATCTTAATCTGCTTAGATGTTCAAATGGAAGCAATCGTTAAGCTAGAAGTTAAAGCTAAACATTGCCAGCCTCGTGAGGAGTTACCAATTGCTGATATCGTATGTCCAATTGATCGCTTCCCACCACAATGCCCTGAGATTTTCCCAGGTCATTAATTGAAAAATAAAAAGAGGGGTCTCCCCTCTTTTTATTTTTTTTAAACTTTAACTAATTCTCTATAAAAACTGAACATACATATTTTTATATAGTGTTTTTTTAGGAGGGGAATAACTCATGAGTGGAAAAAGTAACCGTTCCTTTAACAAAGAGAACAATATTCAGCTCCAACAGAAGTTAATTCATTATCGATCAGAGGCATCTAAGTATAAACAACAATTAAATGATACAGAGAAAAAATTGGAAAGCGAGAAACAGAAGTTTGAAGACTTTGTTAGGAGAGTTAATGAAGATAAAAATACAACCAATGCGCAAGCTGTAGTAGATGACCGCACGGAAACAACGACCTATTTTTCATATTCAACCATACTTCCTGATCTTAAACAAGATGAAAAGGAAATTATGATTAATGGAAACTTTATCATCAAAAATACAGGGACAACTTTTCTTTCGACTCCGATTGTATGTATTAAAGTACGACCTGCTGGCTCAGCAACCCTTTCTGGAAAGATCAAGTTAACCGAAGCAGATGTAACCGAAAAGATTTTTGACATCTCTCCAGACAAAGAGTGGGAGTTTGTACACAAAGATTGGCGTACAAAAGTTAGAGAAACAGGAGAATATTGGATACGTCCGACACAACAAGAACTTGCTCCAAATGATGTACTAGTTTTTCCGAATTTTGAAATTGTCTTACATCAACCAGAAGACCAGAATCATGTAATCATTGATGGTTTTGTTTACTTTAAAGAACTTCCAACCGGAATTCCATCTTTAAACAAAATCATCATGAACTTTTAACACTTGATAATTGAGGACCTAGAGGCTGAAATCACTGGTTTCAGCCTCTTCTTTCTTTATTTCTAATCACAATATCCATATTTCCATTATCTAAATGAATGGCCCCTATAAGAAGTACATTTCAACCAAATTCCTACACCTTCTTCCATTCTTAAAAATACTATAACTATAAGTATCTATCACCAAATGTAGGAGGTTGCACTAGATGAACATATGCGTCATGGGGGCCGGTTATGTTGGACTAACAACAGCTGCAATCTTTGCCGAACAGGGACACAACGTTTCTTGCATTGATATTGATGAACAAAAGGTGGATCAATTAAAAAGAGGTAAAATTCCTATCTATGAGCCTGGGTTAGAGGAATTAGTGATAAAAAATCAAAACAATGGAACCCTTTCTTTCTCAACTGCATCAAAACAAGCTATTACTCATAGTGATGTAATTATGATTGCTGTTGGAACTCCTTCCTTACCAGACGGTAGTACTAATATGTCCTATATCAAAAGTGTAATTGAGACGATTTCTACACAGATTAATTCATATAAGATTATTATGACCAAAAGTACGGTTCCACCTGGTACGAATGAATGGATTAACCAGAAACTATTAAAAAAGGGTATTAACAGCGATTTATTTGATGTCGTTTCTAATCCTGAATTTTTAAAAGAAGGTTCTGCTATTCATGACTTTTTACATCCTGATAAGACAGTGATTGGCGTGAAACGAGAAAAACCTCTCGATAAAGTAAAGCAGCTTTATGAAGGAATACATGGAGAATTTATTATTACTAGTTTAACAGGTGCAGAGCTAATTAAATACGCCTCCAATGCCTTTCTAGCAACGAAAATCTCTTTTATTAATGAGATGTCAAGGATATGTGATGTATTTGGAGTGAATGTAGAAGATATTGCTAAAGGAATTGGAACAGATCCACGCATTGGCCCACTCTTTTTAAAACCTGGACTCGGATATGGAGGGTCTTGTTTTCCTAAAGATGTAACATCTTTAATTCATACAGCTAAAGTTCAAAAGATTGATGTGCCATTACTTGAGGCTACTAAGAAAGTAAACCAAACACAAATAGATATATATATTAATAAACTAAAAGCAGTTTTACAGAGCTTTCATAACAAAAAGATTACCGTTTGGGGACTATCGTTTAAACCGAATACTGATGATACTCGAGAATCACCAGCTGTAACAATGATTAATAGGTTGACTTCACTTGGTAGTTACATCCATGTTTTTGATCCGCTCGTTAACTCAGTAGGAGAAAAGGTCATTTTTCACGATAACATGTATGAAGCTCTTCGTAATTCCGATGCATTAATTGTTGCGACGGATTGGGATGTTTTTAAATCTCCAGAATGGAAAATGATGAAACAATTCATGAACCGTCCTATCATTTTAGATGGAAGAAACTTGTATGATCCAATTAAGTTACAAAAACTTGGCTTTGACTATATTGGAGTAGGTCGTGGTTAATCTATTTTTTCTTAGACAGCCATCCATTCCTAATCCTACTAGTTAACAAGGAGGTAAAATGTATGAAAGAAGTAAAACGAAATGTATTGCTTAACCCTGGTCCTGCAACTACTACAGATACCGTTAAATATGCTCAAGTCGTACCCGATATCTGCCCACGTGAGAAGGAATTTTGCGATGTAATGCGCTATATTTGTAAAGAATTAACTAGTTTAGTTGCTAATACTAGCGATTATTCTACTGTATTGTTTGGTGGTTCTGGTACAGCTGCGGTCGAGTCTATATTAAATTCTATTATTTCAGAAGATAATACACTTCTCATTATCAATAACGGTGCTTACGGACAACGAATGTGTGAGATTGCTAGTGCCTATCAGTTAAATTGGCTAGAATATAAAAGTGAACTAGATCAACCGATTGATATAAAGAACTTACAATCTTTTATTGAAGGATCTTCAAAAAAGATTACTCATCTAGCAGTCGTTCATAACGAAACAACGACAGGTCTATTAAATGATATTCAATTAATAGGAGAAATTTGCAAAAACCTTAAGATTTGTTTAATTGTAGATGCGATGAGTTCATTTGCCGCTATTCCTATTGATATGGAAAAGATGAATATCCATTTTCTTGCAGCAAGCTCGAATAAAAACTTGCAAGGAATGGCTGGTGTATCATTTGTAATAGCCAAAACCAGTGACCTTAGGAAAGATAAAAATAAACAACCGAAAAGTTACTATTTAAACCTTTTTGCACAATATGAATACATGTCAAAGACAGGTCAAATGCGTTTTACACCCCCAGTACAAACTTTATATGCACTAAAACAAGCGATTATTGAACTCAAAGACGAAGGAATTGAAAATCGATATAGGCGGTACTCTACATTATGGGAAGCATTAATTGAAGGGCTTTCCCGCCTCGGATTAAAACACCTTGTTCCTCTTGAACATCAATCAAAGATTATTACAGCGATATTAGAGCCTTCTTGTAAAAAGTATGACTTTAACGAAATGCACGATTTCTTTTATGAGAAAGGATTTACTATCTATCCAGGTAAAGTGAAAAATCTTAATTCCTTTCGTATTGCAAATATTGGTGACCTGACAATAGAAGATATGAATGCATTTTTGTTGCTTATGGAAGAGTATTTACAAAAAATTAAATATAAAATCTAATTAAAAAAATATGTCGTGCTACAAATGCTAGTTTTCGTAGTCACGACATATTTTCATTATACTAAAAACACTTATAGATAACCTTATTCAAACTTTTTTTTGAGTATCTTACCGTATATATTATAATCAAACTTCTTCGTCACTTCATATTCCTGACAAATACGCTTTAACTCTTTATAAGGGTGGGTTGAGATATCTTTATATAATGTCCCACCTTTTACAGGCCGAGTATGTTTTACTGGTGTTTGGTCAATAATTGCGATTTTATCAGTCGGATAATCTAATAGTTTAGGCCAAATAGAATCAAGTCCCCAACCTGATTGACTTTTTTGGAACGATTCCCAGCATAATTGTAGAGCTTTTCTTGAAAAGATCGGTACCATTACCTCAACAAAACGTGTATACCTAAGAATGTATTTAAGCCTAACCAAAGTGATTTTATGAGAATAATAAGAATCTCTTGTTAATGCAGGCTGTGCCAATAATAGATTGTACTGCATAAAGGTCCTAAACATTTTATTGATGGTTTTGCAATCTGTTTTAATATCATCGTCTGGTATCCATATGGCATCATATTTAAATATTTCTTCTCCAAATTCCTTTATCACTTCATACATTCTTGGCCATTTTGTATCTTTGGCAATTGCATAGAAATCACAATCATTGCTATAATCCCGACTCCCGTCACCATAATACTCAAGATACAGATCAAAGTTTTTATATTCTGATGATTTTAACCACTTTTTATGAAGAGAGGAGTCGCTCACTCTTGCTATAATTAAAAATCTATTTTTGCCGGAGTACCTTATGGGTTTGATCGTTTTCACTTCTGAAGTCATCCACATCCTCCTTTCTAATCATACATATATCGATAATCAAAAACGTTCTTTTCTTTAATTAACTCCTCATTTGTTTGAAATTCGTCCCAAGCCGTTAAAACGACGACATGGTCAACTTTTGAAAGTAAAGATTTTAAACTATTAGCATACTGAATCGGTAAATGGTAAGCCTCTTTAAATGATTTAGTTGCCATCGGATCATAGGCAATAATATGATTAAAGCCCTGGTTTATTAATGAAGAGATAATTGTTTGGGCAGGGGTATCCCTAACATCATCCGATTGAGGTTTAAATGCTAATCCTAAGATCCCGATATTATCTTCTTTTTCTACTCTCTGATTAATCTCCTCAACAACAAAGTTCTTCATTTTTTCATTTACATTTAAGGTACTTTGGAGCAGGGTTGGCTTATACCCATTTTTCAAAGCTTCGCTCATAATGCTTTTGTATCTTTCGGAAGACAATACCCACCGAAGCCACACCCCGGAAAAACATAGGAGGTCATCTTGGCAGGTGTCCCTGACCACCTTTTATCAAGATGTAACACATGAAAAGCTTCTTTTAAATTGATGTTGCCTATTGACCTAGCAATTAACGACTGTTCATTTGAAAAACTAATTAACGTTGCCAGTAAAGTATTAGACAGATATTTAATAAATTCTGCTGTATTCAACGACACTTTATATAGGGGAGCATTAAATGGGTGATAGATCTTTTCAAGTAGGTCCCCGCTTTGCTTATCCTCACAACCTATCACAATGCGATCGGGGTTCATAAAGTCCTCCCATGCATACCCTTCTCGCAAAAACTCCGGATTATTAGTTAATCCAATATCTTCCCCTATTTTAAATCCCATACTTTCCAAGTAAGGCCACACCGTTTCTCTTGTTGAGGATGGAGGAACTGTTGATTTTATAACTATTACTTTAAACTGTGGCTTCCGCTTTATACATTCAGCTACATTCTTTACTGCGTCCAAAATAAATGTAAGATCAGCGGTACCATCATCGGACTTACTTGGAGTACCTACGCATAGGAATATAACTTTACTTTCATCGATTGCTTCCTGCAAATGATTAACTACTACAAATTTTTCATTTAAATGTTGATTTAATTTTTGATCCAACATCGGTTCATAGAATGGCAGTTTTCCTTTACTAAAGTTTTTTGTCTTTTTATCATCAATATCGTATCCATACACTTTGTAGCCTTTTTCACTAAATCCTAGCGCTGTCGCGAGACCAACAAAGCCTAAGCCAATTACTGTAATCAATGAATGTTTCCTCCTTCCTTTAAAAACGTCAAAAATCTCTCTACTCCTTTGTTAACTAATATGGTAGGTGAATAGTCTAATAATGTTCTGGCCTTTGTAATATCAGGACATCTTCTTGACGGATTATCGGTTAAATAGTTTTTCTCATCTGATTGCATAAATACAATGGCTGGAGTATATCCAAAAATGGTGGAAGCCGCCTTTTGATAAAGTTCAGCTAATGCTTTAATCGATATTTCTGGTTGATCAATACCAATATTAAAATAATCAAACGGTTCATATAGTAATGCTTTAAGGTAACCCGTAACAGCATCAGTTACATAACAAAAAGTACGTGTTGGTTTACCGTCCGAATGAATGATGAGATCGCCCTTATTAAGAATGGCTTGAGCAAAATCAGCTGGTACGCGTTTATCATTAAGCCTCATGCCAGGTCCATAATTATTAAACGGTCTGACGATTGATATAGGCATTTGATAATTTTCAGCATACAAATAACATAATGTTTCACCAAACCGTTTTGCCTCATCATAACAAGCTCTTGGACCAATCATTGCCACATTTCCTCGATACTCCTCAGATGTAGGAATGAATTGAGACAGGGGATCGCCATAAACTTCACTACTAGAAAAGAATAGAAACCCTTTTATGTTTTTATCTTTATAGAAGTGCAGCAATTCTCTCAATCCCTGTACATTAGCATCAACGGTTTCAAGTGGGAATTTTCGATAATAGGTTGGTGAAGCAATAGAGGCCATGTGAATAATAAAATCAACATCATTAAATTTTTCCATATTAAACGTTGAGAATTGGGTGATGTCAAAGTGAGCTATTTCGATCTTTTGATTATATTGGGCTAACTCTAAGATCCACTTCGGTTTTCCTAATTTAAAATTATCGATTCCGATTACTTTGCGAATGCCAAGTTGGTCTGAAAATTGAGCTAAAAAGGACATAAAATAAAAGCCAAGAAATCCTGCACAGCCTGTTACCAAGACCGTAGAATTTTTCAGCTTTTCTTTTTCAAGTGATCCAAGCTTGTTATACATATAATCAAGGTCTTCGTGAAACACCGATTTTAAGTTTTGTTTACCCATTTCAAGTCACCTCACTTGTTCTTATAGTGGTTAAGAATTCACATTCCTGAGTTCATCTGTAATTGTTTGTTCAATTCCTTTTTCTAAACTTATTTGACTCTGCCACCCTAGTTTTTGAAGGGGAGCTATGTTAGCTGCAGACTCCATGATTTCATTATTGCGGTGTGGAAGCCCTCCAAAATTCAGCCTTGTTTTAGACTTTGATTTTTGGTGAACGAGTTCTACAAAGTCTCTCACCGATACTCCAGTTCCAGTTCCGATTTCATATTCTTTAAATCCACTAGGTTGATCCAACGTTTTTTCTAATAGAAAAGAATAAGCAGAAACTACATCATCAACATGAATAAAATCCCTCTTTTGATCCCCTGGAGTTAGTAACAATGTAGGTACATTCTTTAAACAACTTTGAATAATATGAGTCGAGAATTTATTTTCACTGTCCATTGATCCGTATATATGTTCTAAACGAAGATTAAGAAACGCGACCTTCTTAGCTAACCCAAAATGTTTTCCCCACTCCAGAAACTGTTTTTTAGTTAAAGCATACCCGGCCAAATGTTGGTAACCCTCATTACTCTTATTAATAAAAGAATCCGTATTGATAAATAGTTTTGTCTGATGATCAGCAGCTGCTTCTAAAAGTTTTAATGGAAAAGTAATGTTTGCTTCAACTAAATTTGATGATTTTTCTTGATTGCGGTCATATTTTGTAGCTGTATGGATGATAACTTCTATTGGACCTACCTCTTTAAATAGTTGCTCTATTGAATTTTGATCAATATCAAAGACCATTACTTTTCCTATCACATCTCTTATTCTCCAAGTGTTTGAAAAACTTCTTTTAAGAATGATAACTTCATGGCCATCACTAACTAAAGCTCTTGTTAAATGACTACCTAAAAAACCAGTCGCCCCAGTCACTGCTATTTTCATATTGCCCTCCGATAATTATAGAACTCAGTCTTTATCTAACAAATCGACATTACTCCAAGGAGCTTTACCAGAGGCCCAGACCTCTTCTAAATATTTCTTATCTCGTAACGTATCCATTGGATGCCAAAAACCATTATGTTTATAGGCCATTAACTGTCCGTCTCGAGCTAAATTTTCCAACGGATCTTTTTCAAAAATCGTCTGATCTCCATTTTTTATATAGTTAAAGACTTCTGGCTGTAATACGAAGAAGCCAGCATTAATCCAGCCACCATCTCCTTGAATTTTCTCTTGAAACTTATCAACCCTTTGATCATTTGTTAAGGATAAAACGCCAAACCTACCTTGGGGTTGCGTTGTCGTTACAGTAGCTAACTTTCCATGACCTTTGTGAAACTCAACTAGTTTTTGAATGCTTACATTCCCAACACCATCCCCATAGGTAAGCATAAAGGGCTCTCCCCCAACGTATTTTTCAACTTTTTTTACCCGTCCACCTGTAAGTGTATTTAAACCGGTTTCTACTAAAGTTACCTTCCACGGTTCCGTGAAATTTTTGTGGACCGTCAGCTTATTTTTTTCTTTAAAGTCAAAGGTGACATCAGAATTGTATAGATAGTAGTTCGAAAAATACTCTTTTATAATCTGACTTTTGTAACCTAAACAAATGATAAAGTCATTAAATCCGTAATTAGAATAATGTTGCATAATGTGTAATAAAATCGGCCTATCACCTATCTCAATCATTGGCTTTGGCTTTAAATGAGTTTCTTCACTTATTCTTGTACCAAAGCCTCCAGCAAGAATGACAACTTTCATACGATTCCCTCCTTACCAAACAGTATATGATTATCTACTGATTATGCTTAGACTTCAGCCGTGGAACTGAAATTTGATTACCCCTATAAACTATATATCGATTTATATAATCGTTCTCCACTTCATAAATGCCATCAAAGGACTTTAAGAAAATGAGTAAGTTACTCGGTGAAATGTTAGTTTGGTTAATTTTTATTTTGGAAATTAAAGAGGAAGGTAATATGGTTGAAAGCTTATCGTCTAGATCAAAATCTTTATAATATAAAGACGGTATCCAAAGGTGCAGTCTATCATTGCTACTTAAATGTTGAATTGAGTTTACTAGTGTTTTCTCCCACTTTGAAGAACTGTGAGTCCAGTCAGCGACCAACAACAGTTGGCGACCTTTTTTTCTTCCTTGTTTTTTTGCAGTGGGGGGAATTGGATTGTAATCTTTTAAACTTGCTGGAAAATAATGAAGTTCTCTAGAAAAGGGTATCTTCTTTAATACTTTCTTTAAGGGCTTCTTTTTCGAATACCCCCATTTGTTATACATTTTTCGTTTATTGGCACGATATGCTCTCTTTTTAACTTTAGATTGCTGTTTATAAGTGACTGAACATAGATGATGTACAAAAGATTTCCTTACAATGGCAATTTTATATCCGGCCACAATAGTTCTTGCACACCAATCATCATCATCAAATTGACCTAATCCGAACCATATATCGTTCCCGCCAATGAGATCGATAACTTCCCTCTTAAACACCATACATGCACCTATGACCCGATGAGTGACTGTTATCCCTTCTCTTTCTTTCATAAAGTCAGCTGCAAAAGCATTCATTTCTTTTATTGAATCGAACCGCTTATTTACATTTTGTTTACCGCTGCTTTGCGATAAGTAGGGAGCAACTAAACCAATTCTATTGTTGTTTTCTAAAACTTCGGCTAAAGGATTAAACCAATTAGGTGGAAAAATGAGATCATTGTTTAAGATAGAAATGACTTTTCCTTTACAGTTGGATAAGCCCTCATTTATTCCGGGTGTATAACCCATGTTTTGTTGTAAACAAATATTCTTTACCTTCATACACTCACTACCATACTTTGCTTTTAATCGTTCAATCCCATGTGGAGTCTCATCTGTTGAGCCATTATCAACAACGATAATTTCTACTCCTTTATTTAAATGCTTTCCGTCTAATGAATGAATTAATGTCTTCAATGCCTCTTCCGTCATCTCCCAATTGTTGTAACATAACATGACGAAACTATAGTAAGGTTTCATGCCATCACCTCTGTAAAAAAGTCTGATTTTAACACTGATCTATTTAAAAACAGAAGAAAAAACAGACTCAAAAGAACAGATTTCACCTTTTGAGTCTATAATTATTAAGGTGCATAGTCCTTTATACACTGTTTATAGATCGTAATTATTTGTTCACAAACTATTAAACTATTAAAGTGTTCTTCTACTAACCTTCTACTTTTTTGTCCAATCCAATTTCTACTATCCCCTAAATCTAATACATCCGCGAGTGATTTAGCTAATAGCAATGCAGTACATCTTTTCAACGAACTATGAGGATGATCACCGAGGTTACTGGCCAACGCAGCTTCAAAATTATTAGTTCTAACTAAGCCTAAATATCCAGACCGTCCTACTGCAATCACGGGACGTTCACATGCCATCGCTTCCCATCCTGAACGACCAGTTCCTACGACAACTGTACTGCTAGAATGGAGCTCTGGCATATTAAAACATCTACCTATAACATGAATGAATGGCCTTTTTTCTCTTTTATTTATCTTTTTCGCTCTTTTTTTAATTTCCTTCAATTTGGAACCATGTCCAGCAATGATAAGATCAAAATTCTTCAATTGACACTCTCCCCGAAGGGTCTGACAAGCTTCAATCACTTTGAGGGCAATTCTTCCTTTTGAACCCGATAGTCTTGCAGGATAGAGAATGACTGGTGTACTTCGGGGAATACCTAGTTTTGTTCGTAAATCTAATTTAGGTTGGTAGTAAAAATCATCTAGGCGAATTCCATTTGGAATAAGAAAAGATGGAGTATTAACTTTATTTAGGTATGATTGTACTCCTTTGCTTACACTTATAAACGTAGTATTTGGATTTGATAAAAAGTAAGAAATTTGCTGTTCACTATAGTAAGTCCCATGAATCGTTGCAACTAAAGGGATATGATACTTTTGTGAAATAATACTGGCATATCTAGCTGCTTGTGGTTGGTGAACATGCATCACCGTAATCTTTTCTTTTTTTAAAATATCTAAGAGCTGTTTTTCAACAATAGGTTCAGGCTCCTTATAGTTAACATAATAAGTTGGAAATCCTGCTTGAGCGAAAACTTTTGAGTAAGGTCCCTTTCTCCCAACAACTGCAACTTTTATACCTTTACTTGAAAGGTCTTTCATTAGGCTATATACATGGGTTTTTGATCCACTTATATTCATAAAATCTACTAACATTAAAACTCGTGTTTCCTCTTGTTCGAACACTACCCCCACCTCAAAATCTATAATCTTTATCTTTAAATCTATCTTTTCGTTCGTTATTAATTAATTCACAAATTGTATGGTAACTGCTTTGGTCTTCTAACTTCTTAAACCCTTTGTATCCTGGAAAAGGATTAGCTTCAATAAACCAAATCTTTCCATTATTGTCGATGGCAATATCAATTCCCCATTTATTATGATCCTCAAATGTTTCGCTTAATTTTTGTGCAATTCTTATCGCATAACCATCTATCATTGCTAAAAAATCTTTTGTCAATGTATCAGCATTAATATTTGCTTTTTTTATAGCTTCCTCTACTTCCACCACTTGTGCCTTATGTCTTAAGTTTGTTAATAGACGTCCTGGTTTTGCTATTTTTGCATACTTACCTGTTACGAACCAATCGCATTCTTTTTTACGTTGGACCATAACTCTAATATCAAACGGTCTGTCATCAGTTTGAGCTAAGTTAATATATGATTGGATAATAAATTCTTTTTTGAGAGTTACTTTGTTTGTAAACCCTATTAACTGATCTATATTTTGAAAATCGAATTTATTTTTAGAACTTTCTACTTCATAGTAATCTCCCAAATTAGTAATTTTACGAATTCCTTTACCTCTTGCACCAAAGGAAGGCTTAATAAAAACTACTGGATATCTTTCCAAAAACTCTTTAATGGTTTCTTCCGTTAACTTTTTCGTTTCTGGCAATAGATGCTCCAAATCTTCTTCCTCAGATAATAACTGATAACAAATAAATTTACTTGCGTGCCAAATTTCCATAACCATTCCCCTCTCAGCTGTCGGAAATTATGATTACTAAAGTTAGTATTTCCTTTTATTTTATGAGGGCTATCACAAATGGTGTTTAACTATGGAAGTTTGTCATCACTGATTATTTATCAAAGTAAACTCTATTTTCCGCGTTTAAATTCTTTAATTCTTTGATAATACGATTGATCATCTAACTTGCTGAAATGTGACATCATTGGATCTAAATTAGCTTCAATAATCCAAACATGACCATTCGGATCTACCCCCATATCAAATCCAAAGATCCGTTGATTAGGATAAGATCTTGCTAACTTCTTTGCTGCTTTTAGTGTAATATCTTCAAGTGATCCCATGATCTCTTGAGATGAAATTGAATCGATGTTAGACCTTTCAACGGCATCTTCAACATACAATATATCACCGCCACTTCTAGCTATATTTGTTACCACATAGCCTTTTCCAGCTACTTTTACGACCATTGCTGTGACTTCCCAAGGGTCCTCATACGTTTTACGTTGAACGATGACTCTAAAATCAATAATGCGATCCTCAATTTGAGCAAGTTGAATTCTTTCTTGTATGAGGTATGCTTGGTCACCGACATGTTTTGAGACATATTGTAGCAACTTTTCTTTATTGAGTTTTTCTTTTGTATTTTCAAATTGAATTTCATACTTTCCTTTTTTTACAGTTGCTACCTTAATAACTCCTTTACCTCTACGACCGTTATTAGGCTTTACCATAACCTCACCGTATTTTTCTATCATGTCCAAAAGATCTTCTTCACTATAAATTCTTGTCTCAGGTAGATGCGGAGCTAAAGTACTTACTTTTTTTAAAAGTTTATACCTTCTCCATTTTTTTCTATTAAATTTCGGCAATTTAATTCCACCTTTCATTTGCATTTGTTTAATAAAGATTTGCGTTTTTAAACGAGAAATGTCTTTACCTAATAAAGGATTGAAATCTTTTTTTTACTTCATGCGGTTTTAAGGTCGGTCGTCCTAATTTCTCTTTTGAGCCTTTTGCAATTTTCATATAAAGGAATGTTAACCCTCTCGTTTTTTTCCAATGTTCCATTGCATTTTTCAATTCTTCTAGATTACTAATGTACATCGATTTTTCATACCCACAAGATGAGGCGATATCTACAAAGTTCATATTGTTAGAAACTGTACTCTGTCCTCCAGTCGAATCATGAGAGTTATTATCCAATAATATATGAAGCATATTCTCTGGTTGATAGTAACCGTTTGTTGCTAAACTTCCCATTCTCATTAATAATGAGCCATCCCCATCAATCACAACACAGTCTAGTTCTTTCTTAGCCAATGCCAAACCTAATCCAAGTGAACTGATGCAACCCATTGACCCAACCATGTATAAGTTATGATTAGCATCTTCAATTTCAAATAGTTCACGACCGGTTTTTCCAGTTGTCGCCAATTGAACTGTCTGTTTGTCCTTAAAAGTATTAATAGTAGATAAAACTTCATAACGCGAAGGTAACTCATCTTCTTTAGTTTTTTCGATTTTTTCTCTACCAATACTTTTCAAAGGTTCTTGCTTTTGAAGTAATTCTCTATGAAAAGTTCCTTTTTTAACCACAAAAAAGAAAGATTGATTGTTTCCGACCGACTCATTTGCTCGTTGTAACTGTTCATATGCCTTTTCCATATCATCGGAAAGAAACTCCCACTTAATTTGCATTAAATCTAATAAGTCTGTTGTAATTTTTCCTGTCAATTCATGCTGTGGTTCATCAAATATCCCTGGTTCCCCTCTAAGACTAACAAATCCTAGTAATGGAATTTGAAATGGTGCATTAAGTGATACTAGCGGTGATACGGCATTCATTAGGCCTGAGTTTTGCATCAGAACAACCGATTTCTTTCCTCCTAAATAACTGCCAGAAGCAATGGCAATTGCATCTCCTTCATTCGCTGCATGTATATAGTGACATTTATTAATGGCATAGTTTATTAAGCTCTTTAAGAATGAACAAGGTACGCCACTGTAGAAGTCGTATCCTAATGCTTTTAGCTTTTCACCAAAATGAGCTGTATTTAGCATGATAAATCACCTGTATCTTCATCCCCAGTTTGTTTTCCTTTTCTTTGTGGTAAATACTTTTTCTCAGCCTCTTTTAGTTCCGCTGCTCCTTGAAGCCTAAAAATTTCATCTACTCCTACAACTTGTGGTTCTACTGAAGTAAGTGCCTGATTTTTATAAATTTCTTCTGATATACTTTTCATCATTTTAATAGCTGCCCGTATATTGTGGTTTGCCCATATGGCTACACTCACTCCAAGCTCCCTAAATATATCAGTTGGCGTTTGATAATATTTCGTTGGGACAATAACGACTGGGTGCCTATCTCCCCACTCCTTCATAAATACTTCAATTTCATTACTATCTGCTCTTTTACTGTGTACAAGTATTGCATCTGCCCCTGCTTTCCTATAAGCTTCTGCTCTTTGCAGAACTTCTTTTAATCCATGCCCTGCAATAAATCCTTCTAACCTTGCAACAACATTAAAATCGTCATCCTTTTGAATGTCCTTCATTGCCTTAATCTTTCCACTGAATTCCTCAATATCAGCAAGCGGTTGTAAATTTCCATCAATAAAGGAATTCGTTTTAGGAAATAGCTTATCTTCTATACATACTCCAGCTATCTCACGTTGTTCTAATTTCTGAACTAAGCGTCTTGCATTATTAAAGTTCCCATACCCTGTGTCACCATCTAATAAGATCGGGATAGACGTGCCATCGCTCATAAATTCAAGTGTATCTAACACTTGTGTCCATGATGCTTCATTATTATCTCTTACTCCTAAACTGGCTGACATTGATAAACCACTGGCCCATATCCCATCGAAGCCAACCTCTTCCACAATTTTTGCAGATAGCCCGTTATGTGCCTCCATTAAAAATTCTAGATTCGGAGAGTTGATTAGTTGCTTTAACTTTGTCGTCTTTTTCATTCGACTACTCCTTTCCTGTGGGATATAACTACTGGTAACTATTACATATTAGCTATTTTATTAATTGGTCAACTTTTTGAAAGGTACAGGTGACTAGATGGAGCTAGAAAATTTAGTGAATGAGACCATTTCGGTGATATAAATTAGCAGTTAGCTTCCCATCTATAGAAACTTTCATAAAAAGGGCTAATGACCGTGCCCTTTATAACGAGACTACATATTTTAGTAAATAAAGAGAAAGGGAGTGAGCCTATTAGTAATCTAGCTATTAATCGACCATTAGTTGGAGTTTTTGTAACAAATAGAGCGGTAAGAAAGCTAAAAAAAGGGGATTATACTATACAAAGCTACGGAAGGATGGTTCAACTTTCTAAAGCGAGTAAAGTTGCTAACGTTACCCTTTATTTTTTTTCGGCACGAAATGTTTATTTTTTTTCAAAAACAGTTAAAGGGATGGTGTATGACACAGAAACGGAATCTTGGGAAGAAAAACTATTCCCCTTTCCGGACGTGCTTTATGATCGATTGGCTACACGAGATAAAAAAAGCCTTTCAGAAAAAGTAAGAAGAGTATTTAACAAACACAAAATAAAAAAGATCAATTCCATTTCTTATTTTAATAAAGCTGAAATAAATTCGAAGCTTTGCAAAAATGAGAACGTAAAACAATACCTACCCGAAACCATCCTATTTAAAAGTGAAAGAGACATTTTGAAATTTTTAAAACGCCATTCAAAGTTTTACTTAAAAGCCGTAAGAAGTGGGAGAGGGAGAAGCGTTTTGTGTGTAGAAAGTTTAGCCTCTGGAGGATATGAGTATCGGTATTTTAGAGACGATGTTTTACATGTAGGTAAAGCATATAACTTTACAGAGTTATATGACTTTATTCAATTTTTCTTTGAAAATCGAACGTTCATCATCCAAAAGGCCATTGACCTACTAAAAGTGAATAATCGTAATATTGATTTCCGATCCGAAATTCAAAGAAATGGAAATGGAGACTTAGTCATTATCGGAATATCTGCTAGGACTGGTGTCCCCGATTCACCTATAACCACACATTCTTCCGCATATACAATGGAAGAATTTTTTGAGAAAGTATTAAATTATAGTTCAGATGAAATTCAGAAAGTTAGAGAACGCTTCGAAAGTTTTTTATTTGCTATGTATCAAGCCATAGAGAAAGAATGCGGTCCATTTGGGGAAATAGGTATTGATTTTAGCCTAGACAATAATGGAGATATTTGGTTTATTGAGCCTAATGCAAAGTCTGCTAAAGTTTCATTGCTAAAAGCATACGATAAAGAAACATATTTTCAATCATTCTTAAATCCATTAGAATATGCAAAATTTATATACAGGAAAGAGTAAACCCCTAAAATATTTAGACCGCCCTAATAACAGGACGGTCTAAGTTTCTTTCATAAATACATATTAATTTTTGATCCAACTTTGGACTTTGAGTAGACTTTATACCATCATCCCCGCCGAAGGAGTTATTTTTGATTATCTATAATACTTTAGATCTTATTATTAGAAAACTTTAGAATAAGTTCAAGGTAATCACTTTCTTTTCCAATGTCGTAGCGTTCTCCAATTAATTTCTTGCCATTGCATTTCTTATATTTAATCATTTCCTTAATCGCGTCAGTTAGCTGTATTTCTCCTCCTAGCCCAGGTTCTATCTCTCTCAAGCACTCAAATATTTCAGGTTCTAAAATATACCGTCCGCATACAACTAAGTTAGATGGTGGATCAATTTTTGGTTTTTCTATAATATCTGTTATGTTGTATATTTTTTCCCCTATTTTTTTTCCTTTAACTACGCCATAACTATGGACAAGCTCTTGCTTTACTTTTTGTAGTCCTAGTACATTTCCTTGATGTCTATTATAGACATCAACCAGTTGCGCAAGTGCAGGACACTCATTACTAATAAAGATGTCATCTGGAAGCAGAACAGCAAAAGGCTCCTTTCCAACAAAGCGCTCACCTAGATGAATAGCAGCTCCTAAACCCTCAGCAAAAGGTTGTCTGACATATTGAATATGAACATTGGGGAGTTGTGTTTTCTTCAAAAGGTGTAATTTATTTTCTCTTTCTAAGAATGCCTCTAATTCAAGTGAATGGTCAAAGTAATCTATGATTAAACTTTTGTTACGGGAGACTACAATAAGTATCTCTTCTATTCCAGAAGCTGCAGCTTCTTCAACAACATAATGAATTGCAGGTCGCGAATTAATAGGAAACATTTCTTTTGGAATAACTTTTGTAATTGGGAGGCTTCTCGTTCCATATCCTGCCGCGGGTATGATTGCTTTTTTTATCATAGTGATTGCTTCCATCCTTTATAATATTTTTTACATTTTATTCCTTGATTACATTGAAAGGAAGTTGTCCTATGTGATTAAAAGCTACCTAGATGCCCAAAATCTACTCCCTTTACTCTATTCAAAACACATAAAAAATTGGGTGAAATCGAAATAGATCCTAAACCTTTTACTGTCACGTTCTGTCCTACGAGTAATAGGATATAACATCTATATACTCAAGGAGGAAACTAAAATGAAGCACTTCAATGCAACCTTTTCACAGGGGAACAAACAATGAACATTCTTGTAACTGGAGCAGCCGGCTTTATTGGCTCACATCTATGTGAGTACCTTTTACAAGACAAGCAACATAAAGTCATTGGGATTGATGGTTTTATTGATACGACCACAAAACCATATAAACAAAATAACTTGAAGGATTTACTTAAACAAAACCATTTCACATTCATTGAAGACGATTTATTACGAATAAATTGGGCAACGTTGTTAAAAGATGTTGATATTGTTTATCATCTTGCCGGAATGCCTGGGGTACGAACCAGCTGGGGAAATGATTTTGATCGCTACATTACCAATAACATTTTAGTAACCCAAAAGTTATTGGAAGCTTGCACTCATTTTCCAATAAAAAGATTTATCTACGTTTCGACATCTTCTGTTTATGGAGAAAAAAATGGAAAAGTTTCTGAAGATGCTAAACTAACGCCTCTCTCCCCTTATGGTGTATCAAAACTAACAGGAGAGCACTTATGTCACGTATATTATCAAAATGATAAACTCCCTATAACGATCCTTCGCTATTTCACAGTATATGGACCAAGACAACGTCCTGATATGGCATTTCATCGCTTTATTAAAAGTTTTATAGAACAAAAGCCTATTTCTATCTATGGAGATGGTACACAAACGAGGGACTTTACTTATGTGACCGATTGTGTAAAAGCAACAGCATCTGTTGTTTATACTAGTGAAGACGTGATTGGAGAGACGATCAACATCGGTGGTAAAGAACGTTCGTCTGTATTAGCAACAATTACCATTTTAGAGAGGTTATTTAATCGTCAAGCGATTTTATCATTTACTGGAGAGACACGCGGTGAACCCAAACATACATGGGCTGATATTTCAAAAGCTCAGAAATTACTCAATTATTATCCCCAAGTTACATTAGAGGAAGGATTGAAAAAAGAAGTTGATTATTTTAAAAAACTATATAGTAAAGAAGGCTGACTCCTATAGTGATTTATAGGGGTCTGCCTTTTTTATGGCGACTATTTCTTTTTTAATCTTCTAAACATTGTTGTCACTTTATCAGCCATCCTTCGATACGAGATACCTTTTTGACTTGGTCTAGACTTAGAAGATGGTTTAAGTTTTCTAAAGGTGTTCGGTTTTGTTTCATAAGCTTTATCTTCAGTTGGTTTAACTTCTTCTGCTTTGTCCTCTTCATTTTTTTCCTCTTCGGTTGGCTGTTCGAGTTTTTCTCCTTCCCCTCTATCTATTATTTCTATGATTTCTTCTCCTTCCTCTTTATCAATTACTTCTATTATTTCTTCTATATGATCACTGACAATCTCTTTAACTTGTTGGTCTTGTTTAACTTGTTTATCTAGTGATAAAGGATCTAATGGTATACTACTTTCACTCTCAGTTGGGAGGTGATTTTTAATTTTATATTCTATTTCATTCCATACTTCGAGAATATCATTGACAACCCGATCCCAATTATAGTTTTTTTCTGCTAACTGGCGACCATATTGTCCCATCTCTTTACAGAGAGCCGGTCTTGAAAGCAAATAGGTTAAATGCTCAACAAATGCTTTAGGATTTTCCGGGTCCTCAACAATTAATCCATTTTTATTGGGCTCAATGACTTCTGTATTTCCACCACGGGCTGTCGTAATAATAGGCAGGCCAGATGCCATCGCTTCATAGTGCACACGTGCCAAAGGTTCTTGCCATTGAGATGGACATACAAATACGTCTGAAGCAGCAAACCAGTTTTGGATTTTATCAGGAGCAACAAAGCCAGTCGTAACAACAGGGATTGGTGAACGAGCAGCTAAAGCACGAACATAAGCAATATAGTCCGTTATCCCGTCATCGCTAAACCATTTTCCTCCCATAAGAACTAATGCAATATTAGGATGCTTACCTGCTAACTCCGGCATTGCCCGAACTAATACATCGGCGCCTTTATTAGGAGATAGTCTTCCTGCGAACAAGATAATTTTCTTATTCTCAAGGTTATGTTCTTTACGCAAGGATTGACTAACTGCTTTAGCTTTAGACGAATACGATGGAATGAATCGATCTAAATCTACTCCGGAGTAAATAGTTCGAAGTTTCGGGGCAGCATGTGGAAATAATTCTATAATCGCTTCACCAATATAATTACTAATTGTAATTATTTTATCAACCTGTTGAATCGCTTTTGACCCTTCTTCTGGATCTATTTTTTCACGTTTGAACATATCATTATGCATACTTAGTATAATACGTGATTTGGGGGCATATTGCCGTACAGCATTGACCAGCCGCGGACGGTTAAAAATATGAATTAAATCAAATGAAGGATTCGAGCTTAGAAACTCTATAATTCCTTCACGGTAAGTCTCAACTAACCCTCCTTTATATCGAACATAACGTATACCATCTCTTATCTCATCCATAGGTAATGAGGGGTCCGTTGTTCCTAAGATGGTGATATTATGTTTTTTGCTTAAATACGGAACTGCTCCTGCAATATAGGTTTGTATCGCTCCACCGCGTACAGGAGGAACTGGTAGTTTTTCTGTACAAATAATTAAGATCTTCACTATGATTTTCCTCCTCCTAGCCAACTATTATCCTCTAACTCTTTTAGAACTGGCCATTTCGATTTATCAATTTCTACAATTCTTTCAACTAACATTTTTAATTCCTCATCCATAAAGATGGTAGGTTCATAAATGATCTCTTTTACATTTTTATAAAATAAGTTCGGTAAAGCCATATCGGTAATTAACATCTCATATAAGCCATCTTCAATTGGATTTGCAGCATGATATGCTCTAATCATTTCTTTAACCCATGTAATATCCCAACCACCTAAATCATCCATTGTTCCTGTTATTAGTTTACGAAGATCCCGAATAGGAAGATCGTAGGCGACACCATCTAAATCAATAATCCACATACCGCCTTCGCCTTTTTGCCCATTGGACCAACCATAATCTTGGTGGACTAGACCCCACTCTCGGTTACCTCTGGAGACTAAATCATAGTAGGCTGATTTCTCTAGCTTTTCAAACGCTTTGGTGGCTTGTTCTTCAAACATATCTACAACGGATAATATTGCTGAACTGGCAGGCATTTCACTATAGAGCCTAGCAATATCCCTCATCCAATTCATTTTTTTTATGATTTTCTTATACGTCTTCGGCCACCGGTACAGACGTGATGCTAGTTCAGCTCCTTCTGGTGGAACGTATCCTTTAGATAACCGGTGGAATTCTCCAATGGCATAGCAAAGGTCTTTTGCTCCTTCCAAGTCTTTTGACACTTGAAAGAGTGAATCAATCCATTCTGCGACAAACCATAGCTTTCCACCCATCTCCACATATAGCTTTCCGTTCTTTGTAGGGATGATGGCTGGAACTCTTGCTTTCTTCTCCTTTACTAAATATTCTTGAGCCCCCAAACTAAATAAACTTCTAGTCGGCCGTCGATGTAGTAGCTTTAAACTTCTTGGTCCTTTATCGGTCTCAATCTTCCATATAAGTCCACCTTTGTCAGACTTTGTTGTTATGACTTCCATATGATGGACCTTCATATCGTAATGATTATTCACTTCATAAGCCATATCGATAATATATTGGGGAACGTAAAATGTATCTTGGTACTGCTCCTCTTCTAAATCCCAAGGGGTAATCATAATCTCCTCAGCCATAAGCTACCTCCTTTTTATATTTACTGTATTCTTTACATGACATTTAGGAACTTACATCTACCTAGACAATAAAAAAAAGTGAAAGGCTCTTGTTTATGAACTCTTTCACTTTTGCCCAGTTATTCTTTTTACCAATATCAATTATTGGGTTTGAAGGTGTTCGCTTGAATACCAGTCTACTGTTTGAATTAGCCCGTCATAAAAAGCGGTTTCAGGTTTCCAATTTAATGAAAGGTGAACTTTTTCCCAATTCAAGGCATAGCGTCTGCCACTCTGTTCTTGGTCCGCTACATGACGAATTAACTGATGATCTATATTCATATAATCAAGAATGAGTTTTACGACATCCATTATTGAGCGCTCGCGACCACCACTGATGTTATAAACTTCACCTAAGTTTCCATTCTCGAGGATGGTTTGAAGTGCTTTACAATGATCTTTTACAAATATCCAATCTCTAACCTGCTGGCCGTCACCGTAGATTGGAACATCTCTTCCCTCTAATGCATTCCAAATTACGGTTGGAATTAATTTTTGATTTTGTTGGTAAGGTCCGTAATTATTGCTACAACGTGTGATAATGGCAGGTATTTCAAATCTTTTGATATAAGAACGAACCAGCATTTCTCCACTTACTTTACTTTCTACGTACTTATTGTTCGGATTGAGTAGACTCTCTTCGGAATTTGGTCGATCTTTTTCACCTAATGTGCCGTATACTTTTCCTGTTGAAACGTAAATAAATTTTTGAGCGTGACCACTCCTTACCTTCTCGAGTAAGTGTAATGTACCTAATACATTTACCTCAAAAAAATCAATAGAGGAATACTTTTTTTCTTCTCTATCAGTCAATGCAGCAAGATGAATAATGGCATCGTACTCTCGATCGAACACTCTATTTAACTGCACCTGATTCCGAATATCTACCTGAAAAAAACGATAACGAGGTGATTGAGTAAACTGATTTAGAACTACCGGATTGGTTGGATGTGTGAGAGAGTCAATATTCGTTATGTGGTAGGATGTATTGTCAAGAAGGTGTTCGATGAAGTTAATTCCTATAAAACCTGCACCACCTGTTACTAATACTTCCTTTCTCACTTTCAATCCCTCCAAGGATTCTGACATTTTATTCTTACTATTTAAATTAAACTTGGTTGAGTTGTAATACTAGCGAGAATATACAAACTAGGAGTGGATGATCTTTTGCACAATAGCTTCAATAACTGAGCCGCAGCCTGCAATTGCAAAGATAATAACGACTGGAACAAAAACGAGGGGATAAAAGATAAAACCAATATAGAGAAGGGCTGCACTCCAAATTCCTGAACACCAATAACACGCAATTAATTCGCCGATAAACTTTCGTATCCCGCTTCCTTTTACCTCAAAATAGGATGCCTGTGTCCCATCAGACATAGTTTCAGTAGTAATTTTATGAAATGGCTTTCTTAATGGACTTATTATTTCATCAAATACGATCAAATGCGCCAAGCGAAAAGAGGCTAACAATAACAAAATAAATTCAAAAGGACTTATCATTTTCATCCATCCTTGTAGTTAATCTGCTAACAAAATATGTACTAAATCTAAATATGTGCCTAGCCACATTGTGTTTTTGTATGTAAATATCCGTGTCTCACACGATGACCGAGGGTTTTATTCAGCACCGTCCCTAGTTATTTCCACAAATTTACCTTAACTCCATTACAAATTGGAGTAAGAGGAACGTTTAAGCAGTATTAGAAGTAGCCTCTTCCGCCTAAGAAGAGGCTACTTCTAATTGTATCGGGTTCATTCTGCGCTTTTGCTTAACGATTTCTCCTATTTTTTCCCTCTACCCCTCACCATTCCACGCTTTTCGTTCACGCTTCCTCCTAGTTTTTCCCTCTTCCGCACACCATTCCACACTTTTCGTTCACGCTTCCTCCCAATTTTTCCCTCTACTGCTCACCATTCCACGCTTTTCATTCACGCTTTCTCCTAGTTTTCCCCTCTACTACTCACCATTCCACGCTTTTCGTTCACGCTTCCTCCTAGTTTTTCCCTCTTCCGCACACCATTCCACGCTTTTCGTTCACACTTCCTCCTAATTTTTCCCTCTTCCGCACACCATTCTGCGCTTTTCGTTCACGCTTCCTCTAGTTTTTCCCTCTTCCGCACACCATTCCACGCTTTTCATTCACGCTTTCTCCTAATTTTTTCCTCTACTGCTCACGATCCACGGCTTTTCGTTCACGCTTTCTCCTAATTTTCCCCTCTACTGCTAGCGTTTCACGGCTTTTCGTTCACGCTTCCTCCTAATTTTTCCCTCTACTGCTCACGATTCACGGCTTTTTGTTCCTGTTTTCTCCTAATATTTCCTCTACTGCAAACCATTCTCCGCTTTTGCTTAATCTCCCTTCTAATTTTTACCTACACCACTAACCCATCGATAAAACACAAAAGGCTGACTCGAACAGGTCACCTAAATGTAACCTTACGAGTCAGCCAAAAAATTGCCTAACGACAAATTAGAAAAAAAGAGAAGAGGAACTTCAACTAAGTTCCTCTCCTTCCTTTATGATAACGCTAAGATATTATATCCGCAGTCTACGTGGATCATCTCACCAGTAATCCCACGGGCTAAGTCACTCATTAAGAATAGTGCAGTATCTCCAACTTCTTCTTGTGTTGTTGTACGGCGAAGCGGTGCACGTTCTTCAATTTCTTTTAGAACATCATTAAAGCCAGAAATTCCTTTGGCTGCTAGTGTACGAATTGGGCCTGCAGAAATCGAGTTAACCCGAATACCGTCTTTCCCTAAGTCATTGGCTAAATATTTTACACTTGCATCCAATGACGCTTTGGCAACGCCCATCACATTATAGTTCTTCACGACACGTTCTCCACCTAAGTAAGTAAGAGTTACAATACTTCCGCCTTCTGTCATTAATGGACGCGCTGCTTTTGCAACGGCTGTTAAAGAATACGAGCTAATATTTTGAGCCAGTAAAAATCCGTCACGAGTTGTATTTAAATATTCACCGTCTAGTTCTTCTTTATTTGCAAATCCGATACAATGAGCCAGTCCATGGATGACTCCTACTTGTTCCTTAATGCTGGCAAACGTTTTATCAATTTCCTCATCATTTGTTACGTCACAAGGGAGAACTAAATAATCATCGCGTTCTAACGTCGCTGCTAAATCACGAACGTTCTTTTCCAAGCGTTCTCCAGCGTAAGTAAAAATTAAACGGGCTCCAGCTTTTGATAGCGATTGAGAAATCCCCCAAGCGATACTTCGTTTATTCGCAACCCCCATAATGACGTATGTACGACCTTCTAATGATAAATTCATATTTTCCAATCCCCTCCTACTATATTAGAACTATTTAATAGTATCTTCCTCAAAGAATGTATACTTACTATTAGTACTAGGTACCAATAGTATAAGTATATCACGTTTTTCAGATGTTGGTACAGGTTTCCCTGTTAATATTCTTCATCAATCGGTATTACCCTTTTTTTGTCATAATATTCCGTTTAATAAAATGACAGTTTTCACATTCAAAAATGACATTTTGGTTCGATTGGGCTGTTAATAAGTGATTTAATGGTTTTTCAAGTTTACATTTAGGACAAATAACGGTTGGTTCCATCTCCATTTGATTTTCCCTCTTTTCTGTAAATGTTTGGTATTATTATCACCAACAAAAAACCTCCTAATAATAGGAGGTTTAAAATTAATCATCAAATTCTCTTCTCGGAAGCAGAGTTCTCGGTACATCTGTTCCTCTTGAACCACGTAAATCTACTTTATCTCGTTCTGGCGGGAATAAAATAATAAAGCTTTCAGGGATAGACTTCGCCAGGATCCTTGGGAGTTCCTCTAACTTTGGATGCCAAGCAATCGTCCCTCTTCTAGCACTTAATACAACAACTAAATCATCCTTTTTAAGCATTAATAGGTAATTATCAATCAACTCATTCCAAGTCTTTACGTTCGCAAATTTCATTGAAACATCCGGTTTCATTTGCTCAAATGACTTTTTATAGTACTTACTATCATCTTTAATAATTAGGACCGATAATTTGGCACCGATGTTATTGGCCATTTCTTTGATTGTCTTTACACCCTCATAATAGCCTGATTTATGATCGACACCCGATGGCAGAATAAGTACGATGCGTTTCGTCGTGTTTAATGGTTGGCCAAGCATAGATACTAAAATCATCTCATTTGTCCGATTGAGTAACTGATCGAGTACCCCACCAAAGATTTTCTGAGGCGTTGATAATTTACCATTCCATCCGATAACAACTTTCGTAATTCTCGTTTCTTCTATTGCTCTAATTATTCCTGAAGATACGTTTGGATCAACACGTGTTAATAAATGGACAGGAATGTTGGCTCCCGACGCATAAGTAAGTGCCTTCCCTAACATTTTTTCAGCTTCCGCTACTTTTTCTGCCGATCGACCATTTTGTTCCCTTGCGACTGTTAACGGATAAATTGGTTCTGAGCTATTTCCTCTTAAACTAAATGATAAATTTAATAAATTTTCTACTGAATTTGGATTGGCCAATGGAACTAAGATACGATCTGGTGCATTACTCGGTTCATACGGTTGTTGTTCTTCTAATAATGCAAGTTTCCTTCCATACTTTTCAACAGTATATGGACCTACCATACAAGTCACAAGGATCATCACAATAACACCATTGACTGTTGCTTGATCAAATAAGCCTAAGTCAAAACCGACTAGTGTCGCTGCAAGCGTTGCTGCCGCTTGTGGGACAGATAACCCGAACATCAGTCGGATTTCTTCTTTTGAGTACTTGTAAAGTTTTCCACTTATCCATGCTGCTAAAAACTTTCCAAGTTGTACAAACAAGACAATGGCAGCTGCCAAGATCCAAGCGCTAGGTTCACTCAATAATATTCTTATATCCATCAGCATACCGACAGATAATAAGAAGAAAGGAATAAAGATCGCGTTACCAACAAATTTAATCCGGTTCATTAACGGACTATGTTCTAATATAAAACGGTTCAAGGCTAATCCAGCTAAGAACGCACCAATGATTGGCTCTAACCCGGCTACCGTCGCAAAAAAAGCAGTCACAAACAAGACAGCCATAACAAAAATATAATCCAACGTGCCTTCACTGCTCATTGAACGGAAAAAGTAACGTGCCAGCGTTGGGATAATGAGGAGCACAATTCCAACATATAGGACTAAGGATAAAATCATCGTAAACCAGAAGGCTAGATTTAAATCCCCTTCCATCGACGCTGCTATGATTGCGAGAATAAGTAACGCTAACGTATCAGTCATAATCGTTCCACCGACAGTCGTTGTTACACTTTTATTTTTCGATATCCCTAAGCGACTAGCAATCGGGTATGCGAGTAAGGTGTGCGACCCTAACAAAGAACCTAATAAAATCGCTGCTGGAACTGAGTATTGAAGAAGCAACCCTAGAGACGTCCCAAAAATAAATGGTATAGTGAACGAGAGCGAGCCAAACACAATACTACGTTGACGATATTTTTTAAAGCCTTCTAAATCAATTTCTAGTCCTGCGATAAAAATAATATATAAAAGTCCAACAGTTCCTAATAATATAATTGTCGGGTCACGATCAAGAATGCCCAAACCTTTAGGTCCAATAATGACACCTGCAAAGATTAATCCAATAAGACCAGGTACTTTTATTCTCGCCATTATTATGGGAGCTAACAGGAATAGTACCATAGCAATTGCAAAAATTAAGACTGGATTTGATATTGGATTTTCTAAAATATTCATGGCTCCCTCCTTTTTAATCATATGTAATGTTCCATGTTCAATCAATGGTACAAAAACCAACTAATATAGGACACCATATTCCCCTCATTTTATGGGGATTTGGCTTGTACTATGCAGAAGAACAAGTTTTTATAATACTATACTTTTACATTGGAGGAAACTATTATGTCTATAGATATTATTGGTGATATTCATGGTTGTTATGATGAATTCGTCCAACTAACTGAAAAGCTTGGCTATGAGTGGCAAGAGGGCATTCCGCTTCATCCAAATGGGAGAAAACTTGCTTTTGTTGGCGATTTAACAGATCGAGGACCTTATTCTATTAAAGTCATAGAAGTCGTTTATGAGCTCGTTAACCGGCAACTTGGTCATTATGTACCAGGCAATCACTGTGATAAACTTTACCGGTATTTTCTCGGTCGGAATGTCCAAACGACTCACGGTTTAGAAACGACAGTCGCAGAACTTGAACAGTTATCTCGCAAAGATTATAATTCAATAAGCTCGAAGTTTCGGAAACTCGTCGAAAACTCTGACTTATATGCTGTATTAGATGAGGGAAGGCTCGTGATTGCTCATGCGGGTATTAGACAGGATTACATAGGCAGACAGGATAAAAAAGTAAAAACCTTTGTCCTATATGGCGATATTACTGGCGAAAAACATCCGGATGGATCACCTGTAAGAAGAGATTGGGCAAAGAAATACTCAGGTGAATCTTGGGTTGTCTACGGTCACACGCCAGTTGCCGAACCACGTTTTATTCATCATACTGTAAATATTGATACCGGTTGTGTTTTCGGTGGAAAACTAACGGCACTGCGTTACCCTGAATTAGAAACCATTTCTGTTCCTTCAACAATGCCTTACGTTGGAGAGAAATTCCGAAAGTTTGACGATACCATTGAGTAATTTTAAGAAGGTGAAAAAAATGCATTTTTTAAAACTAATCCTCCTTTCTTTAACACTTTTTGTCCTTGCGAGTTGTGGTCCCCAATTAGAAATTCAAGGGGATATGGAACAAAGCAGAATCATTATGGATGAGGACAGAAACTTGCTGACTTTCTATGTCCGCCTTGAGAATACGAGTAACTTATCTTCTCCTAATTTATTTGCGAAGTTTGAATTACTAAACGAAGAATTAGTTGAAGAATTTGGTCAAGAAACACTTGTCTTTGTTAATAAAAGTCAAATTCCAGAAACCTTTAAGATTGGTGCAAACAGCGGTTTTTTTATTGGAGAATCATTTGAAGTTGAGCAAACCTTTGCTAAAGAGGTGTTAACAGATGCCGTCGAAGTTGTTATTTTTGATGAAGCCGGCGATGATATCACTAGGTTCCCAATCACCAATGTTGAACTAGAAACAAATTAATTTTTCTAGTAAGTGTTCAAAAAGGAGAACAAAAAGATCCGAGAAGGTCGAGGAAGCGTAGTCTCCGAGCATAAAGCTGGTTGCTCCGTAAGCATAATCCTCGCACACCGGAAAAGTGTTCTTCTTTTCCAAGGACTCGAGCGTATGGTGTTAATACGTGAAGCGCAGAAGAGCAAGCTGACGAGCTACCGCAGGATGTGGTGACTTCGCTTCGATGTTCCCACAGACGTGGGGCTCTTAGTCGAAGGTCTTCTACCGACAGACATTTTTCCCGGACTTTTTGAACATCCTCTATAAAAAAAGCCTCACCTACTCAATAAAATGTACCCTATAGAGTAGACACTTTAAAAAAGTCTCTCTGTAGGGTATTTTTATATTTAAAGATAAAACAGAATTGGGGAAGCACAAAATGAGTAAAAAGATATTTACAGAAAAAGAGAGATCCTTGTTATCAAAGAATCCATATGTAAAAGGTTGTCTTCAACTTGAAACGTATTCGGAGAATTATGAAGAAGTATTGCATCATCTGCCCTATTAGAAAAGCAAATCCCTATAGGCGATTGATGAAAGCAACCAAAGAACATAGGGTCCTCCCAAACCTGTTACAACGGAACTTTAAACAAGATACACCTGGAAAGGTTCTTCTGACTGACATTCCCTATTTATTCTATGGCAAAGGGAAAAAGGCCTATTTGTCAACCGTTAAAGATGGTTCAACCAACGAACTTTTGGCTTATCACATTTCTGAACGTATGACCTTAGATATCGCAACAGATACACTTCTCAAGCTCAAGAATAACAGAAGAGTAAAGTTAGCTCCAAATGCGTTTATACATTCTGATCAAGGCGTCCATTACACTAGCCCTATCTTTCAAAAAATAGTAAAGGGAATGGGGTTACGTCAATCCATGTCTAGACGTGGGAACTGTTGGGATAACGCACCACAAAAATCTTTCTTTGGTCACTTTAAAGATGAGACTTCTAAGCCATGCGAAACACTCGATGAATTTAA
Organism: Alkalihalobacterium sp. TH-98; assembly: GCF_057473385.1. Taxonomy (NCBI): domain Bacteria; kingdom Bacillati; phylum Bacillota; class Bacilli; order Caryophanales; family Bacillaceae; genus Alkalihalobacterium; species Alkalihalobacterium sp. TH-98. Next base: position 241,201 of record NZ_JBYCKM010000045.1, on the reverse strand, counting down.
AAAAGAAATTAAATCATACATGACATACTATAACCATTATAGATACCAATGGAATATGAAAAAGATGACCCCTGTTCAATACAGAAATCATCTTCTTAAAACTGCTTAGGCTTTTTTAGAATGTCCTTTACAAAGGGTACATTTTACATAGATCATGAGGAAGGTGAGGCTTTTTTATCCGACCCAATTCTTCATATCAGGTGGTACTGGCGCTTCCAAATTAATTTTTTCCAATGTAAGAGGATGTAAAAACGAACAGTGAAAGCTATGTAATGCTTGTCTTTCAATTTTTGTTCGTTCCCCACCGTATAAGTCGTCACCAATTAATGGGTGTCCTAGATAGGAAAAATGAACGCGGATTTGGTGAGTTCTTCCTGTTTCCAGTTTAACTCTTACTACTGTTTCCTCAGCAGTTCTTGAAAGAACTCTGTAATGGGTAGTAGCCGTTTGTCCATCTGAACGCACTTCTCTTTCGATAATACTATCCGTTTTTCTACCAATCGGTGCGTTTATCGTTCCTTTTTGAGTCGTGATGATCCCATGTGTTATAGCTATGTATTCTCTATGGATCCCACCAGCTTGTTGAACTTTTGCCATTAAGTCATGAGCAAAGCGGTGTTTAGCAATCACAACAATCCCCGAGGTATCTTTATCGAGTCGATTGACAGCATGGAACGTTGATGAAATTCCATGTTGATCATAATAATATAAGACCGCATTTGCCAGTGTCCCGCTAACATGATCTCTTGAAGGAATCGTCGGCATACCAGCTGGCTTATTCACGACAAGAAGATGCGTATCTTCAAATAAGATATCGAGACCTATCTTCTCCGGAACAATACTGTCACTTCTCACTTCGGCTGGAAAAATAATTTTTACTTCATCATTCATTTGCAATGTTTTCCGAACGGTAGCAAACTCTCCATTGACAAAAATGGAGCCTCCAGCAAATTTTATATCCGCTAAGGCTCGTTTTGACATTTTTTTTTCTTCTTTTAAAAATTCTCGTAACAGTTTCCCGTCCCAATCGTCTCCAACAATCCATTGAATTTGTAATCCGGTCATTGCTTTTTAGTCTCCAATGAATGATTCTCTTACACGCTTCCAAAATGGAAACGGACGGAACCTTGCAAACTTTATTTTTTCTTCTGCAACACGGCATTGTATTGACTTCACCTTTTGATGGCTCCACGAGAAATGGTCGATTGTAATTTGCAATTTCACATCGTTTTGAGGTTTTAAAAGACACGTATGGTGCTGTGGTAAAACTAGCGGCGATCCCACCGTCCGATAGACTCTATTATTTATAGAAGCCATTTCAGCTAATTGGATGCATGCAAGTGAGGGATGCAAAATTGCCCCACCTAGTGCTTTATTGTATGCGGTACTGCCAGATGGTGTAGAAATGCATAGTCCATCCCCGCGAAACGTTTCAAACTTTTCACCTTTAATTTCTACGTTACAAACGAGCGACTCTTCTGGACTTTTCACAGTACATTCATTGAGCGCAAGTAAACGCTCAGATTTATTCTCTCCATAATGCCTTAAAACAACTTCTAACAGAGGGTACTCCACAATTTGAAAAGGGGTTTTAGCAATATGGATAACTAATTTTTCTACTTCTTCCGGCATCCAATCCGCATAAAAGCCTAAGTGCCCCGTATGAATTCCAACAAAGGATGTTTCTTCTAAACGATGTTTATATGTATGGAAAGCATGAAGTAAGGTACCGTCCCCGCCGACCGTAATTACAATCTCTGGGTTTTCATCATCAAAAGTTAATCCAAACTCTACTAGATAGGTTTTAATTCTTTGTTGGAGCGCATTAGATACGTTATCCCCTCTAGAAGTCACGGTAAATTTCATAACATCAGACTCCATCTTTAATTGATTTATTAATTACTAACTCGGTCATGTTTCTTAGAAAAAATTCGCTGTGCTTCTTGAACCTCTTCACGAATTTCGGACATTTCTTCATCTAATAAAAATGCGGCTTCGGCTGCACGTTGTAATCTTTGTTTAATGTCTTCTGGTATTTCTCCACTGTATTTATAATTTAATGAGTGTTCAATTGTAGCCCAGAAGTTCATTGCAAGTGTCCTGATTTGTAATTCGACATAGATCTGTTTTTTTCCTGCGATCGTTTCTACCGGATACTTTAATACCATATGAAAGGATCTATAGCCGCTATCTTTTTTCTGATTAATGTAATCACGTTCTTCTACGATTTCAAAATCTGTCCGACGTCGAATAAATTCAATGATAGTATTAATATCTTCTACAAACTGACAAACAATACGAATTCCGGCTAAGTCTTGCATGTCTTCTTCAATCCGCGTAAGGGGTATATTTTTACGTTTTGCTTTATCAATAATACTTGCAACAGGCTTTACCCTGCCAGTTACAAATTCAATCGGTGTATGTTTAGATGATTTTTGATATTGTTCACGTATCCCTTTAAATTTTATCTTTAATTCTTCAACGGCTTGCTTATATGGGATCAAAAACGTGTCCCAATTATACATGCAACCACCAACCTATCTTCAAATAATCAACTACTTAATAAAGCTATGTAGATTATTTTGTAATAATTCTCCCAACAGCTTCTACCATTTTATCGCCATAATTACTGTTGTCTTGAATATTTTCCAACAGGTAATGCAATTCATCTTTAAAGGAAGTACAGTGCAGCTCCTCGTCAGGAAGTAATTCAATATACACGTTTTCTTTGTCCATAAGTTCTGAATATAACTCAGACCATAAAAATTCTGGAATACTTACATGACGATATCGTTCATCATCTTCTAAAAGGTAAATGAATGACAATTGGTCTGAATCTGCTAACATCCTTCCCGCAGCCTTTAATGTTGATGCTTCTTCTTTTAATAAAGGTTGCGAGGTATGTAAAATTAATTTATCCTCTTTTATTGAAATTTCGTTTATTTCTATATGTTTCATGCTCTTGACCTCCTAATACCACTTATTGTTACGTAACTATTCTACCATAAGTTACACATTGACAAGAATATAAATCCTTTACGACAACTCATTGTTCGTAATTACCATCTATGACATAATGAGGGTTGTGGATATCAATTAAATTTTTTTTTACTGCAACCTAATATATAAAACTTGAATAGTAAGGAGTACCGATTGATGACTCGTGAAATAGAAATTGAAGCCAAAAATCTCTTAACTAAAGATGAGCTGTATCGTTTACAACACTATTTTTCAATAAAGGACACTCAATTTGTCTCCCAAACCAATCATTATTTTGAAACAAGTGATTTCTCTTTAAAGGAAAAAAAATCTGCTTTGCGTATTCGTGAAAAAAAAGGGCAATTTGTTATGACATTAAAGCAACCAAACGAAGTAGGGTTAATCGAAACCAATCAAAGTATTTCGAAAGAAGAAGCCCAGCGAATTATTGAAACAGGGAAGCTTCCTGAAGGTGAGGTGAAAGAGGATATTAAGGCGTTAAATGTTCCCCTAGATCAATTTACTTGTTTAGGGGCACTCACTACTTCTCGAGCTGAGGTCACTTATAAAAATCAATTAGTTGTTCTAGATATTAGTAAATATTTCGATATCGTCGATTATGAACTTGAAATTGAAGGTACTAGTATAGATGCCGTCAATTCTTTGTTTAAAACTATACTGCAACAACACGATATTCCAAAGAGACCGACGAAAAATAAAATTGTACGATTTTTTGAAAGAAAACAGCAACTACAAAGCTTTTAATTAAATGACACCCAAAAATCGGATATTGTCTATTTATGTTGTGTACTATAAACTAGAATATAGTATTCTATTCAGTCCGAGGTGCCATACATGAACATGATGATGTTCCAGCAAATTGCAGAAATGAATGCAATTAGACAATTTAGAGGTCCAAGTTCCGCAACTGGTCATTCTCCTTTTCAATCTTTATTTTCAGATTTCATACAGGAGGAAATGGGGAAAATGAACGTCAAATTAAACCAAAATCAACGGAATATGGATTTGTTTTTACATCCGATTGCCAAATTAGACATGCCAAAGTTCGAACCACAACAATCCGTTTCAATTGAAGCTGTTAAACCGTTACAGGAAACTGGAAATTCCCGTGTTGATAATTATAAAAAATGGATTAACGAAGCTGCGCAAAAGTATAACTTAGACCCTAAGCTCATTGTTGCTGTCATTAAGCATGAGTCTAACTTTAACCCAAATGCAACGAGTCGTGCTGGAGCTGGTGGACTTATGCAACTTATGCCTGCAACAGCAAGGTCATTAGGTGTTACCAACGTTTTTGATCCGCAGCAAAATATCGAGGGCGGTGCGAAATATTTACGGCAAATGCTTAACCGCTATAATGGAGATACTCGTTTAGCGTTAGCTGCATATAATGCTGGCCCTGGAAACGTAGATAAATACGGAGGTATTCCACCATTTAGAGAAACACAAAATTATGTACCAAAAGTAATGAATACTTTTATTAATACTTAAATGAATAAGTAAGAATCTTAAATTGACTAGGAATTAATTTCCAGTCAATTTTTATTTATATAGCGGTTATTAACCCCATATTTACAACATAAGGAAATTCCAAATCAGATTATTTGATGTTCGTACACACCATTGCTAAAATGGGTTTAAGTAATTTGTTACTAAAACAGCCTTTTAAAGGAGATAATTATGTCAGAACATCAAACACCATATGACGCAATAGGTGGAGCTGAGCTTTTAAGCAAACTAGTGGATACCTTTTATGATAAAGTAAGCCGACACCCTGTGCTTGCACCAATTTTTCCAGATGATTTAACAGAAACGGCAAGAAAACAAAAACAGTTTTTAACCCAGTTTCTTGGTGGACCCACGTTATACTCTGACGAACATGGCCACCCTATGTTAAGAGCCAGACATATGCCTTTTAAAATTACTCCAACTGGTGCTTCCGCTTGGTTAGCTTGCATGAAAGAAGCAATGGATGAAGTTGGTTTAGATGGACCCGTACGAGAGCAAATCTTTAGTCGTCTTACCTTTACAGCACATCATATGGTTAATCATCCGCACGATACGGAATAGGAAGGGAGGACTCTCAATGACTTCAAAAGAAAATCAGACTATCTGTGATCATATTCGAGGCTTTTGTGGTCCTATTGAAGAACCATCCGTATCCCAAAAAACAAACCCTTGCAAGAAAAAGCCGTTAGAAATCTATATATTTATTGATCCCTTATGTCCTCAATGTTGGGCTTTTGAACCGCTTTTAAAAAAGATGCAAGTTGAATATGGAAAGTACTTTAAAATACGGTACTTTGTCGCTGGCTCACTTGAACTTTGGAATAAGAAACAATCAAAAATAGAGGAAACAAAAAAATTAGAGGAAATTGCAAGTACTTGGGAAAAAACAGCTAGCCGTACAGGTATGAGTTGTGATGGAGATGTGTGGTTTGAAGACCCAATCACTTCCCCTTACACGGCTTCGATTGCAATAAAAGCTGCAGAAATGCAAGGTCAATTTGCAGGGCTCAAATTCCTACGAAAATTAAGAGAATATCTATTTTTAAGTAAACGAAACATTACTAAAGAAGACGTCTTGATTGAATGCGCTAAGTCGGCTGGATTAGATGTTGATGAGTTTATTCGCGATCTACACTCAGAAGGCGCTATAAAAGCTCTTCAATGTGATGTAAAAATGACGAAAGAGCTTGGGGTGGATTACTCTCCTACCTTTGTCTTTTTTAATGACAATATTGAGGAAGAAGGATTAAAAGTAACGGGGTTTTACCCTTATGAAGTCTATGTTGAAATTATTGAACAGCTGCTTGGCTTTTCACCAGAACCCTCTACATTGACAACATTAGAAGATTTCTTATCTTGCTATAATTTTGTTGCAACTAAAGAAGTAGCCGTTGTCTTTAATATTTCCATTCAAGAAGCTGAAAAGCAGCTAAAACGATTAATGTTAAAACAGCAGGTCGAACGAGTGCCTGTAAAGTACGGTACTTTCTGGAGATACACTGCGAATTAGATCTCGCAGACAATAGCAACTGATCATGAGAATGAGAGCGAAGTTTGCTTGAAGTTGAACATTCGAATAAAAATAAAGAGGCCGACATCAAATGTCAGCCTCTTTTTTAATAGGGGGAGAAAATGTTTAACACTAATTATTTTACAATAATTAATTTAACATATTCGGCACCTGAATAAAACCCTTTGATCTATCGTTCGCAACATCGTCACATTTTTTCTAGTATTTGTTTATTGTTCTTAACCAAGTTTCATATAAATAGCATGTCTAACAGTACGCTCACATACTATCTTATAGAAAGGTTGATAACAGTTGAGGTGAGTTTCATGAGAAAAATCTTGCTTATAATCGGTATTCTCTTCATTATTGTTAGTTTCTATTTAATGGTGTTAGGTTTAATGAATGTGTTTCCGGTGTTTCTTGCAGCACCAGCTTTATTTATATCGGTTGTATTTACAGTATCTGTTTATAATGAACGAAATCGATTTCGCGGATTTCGTTAACAAAAAACACTTGGATCGTTGTGTTAATTTGCGATAAATTGTTGCTCTACTAATTTCTTATATAACGGGTGACTCCCCATTAATTCTTCATGAGTACCCGTTCCTGTTACTTTGCCGTGCTCAAGAAATACAATTTGATCAGCTTTCACTACCGTTGAAAGTCGATGGGCAATCACGATCGTTGTCCTTCCATTCATCGCATATTTTAATGCTTTCTGCACTTCAAATTCCGAATTACTATCTAAGCTAGATGTTGCTTCATCCAACATTAAAATCGGTGCTTTCCTTAATAGCGCTCGGGCTATCGCAATCCTTTGACGTTGTCCCCCTGACAATTTAATCCCTCGTTCCCCGACTTCTGTATTCATTCCTTCTGGTAACTCCATAATAAACTCCTTGGAATTTGCGAGTTCTAATGCATTAATTAGATCTTCTTCCGTTACTTCGTGTTCGATACCTAACATCAAATTTTCTTTAATCGTACCTGGCATAAGTGGACTTTCCTGAGAAACATAGGCTAATTGTCTTCTCCAGTCACTTAATGAGATCGTTTCGATGTTTTCTTCTTCAAATGATATCGTACCCTTACTCGGCTTATAGAACCGTTCAATCATCGAAAAGATTGTTGTTTTTCCACTTCCACTCGGGCCAACAATAGCTGTGATCTTTCCTGGAGAAATCGTCAATGATACCCCTTTTAATACACCCTCTTTAGTTTCATATGAAAAATGGACTTCATCAAAAGTAATGGCTTTCTTTCCTGCATCAAGTTCCATCCCGATCGTTAGCTCCTCACAATCGTGCTTTAAAATCCCTTGAATTCTTTCAGTTGCCCCCATTGCTTTTTGCAATTCGGCAAAGAAACTAGCAAACTGACTGACAGGAATAATGATTAAAAATAGGTACAGGATAAAAGCAACTAAATCGCCAGCGGATAATGCACCGCTAGCAACTCTTACCCCACCGTAACCAATAATCACTACTAACATTCCCATTAAAGCTAACATGATCAAAGGACTTAGAAGAGCCTGTATTTTGGCTTCTTTAATACCGAATTGAAAAAGACCTTTTATCCGCTCTTCTCCTTTTTTCTCCTCCCCTTCTTCTGCTCGGTATGCTTTGATTAAACGAATATCTGCCAGTACTTCAGACAGGACATTTGTGAAGTTAGCCATTTCTTTTTGAGTCCCTTTTGCAATCTTATACATCTTATTCCCAATCGGAATAATAACGAGCAGCATAACAGGTACAGCTGACAACATCACTACCGTCATTCGCCAATCTAGTAATAATAAGATAATAACGGCCCCAATAATTGAAATAAAGCCAGAGATCGCAGTTACGACATGTCTCGTAATTAAGCTCATGACTACATTGGTATCATTCGTTATTCGACTGATCGTTTCACCTGTTCGATGGTTATCATAGTACGGTATAGGTAGATGAAGCATATGTTTCCAGAGCCGCCGACGTAAATTAGCGACAATCGTTTGTCCTGAATATGCTAACAAATAGTAAGATACACCACCAGCAATGGCTTGCAAAAAGAAAGCCCCCACTAATAATGCGATCATCGTACCTTCAAGGTTACCCACTGAAAATTGATCCACAAAATCTCGAGTAAATAACGGAACAATTAGACTTGCTGCCGTTTCAATAAGACTAATGATGATTGCAAACGTCAATAGAAGGGTCGGTGGATTACTTTTTTTCAGAAGATTATAAAATGATGCAAAATCTAATTTTGATTCTCTCTTTTTCATATGTACCTACCTTATTTAATGGTCGTTTTTTGCAATGCATTCTAAAATCTATTCTGTCCACATCAATAAAAGGAAAGCTGACTCCCATGTGAAATCAGCTTCCCCCATTTCATTATTCGTTTTCAAGCAGTTTTTCCATTTCTGTTAATGTTTGTTCGAAGACTGCACAAGCTTGTTTAATTGGCTCTGCAGAAGTCATATCTACTCCCGCTTTTTGCAGCACTTGAATTGGATAATCAGAACTTCCAGCTTTCAAGAATTCCAAATAGCGGTCTACGGCTGGCTGTCCTTCTTCTAAAATCTGTTTAGATAACGCAGTTGCTGCGCTGTAACCTGTTGCATATTGGTACACATAGAAATTGTAATAGAAGTGCGGGATGCGTGCCCACTCTAGGCCAATTTCTTCGTCAATTATAATTTCATTACCGAAGTACTTAACGTTCAAATCATAGTAGGTCTTTGTTAATAATTCTGGTGTTAATGCCTCACCCGCTGCGGATTTCTCGTGAATTAATTGCTCAAATTCTGCGAACATCGTTTGTCTGAACACAGTACCTCTAAAGCCTTCTAAGAAATGATTTAACAGATACAGCTTTTTCTTCTTATCATCTGTCGTTTTTAATAAATAGTCGTTTAGTAACGCTTCATTTAATGTAGAGGCTACTTCCGCAACAAAAATCGTATAATCTCCATAAGGATATGGTTGATTTTCTCTTGTGTAGTGGCTGTGACAAGAATGTCCAATTTCATGGGCCAATGTAAATAAATTGTTCACATTATCTTGCCAGTTCATTAAGATGTACGGCATTGTCCCGTATGCACCTGAAGAATAAGCACCACTCCGCTTACCAACATTCTCTTCTACGTCAATCCATCGTTTCTCGTAGCCTTCTTTTATGATGTTTACGTATTCTTCTCCAAGAGGAGCAACGCCTTTTAGAACAAGTTCTTTAGCTTCTTCATAAGGAATTTCCATCTTTACGTCTTTGACGAGTGGTGTATACAGGTCATACATATGAAGCTCTTCTACACCTAACACCTTTTTACGTAATGCTACGTATCGATGTAGTAAATGTAGGTGATCATTGATTGTTGACACTAACTGATCATACACGACTTCGGGAATATGGTTTTTACTAAGAGCCGCTTGTCTGGCAGATTCATATTTACGTACGTTTGCGTAAAAAATATCTTTCTTTACTTGCCCGCTTAACGTACTTGCAAATGTGTTTTTAAATTTATCATACGTTTCATATACAGCTTTAAAAGCATCTCTTCTAACTCTTTGATCAGGTGACTCTAAAAAGCGGATGAAGCGTCCATGAGTTACTTCAATTTCTTCACCTTTTTCGTCCGTAACTGTCGGGAACTTAAGGTCTGCATTGTTTAAGCTACCAAACGTAGAACTTGGTGTTTTAAGTGCTTCTGCTGCTTGAGCCAGAATAGCTTCTTCTGCCTCTGTTAATACGTGCGGACGGCTTTTATTTAATTCTTCTAATGCTTGCTTATATAGTCTTAACCCTTCATGTTCTTCTACAAATTGATTAAGCGTTTCTTCTGGGATTGACATAATCTCTGGCGTCATAAATGATGCCGTTTGACCTGCTTTTGCAGCTAACCCTTGCGCACGATCATTTAGCCCTTGATAAAAAGAGTTGGTCGTATCTTGGTCATAACGCATATGTGCATATGTATATAGCTGATGCAATCTCATTGAAATGTCATCTTGTTGTTTCAATGCCTGATACAATTGTTCTGCTGTATCTCCTAATTTTCCTTTGTATTGAGCTAACCTTGGTAAGTCACTGTTTACTCTTGCAAATTCTGTTTCCCAGTCTCCATCTGTTGCAAAAATGGCTTCTAAATCCCAAGTTAACTCTTTTGCAATTTCCTCACGTTTTGGCAGTGATTTTGTCGCTTTTGCCATAATCGTATACCTCCAGTATCTCTCTATTTCCTTTTTAAAAAGGCGGACCTACTATAAAAGGATAATTTACATTCTTCTTAATATACGTTCTATATAGATAATAACATTCCTTTATTTACACATTAATATTTAATTAATTTAGGAAACGGTTTGCAAATGCTTCATCTCTACCGATTGCTTCATCGATTGAATGCGGATATTGGACATCTTTCACTCTAAAAAATTCTTTCGTGTTTGTTCTATTAATCACACCACACTGAATTAATAATTGCAAATAAGACATAATCGCATACGAATAATGCCCATCGAAATAGGTCAGTGTTCTTGTACTGCATACTCCTCTTTCTATTAACTCTTTCATAAAGCGGTAAACATCTTTAAAAGTAAAATGGGTTTCAATTGCGTAGGTGGAAAGGTGAATGAGGATCAACGTCTGCCAGATATGAGGTGAAGTCTCGATCCATTGATGATTTTTAGTCGGCCAGCCGGCTTCGATTGGGTATAGGTAATGGGATATCTTTTGTTGTAAACAGTATTGACGAAAAAACTTCTGAGGGCCAGTCGGATAAGGTGTAACGCTATAGCGCCATTTCTTTTTAATCGTGAGCCATAATTCGTTCGAGGGTTGTTCCAGTGAGAATTCGCCTTTAAGTATCGTTTGAAAAGGAACTTCACGGATTTTTCTTGTAACTAGATGAGATAACGTAGATTGGGATGACAGTGACTTACTGTTCATTAAGGACAAAAATTGCTTTGTGTCAGGACAATAATAGTGCAGAAAATTATTCAATTTAGCATGAGGCTGTAGTGCTGCCCATTCAATGGGAGATAGTGAGAAGAGTGATGAGGATTTACGTGTGATGCGATTACCGCCAAAAATCCAAATGGGGATTATATCTTGTTGTAAGTAGCCATGTGTTCTTTTTTCAAAAGTAGTAAGAGGGAGAGGTGAACATTGATATTCGATCGCGTAGTATCGTCCGTCATAATGAACGAAAATATCAGGCCTTTGATTAATAGAGGATAAATAGGGCTCAAGTAAAGCTTGAATGTGTTGAGACTGAATCCAGTCATAAAGTTGTTCCTTACCTGACAAATGATAATCAGATTCAGCTTCTAACTCAATTGAACATTTTACTTCTCCATAATGAGAAAAATGCCATCTTCTTTTCGTACCTAGCTTTAGTCTCACAGGTTTCTTACAGACCGGACAGACAAAACGGTAATTGAGACGAAGATTTTCTAACTGTTCCTTCTTCCAGCCTCGGACTAAACTAATTCGTTTTCGATCTTCTGTATATGCGACGAGCAATAGCCTTTCCTCCTTAAAATTAAAGTCAGTTTTACTTTCTACTGTTCATGTTCAATTCCTCCTGTCTTTATAAAACTTTACAAATATAAAAGACTTTCTTAATAAAGAAAGTCTTCTATAGCAGTGGGCTTAACAATCGACACGTTGATTCCATCAATCGATGTATAACCGACCGCTTCTTGAACAGTTCTAAATTCATTTGATTCGAGTGCTCCAGATCAAAAATATAATCACTTACTAGTTTTGTCACACTTTTTGTACGATATAAATATGCATTGACTTCAAAATTCAGGTGAAAACTTCGCATATCCATATTTGCTGTTCCAATCGAAGCAATTTCATTATCTACAATTATTAGTTTACTATGCATAAAGCCGCGGTTATACTCATAGATTTTTACTCCTGCTTCAAGGAGTTCAGGAAAGTACGAACGAGATGCGTAGAACACAATCCGTTTATCAGGACGATTTGGTACTAATATTCTAACATCGACACCACTTAAGGCTGCTATTTTTAAAGCACTTAAAATATCATCATCTGGTATAAAATATGGTGAGGCAATCCAAATCGATTTTTTAGCAGAAGATATCATCGAGAAGAACAACTTTTTAATGACTTCCCAGCGCGTATCTGGACCGCTGGCAATCATTTGTACGCCGCCTTCATCATTTCGTTCAACAAGTACAGGTGAAAAATACTCCGGATCAAGAACAGCTTCCTTTGTTACATAATACCAATCTTTTAAAAAAATAAGCTGAAGTGTTCGTACGGCTTCTCCTCTGACATATAAATGCGTATCTCGCCAATACCCGAAATATTGATCTCTTCCTAAATATTCATCACCAATGTTAAGTCCTCCGACAAAGCCAACATGGCCATCAATGACAACAATTTTCCGATGGTTACGATAATTAATTTTATGAGTGAAGTAAGGCAATTTAACTGGAGCAAAAGGGCGCATTTCTACTCCGGCTTCCCGCAACTCCTGTATATATTTTTTGGAGAGCTTCCAACTTCCAACCGCATCATATAAAAATCTTACCTTTACTCCTTCTTTCGCCTTTGCAATTAATACATCCTTTATTTCTTGCCCTACCTCATCGTGTCGTACAATATAGTAAACGAGATGAATGTGCTGTTTAGCCATTTTCAATGTTTGTAAAATATGGGCGAAAGTTTCTTTACCATCGGTTAAAACTTTAGTTTCCGTAGAAAAAGAAATTGGATTATTTCCTAACCGATGAGCTAATCGAAATAACAATTGTTGATGTCCGCCCATTTTTTCGAGCCGGGCTTCATCAATTTGTCGGTTTCCTTCAATATTTTCAAACGCTTGTTCATCATGAATGGCCTTTTGTATAAAGGAACGCTTTTTGCGATAATTCTGACCAAATAAAAGATAAAAGAAAAAACCAACAACTGGAAATACACCTAAAACCATTAACCATGTAAGCGTCTTGGTTGGGTGTCGGTTTTCAAAAAAGATTACAATTGCAATAAATAAGACAGACATAGAAAATAAAATACTAAATGCCCCTACAATCCAACCTTCCCAGTAATCTCTAAACAAATAAAGAACACCAATAAGTAACAATAAAAAAGCAATAACATTTAACCTAGTTTTCATAATTTTCTCCTTTAATGAAATTGCAATTTGGAGAGACATACATCAATGCTTAAAAACTTCCCATCTATAACTACATAGCCTTTGTGTAATTACTTTCAGTTAATCTTGACGTTGGCTATACAGTCAACCGATAATCAACAAGTCCGATGATAAAAAAGAGGCTGACTCTTATATTAAGTATCAATCTAACCACATGTCATACATAGAAGGAAATTCCTATAATATGATATGCGAGAAAAGAAGACACTTATGAGTCGGCCTCACTAAACTCTAAACTATGATCACTCTTTAGTTTGGGAGTGGTTTAAATTAAAGTGGTTACGTACAGTTGTTAATGCACAGTCTTTCATAACTAACTTGCCGTATTCTTGAATACGATAAATCGTAATTTCAGATTCATAGCCAAATTCTAGAATTTGACTTAACATATCATCTTGCTCATCCTCATCATAACGTTCGTCGTTAAATAGGACATGAAGATAATATTTCCCATCGTAATGATAAAGTTCATTTTCCATTCCTTCAGGAACAAAACTATGACTTAAAGCAATCAAGTCTTCGAAATCTGCAAAGCCAATAACGAGTTCTAACAGCTCATTATAATCTTCTTCAAAGCCTTCCTGAGACTCTCCATTACCAAACTGGGCATCAAGCATTTCAACTATGTTTTGGTCTACTGGAATATCGGCCATTTTATCATTTGAAAAAGGAATTTCTAATTTTACATGACCATCTGAAATTTGACCTCTAGTCACAACAATCTCTAACCCTTTATCTAAAGCTTGTACCTGGATCCACAACGGACCTTCAAGCTCAAATTCTTCACGATCATGTGCCTCACTCATCATTTCAAAAAAGAGTTCTTCGCCTCTTTCTCTGTTATACCAAATTTCATCCCGATCGAAACCACGGGACTCGATATCCTTATACGTAATATAAAATTTAATCGTCGATTCATTTACTCTTTCGATTTCCATAACTCTCTCCCTCCAGACATTATCAATCAATAGAAGAGTTCCTTCTGATTGATATTCATAGCTACCAAACGACGTAATCCTAACTAAATTTCAACTACTCATTGAGGGTGTATTGTAAGTTAGAGTTTATCTATATTACTTCTATTGTATGACAAAATCAACGGAATTGGAAATTAAAAACGGGACAATTTTATTTTTTTTTAGAATTGTACGTCAGCCCGTTTAGATTTATGTTCTGAACTTCAACTATGACGTATAGACTAGCAATAAGACAACCTTCTAACCTTAATATCAGGCTATGCTTAGTATTAACTATTTATTATGAGTGATTACGGTTTGTTTTGTCAATGAAACAGATAAGGATGATTATTTAAATGGATATTGATTTTTTAATTTCTCTCTTAACTATAATTGGTATCGATATTATTTTAGGTGGAGATAACGCCATCGTTGTTGCTCTAGCTTGTAGAAATCTTCCAAAAGAGCAACGAAACAAAGCGATTGTACTAGGAATAGGACTTGCTTTAGTTATTCGTATAGCCTTAACCCTAGTTGCCGTTCAACTTCTAAAAGTACCATTGTTATTGGCTATCGGTGGAGCATTATTAATTTATATTGCATACGATCTGATTTCACAAATGAATAACGAACATAATGTACATAGCGGGACGAGTATATTAAGTGCCATAAAAGCAATTATTATTGCTGATTTTATTATGGGTGTAGACAATGTAATTGCTGTTGCTGGTGCAGCACATGGCTATCCCTCTCTTGTTATTCTTGGATTAATCATTTCAGTACCGATAATTATTTTAGGCAGCAAGCTCATCCTGGTCATTTTTGAACGGTTTCCATTCGTGATATATATTGGTGCAGGGATCCTTGCATTTACTGCCGGCAGAATGATTACCCACGAGGAAAAACTAGCTCCATTATTTGAAAGTCACCCTATCATTACTGTTATTTTTCAACTATCTGTTATTATCGGCGTACTTCTTGCTGGTTATTTTAAACGACACGGTTTTCTTACCAATTTCTCAACTAGATACTAACGAAAAAGAATACAAAAAGAGGCTGAACGATCTATCAGCCTCTTTTTACATTTAGTTGACCATCTTTTGTGCTTCCATCAAATGGAATGTTCTTACTTTTCTTGGTAAGAAGCGACGAATTTCTGCCTCGTTATATCCAACTTGTAATCTTTTATCATCAAAGATAATTGGACGACGAAGTAATCCTGGGTTTTCACTAATTAACTTAAATAAAGTTTGTAGCGGCAAAGCTTCTAGCTCAACATCAAGATCTTGAAAAACCTTTGAACGAGTAGAAATGATTTCATCTGTGCCGTCCTCAGTCATTCTAACGACCTCTTTTACTTCATCCACAGTTAACGGTGCAGCAAAAATATTTCTTTCCTGAAACGGAATATTATGTTCTTCTAACCAAGCTTTCGCTTTTCTACAAGATGTACAACTCGGTGATGTTAATAGGGTTACCATAAATGGACATCTCCCTTCAACAATGTATATCAACATCATTACAATAAATTTTTCCTTACATAAAGCATTATACAATAATAATTCTAATTTGAATACCCCTATTGAAAATATTATGAACACAAATTATACAACATGCTCACGTTAGAAACATCCCTCTTTACAAAAGTCTTTTCCCTCCTGTCTTCAAGAATAAACTTCCCTTTTTTTAACCAAGCTTCCTTCATTTATATAAAAATGACATGAAAATAACATAGTTGTCACATGATTGTCACATCATATTAAAGTATTCTAGTTTATTCAGTCTAACAATATATAGTAATTTGAATTATATAAATATTTTAAAATGGTTGTTAAGATCAAGTATTAGGAGTGACTGTCGTGTATAGAACGAGGCAATTTAAGTTCGCTTTAATTTTTTTTCTACTACTATTATTTACAGGGTGCGCAACAGATGATATTACGAGTGATAGTGCAGAAAGACAATCATTATTAGTTTCTGTTGATCAAGCTAAGCAATCAAAAATACGTCAGTCTCTAGAATTAAATGGTCAAATATTACCGAAAGAACAGGTCACGCTATTCACAGTTGCACCTCTTGAAGTGAAAGAAGTACATAAAAAAGTAGGTGAAGAAGTTAACAAAGGTGATTTATTAATTACCCTAGATGCAGAATTGGCAAGAGAACAAGTGAGTCAAGCTAAAAAAGCAGTAACTGAACTTGAAAAAGCTCTTAATCAGGCCAATGAGTTAAATCGCACTGCTCAAAACGAAGCACAAAGACTTCAAGCCCTTCAACAAGAACTTGAACAATCTTTAAATGCTACGAGAAGCGTGATTGAAAACCTTGATGAAGAAAATGCGGATGTAGCATTACTTGAATTTATTCGCAATTCACTTGAACTGAGTCTTAAACAGGCTGAACTTTCTCAAGCAGCTGGCACAATACAACAAGTTCCGCGAATTAATACGACTGAATTAGAAATTCAATTGGAAACGGCTAAACATAATGTAAAGCAAGCTGAACAAGGTGTACAAGCCACAAAACTTCACGCACCCATTTCTGGTGTAATTGCACAAATGGATGTAACCGTTGGTCAAATGGCAGTACCTAACGCTCCACTAGCTGTCATTGTTAATTTGGATCCTGTTGTGGCTACTTTTTCTGCAAACAGCTTTCAAATTTCAAAGATCCAACCCGGTATGGATGTATCCATAACAATTAATGGGATAAACCAAGCCTATAAGAATTTAATTACAACCGTTTCTCCTGTTGTTAATCTACAAACCAATACTTTTACTGTAGAAGCAGAAATAGATAATCCTGAACGTATCATTAAAGGCGGCATGCGTACGACTGGAGTCGTTGATTTAGGAACGATTGATGAAGCGATTGTCATTCCGATAGATAGTATTTTGTATGAGGACAATGAAGCCTTTGTTTTTAAAGTTAATGATGCTACTGTTGTCAGACAATCCGTTGAATTAGGTTCAAGGGAAGGCAATCTTATTGAAGTTCTTGAAGGAATTAAAGTTAATGATACCGTCGTAACGACTGGAAAAGAGCGTCTTACGGAAGGTGCACAAATTACGATACGAAACGAGTGAAACACACTATGAAGATTGCGAAACTATCTGTTCTAAGACCCGTTGCGATGGGAATGGTTATTTGCCTAGTCCTCATACTGGGCATCGTTTCATTACGGGATTTATCTGTAGACTTATTTCCTGAGCTTAGTTTTCCTATCGTTGCCGTCACAGCCTCCTATGAAGGTGCGGGGCCTGAAGAAATTGAACAACTTATTACACAACCTATCGAAGAAATGATGTCTAGCCTGCCTAGGGTAGAGTCTGTTTCTTCTACATCAAGGACGGGTGGGGCTCTAATTCTGGTCGCCTTCGATTGGGGGACGGATATGGATTTTGCTACTCTTAATATGCGTGAACGGATAGATATGATTCGAGAAGGATTGCCAAATGAAGTGCCAACTCCACAAGTACTTCGTTTTGACCCAAGCCTCCTCCCCATTGTGCAGCTAGCTGTAAGTGCACCAGATGGAAATATTATTGAAGCTAGAAAATTAGCTGAAAATGATATTAGTCCGCTGTTGGACTCAGTGGATGGAGTCGCTTCGGTTCAAATTGAAGGTGGGGCTGAACAAGAAATTCAACTTCATGTTGACCCTAATCGCTTAACCGCGTACGGATTAACTTTAACTGAACTACAACAAATCATTGCTAGTGAAAATTTAAACCTTCCTGGTGGGCAGCTTCAAGATTTTAACTTGAATTTACCTATTCGAATAACAGGGCAATTTACTTCAATCTACGATATAAAGTCGCTGCCAGTCCCAACCAGAGAAGGAATATTACCATTATCCGATATCGTTCATGTCGTTGAAACTTTGAAGCCAACGACTCAAGCAAGTTATTTAAATGGACAACCAAGTGTAGGAATTTCTGTTCTAAAAGCTTCCGGAACAAACACTGTCGCTGTTGCTCGTAATATCAACCGGCAATTAGAAGGATTAGAAGATCTTCTGCCAGACGGTGTAGAAATTCGAACAATATTTGACCAAAGTCGTTTTATTGAACAATCCATCCGTGCTGTCGCATGGAATATAGTGCTCGGAAGTATTTTAGCTGGTACCGTTCTTTACCTGTTTTTACGTAATTTACGGAGTACAATGATTATTGGATTTTCAATTCCAATATCAATTATCACAACTTTCTTATTTATGTATTTTAGTGGTCAAACCTTAAATGTCCTAACACTCGGGGGACTCGCACTTGGCGTAGGGATGATGGTCGACAATGCCATCGTTATTTTGGAAAATATTTATCGGCTCCGTCAAAAAGGCCTGTCAATTAAAGATGCTGCCATTGAAGGTACGACTGAAATTGGTGGTGCAATCATTGCGTCCACGCTCACTACTATTGTCGTCTTTTTACCAATTATATTTGTTGATGGGCTTGCGGCTCAATTATTTAAACCACTCGCTTTGACGGTTGCCTTTTCTCTATTTGCATCTTTATTTACTGCTCTAATCATTGTCCCTTTACTATCCTCCACTTTTATGAAGGTCAATGAAGATTCGTCATTTTTTCAGCAGGGGTTCCAAAGGTTGTCTGCATTTTATAAAAAAGTTTTAACAAAGTCTCTTAAGCGTCCCAAAACCGTCCTATTTGGTACTTTTGCTTTATTTGCAATATCTCTTGCAGGTATTCCTTTTATAGGAACTGAATTTCTTCCTGCTCAAGATCAAAGTTTTATAAGCATAGACACACGACTGCCAGCTGGAAGTTCACTTGAAAGTACTCAAGAAGTAGCCAACGAAATTGAAGAACGAATTAAGGAACTGCCAGAAATTGATTTAATCTATGTTACTGTTGGCGGGACTGATAATTTTACGATTGGGGCAGGTACACAAACGAACCGGGCCTCGTATAGTATTTTGTTGAAAGAGCCTAACAAACGAGCAAAAAGTGATTTAATTGTCGCTGAGGACATTCGAAATCTGCTACAAGATATCCCTGGTGCTGAAGTTTCCGTATCAGCAAGTGATACAGGATTTACTGAAAATCCTATTTCCATTACGGTAAAGGGTCGAGATTTACAAACATTAAATCAGTTATCTAACGAAGTCATTCGTTTAATTTCAACGGTTGAAGGTGTCAGAGAGCCGTCTTCTAACTTTACTGTTGGCAGTCCTGAAATTACCGTTTCGGTTGATAGAGAACGAGCGGCTAACTTCGGGGTTGGCAGTGCCCAAGTTGCTAGTGCCGTAAATAATGCTACGAGAGGGATGGTAGCGACACGATTAGCAAGAGGTGGAGATGAACTGGATGTAAGGCTCGTCGTCGAGGAACGATATACGGCTTCTGTCGAAGAATTGAGTCAACTGCTGATTGACACTCCAACAGGTGAACGGATTCCGCTTGAAGCAGTAGCTACCATTGCAAGAGACCAAGGACCAAGCACCATTCGACGTGCTGACCGTCTTCGTGAAGTAACGGTAACAGCGTCTATACTAAACAGGGATTTGGGCAGTGTCGTTAATGATATTCAAGAAGTACTAAAGGAAGAGCTTGCTCCTTTATTACCTACAGGCTATCGAATAAGTTTCGGCGGACAAAACGAGCAAATGAATGATGCTTTCTTTAAGTTAGCCGGTGCCATCGCTCTAGCTGTCGTTTTAGTCTATATGGTAATGGCTGCTCGCTTTGAATCGCTGTTCTACCCTTTTATTATTATGTTTAGTGTACCGGTGACACTCATTGGCATCGTATTTGGTCTATTAGTAACCTTTCAGCCATTCGGTGTAGGTTCTTTAGTCGGGATTTTAATCTTAACCGGGATAGTTGTTAATAACGCGATCGTATTAATTGATTACATTAATACTTTAAAGCAAAAAGGCCTTTCAAGCTTTGATGCTATCGTTGAAGCAGGTCCTACCCGCTTACGCCCCATATTAATGACGGCTTTAACAACGATACTCGGTCTCATACCGCTGACGTTAGGTTTTGGAGAAGGAACCGAAATACAGCAACCAATGGCTACCGTCATCGTATTTGGACTAAGCTTTTCTACGTTTATAACGTTAATTTTAATTCCTGTGATTTATTACGCGTTTGACTTAAGAAAACAAAAAAAGCAGTTAAAAAAGCAAGAAATGCAAACATAATACGTAAGTAGTTTTTTGTAGCAGTTGGACCGTTTTAAAAAGCTTCTGTCTTTCTTTACGTTATAGTGTAAGAACGAAGCTTTTGCATTGATTAACGGTCCAATAGTTTACAGCCAAAATTATTTTAGAAAAGAGGCTAGAAAAAAAAGCAGATCTCAACAACATGTATTGAGTCTGCTTAAATACTTTACTATGCAATTGTTTTCGTATTGGTGGCGGGTCTACGCTTTGGAGCTTCTCTTAAGTTCCTTAATTTTTTCCGGAGCATTTCTTTTATTAGTTCACGCTTTCTTCTTTTGCTCTTCTCTCTCCCCTTCATCGTTCTCACCACCTTACATAGCAAATTAGATTTGTTCTTGCTGTTCAACTACCTCTTCATCAAAGGTTAGTACATCATCGACTGGACTATAAGACTGACCATACAATTGCTTATCTTTGTAAGTGTGAATTGTTTCATACGTTTTCTTCATTTTATCATAAATACTTTCTTCCGACTCATCCGTTGGCGACCAATATAGGATCTCAAGTTCGTTAATTTCGTTTGTTGCAAGTGAACGTCGACGATAACCAATGGATTCAGCATGTTTAAAACCTTCTCTTGCATAGAACCGCTGTCTTTTTTGTGTATCTGTATCTTCATAATCAATTGGTTCTACTTCAAGAATAATCGGTTTTCCTTTCTTTTTCAATTTATCAATTAATTTTTTTCCTGTCCCTTTTCCCCTTGCATCTTTAGACACGAACAAGTAGTCGATAAAAACAAAATCTTCCATTTCAACATACATGAGAACGTGTTCTTTACTCTCATCTTTAAAATAAATATCCGATTTTTCGGCTAGTAGCAACTCCATGTGTTCCTTTGATTTCATTTCTTCAATTGGAAAGTACTGATTTAGTTTTTCATACCAATTCACTTGACTATGACCTCCATTTGTCTTTAGTCTCTTTATTATATGCAAGAATGTTACAACGATAAACGGTACTAACAGGAGGTTATTGCCAACATTTAATAATATTTTATCATTATCAGGTCTCTCTTCTCTTTCTTATATAAATCCCTTCATTTCCTCGCAGATGTTAGCAATCTTTCCCTTTTTGTTAGTACATTAACGAACTGAACAATTAAAGCGATCTCCTTTTTTGAAATCCCTTTCATTTTTCGCTTACCTTCTGTACAATAAATGGTAAGAGGAATCATCAATAGGAGGATGGAAGATGGCTAACTTAGTTATCGACTTTATTTTACTTGCACTTTGTATCATCGGTTTAACTGCGTTAATGGGTACTATTACAAACGTATTTGGAATGAAAGTATTTGGACGAGGAAATGTCGACAAATTCAAAACAAAATCGTCAAGCATCCAATCCGGTTGGAAAAAAGTCGGCGGTAGGTAGGAAAAGTGGAGGTGGCCGTTTAGCGACGTATGGACTGGAGCCCTCCGTATGAGATAAAGGATACACGGTGACGCAAGGAGCCGATGTTGACTTATCGTAAGGAGGAGAGCGAAGTCCACTAGCCGATGGCCGCTGGAACTAGACTGAGAAAAGTGGAAACGCTCGTGTAAAAGGGTGACCGAAACCATTTCGGTCACCCTTTTATTTATGGAGTATAATTGACACCTGGCGTGTAACGATTACTTGCATTCCACAAAAGATATTCGTTAATCCCATTGTCTTTCAATGCTTTGATCTGTGCTTCAACTTCGTCTTTGCCGTAGCTTTTATAATTGCCTGCTCCTAACCAGCTAGCAGTAAAATCTTGGATCCATGGCCTTGATACAGGAGGCGTGTCTAATTGGCCTAATAATTCATTTTCAACTTTTGCATAGGCGTCAACGAGCTCGTATGGATATAGATCAGGCTTATCAATTCCAAAATACGAGGTCCAGTGACTTGGATAAATCATTGAAGAAATAACATCAACATTTTCAGATATCTTCAAAAAGTTCTGCCCAATGCCTGGAGCTTCGGGAATTGTCGCTGCATAGCCAAAGATATCAACAGATACGTCAACATCGTATGGTGCTAATTGTTCCCTCGCGTAGGCAACAAAATCTGCTACTGCAGTTACTCGCTTTTGTACGTTATCTCCGTCCCCACCTTCATATTCTCCGACACTATATTTTAACTCCTCATCTCGGCGTTCAAATCCTTCAGGAAAGCGGACATAATCAAATTGAATTTCTTTGAAGCCCATCTTTGCTGCTTTTTCAGCGATTGCTACATTATAATCCCACACTTCTTTTAAAAACGGATTAACAAACGCTTCACCACGACGGTTTTTCCATACTTTTCCGTCAGCAGTCTTAAAAGATAACTCCGGTTTCTTTTCTGCCAATACAGTGTCTTTAAAAACAACAATTCGAGCGATTGGATAGATTTCCCTTTCTTCCAATGTTTTCATTAGATCTTCTGTGTTTTTAATATAGTTTTGTGAAATGTTATAAAACGGTGAGTCATCTTCAGGTTTATAAGTTAAATACCCATGATCATCTTTAATATCGATAACCATTGCATTCAGTTCAGTGGAATCAATTAATTCCAATAAACTGGTCATCCTCTCGCCACCTGCTGAATTTCCAGTCACATATATTCCTCTAACAGCGTCAGGATATTTGAACGTAAAACCTGAATCAAAGACAAAGCGTGCCATACGGTCTGGAAATGCCAAATCTTTTTTTACGATTTCCTTTACCGAATGATCTTGAACCGATTTACCCTCGTTCCCTTCAGCGTGTACCTCTTGTACAGTTACAAAAAATGAAAAAACAACCATATTAATAAAAAGTAGCTTTAATATTTTTTTCCCCATCTTCTCACGCCTTTCATGCCTTTACAGTTAGGATTTGTCCTTTTTTTATATGTATGTCTCAATCCTCGTCTTTAACATCAATATCTTCTGGGATTTCTTCCAATGCTTCTCTTCGCAACTCCTCAAACTTTAATTCCAGTTGCTGTTTATGCCATTCGAATTGGTCTTTATTCACTAGATACTGTTGTCCGTCAAAGATAGCTTTTACATTCCCTTTCCGAATCTGTTCAATTAAATACTCATCGGGTAAGCTTAAATATTCTGCAAGTTCTTTTACTGAAATATACATAAATATCTCCTCCAAGGAAATTATATCCTTAATCATACAGGATGACCATGACAAAAAGAACTACCATAATAGAACTAATGATGCATTTTGTGGTATAGCTTGTTTTTTTGTCCTATAAACAATTTATGGTTGCAAAATGAGTCCTTCCTCAATATAATAGAAAAAATACCTTGAAAATGTAAGAGAAGATCTAACCATGAGGAGGGAAAGTAAAATGAGAAATGTTACACTACTGGAAATTTATAGTCATCCTATAACTCAAAAGTATGTAAAGCGTTCTGGTTTAGCACATGCAATTGCAACTGCATATAATGCCCTCAAGCTTTCAATAAAATATGATGTTAATCCCGACTTAGCAACGAAAGCTGCCTTTCTTCATGATATCGGACACTACACATGGTATAAAGATGGTGAATGGGACTTTGAACTTTATAAAGAAAATGATATTCACGCTATTAAAGGTGCAGAGCGAGCTCATAAATTGTTAGTTCGACTCGGTGAAGATCCCCGAAAAGCAAAGCAGATTGCTTTAGCTGTACTCCTTCATACGGACTCGTATCTGCCTGATGGACAACTGGAGCGAAATAATTTACAAAAAGTTGTAGCAATTGCGGATGAAATAGATGAGGAACCAAATGGAGAACATCATTATCGGCAAATTAGTAATGAAAAAGCTTTACAACAAATTAAGCATTTAGATGCTTTAGTTGATGCACATATTGCTGAGCACTTATATAGGAAGTCTGTCTGAAAAATCTTTGGTGGCTAAGCCAAAGATTTTTTATTGACGATGAAATGGATCGTATGATAAATTGGACTTAATCACATATGCCCTAAAAAGGGGAGTAGCGACCTTTCAAGGTTAATGAGTCGTCATTACGGTGGTCTTCCACTCGGTTCATTAAGCTTTGTTTTGAATAACAGACAAAGTACGCAAGACCTTTTTATGAGTGTTTAATTTTCAGGGTAAACTCTCATAAAAGGGTCTTTTTTGTGTGGAAATATAGAGAGGGGAAACGTTTATGGTATTTATCATTTTTATCTTATGTGCAGCTATCACAGTCATCTGTGCCATTAAGCTTTCCACATATGCTGACGCTTTAAGTGAAAAGACAGCATTAGGCGGTATGTTAGTTGGTACGATTTTTTTAGCAGGAGCTACTTCACTTCCAGAAGTAACAACAAGTATTTCAGCGATCGTCCTTGATAATCCAGATATCGCAATTGGTAATGTTCTTGGAAGTAATATGTTCAATTTGTTAATCTTAGCTAGTTTTGATTTATATTATCGAAGAAAACAAATTTTTAAAGGTGCTTCTGGAGAACATTTTTACACTGCAAGTATTGGATTATTACTAGCTGTAACAACTCTATTAGCCTTAACATTAAGACTAAATATTACTCTTCTTGGAGTAGGAATTGATACACTCATAATAGTAACAATATATGCTGCTGGGATGTATGTGCTCACCAATCGAGCGAAAAAAGATACGGTAGGATATGAAGAACCTGAGATTGAAGAAGAAAATAAACTAAACACATCAGCCATTTCACTAAAAAGAGCCATCTATGGATTTATTATTGCAGCGGTAGTTATTTTAGTCTCAGGTTCCTTTTTAACCATTACTGGTGACCGGATTGCAGTCATTACAGGGCTTGGGTCCAGCTTTGTAGGAAGCTTTCTCATTGCTGCAACAACTTCTTTACCAGAAGCTGTTGCTGTATTAATTGCTATCCAATTAAGAAATTATAATTTAGCAATTGGTTCGATACTCGGTAGTAATCTTTTTAACATGTTGATCCTAGTAGGTACTGATGTGTTATATCAAAAAGGTGCTGTTCTTTCTTTTGTTTCACCTGTAAACCAAATCACCGCTGCAGCTGTTGCCGTTCTTTCTGTGATCGTACTTTATTCATTATTAAGAAAGAGCTATCATTCAGCGACATCGTATGCTTTTCCTTCGGTCCTGTTAATTATTATTTACTTTGTTTCGTCTTATCTTATTTTTGTTCATTAAATAATGATTTACACTTAGTCCAAACGTCTAAGGAATTCCAATAACGTGGAAAGAAATAACAATATAATTAGTACACAAAAAAGGTTGGGTTTTTCTTGAAAATTACCCCAACCTTTTTTTATTTAATGTGTATTGCAATTATTTAATTAAAAATTAAAACACCCATCAGATCGTTATCATATGAAGGACACTTCATTCCAAGTTCTGCTTTGGTTTATCCTTCATTGGCTTTATGAAGGACATTGCACTCCAAATACTGCCTTAGTTTGTCCTTTATCCTCTTTATGAAGAACACTACGTCTTTCATACACTGTCATAATGATTACTACGTTAGAGTTATACGGTCGATTTATTTTTCCCCAAGCAAAATCGGTATGTGATTCGGCGTGACTATTCCATTAATTCTTTTTTCAATTATTCCTTTTTCGTTTACTAGAAAAGTTGTTGGGATACCAACAATATGGTACTTTTTCATTACTTTCCCGTCTACATCAAATACGACATCATACTCAGCTTTGTATTGCGATAAGAATGGTCGGACATCGTTTGCGTTTCTCTCTTGACTCGTCATATTTACACCAAGCATAACGATATTTTTATCCTTTAACTGATCATCTAAATTAACTAATAGAGGCATCTCTTCCTGACACGGCGGACACCATGTTGCAAAGAAATTTAAAATTACTTTTTGACCCCTATACTCTTCTAGGGAGACTGTTTTACCTTCTAAGTTTAATAATTCAAAGTTTGGTGCTACTTCATTTTCAAATGCCCCAACTTTTGAAGTCGCAGCTACTGCTTCATCTACCTGTCTAAATATGTGATGTGACCCTTCATATAGATAGGCAACACCAAATAACAGAAAGAATAAAAAACAACTATATATTGCATTTTTTCGATGTTGCATCTCTTCACCCCTTTTTTACGAACTGTTTTTTGTCTGTTATACTAATTTATACGTCTAATGAAATGAGGTTAGTTATGAATATCCTTCAACTTGCAGCACTTACTATGACCATCATCTTAGGATTATATGTTATTATGACGAACCAACTAAATTACACTAATGATTTATTGTTTTTTGTCCTCCTTCTAATTACGATAGGTACTTTTTCAACCCACGTATGGAAAAAGAAACGAAAGCGGTAGTTCTGTTATCTGACCGCTTGTTGCTTTTGCTCTAAAGCTAAAATCATCTCCTCAACTATTTTTTCAGCAGCTGTAGGTTTCTTAATCTTTCTAGCCGAATGTTGCATCTCTTCACTCAGCTTTTTCTGAAATAAAACTCTTTTAATAATTAACGGTAATTCTTCATCATCCTGTATTTTTACTGCTGCTCCTTTTTCAACTAAATATTGGGCATTATGTTCCTCATGGCCTGGAACAGGTTTATATATAATAATTGGTGTTTCACAAATTAGCGCTTCTGACATCGTTAAGCCGCCTGACTTTGAAATCACCACATCACTAGCCCGTAAATAGTCTAAGAAACGATCGGTAAATGGTAGTACTTTCAGACGATGCTTGCTTTTATAACTTTCTATTTTTTTTGCTGCTTTAGTATTGGTCCCTGTCATACAAATAATTGTTAATTCTTCATTACTTTTTTCTAGCGCTCGAATTACCTTTACATATTTAGCAAGACCAAATCCCCCACCAGCAATCAAGACAATTTTTTTATTCTCATCCAATCCTAGCAGCTCACGGCTTTTGGATTTCGTTGATGTAAATGCGGGATGACCTGGTACAGGAATCCCTGTTAAACAAAAGCGATCAACTGGATAGTTATTCTTTTTAGCAAAATGAAAAGATGTTGGATCAGCTGTGAAATACCGGTCAACGCCTTCTCTTAAGTATGCTGGGTGCATTAAAAAGTCAGTGATCACATAATAAATGGGAATATTTATATTCCTTTTCTTCTTTACAGTTGTCAGAAATGGTGTAACAAACGGATGTGTTGAAATAACAAATGGGACATTCTCTTCTTCTGCAATCAGTCTATGAAGCCGGTCCGTAAATAATGTGCTAAATCGATCAATATACAGAAAATATGATTGTTTTTCCGCATTAAAATAAATCTTCCTCCAAACTGCTGGGCCTAATTTTAATAAGTTTAAATAACTCTTTACAATACAATGATGCAATAGTGGACTCAGCTTATAAAACGTATCAATGATTTTTGGGGAATACCCTTTTTTTTCAAGCTCAGTGCACAGAGCTTTAGCAGCTTGTTGATGACCTTGTCCAATTGAAGCTGAAAAAATTAATGGTCTGGCCTTCATCCTGTTTTCCCTCTTTCCCTCAACTAAAATAGTCGATAACCTTCTCTTTCAACAACCTTTATTAAAATATTATTCGTAAAAGAAGAGAAAACATACCCTATTACAAATTCTTGATAATATCTTAATATGAGTAATCTTATTTACTCTTACGTCATAATTCGATAAGATGGTGTATACATACGTTTTTTGGAAAGGAAGAGATAGATGAAAACTGTTTTCTCTGGTATTCAACCGAGTGGAACGTTAACATTAGGAAATTATTTAGGTGCAATGAAACATTTTGTTGAATTGCAAGACGATCACAATTGTTTTTTTTGTATCGTAGATCAACATGCAATTACAGTGCCACAAGATAAAGCGGAATTACGAAAAAATATAAAGAGTTTAGCTGCACTTTATATTGCTGCAGGGATTGACCCTGAAAAGTCAACATTATTCATTCAATCTGAAGTTCCTGCCCATGCACAATTAGGGTGGATCATGCAATGTGTATCCTATATCGGTGAGCTTGAAAGAATGACACAATTCAAGGATAAATCCGATGGAAAAGAAGCTGTGTCAGCAGCGTTACTTACATATCCTCCATTAATGGCTGCTGATATCCTTCTTTACCAAACCGACATCGTACCTGTGGGTGAAGACCAAAAGCAGCACTTAGAATTAACTAGAGATTTAGCCGAACGTTTTAACAGAAAATATAACGATATCTTTACTATTCCTGAAGTTCAAATTCCTAAAGTTGGGGCTCGTATTATGTCCTTAAATGACCCTTCTAAGAAAATGAGTAAATCGAACCCGAATGCAAAAAGCTATATTTCAATGCTAGATGATGAGAAAACCATCATTAAGAAGATGAAAAGTGCTGTAACAGATTCGGATAACTCTGTTCATTATGATAAGGAGAATAAGCCAGCTATTGCAAACTTAATGTCGATCTATTCCCTATGTTCCGGTAAATCATATGAAGAGATTACTTCGATGTATGAAAGCAGTGGATATGGAGAATTTAAGGAAGATTTGGCAAATGTTGTCGTAGAGACATTAAATCCAATCCGTGAGCGCTATGAAGAGTTAATTAATTCACCTGAATTAGATGACATTTTAGATCATGGAGCAGAAAAAGCAAACCGCGCTGCTACAAAAATGCTCGCAAAAGCAGAACGTGCCATGGGATTAGGAAGAAAAAGACGTTAAAAAAACAAGGAGTAGAGAACCCTCTACTCCTTGTTTTCTTATAGAGAATGTTCAAAAAGTTTGTCCTCCTTTTTAAACACGCACTTATAATGTATGATTGCATTAATATCCTTTTTGCTTCTTCCAAATCGCACCAACTAAGAAAGAAACTCCAAATGTTCCAACTACTACTACAACTGTAAGAAGTTGCATTAGAAAGTGTACAAATCCATCCACGACTATCCCTCCTACCAAAGATTTAGAACATCCATACACAGTTCTATAGAGATCTACTATTATATTATAGAGAACAAAGACTATCGTGTAAATGTCTGAAAGAACGTTTCCAAAAATGCTCACAATTTAAGAAAACTTTAGGTTCATTAATTAAAGATAAAGATCCCGTGGTTGGAGCAACATCCTACTGGTAAAAACACATGGTTACCTATATAAATCTTAATCCAAGCCTGTTTTTGCAATATTAGGAAATTCCAAGGTTTTAAATGCTCATTCTGGTTCATTTTTTACAGTACTAGGAAGATCTGGGGTTATAAACGCTCTTTCCGGCCCGCTTTTTACAGGATTAGGAAGATCCGGGATTATAAACGCTCTTTCCGGCCCGCTTTTCACAGGATTAGTAAGACCCAGGATTATAAACGCTTTTTACAGCCCGCTTTTTACAGGATTAGGAGGAATTGGTCCAGAGTCCGCTTTTTTTCTGTCCAACTTCATACAGATTAGAAAGTAGGTTAAGTCTCTGCTTGTTCCTGTCCTAATTTTTTTTACAATCCTAGTCAAGGTCAGTTTCGCTCATACCGTCCTCAATACTTAGTTTGAACAAAAAAAGGAGAACAAAGTGTCCTCCTCTTTACTTTATGTAACATTACTTTACGCTTTCACCATGCTCAAGCTCCCACAGTTTTTCAAAGAAGGGTTGTCCTTTTACAATAGCCTCACACAGGTGATAATGTCTCTTTGACCAGCCATTTCTCACTTCTTCAAAGAGGCCGTCCCAAACCTCTTCAAAACTCATCGCTTGAATTTCCATGTATTTTGCAGGTTCCCACTCCGTATACCAGTATCTGATTTCAGCTGCATTTCCAGTGGAATAAAGTTGATCGAGTGCCATAAAAAGCAATTGCTTAAGTTGACGTTCTTTCCTCGTCAATCCCCTCATCTCTTCAGGACTAGGAGATAATATATGGTACTCTTTTTGAAACTCAACTTCATCAAGGTCATATACTTCCATAGTTTCTGACTCGATTAATTCTAAGACGATTTGTTCTTGTCTTGGTGTTAGTCTGCTTTTACGGATCGGTGTTTTATATCCGATCGTATCGACTGCCATAATACGTTCTCCATCAGTTGCTATAAAGCAATAATCGAGTTGAATACGCGACATATTTTTTCTCAGATAACTTTTTCGATGGACATCTTCTAACAATTTTTCTGGTAAATCTGCAAGATTATTTTCAATGTAACTAAATAATTGTTGAGATACCTTGACAACAATCGCTTGATCTAGCACTTCGATCCTGTCATCAGTTCTCCATTCATAAAAATCACACACATTGTAACCATTTTCTTCACCTTCGAACCAATTAATCCAAACATCCCGAATGTGGACCAACAAAATCGCCCCCCTCACGTATATGTGCTTGTACCATCAGTATAGTCAGAGGTTAGGCAATTTATTCCACAAGTACTATATTCATTCCAAATAAAAATTATGCTACTTTTTTCGATGGGTTGGCCAATATATAGATAATGTTATAATAATTGCGCCGATGATAACCATATAAAGTTCAATCCTTGTTGAGATAAAGCGGAGATACGTCACGAAATCGTATCCAGCAGTTAATAAATTTAAATACGCAAGTAAGCTGACTCCACCTGCTACAGCTAAGCCAAATCCGACTAATAAAGAAAACACCCTAAAAATTCGCATCTCCTCCCTTCTTCTAATAGGTGCTCGTCCGTACCTAACTGTTCTCTTTTTTATATTGGCTGTTAATAGAAAAAACCCTCTTTACAAACTAAAAAGAGGGCAACTTAATCTTTAAAATCGGAATGTTTTAAAATGATTTCTGAGTCTAGTGAAAGTAATTTTTGTATACTAACCGGTTTCTGTTCCATCATCGAGAGGACCATTTCAAATCCCATAGCATACCCAGACCATAAAGGGATACCTAAAGACTCGCTTCCGAATAAAAAAGGACGGTGATAATACTTACCTTTCACTCGTATTCTTTCTTTATAGAAATGATCCCATAAGGTCTGCAGCTTATCTTTGGTGAATTGATTATGCCATTTTCCGAGTGCTCGTTCCCCGCATTTTACTTTGACCGCATATTCAGCCATTCCTTCAATTAGGAGGGAATCAAGTAACGTTAATTCAGGTTCTCTTTTACTTAAGTGCATTAATCGACAACTGTGGTTATATTCATGTGTTAGAAGTGTTTTAAGGTCGAAGTGATTCGTTTTGGTTGTTACAAACAATATCACCTTATCTTGAAATCCGATTCCCATTTTTCCGCCTAAATCGTTCATAATAACTTCATTATCTTCATTTCCTGGTAATAGAATGACTTTAACTGGCGGCCCTTCCCATTCTTGTTTCAGTTCAAGATATACTTTTTGGACATATGCCCACATCTTTAGTTTTTTCATGTGCATATAAATTGAATTCACTTCTTGATCTGGTGAAAACAGACCCTGTTCAAGTAATGAACGGTGAAGAATATGAAGAGGTAGATGATAAAAATGACGCGAAACGGGTTCAATGATCGTTTTCATTTGAACATTCCAGTTATTGTATCTAAAAGAAGCTTTGCTTGATGCTTCAATAAACCCCTTAATCCATCGGTCAGTTGCAACTGTTCCCATATCAACTCTTCCTTTCTTCACATTACTATTGTATGCATTCACGTAAAGTTTGCTAAGGTGTTTGCCCTGAAACTATTGACATCATCTACATCTTATGTAAAAAAAGAAAGTAAGTGAAAGGAGATACCGTACATGAAAACAGAGCGTGAAAAACAATTTGAAGCTTACTATAGACAAATCGTGGAGGTTGAACAAAGTATAGAAGGTCTAAACGAGAAAGCCGCGCATCTAGGAATTGAAACTCGTTTTATTTCTTTTAAATTATTTAAAGAACAAGTTGAACAGCTTGAAGAGATCCAAGCTTATTTTAATGAAGTAAAAATGGCTCCAGACCAAAATACGTCTGAAGCCATCCTTACAATTTCTTTAAAACAATTTCATCAATTTATTCAAAGTTTAAAGTCTTGATTCGCCTACTTTTATTAAGTTATACGATATCTAGAACATCTTTTTTTACTGTAACTTCAATAGGGGTTTCCCCAATGATTTCACCATCCCCATGGATAATAACAGGAATATCAGAAATAACTTTGATATTTTTTCCTTTTAAAACAGTTACGGCTGGATGATTAATATGCTGGCCTAAAAATACTTTAGGAAAGATTTGCAGGATCTTAAACTTTGAGACGTTATTCACGATACACACATCAAAAGCTCCATCATCACTTATCGCATGAGGACAAATGTACATCCCACCACCATAGTAAGGTAAATTAGCCACTGCGATTAACCAGACTTTTTCATATTCATAAGTGACATCATCAAGCTCTACTGTAACTTTCGTTGGTTTATATTTAAATAATAGTTTTAGTACGATAATCAAATAAGTAAATTTTCCAAGGCCTAGACTATTTAATATTTTTTTTGATTTTGACTCATTAGCTAACTGTGCGACTTTTCCATCAAAGCCGATGCCAATGACCGTCATACATATACGTTCCCCAATATGAAGTATATCAATTTTTTTCTTCTCACCAGATAAAATTCGTTCAAGTGCAAGTTCATAATTTTTAGGAATTGACATTGAGCGAGCATAGTCATTGCCCGTCCCTGCTGGAATGATTCCTAATGGAATTTTCATATGTTGCAAGCAATTTACTACATCATGTACCGTTCCATCTCCACCTACAACGACAACTGCCGTTACTGAGTCAGCGTTTAAAGATTTGACAATTTCGGCTGCATGAGCTTTATCTCTGGTCAAATGGGCCTTAAAGTTTGTTTTTTTATTAATTAATATTTTTTCAATCGATTTCCAAACGATCTCCCCTCTTCCATTTCCAGAAATAGGGTTAACAATAAACACATACATGACGTCACGCTCCCGACAATACCAAACTGGACACATCTTAATAAACGTTCAACTTTATATATTAGTTATAATTTTTATTTCCATTTTTTCCGTATACATTTTATTTATTCGAAACTTAACGGTATATACATATAAACTTTGTATTAAAAATAAGAAAGCCTCGCGGTAATAAAGGTAAGAAATCATAAATAAAATTTGAAATTCAGCATCAAAATCAACCTATTATATATAAAGATACCATAAAGTCTTTTAATTTCACTGTAAATTATGACATAAAAAGTTTTTATTGACACTTTTTCGCCATAGATTATATAATAAAATTAACTGAAAATTTTAAACCGAATTGTTTTAAAATACTTACTTATTTTTCATAAAGGGTTAGCAGTGCATCGCTGTGAGTATTTCGCAGAGGTGAAATGAGAACCTAAGTGTAAAAGATAAGTAATGGTTCGAAATAATCGGTATATTTCTTTTTTTTAAAGAGATATACCGTTTTTTTACGTAACTTTTGCTATACTTAGGAGATGGAGGTGGGTGCTATGAAGAAGAAAGGACTTCTTGAATCTGAGATTAGCAAAACATTAACGCAATGGGAAAAGGAATACTTAGGTAGAGGCTCTGTCCAAGTTAAGACCGACATTCTAAGAAATCTACTAATTATTCAACTAAAAGGTATTCTAACACCTGCTGAACAAGCGTTAACAAGATCTGAAACAGGTATGTTAGCCGTCAAACGCAATCGATCAGAACTGATCGAAACAGGGAGTGCTGACTTAAAAAAACTCATTCAAGAGATGACGGGTGTCGAAGCAAGGTGCTTCCATACCGATATAAGCACTAGAAGTGGCGAGCGGATCATTGTGTTTACTTTGGCTGAAGACTTAGAAGCCAAACTAGAGAACTAATTTAATATTTTGGGAGATTTATTTCAATATCAATTGATACGGAAATGATAGACCAGCCTGTTTGTTGAAACTTACAAGGCTGGTCTTTTTCTGTTTAAATGGTTCCCTAAATCATGAAACAGTAAGGAGTGGAGAACATAATGTTACAAATGGTTATAGAGAATTTACTAAACCCGGCTGTACTCTTCTTTGTCCTCGGTATGGTAGCGGTTGCCCTTGGCTCTAATTTCACGTTTCCTAAAGCTCTTGGGGAAACATTGAGTTTATATTTATTAATTGCGATTGGTTTAAAAGGCGGGATTGAACTTTCACAGTTTTCAATTACAGAAGTTACGAAGCCAATACTAGGTACTATATTTTTAGGTACTCTTACTCCGATCCTCACTTTAATTTACTTAAGAAAAGTTGTTAAGCTTGATACCAAAAATGCAATTGCTTTAGCTGCGACTTATGGATCTGTAAGTATTGTCACGTATGGTGCAGCTGCAGCTTTTCTAGAAAACCGAGCCGTCAATTATGAAGCGTTTATGAATGCAATGGTTGTGTTAATGGAAATACCCGCAATTTTAATAGCACTCGTTTTACTTGAATTTTTAAAGGACCGAAACACCGAAGAGACTTCAGTTCGTAAAGTTGGTATTGTTGCACCTGCCTTTTCGTTTAAGTTAAGTAAAGAGCAACTACGTGAATGCTTCTTAGGTAAAAGTATTTTGTTACTAGCGGGAAGTTTAGTCATTGGGATGATTATTGGATTAGATGGAAAACCGCTAATTCAACCATTATTTATTGATTTGTACCCAAGTATGCTGACATTGTTCCTATTAAATATGGGTCTTATCGCTGGACAGCGGTTAGCCGTTGTTCGTAAACATGGCTTAAAATTACTTTCTTTTGCTATATTCATGCCAATTGTTTATGGAGTGTTAGGTGTATTTGTCGGTATGGCTTGTGGATTATCAGTTGGAGGAGCAACACTTATGGGCGTATTGGCAGCTAGTGCCTCGTATATTGCAGCACCAGCAGCTATGAGCACATCGGTTCCAGATGCCAATCCTTCGATTTATTTAGGGTTAGCACTCGGGATTACATTTCCATTTAACTTAACTTTAGGTATCCCTATCTTTTACTCAATTGCACAGTGGTTATATTAAACTAAAATCATTGGGTAAAAGTATCAATTACTAAAATAATACCCTTTATTGCCTGCAAGCTTTAAAGTAAAGGGGTAATTTGGGAAGAAGAAACCATCCGAGAAATCGCACCACCCAAATTCTCTCAGCAAAAAGACTTGAGATTTTATATCTCAAGTCTTTTTCTGATTTATTTCTCGTATTGGTTGAAGTGTGATTATTTTTTCCACGTTCTGCAAATCACCCTTACCTACATGGTTCTGATGCTTTAATCCCAGCAATCATTATCCTTCCTTTACTCACCGTCGTTCTATGCTTGCTAAAAACTCGGGAGTTCTTTTCGCAACTTGTTCTTCCATTCTTTGCAAGCCTCGGATCCCAACTAATTGATTATTTTTCCCTACTACTTTTAAATACCCATAAATACTCACATCTAAAAATAGTGCATCGTCTTTTTTCACCGTAACATACAAATCATCAGCTAGCCTATACTTCCTTCCAAATAGATCTTCAAATACTTGATCTTTAGCAATAAGCTTAGTTTCAAAATTATCAAATCCATAATCAAATAAACGGTACATATCACGATACGCATGTTTAGATGACGGTGCATTTAATGTTACTGCGATTAATTCCGTTTCTCCTTGTTGAACAGAAGTAACTAACGTGTAACCTGATTTTTGCACATAACCATTTTTTATTCCAGTAGCTCCTTCATAGTTCCAAAGCATCCGGTTATGATTATAAATCGTTGTTTCCCAACCTTCACCGATCCAAGGCAACTCTTTCGTACTGACAATTTCTCGGAACGTATCGTTTTTCATCGCATATTGCGCGATTTTGGCCATATCGTATGCAGTCGTGTAATGGTCCTCATCGAATAAGCCATGGGGGTTAGTGAAGTTCGTGTTATTCACTCCAACTTTTTCGCGCACAAATTGGTTCATTTTCCTTGCAAAGTTCATTTCACTTTCTGAAATGTGTTCAGCTATAGCTAACCCCGCATCATTACCTGAACTTATTAATAGGCCTTGGACGAGTTTTTTTAACTCGACTTCTTCTCCTTCTAAAAGGTATACACGGGTGCCAATTACTTCACGTGCATTTTTACTAACAATAACGGTATCGGATAAATTAGCTTCCTCTATCGCAAGGATGCCAGTAATAATTTTTGTAATGCTAGCAGGATACATTTGCTGCTCACTATTTATTTCATAAAGTACTTTACCAGACTTCCCATCTATTAATATAACAGCCTCACTAAAAAGGCCCTCCGAAAAATCAACTTTTACAGAAGCGTCAACTGTTCCATTTCCAAATAAGTATAAAGATAAATATAAGATCAACACACCACTCATTCTCCTTAACATGCTTTCCCTCCTTTTACCTAAGTTATAGTATATTAAAAAAATAGTGATTTTTGTGTTAATTTATGATGACACTTTGATTACAAAAAAGAAGGCTGACTCATTAATGTCAGCCTTCTAAACTATTTTTACTTACTCTAATATTATCCCTTAAATAATTGAACGAACATTTTTCCATACGGTCCACCATTAATGATCCCAATTCCTACTTCAGTATATTGTTGATTTAATATGTTAGCTCGGTGTCCGCTTGAGTTCATTAATGCTCGATGTGCACCCTCTACTGTTTGATTTCCTGCTAAGTTTTCTCCTGCCGTTCTGTACGAAACCCCATAGTGTTGTAACATATCAAAAGGAGAGCCGTAAGTCGGTGACTGATGAGCAAAGTAATTGTGATTAATCATATCTTGCGCCTTTACACGTGCCACTTTGGTCAGCTCTGTATTTACCTTTAAAGGAGGCAATCCGACTTTAGCACGTTCTTCATTTACTAAGTTAACCATTTGTTGTTCCTCAGCTGTTATTCCTGTTTGAACTTGTTTACTTGGCTGAGTCGGCTGCGGTTGATTAGGTTGTTGTGATGTCGGTGTGTTCACTGTAGATTGATCAGGCTTAGCCGCTTTTGGTTGTTCTTTTTTCGGTTGCTCGACTTTTATCGTCTCTTTTGACTGTTCTGTATGATTTTGATTTTGTTGAAGCGGTTCTCTCTTCACAGGTTCCACTTTTACATTTGGAAATTTCGCTTGGATTCTTTCTACAATCATTTGAAGATCTTGATTGGAATTAAAATCTCTTAATAGATTGTCTAATTGCTGTTGATTCATAGTATTAGAAAAAACTTGAACATGATAGTTAGTTGTTACTTTTGTTTGCTTCTCAGTAGAAGCATTTGCACCTGTTGCAAAAAAACTGGTCATTAAAAGGGCAGCAAATGATGTTGTTAGTATTTTTTTCACTGTAATTCCTCCATTTACTTTGTTTTAGACGAAGAGCCTTCGACTACTTCAATGTAGCATATAAAAAGGTAAAGTCGATGTCACCTTTTCCCATTTTTACGGATTTCACAATATCCCACAATTCGACCGATCTATATAAATAAAAGAATACATTGTACTTTCAATGTTTTTGTTTCTCTTAGTTTTCTGAAACTTTTGAGACAATTACACAATTAGTAATAGATTCGTAATATTACTCTCAACCACTTGTCCTATAAAGGTTTTTTAACCGGTCTCTATCAATTGGAAAAGATCTACTAAGGTAATCGACTCTAATTCTTGTTAGCCTAGGTTGAGAGCTTGCTAGAACAAGAGGAGGAATTACAACATGAAAAAAAGAATATGGTTATCTAGTTTTATCGTTACTGTTACTTTATTAGTATTTGGGTTTACATCAACTGCAGATGCAAATTCAACTCACACTGTACGATCTGGAGAAAGCTTATGGACGATTGGAAACCATTATGGTGTTCCTATAGCATCTATCCAAAGAGCCAACAATAAGACTTCAAGTACGATTTTTGCTGGAGAAAGATTAACGATCCCTGCCAGTGTTTCTGCTAGTGATAGAGATTTAATGGCACGCTTAGTTCGTGCTGAAGCTGAAGGTGAACCGTATGCCGGGAAAGTCGCAGTTGCAACGGTTGTTTTAAATCGTGTAGATCATAAAGATTTCCCTAACACTGTTCGTGGCGTTATTAACGAAGTATCAAACGGACATTACGCATTCTCACCGGTACAAAACGGACGAATTAATCGGGCAGCTGACGCTCAATCTATTCGTGCTGTTAATGAAGCTTTAGCATTTAGAGGACAAGGCTCAGGGTCTTTATTCTTCTATAATCCACGTATCGCAACAAACCATTGGATCGCTACTCGTCAGCATACAATTACAATTGGTAATCACGTATTTGCAAGATAAGCGATTTTAAAGGCGCATTGGATTTATTTTTCCTCCAATGCGCCTTTACATATTATAAGAAAAAGATAATTAACTGAGATGCAATCGCTACGAATATTAGTGCAAAAGGATAGGCTGCTGCATAAGCTATCGCAGGGTCATTAGAGTCAATGAGTTGATTTACAGCACCTAATCCAGGGGTACTTGTCATTCCCCCGCAAAGTGCACCTAATGAGTGAATAACACTTAGCTTAAATAAGCTCCTCGCAATAAAATAGCCTAAAATGATTGGGGTTAATGTAATCACTGTTCCCCCTAATACAAGTCTTAGACCTTCGGTTTGAATAACTTCTACAAGCCCTTGTCCCGCAGTTGTTCCAGCCCCCGCTAAAAACAGGACGAGCCCGAGATCGCGTATGACGGCATTAGCAGGTTCATAATACCGTGCTTGTATCGGTCCTAACTTGCCAAAGTGGCCGATAATCAACGCAACAAATAATGGACCACCCGCAACACCTAGTGTAATCGTACCTAGACCAGGCAGATAAAATGGTACCATCCCAACTAAAATACCGAGGATTAAAATTATACTTAGAGAAAAGATATGTACGTTTGTAACTGTTAATTTTCTTCTAGTGAATAACTTCTCGACATTATCTAGTCGATCTTCACTACTTA
Organism: Alkalihalobacterium sp. TH-98; assembly: GCF_057473385.1. Classification (NCBI taxonomy): domain Bacteria; kingdom Bacillati; phylum Bacillota; class Bacilli; order Caryophanales; family Bacillaceae; genus Alkalihalobacterium; species Alkalihalobacterium sp. TH-98. The sequence goes on along the minus strand of NZ_JBYCKM010000045.1, from coordinate 202,144 downwards.
CGATTGTTAATACGTCTCCGCGTTCTAAACGCATTCTTGGACTTTGGTTAAGCTCAATCCCGTTTCGCTCAACACGAGTAACAGTGATACCATAATCTCTGCGTAAGCGTAATTCCCTAATACTTTTTCCAATGATATCATCTGATGCAACCATAACTTTACGAAGTTTAATGTTATCCGCATTATTAAGATCTACATCTACTTTTTTACCTACGTATTGACAGAACTTCTCAAGGTCTGTTTTTTTTCCTACCGTAACGAGTTTATCTCCTATTAATAAAACTGTATCGTTTAGCGCAATAATTGTTCGTTGGTTACGAATCACACGACTAATCACAACAGAACTAACTTTTGGAAACTTCAATTCACTTAATGTTTTTTTGTTAATTTGCGAATTAGTGACTTCTATGGTCATGACTTCTGGTGATTCATTATTACGAACTGGATTATTAGCCTCATTTAAATCTTGAACAAGGTCAATTTTGCTCAATCTAGGTAATAACTGAACAAATAATACAACAGCTAAAACACCAAAAGGATAGGCAATTCCGTACCCAACTGAAGCAAGTGGGTCATTGGTTGCTTGAAGAGCAGCTGCTAATCCCGGAGTACTTGTTAAAGCACCTGTCATTAGACCGACACTAAGTGCCGGTGACAGATTAAATACTTTTGATACGATAATTGTCGTTACAACAGAAACGAAGACAACCAGTAAAGCGATTATACCGAATACTAAACCATTTGTTCGCATCATTCTAAAGAAACGTGGTCCTGCTTGTAGACCTACAGCAACAATAAATAAGCTAAGTCCGAAACTTTGGACAACCTGTGACACCTCATATCCAAAGTGACCAAATACCATCGCTACAAGAAGCACTCCTGCTGTTCCTAATCGCAAACCTTTTATACTTAACTGTCCGAACCATGATCCTAAAAATAATATGACAAACAATAATAGCAGTGGTTCTTGAAGCAATGCAGCGACGAATGTCATTTTGATTTCCTCCAAATTTGTTCAATGATGAAATATAAATCGAATTCAATTTCCCTTTTTTTAACTTTATACTGGAAGAATGTATTTTTTATGAATTTCTCCAAAACTAATCTTTTTTAGTGCATATCTCATTAGTAAAATTCAACTTTTTGACAAAAAAGAAGAAACGAAAATCAATTAGATTAACGCTTCCATTTTTCTCTTCCTTATTATTCATCCAATTTTATAATACTAACCACTTTAGATTGACCGGGGTATGATTCTAGAACAATATCATATTCTACAGCTACTTTATCTCCAACGTGTAAACTTTCAAATAACTCTTGTTCCTCAACCTCAAACCAAATCCCTCCATGTCCTTGGTTAAGTAGTTCATCTAAGTCAAGTCGATCAAGTTGATCTTTCGTCACATTTTCAATCACCAATATCCGATTTACTTCTTTTCCTACAATTATCCCTGTCATTTCTGATAAGTCGGTCTCTTCACTTTGCCCGCATCCAACGAATAGAAAGGCAAAAACAAGCAATAATGACCATAGCTTCCTCATGAATATAACACCCCTTTAAATTAATCTCTATATATATTGACGTATTCAATATGGCAAAGTTACAAGTCAGAAAAAAATTTTTATTTGCAGTGAACGTTTTTACCGCTGTGATCGTATTAGTTCTACATAGTATATAGGTGGTGAACAATCTATGATTTTAGTTGAACAGTTAAACAAATCATTTGAAACTCACAAGGTGATAGAGAACATAAGCTTTTCCATTGCGGAGGGGCAAATTGTTGGTCTAATTGGCCCCAATGGTTCCGGTAAAACAACATTAATACGCTTAATGAACGGTATTATCGGGACGAATGGCGGAGTGATACAAATTAACGGCTTATCTCCAAATGAAAATGGTGATGACGTCCGGTCCTTTTGTGGGACAATGACAGAAAATGCCGGTTTGTATGAAGAAATGACAGGACGCGATAACTTAATATTTTTTGCTTCTCTTTATCTAAATGTAGATCGAGAAAGGATAGAAGAATTAATTCATCTTTTTCATTTAGAACCTTTTATTGATCGGAAAGTTGGAACGTATAGTACAGGGATGAAAAAACGGCTTGGTCTAGCAAAAGTTCTACTTCATCGACCGAAAATTTTATTTCTTGATGAGCCAACAAATGGACTAGATCCAGACGGAATTCGTCTCGTTCTCTCTTATTTAAAACGATTAAATCAAGAGGAGAATACGACCATCGTCATCTGTTCTCACGTCCTTGAACAGTTGGAGAACGTTTGTGACCGCTATATTTTTATTGAAGAAGGTAAAAAAATTGAAGAAGGCACAAAACAAGAGTTAGAGAAAAAGTATCTACATGAAATTCAATTAAAGATTACCGGTGATTTTCCGCTTTCTTTGCTAACAGACTTACAAATTCCAGTTACTAAAGAAGTCGACGGAATTCAAGTTTCCCTTCCAGACCTTGAAACTGTCTCTAATGTTTTGAAGCAAATTACAGATCGTGGAAAGCTGTATTCTGCTGAAATTTTAAACAATAACTTAGAAGCATTGTACTTTACAATAAGAAGGAGTGACCACCATGAATAATAAAGCGATGTGGTCCATTGCTATAAAGGATATGAGAGCTATTACTTCAAACATTCAAATCTGGTTACCGATGCTCATTGTTCCGCTCATTTTAGGGGTCGTCCTTCCTAGCGCCCTACTGATCACGGCTAGATTTTTTGATTTATCGATGGTAGGAAATACAAATATGATTGTAGACGTTATTCAAGATCTTCCTGAAGGTGGATTAAGAGAGTCACTTGAAGTCCTCCCCACTCTCAACCACCAACTCATTTATTTTTTCATGATCTATGGATTTACACCATTTTTTATGCTTATTCCAGCAATGGCTTCAAGTGTGATTTCTGCGAATAGTTTTGTCGGTGAAAAAGAACGAAAGACGTTAGAAAGTTTGCTTTTTGCTCCAATCTCAATGAAGACTATTTTTGTTGGAAAAATACTATCAGCATTTATTCCTGCTGTTACTATTACTTTTTTTACATCCATCTTATATGGTATCGTTACAAATATCATTGCTTATCCTTTGTTTAACCAAATGATTTTCCCTACATGGGGATGGGTCATTCTAATTATTTGGATTACCCCATTGCTAAGTTTACTAGTCATTTTGTTTAATATTATTATTTCAGCTAAAGTAAAAGGGTATCAAGAAGCGTATCAGCTTGGCAGTATCATCGTTCTTCCGATTGTTGCACTAGTCGTCAGCCAATTAACAGGTTTACTTTTTCTGAGTAATATTGTTTTGGTTTTAATCGGATTTATTATACTGATCTTGAACTTCATCTTTCTGCATTTTGCGGCTAAATGGAATGATCGATTTCGTTTATCTGAACAACAAATTTAAGGAGCTGTCTCTCGCAGCTCCTTAAATTTTCTCATTTTTTTCTTTTTTGCTTCAACGATTGCCCCCATCTTTCGATAAAATAAATAGAGGGGGGAAAGTTATGAACCGAATTACAAGAATTTCTTCTTTACGTGCCAATCGAATTCGTGCAAACTACGTCAATCGAATGAGTGCACAACATGTTAGTAAGATAGAACCGTTAGCTCCTGTGGAAAAAGGGAAAAATAACAGTGAACAGCCTTCAGAGAATTATTTAGATTCCTATGACCGTTACTATGAAAAGCTCAATGAGTTAAAAAAAGAGTTTAAAACCTTTTATCATCGTGAACAAGAGTTACTAGCTGCGATATACGACTTAGATAGTTATCAACAAGAAATTGTTAAACATACAGATAGTTTAGTTAAAAAGTATAATCAAGCACTCAAAGCCCTCTATACGTTTGATCAAGCGGTCAACGGTCAACACGTCATAAACGTTCGACAAACGTTACAAACGTTTCAGTCAGAAATGAAGCAGTTAGGAATTAATGAAGATGAATTAGGTTATTTATACTTTGAGCCTAAAAAGTTTGTAAACTTTATTCGAAACGATGAGTCTAACTTTGAAGAATTACTTATTCAATTCAGACAGTTGATCATCAAAAGCTATAAATCATTGACAAAAATTCGCATTAATAGTGAACAGAACAACCCTTACGAAGCGAAACCATTCGAATATAAAGGTCTCATTATTGAAGAAGAGACATAATATGCCCAAATCGATAGCTTGATTTCCAATTTCGGGGAGGTTAAACCATTGCAAATCATTATTTCACACGTAAATACAGATTTTGATGCATTAGCATCCATGCTAGCCGCAAAAAAACTTTTTCCCAATGCAAAACTAGTCGTTTCAGATAAACAAAATGCAGCTGTTAATCAATTTTTAGCCATCTACCGAGATAGTATCGACTTAATCCAAGACCATCTCATCGAATGGTCCGCCGTTACAGAGCTCATATTAGTAGACGTTGCTTCACTTGAGAGAACAGGCAATTATGCTAAAGAGATCAACATAGAAGATGTCCAAATTACAGTCTATGATCATCATCCACCTCAAGATGATGATGTAAAAAGCCTGAATGGTACAATTGAACTAGTTGGCGCAACAGTAACTTTATTAATTGAAGAAATAAGAAAACGATCGTTACCTGTTTCGTCCTTTGAAGCGACTGTTTTTGGTTTAGGTATTTATACTGACACCGGCTCATTTACTTATTCGAACACAACTTCAAGAGACTTGGCAGCAGCAAGCTTCCTCATGGATCAGGGAATGAATTTAGAAATCATTCAACGCTTTTCTGATCAAATGTTATTTCAACAACAGCAAGAAATATTTAACCACCTTCTTCTCCAGTCAACGGAATATGAAATGGACGGTTTAAACATTATAGTCAGTTCCTATCAACAGAAAAAATTTCAAGGCGGCCTAGCAACATTGACGAGGAAATTATTAGAAACTACAGGTGCTGACGCAGTTCTAACAATTGTAGAAATGCAAAAGCGTGTTTATATCGTCGGAAGAGCTAGTTCTGACCGAATTAACTTTCTTCCTCTCGTTACCGAATGGGGTGGTGGCGGACATGAAAAAGCAGCATCAGCAACACTGAAGAAAGTAGACTTAGAAGCTGTCGTTCCGCAAGTCATTAGTAAATTAGAACAAATACTCAAGCCCGCTATTACAGCTCGAGTTATCATGGCGAGTCCAGTTAAATCGATTCCTCCAGAAATGACAATCGAAGAAGCTGCGAACTTAATGTACCGTTATGGACATACAGGTTTCCCGATTGTAAAAGACGACGAACTAGTCGGCATTATATCCCGTCGTGATTTAGATAAGGCAACACATCATGGTTTAGGACACGCACCTGTAAAAGCATATATGAGTTCAAAAGTGATCTCTATTCATCCTGATACATCTTTAGAAGAAATTCAGACGACCATGATTAAGTATGATATCGGTCGATTACCAGTTGTCGACCAAGGAAAGCTAGTTGGAATTTTATCGCGTACAAACGTCATTGAAATTTTACATAATCAGGCGTTAAAAGAAGACTTGCAGCAATCTGCAATCAATGAATTGCATAACAACATGCGGGCAAAAATGAAAAATCAATTACCACAAGCGGTGTTTCAGTTATTAAAAGAAATTGGGACTACAGCTACTCGTTCGAATACTTCCGCTTTTTTGATTGGCGGTATCGTTCGAGATATTATTTTAGGGCGACCAAACGACGATATCGATATTGTTGTAGAAGGAGACGGTATTCGCTTCTCTCATCAATTAGTTAAGGACTACGGTGGTGAAGTCAAAACACATGAAGATTTTGGAACTGCAACCTGGACTCATTCAACAGGGCTTAAAATTGATATTACCTCTTCAAGGCTCGAATTTTATGACCATCCTGCTGCCTTACCTGACGTTGAGCACTCAACATTAAAGGAAGATTTATACCGTCGGGATTTTACGATTAATGCGATGGCCATCTGTTTAGATCAAAAAAAGTTTGGTCAACTTGTTGATCCGTTTCAAGGCAAAACACACCTTGAAGAAAAAAAGATTAAAGTCTTATATAATTTAAGTTTTATTGAAGACCCCACTCGGATTTTACGAGCAGTTCGTTTTGAAACCCGTTTTCAATTTTCAATGGACGACCATACAAAAGATTTGGCACTCATTTCAATAGATAAAATGAAGGCGTTATCAGCAACTAGAATTAACCATGAATTGGAAAAGCTTTTTACTGAAGATCATCCTTCACAAGCAGTAAAACGATTATTCGAGCTTCAGTTTTGGCAGCAATTCGGCATTCAAGCATCTCATCTAACAAAGTGCTTTAAGCACGGTCAGCAGCTTGAAGAGTTTTACAAACACAAGCATGCCTATACAACACTAAGCCAGAAGCCAAGTTGGTTTATATACTTTTTACTCCCGTTTTATTATGAAAACGACTTGAAAGGAGCTCAACGATTTGCATTAACAAAAAAAGATAATAAGTTATTGAAAGAAATTTCAGATTTAAAAGCCCATAATCCTTGGAAACACCTTTCTGATATTGGTGAACTGCACCGACTACTAAAATCATATTCCGTGGAGTCTATTGTATTTTTTATTACAAATGAACTACCGTACGATGAACGTGTTATAAACTATTTACAAACCCGTGAAAGTCTTCCAACTTATTTAACAGGCGAAGATTTAAAAAGCTCAGGCCTTAAACCAGGTCCCTTATTTTCATCTGTCCTCCTAGACCTTGAAATCGCCGTTTTAAATAATCAAGTTCAAACTAAGGAACAAGCATTCAAATGGCTTAAAGAAAAAATCAAATGAACGAAACGAACATGTTCTTCGTATAAGAAGTAAACCAACTTGTTTTCTTTCCGAATTCAAAAAAGGAGTATCTTTCATGGGAGAAGACCAATTAATTAAGGAAGCCAAAAAAGGAAATAAAAAGGCTCTAGCCATGCTTTTACAACAACATTATTCTTTTTTAAAGCATTATTTGATCAAAGTGACTTTGCAGCCTTCTCTCGCAGAGGACCTCACCCAAGAAACAATGATTAAATGCATTGAAAAAATACATCAATATAATGGAAAAGCAAAATTTTCAACTTGGCTCATCCAAATTGGAACTAACCTATTTATTGATTCCCTTCGAAAAAAAAAGACAGAAAGCAAATGGTTAAAAGAACAGCAATATGGTGAACTCATTAAGAAATCATATACCCGTCAGGATCCGAAATGGTTTGAAACCATGGAACAACTGTATCAATTGTCCGAGGAGTTCCGCGTTCCAATTATTTTGAAACATTATTATGGCTATTCTTACGATGAAATCGGCCGTCTTCTTTCTATCCCTGAAGGTACGGTAAAGTCAAGAGTTCATAGTGCTATTCAACAGCTAAGGAAGGAGTTGAGTAAAGATGAAACATCCTAACAATGATAAAGAATTAGAGCCATTTGAAAAAGATGTACGTGATTCGTTATTAAAGCTTGAACAAAATGTCGACGTTACTCCACCTTCTATTCTTGAACTTGAACAGCTCGTTGAAACCGTACAGTCTGACCAAAAGAAGAAGCTCTATCAAGAGTTACTCCTTTTTTGGGGAATTGCTCTTGTCATTGTCTCAATCGTTCTTTGGGGGTATGCCAACTTCTTTTTTATTACTTTCGTTGGACAAATTGCGGTTATTGTTTGTTTATCCGGCTATTTCTTCTATCGGTTGAAGCCTCCCATAAGAAAGGGGTTTCAAAATGAATAATTTACAGGAATTAACGATTTACCACTGGCTTTTGATTGCTGCTTTACTGATCATTCAAAGTACTTGGTTATTTATCGATGCTAGAAAACGAGGACATAATCGCTGGTTTTGGGGGATTTGGGGACTTATCCATACACCTCTTCCTTTAATCGTATATTTATTATGGTCGAGAGTTTTTGTTAAAAAACTTCATAAGAAAAGAGGCTGATTCAGTATCAGCCTCTAAATTCTTTTAGAGTAGAAAGCCCATCTTCTTTGCCTCAAAAGTTAATTCCTCTCTGAATTTTGGATGAGCGATATTAATTAAATTTTGCGTTCGTTCACGAATCGTTTTTCCTCTTAGTTTTGCAACTCCATACTCTGTCACTACATAATCAACATCATTTTTTGAAGTGGTAACAACCGCACCTCTTGGTAAGGTTGGAACAATTTTTGAAATCTCACCATTTTTAGCAGTAGAATGTAAGCAAATAACGCCGCGTCCTTCTTTCGCCATTCTAGCTCCAATCCCAAAATCCCCTTGACCACCTGTCGACGAATAATAGCGGCCACCAATTGTTTCTGAATTACATTGACCGAGGAAATCTACTTCAACAGTTGCATTAATCGTAACCATTCGGTCGATACTCGCAATATGACGAACATCATTCGTTTCATCGACTGGCAGCATAAAAACATCTTCGTTTTCATGCATAAAATCATAAAGTCGTTTTGTACCATACGCAAAAGTTGCCGTCATCTTTCCAGGAGCAAGTGGATTAGAACGGTTCGTCACTGCCCCACTTTCAAAAAGGTCTACCACTTGGTCCGGGATCATTTCTGTAAAAATCGTTAAATCTTGATACGCACTAAGGTCGTTCATAATCGCATTCGGAATTGCACCAAACCCGATTTGTAATGTATCCCCATTTTTTATTAATTCCGCAATTGAGTTGCCAATTATTTTATCTTCATCACGAAGTGGAATTGATGGTGTTTCCGGCAACGGTTGATGGTTTTCATAAATGGCATCAACCTGGCTGATATGAATTTGATTTTTACCGAATGTCCTTGGCATCTGTTCATTAACTTCTACAATTATTGTTGAATTCTCATTAATTAAGTAAGGAATATAATCACAATTTGTTCCAAGTGAAAAATACCCGTTTTCATCCATTGGTGATGTTGTAACCATTAACACACGGTTAGTTGTCATTTCATTTAAAATATATGGTAAATCTGAAAAATGATTTGGTAACAGATCAATCTCATGATCATAAAATGCTCTTCGTTCGTCTTTATTTAAAAACATAGAAACAATTTTTACTTTGTTTTTATCTACATTTAATACGGGCCTTAAGGAAAGCATTTGAAATAAACGATTTCCCTTTAGATGATCTGCTCGTGGCAGTGAATCTAATAAACCTGGTGGCTCTCCAACAGCTAAAGGGACGATGATATCAGCTTTTGGTCGAATGACAGCAATTGCCTCATCACTCGATGCTTTCCGTTTCTGTTCATACAAGTTAGTAATATTCATAAATCCTCCAACAACTCACATAAAAAATTTTTAATAGGTAATGAAATTCAACAAATACTATAATTACTTCAGAGTTAATACTTTACTGAACAAAGAACTTACCGTCAATTTAATTGAAATTAGTTTTATTATTTCGTTTTTACTCAATTGTTATTATTGTTTAACTTTTTATTCTTCAGATCGAGCACATCCACATGAAAGGAGGGCGCGTGTAGTATATGAGCTCACGTTTGGATGAACGAAATCGAAAAAAACGTTATAAACGGAAAAGAAGGTTTGCGATTATTACTTCACTTTCTTTCCTCCTATTAATTGGATTTTTTGCTTATGGGAAAATTGGTTATGAAACAGCAAGAAAACATTCGTTGCAAACAATAGAGGAAACTTCAACAATCGACCCCAATATGGAGAGAGATCCTATTATTTTCCAGGCGGAACAACAAAAGAAGAATGAACCCATTCATATCTTATTAATTGGGGTAGATAAGCCTGTAGGAGACCGTTCAAGAACAGATACGATTATGATTGCTCAATATCATCCTAATAACGGTACCGTAAAAATAGCTTCCATAATGCGGGATAGCTATGTTAAGATCCCTGAATATCAGGATAATAAAATAAATGCCTCATTTTTTCTTGGTGGGCCAGAATTATTACGAAGAACTATTAAAGAAAATTTTGATATAGACCTTCACTATTATGCAATGGTTAATTTCGAAGGATTTGAACGTCTCGTTGATACAATTGCTCCACAAGGTGTTGAAATTAACGTAAAAAATAGAATGTTTAAATCATCGATGAAAATGGATTTTCAACCAGGAACGCATACTGTCCACGGAAAAGATGTGCTAAAATATGTTCGCTTTCGTGATGACAGTGAAAATGACTTTGGACGAGTTCGCAGGCAACAAGAGGTTTTGTCTTTATTGAAGGATGAGATCTCAACCATTCGGGGCGTTACAAAAATCCCACAGTTATTTGGGTCGGTTGAACCGTATATCGATACGAACCTTAACACAAGAAAAATGTTAAGTCTTAGTAAGGACTTTTTTCTTAATCCAGTTGGTGATATTGAAACATTAACGATACCTGTTGAGAACAGTTTTACTGACAAACGATACTCGCACGCTGGCCTCGTCCTAGAATTAGATATAGAAAAAAATGAAGAAGCCCTACACCAATTTTTTGATTTCAATCGCGATGAATGAAAACTATAAATGATAAAAAAAATGGTACCTTTAGTTAACTAAAGGTACCTGCTACCGGTTCGGTTTTATTCAGCGAATTTTTTTAGAACGATACACGCATTGTGTCCACCGAAGCCTAAGGAGTTGCTGATTGCTGCTCTAACTTCAGTTTTTCTTGCCTCATTTGGTACGTAATCTAAATCACATTCTGGGTCTGGTGTATCATAATTAATCGTTGGAGGGATAATTCCTTCAGCAATTGCTTTTGCTGTAAGAATAGCCTCTACAGCACCAGCTGCACCTAAGAGATGACCTGTCATTGATTTTGTTGAACTAATGGCAAGGTTTTGAGCATGGTTCCCAAACACCGTCTTTATTGCCATTGTTTCAAACTTATCATTATAAGGTGTACTTGTACCATGTGCGTTCATATAATCAAAATCTTCTGGTTGAAGACCCGCATCCTCAATTGCTTGACGCATAGCTCTAACCCCACCTTCACCTTCTGGTGCAGGCGCTGTAACATGGTAGGCATCACCTGTTGCCCCGTAACCAACGATTTCAGCATAAATTTTTGCTCCGCGTTGTTGTGCTGACTCTAGGGATTCTAATATTAAGATACCCGCGCCTTCACCCATGACGAATCCGTCACGATTTAAGTCAAATGGTCTTGAAGCAGTCTTTGGATCTTCACTTGTTGAAATCGCTTTTGCTGCACTAAACCCTGCTACAGCCATATCTGTAATTGGCGCTTCTGCCCCACCTGTTATCATGTAATCAGCGTCTCCACGCTGAATTACTTTAAATGCATCTCCAATTGAGTTCGTACCAGAAGCACAAGCCGTTACGGTACAAGAATTAATACCTTTTGCACCTGTAACAATCGAAACTTGCCCTGATGCCATGTCTGGGATCATCATCGGAACGAAAAATGGACTAACACGGCGGTAACCTTTTTCTTCAAATGTGCGGAATTGTTGTTCATACGTTTCCATACCACCAATACCCGAACCAATCCATACGCCTACTCGTGCTGCGATTTCATCTGTAATTTTTAAATCTGCATCTTCAAGTGCCATTAATGAGGCTGCAACTGCAAATTGAGTAAAACGGTCCATTTTACGAGCTTCTTTTTTATCCATAAATTGAGTCGGATCAAAGTCTGAGACTTCCGCTGCTACTTTCATAGGAAATTTTGATGCATCTACACGTGTAAGTGGACCTACGCCTGAAACACCTGAAATCGCATTATCCCACATTGTCGCAACATCACAACCTATAGGTGAAACTGTTCCTAAACCTGTAATTACTACTCGTCTTTTCATTTTCTTCTCTCTCTCCTTTAATAACGTCATTTAGTACGTATATTCAAAATCTGAAAGATTATCGACCCCAACGGATTGCGACTGCTCCCCATACAAGACCAGCACCAAATCCAACTAGGACTACTACATTATCATCCTTAATTTTACCAGCTTTCAATTCTTCAACAAGTGCGATAGGAATAGAAGAAGATGATGTATTTCCATATTTATTGACCGTTACTGACATTTTTTCAATTGGAAGTTCTAATCTTTCTCGAGAAGCTTCCATAATACGAATATTGGCCTGATGTGGGACTAAGAAGTCAACATCTTCTTTCGTTAATCCTGCTTTTTCTAGAACTCTCAGTGACGATTCACCCATTTGACGAACAGCAAATTTAAAGACTTCTCGTCCATTCATATGAATGTATTCTTTTTGATGAATGTGCATGGCTCCACTGCCATCAGCACCTAGCTCAAACGATAAAATACCTCTACCTTCTGAAACTGGTCCTATCACTGCAGCTCCTGCACCATCACCGAAAAGCACAGCTGTATTTCGGTCTGACATGTCAGTAACCTTCGATAACTTTTCTACCCCTACAACAAGTATATGCTTGTACGCTTCTGTTTGGATAAATTGTTGTGCCGTTACGATACCATATATAAACCCAGCACAAGCTGCGCTAATATCCATAGCTGCAGCGTTTTTTGCACCCAATTGATCTTGAATCATTGCCGAAACAGAAGGAAATGGCATATCAGGAGTTACCGTTGCTACTAAAATTAAGTCAATTTCTTCTGGTGCCACACCAGAGTCTTCAATTGCTTCTTTGGCAGCTTCAAGTGCCATATGAGAAGTGTTCATTTCTTCAGAAGCAAAGCGCCTTTCCTCAATGCCTGTTCTTGTTTTGATCCATTCATCCGTTGTATCAAGAATTTTTTCAAGATCTGCATTCGTCATGACGCGGTCGCCAACAAAACTGCCCATACCTAATATTCCAGCATTTATTTCTTTTCCCATTTTCCTTCCCCCTTAACAGATGGCAAACCTATATCCCTATTTTCATTTTATATCAATTATTATGACCTAGTACTAATTTTATCTTAAAAATATGGTAATGTCTATAATCCTTATACACTACATCTCAGGAAAAGGGCGTTTGAACTAAACACTAATCATTATGTACTAGCATATTTATTACTATAAGGGGATGTTCAAAAAGTCCGGGAAAAATTTTTGTCGGTAGAAGACCTTCGACTAAGAGCCCCACGTCCTGTGGGAACGTCGAAGTCACCACATCCTGTGGAAGCTCGTTGGTTTGCTGCTGCGTTCCTCACGTATTAATAACATACGCTGTGGTACTCGCAACTGCACCACCTCGAACTTCTTGGATCTTTTTGTCCTCCTTTTTGAACAAGTACTATAAGGGGCAATTCAATTAAATTAGTATTTTTTATTAGACTTTTTTAGGTAAGGAGGAATTGTAGGATGGAACAAGAAAAAAAGGAGGCACCTGAAGTCCAAGGTGATTTCTTTGATCAGCTTATGTTTGGGCCGCCTCGCAGTCCAATCTCAGAAAACGAACAACAAGCAGCTCCGGAAAACGACGAGTCACCTAATCTAAACTTTTCTGATCCAACCAATGTCGAAACTGAACAAATGTCCAATCAAGAAACTAGTCAATTAGAGCATATCATCCAAATTGCTCAAGTAGTTGGCCCATATCTCTCAAAACTTTCACCCATGCTTTCTAATCTTCAATCCTTTTTCTCAAATAAAAAATAAAAACACGCAAGCGCGCCCGCCCGTTAAGCAACGTACGGACTAGAGCTCGCCGTATGAGATAAAGGAAACACAACCACTAGTGAACCGATATTAACTTATCTTAAGGAGGCGCGCGAAGTCCCGCTAGTCGTTGGGCGGTGGAGCTAGACATGAAGAAAGAGGCTAACGCTAAAGTGTCGGTGCCCTCAGCTTAACTAACTTCTGAGGGGATCGACATTTTTTTATTAGCATCAGCCTCTTACTATTAATATTTATTTATTACCAGAAACCCCCGCCGAATTGGCCGCCATGGCCGAATTGTGGACCAAAACCAGGACCGTACTGTGGACCATAACTTGGGCCAAATTGTGGGCCGTATTGTGGACCAAAGCCAGGGCCGTATTGTGGACCATAATGAGGACCGGCAAACCCACCACCGCCGAGTCCACCAAATAAGAAAGGACTTACTGCTAATCCTGCCAAAAATGGTAGTACAGGAGCGAATTGACGATGATAACCATGACCATGACCATGGCCATACCCTGAACCATCTCTAAACATCGGATAGTAGTTCATGAGGCAAAACTCCTTCTTGTGTGTTTTCACTACTTATCCTATGTACTCGCCCTCTCGAATGAGCATGTCCAAATTATGCAAATTTTATTTGCTGCTTTCTTCTTTACCTAATTCATACGCTTCATTCATTACTTTTACAAGCATGTTTACCATCGGTTGAAGATCATCCATGTTCAACTCGATGCCTTTTTCGTCAAGCATCGCTTTACCTTCAGGCATATACTTCATCGCAATTTGCATAAATTTCATTTGTAATTCTGGATTTACATTCATATTATTCACCTCGTCGATTAGTCTTCTATAGGTAATTTACCTGTATTTACATAGCTCTCAATCGCTGAATGAATTTCAGCTTGAAACTCTTCAGGGATAATCGAACTAAATTCACCTAACGTAATGACTCCATCTTCAAAATCATAAAAAAGATTACCTGTTTCTAATTCACCGCGATTAAAACGCTCTGCTACGACTTGATATAAATTATCCACATGCTGAACGGTACTCGTTAAAACAGTTGAGTCTCCTAGATCAGACTGATCACTTACAAAGCCTATAGCGAATTGGCCATTTTTCTTGATCTCCTCAACGAGAGGAATATGAAAACCGTCACCCGCCGGGTAATACACATCGATACCGTCCTCATGCATTTTTGCTAAAAGGTGCAGCGCTGTATCGACATCTGCCCAGTCTTTAACATAATCCACACTCACATCGATTTTGCTATTCTGATATTTGGCTCCCTCTACAAATCCTTCAATTTCAGGTTGCCAAGAAAAAGCGGCAATTACACCAATTTGGTTTGATTGCGTCATCTCGGCTGCCACCATCCCTGCAAAAAAGCCCATTGCATGACTGTTGAAGTGTAAGCTAGTTACATTGTCCCCAGATACTGTTCCGTTAAAACTAACGAAATGAATATCAGGGTACTTACTATTAATCTCACTAAAATAATCACTAAATACACGACCATGACCAAAGATTAAATTAACACCTTGTGCTTGATACTCGTTTACCGCTTCTATAACTTTGGGGAGTGAGTCTATTTCTTCTTTAAAATAAACATCAACATCAAGTTCTGAATGAATTTTTAACAACCCTTGATATCCTTTGAAGTTCCAACCTTTATCATCAATCGTATCTTCAAGTAATAATCCAACCTTTTGTAAATTAGAAGTTGCCGTGTTGCTTGCACAACCACTTATAATTAAAGTAACAAGTAATAATAAAATGAACCGCATTTTCTTCATAGTGTAGTCACCTTAAGTCAATAACTTGATCATTTCCATAAAATAGTATGTTAATTGACTTGCTATAATCCTTTCTAGATCGTTTTCTTACGATATAAATATTCAATTAAAAATCCAGCTGCTAAAGAGATAATAACTACAATTCCATCGTTTATATCAGTCATAGAATCTATGAGGAGAAAACTAGTAACTGTAGTTATTGAGAAAAGCAAAAAACCTATAATTACTGTTTTTGTGTTCAATTGTTTCCCCCATTATTTTATACTACTTCAATTTTACCTAATATTTTAATAGAAGGAAAGCTAACCAATGTACCAAAATTGTCCTATTCACAAATCTATTGGTTTCGATCTAAACGTTTTTTTATATATTCTTCTTGTTTCTTTATGCCTTCCTCAACAGTTGTACATGGGTTAAAACCTAATTTCTCTGAACTTTTCTGATTGGAAATGTACACTTCTTCCCTTGCATTTTTCCATCCCTTATCTTCTATTCCAGTAATCATTTCTTTACCTTTAAACCACTGCCTTTTTTTCCCTGAAGAGAAATTATAAACTTCATTCACAAACTTTGTTTCTCCTGCCAATAGTAAACCTTCAACAACATCTTCAATATATAATATATCATAAGTTGATCGATCAACAATTGCTGGAAAAGGTTTGTTCTGAATTTTTGCTTCTAACAGCTGGTGAAAAGCCATATCTTCGCGTTGTAGGGGACCATATACAGTTGGTAATCTAACAATAACAACATCTAAATCACTTTTTTTACTCTCCTGGATTAATAGCGATTCTCCCGCCATCTTCGTCAGACCGTAGGGGTTAATAGGATTAGATGGTGTTCGTTCTGTAATCATACCTGTCCGTTCCCCGTACACTTGAACCGTTGAACTATAAACAATTCTTCCTTTACCAGTTACAGCTTTAATGAGATGCTGGGTAGCCTCCACATTGTGATAAATCGTTTCTCTTAAACGATTCCATTGATGATCCGTTTGGGTAGATGCTGCTAAATGAAACACCACTGTATCCTCTTCTAACATGGATGCATAATTAACAGCTTCAATTGGTTGTTGAATATGGTGGAATAAAGAATTTCTTCCAATATGAAGCAACCTTTCTTGCCCTTGTTTTTGTTGCCTATCATTAATCAAAGAGTCGATTCCAAATACTTCGATTCCTTCTTCTATCAATCTAGAACATAAGTGAATACCTATAAACCCAAGGGCTCCTGTTACAATTGCTTTTTTCATATAATTCCTCCATTCTTTAGGAAAAGCACATTGTCGCTTTTAAGATAGATGACCGTAAGGAGATGCGCTCCTAGACGCTGAGAGCTTGATCTATAAAAGTTCAAAGAATTATTTGGAACAAATCCTCTCTAATGAACCCATCAGAGAGGACTTGATAATTTCTTTTCATATTGATGTAAAAACGAGAATATGGGCTTACTAAAATATGAAATTGATTTTCCAGGTAAATATAATTTTAAAGTGATAGGACTGTTTTCTTGTAATCGATACTTTTCATACCGTTTACTGTGTTCCTCAAACCTATACTTTCGGAAACTTGTTTCATGAAATATATACAGGGGGATATTATTGTGAAGCTTCCATACATTATTTTTCTTTAAAACTTTTTCCTCGACTTGTTCTTTCTCGATATTATGTGCAGCCGATAGTTCGGTGAGTAATCGCTTATAAAACAAACGATTGTTACGTTCATTTTTATAATAGCGATAAAGGTGTAAGCACGGATTAATCATAATAGTCGAACGAATATTATTCTTCATTTTTTCAAAAAGTTTCAGAGCTAAAAGTGCGCCCATCCCTTCTGCAATAATATGAATATGAGGATTTAATATTTCACGCTTCAAAATATAATAGTATAGGTTTTCTGCTAACTCACAAGCTTTTCTACTCCCCCAATGCCTTCCATAGAAATTTGAAGTAAAGATCGTATATCCTTCATTTCTTAACGTATCTATAAACTTTAAACGTTCTGGATGTTGCAGCCATAATGACGTTTTTGCATTTACATAGTGATCTGTATCGCCTATTAAAAGGATTGCAAATCCATTCGGTTTTTCTGGTAAATGGACAACGCTCCACTGTTCATGGATACAAAAAAACCGTTCGCTTACGCTCATTTTTTCCTCATCCTCATGAATTAATTTCTCGAAGCCACTCTATTTAATTTATGCAACCATTCGAGAAATGCAATAACAGAACGTCAAGATTGGTTATGAGGCTACTCTTCTTCACCACTAATTAATTCTTGTAAAAGTATCTCTAACCGATTTTTCCCTGCTTCCGTCAAATTACTTTCACTTTGATCTAACAACGCATTTAATTCAGCTTTTAATTCTTCCATAAAATCCTCCACGATATGTCCCTACTTCTTATTATTCATATGTATAATCCTTAATAAAATGCTCCAAATGTAAATTTTATGTTTTATTTTGTACTCTAAAAATGATAAGGGTGACTCAAAAATCGGACTATTCTCACCAATAGTCTAAACATTGAGTCACCTCTTCTAGCCTATGGTTTGCGCTTTGGCATCCATTTTCTGTTTTGGTTTGATGCTTGAGGGAACGTATCTCCAGCTTTTAATTTTATTGACTTTGGATTTTGTACCATGCTTCCTGTTTCACCTATTTCGACGTATATACCGTTATTCGGAACTTTTTGTCCAGGTACAAATTGGTGGTTTTGTCCCATCATTTTCCCCCCTTTTCAATGTACATTTTTAATATAACCACTTGATGTTTGTTTTACGTACGGTGTTATAAATTAGCGTTTTTTAAATATTGAAGGATCTCTTTGGAAATAATAAAAAGCGTAACGGTTTATATCATCCGTTACGCTTTTTCTTTCACTTTAATTTCTATCAACGTGTAAATTGAGGGAAAACATTGTCAATCTACAGTGTACACGAGCACTATATTTATTTACTTAATTATCGATGCAAGAATTGCCTTTTGAACATGTAAACGATTTTCAGCTTCATCAAAAACGACAGAATGTTGGCCATCGATAATTTCTGCTGTTACTTCTTCTCCACGGTGCGCAGGAAGACAGTGTAAGAATATATAATCGTTCTTTGCATCGCTTACTAGTTCGCTATTTACTTGAAATGGTCCAAATGATAATTCACGGTCTTTTTGCTCTGATTCATATCCCATACTTGCCCAAACATCAGTATAGATAATATCAGCATTTGTTACAGCTTCGATCGGGTTATTTGTGATTGCAATCGTTGAACCTGTTGACTTAGCCACTTCATACGCTTTTTCGACAATGTCTTCGTTCATTTCGTACCCTGCCGGTGTTGCTATCGCAACATCCATCCCAACTTTGGCAGCTGCAATAACGAGGGAATGGGCAACGTTATTCCCATCTCCAACGTATACGAGCTTATTTCCTTTAAATGTACCCTTTTGTTCATAAATCGTTAATAAATCTGCTAATGCTTGGCATGGATGGTAGTAATCGGTTAGCGCATTTATAACAGGAACTGTTGAATACTTGGCAAGTTCTTCTACTTTTTCATGACTATTCGTTCGTACCATGATTGCATCAACATATCGTGATAAAACTTGTGCTGTATCCGAAATCGGTTCTCCACGCCCAATCTGTAGATCACGGGGACTTAAAAATAATGCATGTCCTCCTAGCTGGGTCATACCAACCTCAAAAGAAACACGAGTTCTTGTCGAAGCATTTTCAAAGATCATTCCTAAGGATTTTCCTTGTAAAACATTCGAACCTTTTCCTTCTTTTTGTTCTTTCTTCATTTGACTTGCCAATTCTAATAAGTAAAAAATTTCATCCGAACTAAAATCAAGTAATGTCAAAAAATCTTTTCCTTTTAGTTGATTAGCATCGATTTTCGTTTCATATTGAAGCATACGATCACATCCTTATACACTTGATTTTGTACGGTGCATCCATTCTTGAATGGAAATTACCTCGTCCGCTTTTCCATTTATACTATTTAACATCATCGCTAACGTTGTCGTCTCTGTTATGACCGAGACTCTGTGCTTCAAAGCTTGCTGCCTTTGTTCTTTCCACGTTTTATAGCCCTTTTTTGGAATGCTAATATAAGCTGTTGCATCATCCTGCTCCACCCACTCTTGGAAAGGAAGCTGTCTGCTAGTTGGCAGCAGTTGTTTTTCTTCAACAATTGTAAAGCCTAGTTCGATAATCCTTTGCGCAAGAGGTTGGAAATCTGCCAGTTCTTCCTCAGCAACATCAACAAACATTGTTCCTTTTTGACGATATACAGGTGGAATATGTCCCTCACTCCAAGCAAATGCTTTCTTCATTGCCTCTTCAACGGTATTACCTATACTGATTAATTCTCCCGTTGATTTCATTTCAGCTTCAAGAATCGGATCTAAACCAGACAGTTTACTGTAAGAGAAGATCGGTGCTTTCACAGTGTAGTAATCTGTTTCAGGCAGATAGCCTGTCGGTAAGCCGAGACTTCGTAACGATTGACCTAATAAAAGTTTTACAGTTACATCCACCATATTTAAACCTGTTACTTTACTTAAGATCGGAACCGTTCGTGATG
The DNA here is from genome assembly GCF_057473385.1 of Alkalihalobacterium sp. TH-98. Lineage (NCBI taxonomy): Bacteria > Bacillati > Bacillota > Bacilli > Caryophanales > Bacillaceae > Alkalihalobacterium > Alkalihalobacterium sp. TH-98. Next base: position 182,242 of record NZ_JBYCKM010000045.1, on the reverse strand, counting down.
CACGCGGATTAATTTCAATTACATAGAGTTGATTTTTATAAAGAACAAACTGGATATTGAAAATCCCTTTAAAATCCATACCTGAAGCAATCTTTTTTGTATAGTCATATACCAATTGCTTTACTTGTTCAGTTAATGAAAAAGGCGGAGTTACTGCCATACTGTCTCCTGAATGAACACCTGCTTTTTCAATATGTTCAAACATGCCTGGAATTAAAATGTTATCGCCGTCTGTTAGAGCATCTACTTCTATTTCAATGCCAGGATAATAAGCATCGATTAAGATTGGAAAGACAATCGCTTGATCTTCTGTATTAATATAATCAATCATTTCTTCACGACTTGTGACAATCACCATTCCTTGACCACCGATAACATAAGATGGACGTAGTAAAACTGGATACCCAATTTTACCCGAATGCTCTAGCAATCCAACTTCATCGTAAACTGTAACACCTGGAATATGTGGAACGTTTACACGTTTCATAAAATCATAAAAACGTTTTCGATCTTCAAGCTGGTCAATCGTATCCATCGTCGTTCCATAAAGCTGAACTCCAGCTTGCTCTAGCCCTTGCACAAGAGAAATTGCTGTTTGCCCGCCTAACTGTACGATGACACCTTCTACATTTTCTAGTTCCACCACATTTAAGACATCTTCAACAGTTAGCGGTTCAAAGTATAATCGATCTGCCATTTCATAATCCGTACTTACTGTTTCAGGGTTATTATTCATAATGATGGCTTCATAACCGAGATTTTTCAAACTAATCGCACCATGAACCGAACAATAATCAAATTCTATTCCTTGCCCTATTCGAATTGGCCCTGAACCAACTATTAATACTTTCTTCTTTGTACTTGAAACATCCACATCATGCTCACCATGCCAGCTTGAATAATAATAAGCTGTATTCGCTGTAAATTCAGCTGCACACGTATCAACCATTTTATAAGAAGGGAAAATACCGAATGCTTTCCTCTTCTTTCGAACGTCGTGTAAAGATACGTTCCAAACTTTACTTATCCATTCATCAGAAAACCCATAGCGTTTATATTTGATAAACTCTTCCTCTTGTACTTCATTTAAAGATGTATTGCTAATTTCTTCTTCAATCTCTATAAGTTGCTTAAAACTATTTAAAAAGTATAAATTAATCTTTGTTCTTTCATGTATACTATCAATCGTAATTCCACGACGTAACAACTCTAATATGGCAAAAAAACGGCGATCATCTGCCTTTTCGACAACTTTCCACAGCTCAGGATCCTCCCATTTTTTTAGAGCCGGTAAAAGCAATCCGTCTGCTTTTATCTCTAATGAACGAACTGCCTTCTGGATCCCGCTTTCTAAATTTCTTTCAATCGCCATTACTTCACCCGTTGCCTTCATTTGGGTTCCTAACCGACGGTCAGCAAGCACAAACTTATCAAATGGCCATCTTGGAAATTTAACGACGACATAGTCAAGGGCAGGTTCAAAGCTTGCGTATGTGTGTCCAGTTACTGGATTAAGAAGTTCGTGAAGATGATAACCTATACTTAACTTCGCCGCCATGCGAGCAATCGGATACCCGGTTGCTTTTGATGCAAGTGCTGATGACCTGCTTACACGTGGGTTTACTTCAATTAAATAATACTGTTTACTTTCAGGATCCAGCGCGAATTGAATATTACATCCCCCAACAATACCTAACGCTCGAATGATTTTAACTGAAGCAGATCTAAGCATCTGGTATTCAACATCTGTTAACGTTTGTGAAGGAGCTACAACGATCGAGTCACCTGTGTGAATACCAACTGGATCAATATTTTCCATATTACAAACGGTAATGCACGTATCGTTATCATCACGCATCACTTCATATTCAATTTCCTTAAACCCTGCAATACTTCGTTCGATTAAGCACTGCGTTATCGGGCTGGCAGCAAGACCACCTTTTACGATATATCGAAGCTCACTTTCATCTGCCGCGATACCTCCTCCAGCACCACCTAATGTATAGGCTGGGCGAATAATAATCGGGTAACCGACAGAATTGGCAAATGATACAGCATCTTCTTCTGTTGAAACGATTTCACTTTCAGGAACGGGCTCGTTTAGCTCATTCATTAAGGTGCGAAACTCTTCCCTGTCTTCCCCCTTCATAATAGAAGCAATAGGTGTACCTAATAGTTGAACATTATACTTTTCTAGGATGGCTGCTTTATGAAGAGCTAGCGCTAAATTCAGTCCAGTTTGACCACCAAGTGTTGCTAGTAGACCATCTGGCTGTTCTTTTTGAATAATTTTCTCAATACTCTCAACTGTAAGCGGTTCGAAATAAACTACGTCTGCACACGCTTCGTCAGTCATAACAGTTGCTGGATTGTTATTTACGAGAATAACGCGAATTCCTTCTTCTTTTAGTGCGAGACATGCTTGTGTACCTGCATAATCAAACTCTGCGGCTTGCCCGATGACAATTGGACCCGAGCCGATTACAAGCACTGACGATATCGACGTAATTTTAGGCATAAGCTTTTTCTCTCCTCTTGCTGCTCATTTCTGTTATGAAAACCGAAAATATTTCTTCACTATCAGACGGTCCAGGGTGTGCCTCAGGATGAAATTGTACAGAGGCTACTGGTAATTCCGTATGAATAAGTCCTTCAACCGAACCATCATTTATGTTTTTATAACGTGCAATTAATCCCGTCCCTTGTAATGAAACATCTTTCACTACATAGCTGTGATTTTGTGACGTCATATATACTCTTTTCGACTTTAAATCTTGGACAGGTTGATTCGCACCGCGATGACCGAAGCGAAGCTTCTCTGTATCAGCTCCAAATGCTAATGCTAACAGTTGATGTCCTAAACATATACCGAAAGTTGGATAGTCCATCGCAAGTTTTTTGATATCATGGAGTTGACCTGTCATCTGTTTCGGGTTACCAGGACCATTTGATAATAAAATACCATCTGGTTTAAGACCTGCGATTGTTTCATACGGTGTATCATAAGGTACGACCGTCACTTTGCAGTCAAATTTCAGCAAAGTATCAACGATTGATTTTTTAAATCCGAAATCAAGGAGAACGACATGTGAATCCCCTTCACCATAAGTAACAATCTCTTGAGTAGAAACTTCTTTTACAAGGTTTAAGTTTTCAATCGGCTCATATTGTTCAAAATCTACTCGACTTAAATCAGTCGTTAAAATAGCCCCCATATCACCAAGTTCACGGATTCGTTTAACAACTGCGCGCGTATCAACTCCAGTTAGCATAGGAATACTCGATTGCTGGCAGTTGTCTTGAAATGAGGATTTTGATTCATAGTGGAAACCACTTGAATTACACTCACTCATAATCACACCTGAAACTTGAGGTTGATGACTCTCATTGTCTATATCATTCACTCCGTAATTGCCGATCAGCGGATACGTAAATACAACAATTTGACCTTTAAATGAAGGGTCGGTAATAACCTCTTGATAGCCAGTCATACCCGTAAAGAAAACGACTTCCCCATACACATCCGCTTCAGTGCCGATCCATTCTCCTTCGAATGTTTCCCCTGTCGAGAGCACTAAATAGCCTTTCATTCCTTTTCCTCCTCAGTACACTCAATGTCCGTATATTTATTTCTGTTAAGGTATTTTTATTCAATTAGCTGTAAAAAAAATTCTCTTTCCCTCTAATTTTAGTCCTGCTTTATAGAACTTCAGCTAAAATCGTTGCTGCTTGTTCCAGTTGCTCATTCGTCACTGTTAACGGCGGTAATAAGCGGATAACATTTGGACCAGCACTTAGTGCAAGAAATCCCTTTTCTCGCATCTTTGTTATCAACGTTCCGACTTCACCGTCACATTCAATACCAATCATTAATCCTTTACCTTTAATTTCTTTAACGAAATTAGAAGAGGTTAATTTTTCATTTAGTAATTCTTTAAAATAGTTACCTTTTAATTCTACTTTCTGAAGAAATTCAGGTTGGAACACTTGTGACATAACAGCAGAAGCGGCAGCAGTTGCTAATGGATTTCCGCCGTAGGTTGACCCGTGGCTTCCTGGACCAAAAGCTTCCTTTAGTTTTTCTTTTCCGATAACTGCACCAATTGGAAAACCGTTCCCTAGTCCTTTGGCTGAAACGATAATATCTGGTGAAAGATTATAGTGCTCATAGGCGAACGCTTTCCCCGTTCTTCCTATACCTGTCTGTACTTCATCCACAATCAATAATATTTCATGATCCATACATAGCTGTTGAAGTTCTGCCATAAATTGTGGGTCTGCAGGGTGAACTCCACCTTCTCCTTGAATGACCTCAATCATAACGGCAGCCACTTTGTCATCTATTAAACGCTTAACTGACTCAATGTCATTGAATACGGCATATTCAAACTGTGGAAGTAGTGGGCCGTAACCTTCATGAATTTTTTCTTGGCCTGTTGCAGACATCGATCCGAATGTACGACCGTGAAAAGACTGTTTAAAAGATATGATCTTCCACTTTCCCGTATATTTTCTAGCGAGTTTGATCGCTCCTTCATTTCCTTCAGCCCCACTATTACAGAAAAAAACATAATCGCCACAAGAGTGTTCGGTTAGCATTTGTGCTGCTTGCTCTTGAGTAGGTATATGAAATAAATTAGAAACGTGCCACACTTGATCTAACTGTTCTTTTACTTTTTGATGAACGACTGGATGGTTATGACCTAAATTACATACACCAATTCCAGAGGTAAAATCTAAATATTCTTTTTCGTTCGCATCAATTAATATTGCCCCTTCGGCTTTTTGGACAGTTACATCCCATCTAGCGTACGTTGGAAAAATAGAACTCATGTTAAAGCCACCTTTTCTTTAATAACTTTCGTTCCTACGATTGAGCCGTGTTTCGTTAATGAAGTTCCTTTTCCATTCACAATCATCACCGCTTCAATCTTTCCTTGTAGACTTTTTATGGCTGCTTTCACTTTCGGAATCATGCCACCGTATATCGTCCCAGTCTCAATTAATTGCTCGACTTCTTCTGTTGTCACTTGTTCAAGTAAAGTTCCATTTTTTAAAATGCCAGGAACATCGGTTACAAATAACAACTGTTTAGCATTTAAAGCATCTGCAATCACGCCAGCCGCAGTATCAGCGTTAATGTTGTAACGTTCACCGTCTTCTCCTATTCCTATCGGTGCGATAACAGGAACTAAGTCACTTTCAATAAGCTGCTCAAGCAAACCCTTATTTATTGAGACAGGTTCCCCCACAAATCCAAGCTTTTCTTTATCAATCGGTGCAGCAGTTATTAGCTTCCCGTCACATCCGGATAAACCGATACTGTTTAATCCAGCAGCTTGTAATTTAATCACTAAATTTTTGTTTACTTTGCCGCAAAGAACCATCTCTGCCGTATCTAATACGTCTTTTGTTGTTTTACGTAAACCGTTAATAAATTCACTTTCTATTTTCATTACTGTTAATAGCTTATTAATCTCAGGACCGCCTCCATGGACGATCACTGGTGCTTTTCCTGCATCTTTTAAAGATTTAATACTAAGAAAAAACTCATCTGAAAGTTCCCCGATTGTACTACCTCCACATTTAACAACGACAATCTCTTTCATAGTTCTCCCCTCATCGTTATCGCTTACGTACGATAACCTGCATTTATTCTGACGTAATCATACGTTAAATCACAACCCCAAGCTTTACCAAAACCATCGCCGACATGTAAATCTACTTTAATAATAATATTTTCATTATTTAAGTAAGCAGTTGCTTCCTCTTCTGAAAACGAAACTGGTTGACTCATCTTTAAAGTTTCAATAGGTCCTAACGCAATATCTATTGTTTCTGGATCAATGTCAGCTCCACTATAACCAATTGCACAAATAATACGTCCCCAGTTTGCATCCGTTCCAAAGATAGCTGACTTAACTAAGTCAGAACCTACGATTTGTTTTGCAACCTTCCCAGCTTCCTCGTCACTTTTAGCACCCTTCACTTGAACTTCGATTAGTTTCGTTGCGCCTTCACCATCTCGAGCAATTTTTTTCGATAAACCTTCACACGTCTTCTCTAGTGCTGTGAGAAAATCTGACCAATTTGGGTGCTCTTCAGTCAACGGATCGTTATTCGCTAAGCCGCTAGCCATAACAACAACCATATCATTTGTTGACGTATCTCCATCAACAGTAATTCGATTAAACGTTTTGTCTGTTACATATGATAATGCTTTTTGTAAATCTTTAGGTTCAATATTTGCATCTGTTGTCACAAAACCAAGCATTGTCGCCATATTCGGGTGGATCATTCCAGACCCTTTTGCCACGCCGCCAATCGTAATTTCCTTCCCATCGACTATCGTCTTATAACACGCATGTTTCTTTACGGTATCTGTTGTTAAAATCGCCTCATTAAAACGATTGGCACCCTCAAATGATGCTTCAGGCTCTAATTCTGCTATACCTTTTCTAATCTTATCCATCTGTAAAAATTCCCCAATCACTCCAGTTGAAGTGACGGCTACTTGATGAACAGGTATGGCAAATTTATCTGCTCCAAGTTGACGCATTTCGTACGCGTCTTCCAAGCCTTTTTTTCCTGTGCATGCATTGGCATTTCCGCTATTAACAATCACAGCTCTTAGCTTTCCTTCAGTGGCAATGCTTTCTTTTGTTACTTTTAATGGTGCTGCTTGAACTTTATTTAATGTATATACAGCTGCACTACTGGCAGGTACTTCACAAATAATTGCGCCTAAATCGAGTCGTCTCTTTTTAACAGCTGTATACACTCCTGCTGCTGAAAATCCTTTTGGTGTAATAACTGTTCCACCGTCAACCGCAGTCACTGTTTCCACTTTATTACTTAATGAATTCATTCTGTAATCCACCTCTCGTTATCCCAATGGTTTAAGGGTAAGTCGGAATATAGTTTAATCCTGAAGTCTCCTCAAATCCGTTCATTATATTTAGGTTTTGAATTGCCTGACCTGCCGCGCCTTTCATTAAATTATCAATGACTGAAACAACCGATATTCTCCCTGTTCGATCATCATAAGTCACACCAATATCACAGTAATTTGTACCGTAAACTTCTTTTGTGGAAGGATACTCGCCTGTTTTTCTAATTCTTACAAATGGTGCATCCTTATAGGTTTCTTCAAAAAGGTCGCGCAGCTCTTTTTCAGTTAATTGGCTGTTAACACTATTCATATAAATGGTAGACATTATCCCTCTTGTCATTGGTACAAGATGTGTACTAAATGTAACAAACGGAACCTCGCCGCCATAAACATTTAATCCTTGCTCAATTTCAGGGATATGTTTATGTTGATTGACTTTGTATATTTTAAAGTTATCATTCATTTCACTAAAGTGAGTAACCGGTGAAGGCGACCTGCCTGCACCTGAGACTGCTGATTTTGCGTCAATGATAATGCTTTTATTATCAATGAATTCATTTTTCACAAGCGGTAATAAACCGAGTAGTGTTGCTGTTGGATAACATCCGGGATTGGATATTAATTCAGCTTTTTGTATTTTTTCTTTTTCCCACTCAGGTAAACCATATACTGCTTTTTCTAGTAGACTAGTATTTGCAGCATCGATTCCATACCATTGTTCATAGACTTTTCCTTCTAGTAGCCTTAAGTCGCCTGATAAATCAATGACTTTCAGCCCCGCCTCTAATAGTTGACCGGAAATGTCCCTTGATACTCCTGGTGGTGTAGATAAAAATACAACGTCAGCCTGCTGTTTAATTAGTAAAGGGTCAATGTCTTGTAAAACTAAATCTGTGATTCCTTGCAAGTGCGGGTAACTTTCACTTATCTTAATTCCTTGTTGTGAGGAAGAGTGAACAGAACTTAACTCAACCTCTGGATGATTATGTAGTAGCCGGATTAGATCTGCTCCGCCGTAACCTGTTGCTCCGATAATTGCTGCTTTCATTGGTTCTCCTCCTCCAAAAAATTGTCTAAAAATTTTCAACCAATTCCATATTCTTCACGTTGTGTATTATTATAAGTATGAATAAAAATAAATGCAACTGTATTTTTATTTTAAGCCGAATTTTCTTACACTTTGTTTTATTGATCTTTTACTAACAAAAAAAAAACATGATGAACTCGGACATCGCATACTGATTTATCGTCATTTACTTCTATTCTTTTTCATAATTTATACAGAAGCACAAAAAAACGTGTAGAAATCTCTACACGTTTTTTTAATAATTATAAATTTCTTTAATGATAGCAAGTTATAGTCTAGAAGATAGCTTTTAGAATGTTAGCCGTCAATGATCCTATTAATTATTGTTGTAAGTAGCGTTTCACATCATTAATAATTGGTTCTGGGTCTGCTTTTAAACCATCGTACGATCGAATGACATTTCCTTCTTCATCCACTAAATAAAAACTTGTCCCATGCATAATATCCTCACCATCTGGTAGTGGCTGAACGATCGTTTGGAAAGATTGATTTGCGATCTCTGTAATTTCGTCTTCTGAAAATCCAGTTAAGAACATCCAGCGAGAAAAATCAGCATCATTATTTTCACCATACTTGTGTAATCGTTCAGGGGTGTCATATTCAGGATCAACCGTAAATGATACCATCTTCACGTCTAAACCTTCTTCTTCAAGAGCATATTGCAACACTCGAAAATTCGGTGTCATTAAATTACAAACGGTTGGGCAGCGTGTAAATACCATATTCGCAATCCACGGAGTACCTAGTAAATCTTCATGAGTAACCGTTTCTCCAGATTCATTTACAGCTGTAAAAGGGATAATCGATAAGTCGGCTGGAGTAAGGTCCACAACTGTGTCATCTTTCTTATCTGTGTGATAGATCCAACCACAACCACTCAGGAGAACAGCGAATGCTAGTACTGGTAAGAGTATCTTACATTGTTGAAATAAATGTTTAAAATGAGGTTTCATAATAACAACTCCTATAATAAAACTTCAATAAGTGAGGACGTTACTCCTCACTCATTGACAGAATACTATAAATTAATTTTTAATCGTATGAGTAGCTGGAATATCACTGATTGAAGGTCCTTCAGATTGCTTTTCTTTCTTAATCCATTGCTTAAATACATAACCTAATGTAAACCCGTACGTAATTTCCTGCATGATTTTCATCAATATCCCTGCTAACTGCTGATCAGATCTAGGATTAATCGGTGAAAATGGATTGGCACCACTCGAAAATAGATTGTATGGAATTTCAGCACCTGCCGGTAAACAAAACGCCATTACTGTTGCCCATGTATTTGGATCGGTATATACACTATACATAGCTGTCGGCGCGAAGATAATCAGTGCACAGGCTGGTGTAATTAAAATACCATTAGCAAAGATATAACCCATTCTGCGTAAATCTGAAAGCTGTGCCTTGCTCGGGATCGGTGCAATCATGTGCCACCACATCAGCGTTGCAGCAACAAACATGAGCATTTCATAACCACTATGAAGCACGATGTTCTTCATTAAGAAATCAAAGATGTTTGGTAAATGATATACGGAGAAAAGAAAGTTGAAAAATAGCACGCCAATAAGCGGGTTAAAAAATAACTTCCCTACTCGCTGAAAGATAGTTCCTTTTGCTTTTTGAATAATGGCATGGAAAACCCATTTAGGCATCCCTAAAATAAATAAAGGTACTGCTATAAAGTAAGCAAAAACCATTTGAGCCATATGGAAGCTGATCATTAAGTGGCCAGCAACATATAAAGGGCTCCCCCAACCGAGGTAAAGAGCAAACAAACCAAGAATGAAGTACGTTTTTTGGCTGGCTGATACAGGCTCTGCTCCTACAAAGCGGTTTCTCCATTTGCCGACAAGTTTAAAATAGAGAAAGCCGACTAAAATTAATATAACGATGAGCTCTGGTGTCCATAATGCTCGAAAACCAAAGTTTGCAAATAATTGTTGTAACAATTTGCCTTCCTCCTATCGAGTGCATTTCTAATTAAATTATAGGGAATAAAATAACCATTAATAGTGTAAATAGAAGATATATGATACTCTCGTTAATAACTATAGCACACTTTACTGTTTTTCCTAAGCTGTAAAGTGATGGCTAATTTCTAACAATATTTTGAACGTAAAGGAGCTATATTATGAGCAATACTCATTTAATTGCCCTTGACCTAGATGGGACATTACTAAAGGACGATAAAACAATTTCAGCACGAACGAAACAAACGATTGAGTTAGCGAAAGCTGAAGGACATATTGTTTGTATCTCAACTGGAAGACCATACAGGGCGAGTGTACAATATTATAATGAATTAGGACTTACAACGCCAATCGTAAATTTTAATGGTGCATTTGTTCATCACCCTTTAGATCATTCGTTTGGTTATTTTCATACTCCCTTAGATGTGAAAACAGCCAAGACGATTATTGAAACATGTGAAGCATTCAGGGTCAATAATATTATGGTAGAAGTCATTGATGATTATTACCTTCGTTATTACGATGAAGTTTTTATTGAAAATTTTACATTAGGACAAAATCCTGTTGATTATGGTAATTTACTTAAAATTCTACAAGATGATCCAACATCTGTACTTGTTCATCCGAAAGATGAGCATGTTAATGACCTTCGAAATTTATTAGATGAGGCACATGCAGAAGTAGTTGATCAGAGGTCTTGGGGTGCTCCCTGGAACATTATTGAAATTATCCGTGCAGGAATGAATAAGGCGATTGGTCTGAAACGAATTGCGGATTTTTACCACATACCGAAGGAAAGAATTATCGCATTCGGCGATGAGGATAATGACCTTGAGATGATTGAATTTGCTGGCACCGGCGTTGCGATGAAAAACGGCATATCCCAATTAAAATCGATTGCAAACGAAATTACGTTAAGTAATGAAGAAGATGGTATCGCTATTTATCTGGAAGAAAAGCTTAACCTTAAAACTACATAAGACGCTTGCTCCTCGGAAAAAATATGATTGCGTGAGAAGTATTTCTCTCTTCAATCTTTTTAAAAGGAGCAAACACACATGAGCAAACGATCAAGATCAAAACGCGAAATTCAACAAGGCAAAGATGCTGTTCAACCGAATAATGAACGCTACAATAACGTAACAACAATGGCTGAAGCTGAAAAGCCAAACCCTAATACAGACAGGGAATGCCATGAGTAACCAACTGTTACAAGAGGCCAGAACTGCTGTGGAACTAGCCGAACAAATGACACAGCACGCTGTTACACCAGAAGAGATGCAAGCTGCTCAAATTCAGGTTGAAAAAGCGAGAAATAATTTACTTTCAGCTTTTGCCAATTCAACGACAGCCCAAAAAGAGCAATTAGAAGAAATTCAAGAGTCACTTAACCACATTGATAATGAATATCAGTAAAATCTAGTCCGAACCTCACTTTAATCTTGGGTTAACCTAAATATAAGTGAGGTTTTTCATGTCATAATGAACTACCACCTTTCACTTCCATATCCCAAGACTGTTTAAAACATTTTCTGGGTAAAGCTACACCGAGTATCGCATATTCATTGTTGAAGCAGTTAAATGTAAATTAAATCCATTTTAACTAACAAGATTCGACTTATTCCCCTACCCCCTCTATAAGTTTTATGTTAATCTATTAAATGGAGAATCGTTTCTAAAAGATGTGAACTAGTAGTAATTTGTAGACTAGTATTGAATATACTAGTCTTGAATAGGGGGACTAGGGTTTATGAAAATATTTGAAGTTCCAAAAGATGCAGATCAATCTTTACGCATTCGTATAGCCGATCTTCTAATGGGACAAATGGAGACTTTGGGTAAAGAAGATGCTTATGATTTACTTTTAGAGGCTATTAATCTTGCTCTCCAAGAAGGATCTTCTGCACATATTTTTGTAGCAGAATTGGAGGGAACAATAATCGGAGCTGCATTTTTTAATATTGGAATTAGTATTACAAAAGGCGGCCATTATATATGGTTAAACGACTTATATGTTCATAAGGAATACAGAAATCGTGGAATTGCCAAAAAGCTCCTACTTAAAATCATTTATTGGTCAGAAAATGAAGATATTAAAGGAATTGAATTAGAAACAGGAATTAATAATGAAGCAACCAAGGCTCTATATAACTCATTAGGCTTTTATGACATTATTTCAAAACGATACGGGTTTAGGTTTTAGAACTGTTGAATTGATATTCAACAGTTTTATTTTTTACTTCTTTTTTATTTTCGTTGTTCATAGTATAGTAGCAACCTTTAGAAATCTCAGTCATGACAGCGATAAAGGAGTGTGGCCCGTGTCTTATTATTACTACGAAGCAGAATTTAGCAACCTTCATGTGGAACTGTCCAAGCATGCACTCCATCAGTTTATTAAAAAAATGATGAATGAAAATTTCTCACTCTTCTGGCGGTATGAAGACGATACGATCTTACTCATTATTGACAACCATGAAACACTTTACGAAATACCATTCGTCCGTAACAATGATTTTCTTACATTGGATGTCGACTACCTGACTGTAAATGACGAAATCATTGTGGAAGCACTCGAAGTCATCATCTCTCGGTTCAACGGGAATGGAGTAGTAAAAAAGTTCACTGGTACTGGGGGCCCCCATTACATCACAAGTTACAAAACGGGGAGTATTCAGTCTATTATCGAAATTGATGGGAGTGAAAAAATTATTATGAATAGGAATGGTTCAATTGTAGAATATAGGGAGTATGGTCATAATTTAGAGCCTCAAACGGTTTACAACATTACAAAAATGGAGATTGATTACGAACTGATGGAATTACATGAGGCAATTCAAGAAAACGATGAACAAAAAATAAAAAACCATAAAAAACGGCTAAGGAAATTACTTAACCGCAAAGAAGAAGTATCTCAACTTTTATAAGATAGTATACAAAACCTTAGATAAGCAACGTTTGTTAGCACTTCACTTCCAAGAGTTTTTCATTTAAACTTACCTTTACATTCACTACATTCCATGGAGAAAAAAGAGGCTGACTCTTAATATGTGTCAGATTCCTCTTAAACAACGATAGGTGCTACATAAAATGTAGGGACTATCTTTAACAGGAGGAACACATATTTCAGTCAGCCTTGATTTCCATAAAAGCTTTTCAGATGCTCTTTTTTAACTCACCTTCGCAAGTTTCTTCATTTTACGCTTAGCTATAGCTGTGTATAGTGCCGGTACTAAAAGTAAGGTAAAGAATGTCGAGAAGAATATCCCTGAAATGATCGAAATTGCTAACGGTGTAAACAGTACATCTCCGCTAAGTGCTATCGGAACTAGTGCCCCAATTGCCGTTAAAGCTGTTAGTAAAATTGGACGTAATCTTGCTCTCCCCGCCTCAACAACTGCTTCTTTTAATGACGAACCAGCTCTTATTCTCTGTTCGATAAATTCAATAAGAACAATAGAGTTACGAACAACGATACCAGCTAACGAAACAACCCCCATCATCGCCATGAAACCTAATCCTGTTTGAGTGATGAACAGACCAATGACAGCACCTGAAATGGCCAGATACACCGTGCTCATCACCAGAATTGGCGTAGATAAAGAATAGAATTGAAAAGCCATTACAATATAAATAAGAAAGACAACTACAATGAAAAGTTTTCCTACTTCAATAAAGAAATCACTTCTAGCTTCGGTTTCCCCGCCAACAGTTATCGAGTAATCTTCACTTAATGAATAGCCGTCTATAACGTTATCAATTTTTGCTTCTAGTGATGTTTTCATATCTTCTCTTGGATAAATTCTTAAAGTTACTGTTCTTACCCCGTTCTCATGTGGGATGCGTTGTATTTCTTCTGAATTTTTCTCAGTTAACAACTCATCGAAACGAATGAAAACAGGCGGCCCTTGGGCCGTTTCAACTGGAACGGAAAGCTCAGATAAATCAAGTTCGCCATCCATGGTAGCCCCTTCGATGATTAGCCTCATATCATAATAATTGAAACTATCGTCAAATTGACCTACAGGAATACCTTCAGTTACTAATCGAATTTGTCGGCTGATTTCTTTTAATGAAATTCCGTATTCATCTAATTTACTACGATTGGGATCCAAAACAGTTGTTGGCCAAGGCTCACCGACATTATCAACAACGGTCCGTGTTTCTTCCATTTGAGCAATTGAACTTCTTAAATCACCGGTGATTTCAAGAAGTGTTTCAATTTCCTTACCTGATACTTTAATAGCAATTGGCGCACCGACTGGTGGTCCTGCCTCAATCGTTGTTAACTTTGTTTCAACTGATGGAAACGCCTCTTGTAATATGTCACTCCACTTACTAATCGTTTCTTCTGCTGACTGCTCTTCTTTATCAACACGAACGAGTAACTGCCCTGTATTCTCACCAGGTCCGGTTAACACTGAACCGAATAATGGCGGAAGCCCCGTACCTGTAAAGCGAGATACTTCGATAACTGATTGATCTTCCCTCATTCGCTCCTCGATTGAAGCTAACAGTTCATCTGTCTGTTCGATTGTCATTTGTACGGGCGCGATCACGTCAACTGTCACTTCTTGACGATCTGCACTTGGGAAAAAGACAACCGGAATAAACGGAACTAAACCGTATACAGTTGTACATAAGATAAGACCCAATATTCCAATTCGTAAAGGTTTTCGTACAATGTTTCCGAGGATCTTATCTGCATACCAGTCGGCAAGCCGGTCAATAGGTTTGCCAAGTAAACCATTATCAAACTTTTCAACCCTTTTTCGCTTTTTCTGACGCCATACACGATAAATAGGTACTAGTGTTAGCGATATGATGGTGGAAGCAATAATGGTAGTAATGAGTACACTTGGTAGTGCACGAATAAAATCACCGCCGCTTCCAGTAATAAAGACAAGTGGTAAAAATGTAAAAACAATAGCTAACGTTGATGTGATAATGGAGACTCTAACTTCTCTCGTACCATTTAAAGCCCCGTCTAGCGGCGAGTCACCGAGTTTATATCGACGTTCAATATTATCATTTACAACGATCGCATCATCAACTAATATCCCTAACGCTATAATAAACCCAATAATTGATATTTGATTTAAATCTACCCCTAAATAAGGTAATGGAATTAACCCTAATAAAATAGAAGTTGGGATGGCTAGCGCAACAATAACTGCCGAAGCAAAGTTTAACCCTAACAGCGTTACAATGATGACCACACCAACAGCGATCGCAAATGAAATCGCTAAATCAGTGAAAATCTCTGTGACAATATTATTTTGAGTATAAAAAAGATCGACCGACACAGAAGTTGGAAGACTTTCACTTAACTCAGATACTCTTTCATCAATCGTTCGATGAAGAGAAGGAACATCAATTCCTTTCTCAGGAATAACTGTAAATGAGATCGCTCGTTTTCCTTCATACGTAATAATATCTGTTGGTTTTTCATACCGAAGTTCAACTTGACCAAGTTCATCCAACGCAATTGGATCTCCCTCATTTGAAAACCCTACAACCAATTGACTAAGTTGATCAACATCTTTTACTACTGGCAGCTTTAATTGGGTTATACTACCGTTGCGTTCCTGTTTCCCCAGTGGAACTTGATCAAATTCTCCTTCTAATGCTGCCAAAATACTTGGAAGGAATATACCGTTTTCATTCATTTTTTCTTGTTCAAGTGTTATAAGTAACTCTTGAACCGGTATTCCTTTTACTACCGTTCCTTTTATTCCTGGAACCGACTCGATTGTTCTTTGCCAATCTCCAATTTGCGGCTGCAAAGCATACAATTCTTCGTAATTCCCATCTGTAACGAGGTGGTACGAAGATAACGCACCTAACGCTCGGTCATCACTAATAGAAGAAGATAAGGCGCCTTCAGGAAATGAACCTGAAATATTAGCTATTGCTTGACTGACTTTTGATAACACTTTATCTTGATCAATCCCATCATCTAACTCTAAGACGATGGTAGAAACACTAGCTGCTGAAATCGATGTGTGCTTATTAATCCCTTCTATTTTATCTAATTCTTCCTCAATCGGTACTGTTATCGATCGCTCTACTGTTACTGGATCAGCCCCTGGATAAATCGTTGAAATTGAAGCTACAGGAAGTGAAATCTCAGGTATTTCACGTTGTGGCAATTGAAAAAAAGTAATTAAGCCAATCAGTGTTAAGAAGAATAAAAGCATTAACGTAATTTTTGATTTTTGGATTAACCAATCGAACATAGCTTCCGCCCCCTAAAATAACAAACGTTATACATTTGTTATACAACACGATCAACTTTATTACAACAAATAATTCTCAATTAATACGAAAATAAGGCTCACGACACGAAACTTGTTACAGTGAATAATAAATAATCATCGTAGCTATAGCATCTTCTTCACCTTTGTTCACGTAATTATGCTTATAGTGGGCAGAAAAGCGAATTCCCTCACCCTCGCCTACTGTAAACGTTTCTTCGGCTATTGTAAGTTCCATCGTTCCATTCTCAATGAATATATACTCCTCTACTCCATAAGCATGAGGGTCGGATTGATGATTACAACCCGGTTGCAGAATAAGAGAAAATATCTCGAAAGGTTTTTGATACTCCTTTGGAAACAGCGGGTAAACTTGTACAACTCCTTTTTCCTCGATTAACGGCTCAATTTCTCTTCGATTTACTTTTTGTATAAACGGTTTTTCTTCCTCTATGAACGTTGTAAATGGTACTTTTAAACCATTCGCAATCTTCCATAGTGTACTTACGGTAGGGTTTGACTCGCCGCGTTCAATTTGTCCAAGCATTGGCTTACTAACTTCTGTTAATTGTGCAAGCTTATCTAGACTCAACCCTCTTTCCGACCTTATTTGTTTAAGCCTCTTACCTATAATTTGATTTAAATTGACTTTACTCATATGGAAAATTCTCCTTGATATTATGTATATTATAGTTTACAATTCAGTGTATTATAACATACAAGTTACTGTTTTTATTAACATTATTTATCATAGTAAATCAAACCTACAATTATATTATTCTAGAAGTGAGGGAATAGAATGGCAACATTAGTAAGCGCTAATCAGCCAAACAACTCTTTTATGAAGGGGATTATCGCCGGTATCGGGATAGCCATCGGTTATACACCTGCAGCCATTACATTCGGTCTTTTAGCAAAGGGTACTGGCTTAGGTTTTACAGAGACCGTTGCGATGAGTATGTTTGTATTTGCTGGAGCCGCACAATATATGGCGCTTAATTTAATTGCAATTGGTACAGGTGCTCTGGAAATCATATTTACAACGTTTATCGTTAATATTCGTCACCTGCTCATGAGTGCTGCTGTAAGTGAAAAAGTAGAACACGAACACCCGATAAAAAAAGCATTGTACTCATTTGGAATTACAGATGAGGTATTTGCAGTTACGACAACCCAAGAAGGGACTGTTAAAACTGGCTTTATCGTCGGCGTAGCTTCTATTGCATATGGTAGTTGGGTTATTAACTCCGCAATAGGCTACCTTGTCGGTTCAATCCTTCCCGAAACATTGCAACAAAGTATGGCGATCGCTTTATATGCCATGTTTATCGCTTTATTAATGCCTTCCTTGAAAAAACATCGGAAGGTCGTATCTTTAGCTGTCTTTGCTGCAATTCTTAATCTTATATTATCTCAATTCATCCCGAGTGGTTGGGCGATTATTTTAGCAACAGTAACCTCTTGTATTGTAATTGAACTCATTGTTGGAAAAGCGGAAGGAGTGTCAAACAGTAATGGAGACTAGTATTCTTCTTATTATTGCTGGGATGGCTGTAGTGACCTACATTCCTAGAATGTTACCGCTTGTGTTTCTTGATGCCAATAAAATACCACCAAAGCTACAGGCCGTCTTGCGAAATGTCCCTTATGCAGCTTTAGGTGCTTTAATATTTCCAGGTATATTAACCGTACATGAAAATATTATGTTTGGTATAATCGGCGGTATTACAGCAGCTATCATCGCTTATTTAGGTGCAAATTTAATAGTTGTTGTTCTTAGTAGTATTGGAATATTAACCATCATTTCTATGTTCTTTTAAATAGTATCTATAAAACTATTAAGACTGACGGATAACCATCAGTCTTTTTCTATGTTCTTTAATTTTTGTACAGTTTGACTGGCTTGTCCCATTACTCGTTGAATAATTTGTTCAGCTCTTTCAGTTTGCGCAAGTCGAAGTCCTTGTCCCGCCCACATCGACAGCCACTCACCCTTTCCTTGTTTTGCTGCCTCTTTTCGCAACGGTTGCGTTAGTGCATTTTGTATTGGATAATCAGGAACATGTGCGTCTGGTACATTACTCAATCGCTCAATGTAATCATTTTTTAGTCCTCTTGCAGCCTTTCCTGAAAATTTTATTGTAACTGTTGTCTCCTCTTCCGTTGCTTCCAATAGTGACTTTTTATATAAAGGGTTGGCTCCACTTTCTGTAGCTGGCAAAAATACAGTCCCCATTTGAACACCACTTGCCCCAAGTGATAGACATGCTATTAGCCCTCTTCCATCCATAATTCCACCGGCTGCTATTACAGGAACGTTTACCGCATCAACCATTTGCGGAACAAGTGCCATCGTTCCAATCATTGCATCTCCAGCCTGGCATGCAAACGTTCCTCGATGACCACCTGCTTCACTACCTTGGGCAACAATAGCATCTACATTTATTTCTTCTAATAACTTAGCTTCTTTTACAGTAGTTGCTGTTCCAATCACAATAGTGCCATTTGCTTTCAATTTTTTGACCCAATGATGATCTAAAGTTCCAAAAGTAAAGGAAAACACAGGAACCTTCTCTTCTATTATTACTTCCATTTGATGTTCGAACTGAGCTCCCCACTCATTTGGCAGCTTCGGTTGTTCGATTTTTAACTCATCGTAAAATGGTTGTAAAGTATGACGCATCTCTAATACTTTTTGTTCATCCAGCTTGTTAGCTTCCGGAATAAATAAATTAACCGCAAATGGTTGATTCGTTATTCGTCTGATATTATGTATCGCTTTTCTCATATCTTCAGGTGTCATATAACCAGCACCTAGTGTTCCGAGTCCCCCTTCATTTGAAACGGTTGCGACCAATTCCGGTGTAGTCGGCCCACCAGCCATACCCGCTTGAATGATTGGCAGTCTTATATTTAATATTTTTGTTAAACTCGTTTCATACCACATACTTATTCCCCCATATTTTTGCGCTTTAGCTAGTTGCAATTACAACAACTTAATAAAGAGATAGAAGAAAAGAAATATAAATGATTCTTCTACCTCTCTACTTCTGTGTAAAAAGAGCAGTAGTTCAGGTTAAGATTAACTGTTTATTTTCTTGAAGCTCTTTAATTGCTCGATTAACAGCAGCTCGATGTTTCCATAAAAGTTTTTTGACTACATCTTCATCTAGGATCGTTTCTGTGAGATCACAATATTTCTCACCTTTTCCGTGAATAGACCAGCGACCTTCAGCTTTCATTAATGTAATTTTTCCACCACGTTCTTTATCGTCAAATACAAAATAATTTTTAAATTGAATAGAGTCATATTCAGTCCAATCACAAAAAGACTCCAGCAATCGTTCAATGTGCATCTTATTACGTATACTCATTCCACACTCTCCTCTCTTTCATCTTAAAATCATCATATGTTTTCATTCTTTATTCTTCAGATAATTCCTTCTTTATTTTTAGGCAGTTTACAAGCTTTTTTGTTACTATTATTATAAGTCGTGTTCAAATAGGAGGACAAAAAGAGCCGAGAAAATCGAGGAAGCGCAGTCTCCGGGCATAAAGCTGGTTGCTCCGTAAAGCAAAATCCTCGCACGCCGGAAAAGTGTTCTTCTTTTCCAAGGACCGGAACGTATGATGTTTATACGTGAGGAGCGAAGGAACAAGCTGACGAGCTACCACGGGATGTGGTGACTTCGACGTTCCCACAGGACGTGGGGCTCTTAGTCGAAGATCTTCTATCGACAGCTATTTTTCCCGGACTTTTTGAACATCCTTTATAATAGAGTGATTTCGACCATCCTAATAATTAGTAAATAAAAGGGTTGATATAAATGCTTAATTTAAAACCATATGATAATTATGAAATAGACGACCTTGAAAGTGATATCCTTCATTTATATAAAAAAATAGCTGCATCTAATTACTTAAAGGATGTACAAATTTCTGAACTAGTGAATCAAACGGTTGATAAACTCCAAATGCAAAGTGATCAACCCCTAACTATTGTCGATCAATCGCTGATGATCATGAACGGACTATTATCATTAGGAATAAAATTTACGACGTATGATTCATTTGAGCGAAGGTTCGAGCAATTTTTATCGAAACTTGGTGATCGTGTTAATGCAATACTACAAGAACAGCATTGTGAACTATCACTAGAAGAAAAACAAGCGATTACTGAAGCGCTTGTCCTTTTGTACACGAGATATATAGACGTTGGAAGTTCCAGTTGGGCCGGAATGCTTGCAAAATGGTTCATACAAAATGAGAAAGAACAGTGGGTTCATTCTTATTATTCATATTTCAAACCATTGCATGAAAAATACAATGCACCTTTTCACTTATCCATGATTACAAGTTTGTTAGCATTAATTTGCCAGGATGGTGTCGGATCTCTTACTTACTTAAAAACTCATAAACAGAGACTAGCCGCCAATGATTTATACTTTCATTTTACTTTACTAAACCATCGTCAAGAATGGGATACAATGCAAAGGTGGTTTGACCTCTTTTCAACGAGCTGGAACGGGTCACTCGGTAACCTCCAGCCTTTTTATCATACTTTAGAGAGGAAAAATAGTAAGTCTTCCAATTTTTCGAGTCAATTAAACAAATGGATGAACCGTCCTGCACTTGCACCCTACAAAGATTTATCTGCTTCACTTGAAGAGTCTGAACGAAATCTATTACTTAAGAAAGTCAAAGATAGGCTAGATGAGCAACTAGCCTATCCACCAATACAAAACTTATGGATGCAAATTATCCAATATGAAAAACGTTGGGATGTTGCTATTGACTATTTTTTAAACAATGAACCTCTTCCTTTTCAACTAAGCGAAGAAAAACAACGGTTACTAGCAGAACTTGAAAAACAAAACCCAAGTGGGACTATCCCAATCTATCACCAATTTATCGTCCGACTAGTCGAGAAAAAAACACGCTCGCACTATACTGAAGCTGTTATATATATGAAAAGATTGAAGAAATTATATGAAATAATGGACCAACGTGAACGCTTTACCCAATATATCTCACTCTTTAATCAAACATATAAGACATATCGTGCGCTAATCCAGGAGATGAAAACGATTGATGAGTAATTATAATCCAAATAACGTCCTTATTCATGGCGGGTGGTTAGGTGACTTGTTTTTTATATGGGGCGAACAAAAACAACATAAAAAATACAAAGACTACTTAAACTTCCAATATCCCTTTTTATATTCACCATTTGAGTTGAAGTTAACTCTCTTTCAAAATGACCCTGATACGTTTTATGGGACATTTGTACAGACGAAAAAAGCATCATTGAAAGCACCCGTTGAAGAACGTGTGTTTTATAGCGAAATCGGTGAAACACTTGTTTATCAGGCGAACACAACAGCGACTGAATTTGTATTCCCGCTTGAGGGAGTGGTCATTCATAGAAAAGACTTACCCCGCTATGTTGAACTTATGAAAAACTGGAGCAGCTTGCCAAAAATAACTTTGGCCCATGACTTTACCTATTGGTTAACTGTCTTTTCAACGATACAATCTAAAATTATTAACGGGAAGTTTATACTAACAAGAACTGGATCTTGGGAATTAACGAATTGGAATTGGGATGACTGGGAAGGATCGATCCCCCCTGTTTCTCTTTCTTTGATGGAGTCTGGCTTGCATGTTCACCAATCATTGCAAAAGAACTACTCGTTTAAAAAACTAGCAAATGAAATTTGTAGTGACTTTATTCAACATTTAATTACCAGTGATTCAGCTGTTCAAAAAGCATATGAACAACTTCATGTTTCTAAACACTACTTATTAAATGAAGCGGGACCATCTACCGACGACAAGACATTTCTTGAAGAACTCGGTGCAATACCAGCTGTACCTTTTCAGACGATTTTAGTAATTGAGGAACCGCAAAACGAAAAAGAAGAAAACTGGACGGTCTTGCTTTTCCTACAAGACCGAAAAGATCGTTCTATTATTGTTTCACTCGAAGATTTGCATGGCGGGCATCACCCGTGGAGGATGAACCCTATTACACGACTTAAAGAGGATATTTCAGAAATCATTCATCTCATTCCTGAACTATCTTCCTTATCCATTACGAATCCAACGTCAAGTATCTCTAAGGATACGATATACAACTTGTTAACTAATCAATATGATCAATTGCGACGTCTAGGTATCAGTGTAGTTGTACCGAACTGGCTCAAAAAAAGGCCAAATCATTTTCAAACAAATGTTCACGTCAGCGATAGGCCTACTGAATTTTCAAACTCTAGTGAGTCATTATTCAATTGGCAAAACATTAGTGATTTTAACTTTGAAATTGTCCTTAATGGTGAAAAATTAACACATGAACAGTTTACTGAACTAGTTGATTTGAAAACACCTTTTATAAAGTGGAACGGAAAATGGCTGTATTGGGATCCTAAGGAAGCAAAGCATTTAAAGACCTACTTAGATCGAAAAAAAGAGAATGAGACTTCTCTTCTTGAAACGTGGAAATCGTATTTGTTAGAAGATAATGAAGAAAATGAAGAAGGACTTTCTATTTCCATCCAATGGAGCGAAAAACTGTCCAGTGCTATTCATGCAACCTTGAATAAACAAATTCCATCCATACCTCCTCCTTCTAATTTAAAAGGGGAACTAAGACCTTATCAATTAGAAGGAATGTCATGGTTAGTTCATATGCGAGGTGTCGGATTTGGAGCATGCCTAGCTGATGATATGGGGCTAGGGAAGTCTATTCAAACGATTGCTTATATGTTAGCCGTATTCGAACATCGTACAAAAGATGGATCTTCATCACCCTTTCTTATCATTTGTCCAACATCACTCATCGGAAACTGGGAAGAGGAATTGAAACGGTTTGCTCCCCACTTATCTGTATTCATTCACCATGGTAATGAACGACTTACAGAAGAGGATGTGTTGGATTGGGAGTATGATATTATCATTACTTCCTATGCACTTGCTTTTCGTGATGAAGAGATCTTTTTAAATACACTGTGGAACGGCTTAATTCTCGATGAAGCACAACAAATCAAAAATGTGGAGACAAAACAACGAAAGGCCATTAAACGCATCAAAGCAAAGCACCGAATGGCACTAACGGGTACACCGATTGAAAACAAACTTAAAGAGCTTTGGTCAATCATGGATATGCTAAATGATAAATATTTAGGCAACTTCCAACAATTTCAGAGAGCCTTTATTAGAGAAATTGAGAGTAATTCTCCTAATGAGAAAAAAATTGAACAGTTACGATTGCTCATTTCACCATTTTTATTAAGAAGGAAAAAATCGGACGAAGCTTTAGAGCTCCAATTACCCGATAAAACCGAACAAACGTATATCGTCGGGTTAACTGCCGAACAAGCTTCCCTTTATCAAGCTGTCGTCAATCAATTACTAACTTCAATTGATGAAAAAAATTCAATTGAACGTCGAGCAACGATTTTGAGCAGCATTACGAAGCTTAAACAAATTTGTAACCATCCTTCTCAATTTTTAAAAGATCGCGGCCAGCTTCATCATCGTTCGGAGAAATGGGATTTACTGTTCACTCTTGTTGAGCAAATTATTGACAACGAAGAAAAAATGTTAATCTTTACACAATATCGTGAAATGGGTGAGTTATTACAAGACGGATTGTCGGAGCAATTTAATTTAATAGTTCCATTCCTACATGGCGGATTATCACGAGCTGAACGTGAGAAACTTATTACAGAATTTAAGACAAATAAAGAAATACCCATCTTTATCTTATCTTTACGGGCTGGTGGAGTTGGGCTAAATCTTACGGCAGCAAACCACGTGGTTCATTACGATAGGTGGTGGAACCCAGCTGTTGAGAACCAAGCAACTGACCGAGCCTATCGTATAGGACAAACTGAAAAAGTAACAGTGCACAAGCTAGTATCAAAAGGAACGATTGAGGAAAAGATTGACAGACTGCTGGCGAAAAAGCAGTCACTTTCTGACGATGTCTTGTCAGTTAATGAAAAGAGTATTTCTGAACTATCAACGAATGAGTTAAAATCTTTACTTGAGTGGAGTGAATCATCCTGAAAACGACATTACCGCCAACATTTACTGAATATTGGAGAGGAAAAGCCGAAGCTATTGACACTCTTTTAACTAAAACAGAACAAAAAGAAGTTCAGCCAGAAGATCTAGGAAGAGATTGGCGCCAATTAATTGAGGCTATTCAAACGGCAGCTAAAAGAGAATGGGAATAAATAAAGGTTAGCTATAGTGGGTGCGGTCAACATTCTATTCAATGTGACCGCGCTTTTTTTTGACTTTAATAACTTAACCTTAAGGTGTCCTCAGCCAACTAAGTCCATCCCATATCCCCTTGTTATACCTTTCAAGAATTTTCAGAATATACAATATTGAATATAAAGAGGATACTGATCGAAATCAGTATCCTCCTATATAGGTTAATTAAGAAGCTTTATGTTCTTCAGATTGGGTTTGAGCAGGTGTTTGATTATTTTTACCGATTAATAGGAAGTACAGGACAAGTCCTGCTCCAATACCCCATGCTGGACCAACAAAAGCAGTAAGCATTCCAATCGCTAGTGCATAGCCGCGAGTCGTATTGTCATTAACCATCGACATAGCTACATATGCACACGCAAAACCTGTTAATAATAGAGTTAAAGATAAGGCAACTGGTAGTAGCGGCACGATAATCCCGATGATCGGCATTAAAAATCCTAATGGAAGTGCGAACAGATACCAGCTCATTGTACCTGAGAAAATGGAATCCATTGCTTTTCTACCCGTTTTGTACCGTTCCATAATGAAGACTTGAATTCCTGTCCACATTGGACCGTGAAGTGGAATTAGCACCCCGCCGGTGAACATTTGACCTAGGTTACGAATAGCTAAAGCCCAGTGAGTACGAGTGTGATTAACGTCTACTTTTTCGTCTGGTCTTACTTTTGAAGCCTCTTTTAAAAGTGTATCTGCGACTAGTAGGTCACCAAATACTAGAACGTAAACCATAATGGAAATTGGGATTGCTGCCAGAATGATGGACCAAGATGGCATTCCAACACCCCACGGTGAAACCGTTGCTAGTAATTCACCAAATTGCGGGATAAAGAATCCCCATTCAATGTTAAACGTAAGCTCTCCTGTCAACGTTCCGACAATACCTGCCGCAATGAAGCTGACAAGCATAGCGTTAGACATAACTAAAAGTTTTGCTTTTGTGTTTGGTAATTTACCAAATGGAATAGAAAACATGAGTACTAATACGACAACCCATGACGTAATTAACGTAAATGGTAAAGTTTGAACTCGGTCGATCTCCGACATAAAGGCTGCGATCGCTGCCCCTAGAATAATCCCCGCTTTTAATGCGTTAGGTACAAGCAGATTGAACTTTTCCCCCAGACCGGTTATAGCAAAGAAAATGAACAAGGCCGAAACAACCAACGTTATTGCAATCATTGCCTGTACGGCTTCAGGTCCCGGTGTAAATCCACCTAAGAATACTAAAACGAGAGGTAACGCCGGGGTTATCCACCCTGCTGCATACGCATCTCCAAATAGGATTGTCTGTGACCATACCCAGAATAATTGAATCGTTAAAATAGACCAAGCGACTTCAAACGGAATGTCAAAGAAATGCATCATTAAAGGTGCTAAAGCTCCACCTGTTGCTAAAGATAAAAACGCTCCCTGAATAGCTTCAGGCCAAGAGATTGGTGCATGAACTCCTGGTAATCTTAACGTAAAAGGTCCCCACTTAATACCTGGCTGAATACCGCCATACGTACGCTTTTTCCCCATGTTATTCCTCCTAGATTAATAAATTATGATTAGTCCTATTATTGGGAAACTTTTTTATTTATTATCCTACTAAGTAAATTTCTTTTTACAAATACTTTAATGGTAGAACCTTGAAGAAGTTTACGATAGTTACAATCAGTTTCGAAATATTCTGAATACTAACTGTAAAATAAAGTATTTTAGGATAGAAAATAAAAAATCTCAATTCCATTACTCCAGTATTCATAGCCCTCCCCTCATACGTAAACGCTTTCATGTAATGGAAATACTTACTAACCAGTTAGTATGTTCTTTTCTAACTAAACTTTAAATAAAATAGCGCATGGTGTCAATACTTTGTGTGAAATTTCTGATAATTCGACAAAAGTATACAAAATCCTACTTAACCTATTGGTTTATTTTTCTCATTATTGAAGTTATTACCATAAATAGTCTTGCATCCCTTTTACCACAAATAAAAAAAAAGAAAGAGCCGAAACCCCCTCTTTACTTGTTTATTACGATTGAAACTTGGAGAAAAATATTTAACATTGTTTTTTTAGGAAAGTTTAAGCTGATAGTTACTTCTTATTCTACTCATTCTATAATAACATCTTCTTCGACTAGGAATTGCTCTCTAAAAGCCTCACTACCATTGACGGTCATAATCGGCAGTTCACCCAGTACTCGATAACGACCAGGTGGAACTCTCTCGCCATTCACCATTAAATCCCACTCATCCGTAAATGTCATCGTTTCATTTGCACCTAATTCTTTTTGAACAATAGCCTGAGTGAACATCATTCCTTCTGAATATTTATAAACCACTTCACTTTTTTCATTGACGACGATAAAATCAAATAGCTGCCCTGTTGGGAACTCTAATGTTACTGAGTCATCCCCTTTATTTGTAAGTGACAATGTAAAGGCTAATTTATCTTCTTTTTTATCGACTCTTAATGAGGTTGCTAGTGTACTCACTTCTTCTCCCCCTTGTTCCCCTTGATTTCTTTCATCAATTGTTTCGGTTACTTCATCAGACGTACCGCACCCGACTAAAGCTAACATCATGATTAACAATATGCAAAGGATTTTTTTCATATTCAACAACCTTTCTAACTTTCTTTTCTAAAGAAGCCAAAAATACCGGCAGTTTCAACGATATTTGTAAAAGCACTTGGGTCTACTTCTTGGATGACTTTCTTTAATTCGTAGAGTTCATATCTCGTTATGACAATCATCAACATCTCTTTATCTTCTTGTGAGTATCCACCTTTAGCAGGTAACCGAGTAATTCCTCTAGTAATTTGGGTATGTATGGCGTCTTTTAGCTTATCAGCATTTTTCGTAATAATAAATGCGGTCAGCTTCACATGACGTGTATATATCGCATCTATGACCCGTGAACTTACATATAAGGTGACAAGTGTATAGAGTGCTCTTTCCCAGTCAAATAATAATCCTGACGTTATAACGATTAGAGCATTTAATACAAAAAAGTAAATACCAACGGGACGATCACTCTTACGGGATAAAATAAGAGCAATAATATCCAATCCACCCGAAGAAGCTCCAACTTTTAAAGTAACCCCTGCACCAAGAGCAAGGATCACACCTCCAAAAACAGCGTTTAAGAGAAGATCTGATGAAATTTCAATAATAGGAATGATTTCTAGAAAAAACGTTGTAAGTACCACATTTATAAAGCTATAGAGCGTAAAAGCTTTTCCAATTTTGATCCATCCTAACACCGCTACTGGTATATTTAAGAGTAATAAAAGGATCCCCGTTGATAATGGGACGACAGTTGCGATAAGCTGAGCTACCCCTGTAAAGCCACTGGCGAATACATTCGCTGGTATTAGGAAGACATTTAATCCTACTGCGATTAAAACTGCACCTATAATATTTACTATTAATTGTTTTGCAATTTCCATTCATTCACCTACTTCTAATTGCTATTTGTAGTTTAAACGTTTACTGTATATATTAAACACAAAACAAAGATAAAGCTCACCGATTTCAGCGAGCTTTGTTCGTTGTATGTAACATTTGTATGTCTAGCCATTCAACTAGTGATAACAGCCCTTCTCTAGAAACTTTATGATCAGCTAATGAATCGCTCATAAATGTTACGTCTCTTTCAATTTCTGGTAATGTTTGTTGTACTCTCTCAATAAATTGCTTCGTCATTGAATAAGGGACAACATCATCCTTTTCCCCATGCCAAATGAACAATGGTTTATGCCGGATTTTATCTAATTGCTTACTCAGATCAAACTGGGCTAATACCTTAATTTTGTCTTCAATTTGTCTTAATAATTGATCGCTTACTTTATCTTGTTTTTCCAGCAAGCTCATATGCGTCTTTGCAAGTTCTTCATAGCTTGGACATCCCATCAAAGATACCCCTGCCTCGATCCAATCATATTGTGTTAACGCACCGAACGTTACAATTCCACCCATTGATGTCCCGGCTAGTGCAACTTTACCGCTTTGGATGAGTCCTCTATTATCAAGTACTTCCTTTAGCAACCCAATCTCTTCTATACTTCGTAATACTATATCCCAAAATTGCAATTCTCTTTTCTCATATGGAATATTATTTTCGCGTTCCCCGTGATGTATCGCATCTGGCAAGACTACCCGAAAGCCCTTTTCAGCTAATAGATACGCATAGTGAAGGTTATGTTCTTTTGCACTTGTATAGCCGTGTTGAAATAAAACGAGCGGTAAGTTGTGATGAAAGTTTTCTGCTTTTGCTACATGCAATGTTGGAATTGAAGCTATTGTTTCACGGACAATTGAGTACATACTTGGTAACCTCCAATGTAGAAAATTTATTCTAATATACTTTCATTCATTTTACCGTATCTCAATCAAAAGGAGAAACAAAAAGAGCTGAAATCATTCAGCCCTAATTATTGTAAGAAAGTTTTTTCTTTTTATAATCATCAACTTCTTCATTGTACCGTTGCACCGCATATAAGGCTCCTTCACTTACCATCGTGTTATCATTTACATCATAAGGGTCTGGGTGCCCGGCATTTTTATCAATTTCAATTGAGTTTGCAGAACGTTTTTTCTGCAGCTTGTTTTTAACCTTGTTGCGTTTACTTTTATCGTTTAATGCGTAGATGAAAGTTCCTATTGCACCGGCTGCAACTGCTGTAGTCATTACCTTTCCAATCATTAATGATCCCTCCTAGTGAGTTATTACTTATCTAATACCCACATGATAAATCATTAAACATTCGGATGAATTCAATTGGCATGGATACAATAAAAAAGAATCAACAATGAGGGAGTGAATTAAATGTCTGTGACAAAAGACGATGATAAAAAGAAAAAAGATAACAATGCCAAACGCCAGCAAAAGAACATCCTACGTGAGAAAAATGCGGAACACGGTAAAAGACAATACTCTAAAAAGACGGATCACCTGTAAACCAATATAAAAAAAGAAAGGACGACCCAATGTGTCATCCTTTCTTCTTTTTCTCATTTTAATTTCTAAGTAAGGAGTAACAAGGTTTTAGTAAAAATCCTTATTTATAAAGCTCCTTCACATCTGCGACAACTCGTTCCATCCCTGTTGCAAGCTCACCTTGCCAAGCAAGCATACCACCTGCATAATTAGATACATTTTCAAACCCACGATCCTTAAAAAACAGCGCTACATTTTGACTTCTATTACCACTGCGGCAAACGAAAAGATATTCTTTATCCTTGTCAAATTCTTCTATTAAAGCTGGTAGGTTATGCATTGGAATAAGAGGAATATTTGCGATATGCCCTTCAACATATTCTTCGGGTTCACGAACATCTATAACGATTGGTTCTGACTTACCCTCATTTATAATTTCCTGCAATTCATTAAATTCAACCTGTTTGATACCATCAACTTCGTATGACATGAAATCACCTCACGTTAGAATTAGATTATTTTACCACGTAGCATCCCTTTACTCAATCGGATACCTTTTCAGCTTCCATAATCGGTAAGTATGACTGACGATCACTTTTCCGACTGCGTAGGTTGGCACAGCTAATATTAAGCCTAATAAACCAGCAAAACGACTTGCTACTAATAGAAGTAATATAATCGTTAATGGATGAACTGACAATTTTCTTCCCATAACTTGTGGTGAGATTAAATTACTTTCCACTTGTTGAACTATAACAATGACGATAATGACGAGCAATACCATTAAAGGAGAATGAAAAATGGCTACGATAACACTTGGTATTGTTCCAATCCAAGGACCCACAAAAGGAATAACATTGGTAAACATGGCAATTAATGCCAATACAAGCGGATAATCAATCCCGATAATGAGAAAACCAATATAACATAAGACCCCAACACAAATACTAACTATAATCTGCCCTTGTATATAAGAACTCAAGGCCGTGTCCATATCACTTAAAATATGTCGCCCTTCCTGTTGCTGCTTCCCAGGTAATAAACGTAATACTTGCTGTGGTGCCTTCTCTCCTTCTTTTAACATATAGAACAATACAAACGGTATGATGATCATTATAATTAGAATGTTCGTGATAAATCCGATAAAAGCAGCGACATTTGTTCCAATAGCTGAAACAATGTCATTTAAGTATTCTGCCAATCTTGATGTTAATTCTTCTACCGTATAATTTTCATTTTGCTGAAACCTTGCAACCCACTCATTTTCTTGTAAAAGAATAAGGAGATCTCGGATTTCGTTAACAAATAAAGGCATATTTCGTACTAAACTGTTAAACTGACGCTGTAATTCAGGTCCAATTAATAATACGAGTATTGTGACAATAGAAATTGCACTTAAATATAAAATTAAAATTGAAATTCCCCTTGGTATCCATCTCGACATTAGATTGACAAACGGACGAGACAAATAATACAACACTCCTGCAATAATAATTGGTGCAAATAATGTCTGTACAAGGACCACAATCGGTCTGAAAATAAATTGTACTTCGGACCCCAAAAAGATAATTAAAAATACTAGGATAACTCCATAACAAAAGTAGAAAAATTTGCCACGAGGCATCTTCTCACCCCAAATGTAAAATTGTGCTAACACCCTCCATTATATCACTTATTCGGATGATTTTAACAACTCACAACTATATTTCTCTTTATAAAATAATTTAAACCATTTTACAATATGTATTAAGATTTGTTTTATACTGACTTTTATGGGATAACAAGCATAGTAAACCTTAAAAGAGCGTGGAGGGATAATGATGAATAAAAATGTTGATGTACAAAAGAGAAACATTGAGAAAAAAGAAAATGCTAGTATGGTTGTCGCCACTTTTTAAATACTTTGCTTATATTGTTATCTTTTTTGGGTTTCTTTGGTTTCTTGTTCAATACGTATTTCCTCTTTTTCAAAACTAGTAAATTCTAAACACTTGTGCCCTGCGCTACTTATCAATTGCATAAAGCATAAAATATACTGTGCCCCAAAACTTTTGGATTTGTTCGAATAAAAGGATTGAATTTTAGCCCCTTTACTGTAAAATAGAGAAAAATTGACTTTATTTATCTACTAATAAAGTCAATGTATCAGAAGTAGTATACAATTTTTTAACTCTATCTACTTCTATTAGGGGGATTTATATGAAAAAGTCATTACAATTATTGCTTGTATCGATCCTTACTGCACTCGTTTTAACAGCTTGTGGACAAGGAGAAGGTCCGGTTCAGCCTGAAGAAAGTGGCAGTGGAATTGATTCAGATCACAATGAAGAACTAATTGAACAAGAAGAAATAGCTACTGAAGAAGCAATTGAAGCTGTTACAGAAGGTCAGGAAACAAAAGATGAGGAAACTACAGAAGTAGTAACCGAAGAAACAGTTCATCCAGTTGAATTATATTTTGCTGATACTCAAGTTATGGATATGTATAGAGTAGAAACGACAGTTGAAAGTAAACAAGACGAAGTTTTTGTTAAAACGATAGAAGCTTGGATTGTTGGTCCAACGAACGAGGACCTGATATCATTAATACCATCTAACGTAAAAGTGGATTATGTGAAAGAAGTTGACGGGGTGGCTCACGTTTCATTTTCAAAAGAGTTTCTTGAGACGAATATAGGTTCAGGTGTTGAAGAAATGTTACTTCAGCAAGTAGCACTTCTAATGAAGCAATTTGGCTATAATGAAACTCAAATATTAATCGAAGGCGAAATTAGAGATATGTTATTTGGTCATATTGATACAAATGTCCCTATTCAAGCTATGGATCCGAACCAAATTGAGAAATTAACCGAATAGTGACTTTTAAAATACGGTAGAATAATTTCTACCGTATCTTTTTATATTTTAGATCCGGATCACACGGAGTGTATATATAATACCTGGATTGTACTGAAACAAGGCATTTTTTAACAATAAACTATAATTTTCTAAAAATTGCTTAAATTTAGTAATTCTAAAGAAATTTGACAGAACACCAATCATATATATATATTATTAATGATTTGCTAAATAATATAAAAGGGGGCTTATCTATGATGCAAATGAGAAAAATGCTATTTCTATTTGTAACTCTGTTAGCTATGCTAGTTTTTGCAGCATGTGGAGCAGCAGATGAAGGTGGAGAAGGTGCTGGCGAAGGTGCAGCTGAAGATGCACCAGAAGTTACTGAAGACTTCAGAACAGATTTACAACTAGGAACAGGTAGTACAGGTGGTACATACTATCCACTTGGTACTGAAATCGCAACAGTACTAAATGCTAATGTTGATGTTGAAGGATTTAATGTAAGTGCGATTGAGACAGGGGCTAGTGTTGATAACTTAGCTCGTATCGCTCGAGGAGAAATCCAACTTGGGATGACGGTTCACCTTCCAGCACTTGATGCTTTAAATGGCCAAGGTGAATTTGAAGGTATGACTGTTGAAAACTTCGGTTTCATGGGACACATCTATCCTGAAGTAATGCAAATTATTACAGTTGAAGGAACTGGTATTAATTCAATTGCAGACTTAGAAGGAAAACGTGTTGCCATTGGACCTCCTGGTAGTGGTACACAAGCTGCAGCTAAAGCAATTCTTGCAGCTTACGGTATTGAAGATGGAGACTATGACTCATTTGAAGAAGGTTTTGGGGATGCGAGAGATCGTCTGCAAAACGGACAAATTGATGCATCATTCGGTCTTTTAGGATTACCTGCTTCTGCTGTTGAGGAATTAGCTATTCAACGAGAAGTTAAAATTCTTTCAATCGATGATGAGCAACTTGCTCAAATTGAAGCTGATAGTGGTTACTTAGGATATGAAATCCCTGCTGATGCTTATCCGTTCTTAAATGAGCCTGTACAAACTGTTACAGCATATGCTGTATTAGTTGGTTCAACTTCGCAAATTAGCGAGGAATTAGGTTATGAAATTACAAAAGCATTATTTGAAAATGCTGGAGACATTACACACGCGCAAGGACAACACTTAACAAAAGAAAATGCATTAAATGGAGCTGAAGGTTTACCGCTTCACCCAGGTACTCAGCGTTACTTTGAAGAAGCTGGGTTAAACTAATAACAAAGATCCAAGAAGAGGATGACACAAATCAAACGGTGTCATCCTCCTTCTTGGCTTTAAATCTTATTAATACTTATTGAAAATGAGGAAACTACTAAGAAAAGTTTCACTTTATTTTTCTTACTCGACAATATCATGAAATTCTCGACGAAAAGGCAGGAAACGTTCCTACCCTTCCGTCGAGAAATTTATTTATAAGGTGGTGACTTCCTTGGCAGAAAATAACAATAAAGAGCTAGAAAAAGAACAAGAACTTTTGGCTAAATATGATAAAGAATCAGCTTATAGGCAAGCTCTTGGCAAATGGGGATGGATTGTAGCAGTTATTGCCATTTCGATGACGTTCTTCCATTTATATACTGCCTTCGTCGGTCCTTATCGTTCGATGATACAAGGAGCTATTCATGTTGGTGCCGGTCTTGCTCTTATCTTTCTTCTTTACCCTGTAAAACGAACATTAATTCAACGACCTGGAGTTGCTTGGTACGATATTGTCCTTGCAGGACTTTCCTTGTACGTAAACTTTTATCTCGTTTGGAACTACGAGCGCTTAACAACT
Organism: Alkalihalobacterium sp. TH-98; assembly: GCF_057473385.1. Classification (NCBI taxonomy): domain Bacteria; kingdom Bacillati; phylum Bacillota; class Bacilli; order Caryophanales; family Bacillaceae; genus Alkalihalobacterium; species Alkalihalobacterium sp. TH-98. The sequence goes on along the minus strand of NZ_JBYCKM010000045.1, from coordinate 148,137 downwards.
CGTGCAATTGTCTTTGGGTTTGAAACGATTGACATTATCGTTGCTACGCTAGGGATTGTATTAGTCCTTGAAGCAACCAGGCGTGCAGTTGGGTTACCAATTGTCATTATTGCTTCAGCTGCACTTGCTTATGGTGTATGGGGGCAGGGAATTCCTCATTTTGGGCACGCAGGATTTGATTGGTCTGTTTTATCGGTAAGAATGTATTTTAGCTCAAGCGCTATTTTCGGTACACCGATTCAAATTTCATCTACGTTTATCTTTTTATTCTTATTTTTCGGAGTCATGCTTGTTCATACAGGAATTGGCAAATTCTTTAATGATTTAGCTTTTAGAGCAACAGGTAAGTATACAGGTGGAACAGGAAAAGCTGCAGTATCGGCCAGTGCACTTCAAGGGATGGTTACTGGAAGTAGTGTTGCGAATACCGTTGCCTCTGGTTCATTTACAATTCCGATGATGAAACGTGCTGGTTTTAGACCGGAATTTGCTGCAGCATCAGAAGCCAGTGCTTCTACAGGCGGGCAAATTATGCCGCCAATTATGGGTGCGGCTGCATTTATTATGGCTGAATATACAGGTACGCCATATAGTCAAATTATTGTTATTGCAATTATTCCGGCACTTTTATATTTCTCTGGTGTTATGATGGGTGTTCACTTTGAAGCCAAAAAACACAATATTTTAGGATTACCAAAAGAACAACTTCCACCTGTTAAAGGATTATTAAAAAAGCTGGATCTGATATTACCGCTAGTCGCCATTATAGGTATCTTATTAGCAGGCTATACGCCGACATTTGCCGGACTTGCTGGTATTGCAACCGCATTTGTTGTCAGCTTTTTCCGCAAAGATACTCGACTTGGCTTCTGGAAAATACTTTACGTATTAGAACAAGGTGCCCGCGTCGCTCTTCCTGTAATTGCAGCGTGTGCTAGTGCGGGGATTGTTGTTGGTATCGTAACAATGACTGGACTCGGGGGTAAAATAGCTGGAGGAATTTTAGACCTTGCTGGTGGTTCATTTTTCTTACTACTATTCTTTACGATGTTAGCATGTATTTTACTTGGTATGGGCCTTCCAACGACTGCAAACTACGTAGTAACGGCATCGATGGCTGCGCCTGCTCTAATCATGTTTGGAGTACCTGACATTGCTGCCCATATGTTTGTCTTTTACTTCGGAATCGTTGCTGATATTACACCTCCTGTTTGTCTAGCTGCCTATGCTGGAGCAGGTATTGCCAGGGCGAATCCAATGAAGTCAGGGGTGACCGCCTTAAAGCTAGCCATAGCGGCGTTTATCATACCTTATGCTTTTGTTTATAATCCTGTCCTTGTCTTACAGGATGCTACAATTACAACTTTACTACCGCCATTAGTGACCGCTTTTGTTGGGATGATGGCTATCAGTGCCGGCATGATGAATTACTATATTACAAATCCAAAGCTAATTGAAAGAATTGCACTATTTGTTGCTGGAATTATGCTTATCTACCCTGGGAACTTAATGGTTTCATTCGGTGGTATCGGACTTCTCGCTGCAATTACTGTTATACAAACACTTCGTAAGAAAGCAACAGTTACGAACACTCAATCATAAATAAGAAAAGCGCAAGGTGCCTGTTTAGCGACGTTCGGACTGGAGGCCACCGTATGAGATAAAGGAAACACGGTGATCGCTAGTGAGCCGATGTTGACTTATCGTAAGGAGGAGGGCGAAGTCTCGCTGGGCGCTGAAGCTAGAGATAGAAAAGCGCAAGGTGCCTGCTTATCGTCGACAAGCGCTGGAGGGCCAGAAATTAGTGTCTTGCCCTTTAGACACGTTTGGTGGACCGAAGCGACCTCGAGCCGATGGTACCTGAAGCTAGACATCATCGAATTTTATACTTTCTTATCTCTTCATGAAAAAGAGGCTGTTTAAAAAGTACTGTGTATGCGAGCATACAGGAACTTTCTAGCAGCCTCTTCATTATTCCTCATAAAATACATCGAAGTTATCCCATAACTCTTCAAGTTGATTTAAACGTTTCTCAACTTTTTCATGATCTGAACGTGTGACGGCAGTAATCAATGCACTTATAACACTGAATGGAGCGGAAAATGAGTCAATAAATGAATTGATCTCTGTTGCTGTAATAAGTGTTATATCCCCATATGGTACAAGTGGCGACATCAGATGGTCAGTAATTACAATCGTTTTGGCCTCACGTTGCTTAACATATTTTAGTGCCTCAACCGTTCGCTTTGTATAGCGAGAAAAGCCAAAACCAATAACTAAATCATCTTTTTTTATGTCTAGTAAATGTTCACTCATTCCATCAGATTGATTAATCATTTCTGTATTTTGTAAAATAAGATCCAAATAAAATTGTAGAAACATTCCTAAACTCGTTGCACTTCGATAGGCAATAATATAAATTCGATTAGCCTTCTTAATTTCTTGTACTGCTTGCTCAAAATTTTCAGGACTGATTTGATGTAATGTATTCTTAAGATTTTGTATATCATCTGATAGCACTTCTTTTAGAGAGTTTTCAGGTGCATCTTTTTCATCGGTCGTTTTCATAAACACTTCAGCTGATGTCCATTTTCTTTTTAGTGCGTCTTGTAAATGTCGCTGAAAATCTGGATATCCTTTATAGTTAATAAAAACGGCAAAGCGAATGACTGTTGCTTCGCCCACTCCAGCATTTTTAGCTAATTTAGAAGCCGTTAAAAAAGGTGCTGTTTCGTTATTATTAATAATGTAATTTGCGATCTTTTTTTGAGATTTACTCATTTTGTCGAGATTATCTACAATCCTCTGGTATACATCACTCTGAAGCATAAACCTCATCCCTTTGAGTACCGAGGTCCCCCGTACAACTTTTTCAATACTTTTTCATAAGCAGAAATCGTCATCTCTACTTCCTTCATCGTATGAGCAGTTGACAAACTATAGCGATTTAATGGTTTCGTATAAATCCCTTCCGCTAATAAATAAAAATCGATCTCTTTTCTTGTCGTTAGATCGGTTTTTTGAAGGTCTCGATAATTTAGAATTTTATCTTCCTTAGTCAATAGTACACTAAATATTGAACCCGTGCCAACCGCTTTCATTGGAATATTATAGGATTTGAATAACTTCTCTAACCGCATTTTTAATTCATCGGTTAACAAAATTACACGATCCAATTCTTTTTCTAAAATTTCAATGGTTCTTAGTCCTGCTGCTAAAATAGTTGGATGTCCATTATAGGTTCCACTATGGAACAGAACATCTTTAGCAGAAGAGTTCTTACTTTGGCTCGTATCGAAAACATCGGCTGCAAAGGTTGGAGCGCTCTCCATCATAATTTCTTTCTTTCCGCCAACAATACCAATTGGGTATCCCCCACCGACCACTTTTCCTAATGTAGTTAAGTCAGGTTTTACATTAAACAACTGTTGTGCACCACCAAGTGCTAGTCGGTAACCTGTTTTAACCTCATCAAATATGAATACAATCCCTAATTGTTTTGTTAAATCTCTAAGTTGATGTACAAAGTCCTTTTCGGCTAACAAAAATCCGCCTTGAGCAGGTTCTAAAACGAGTGCTCCTATTTCATCCTTATTTGCCCTTAAAATCTTTTCGCATGCTTTAAAATCATTAAATGGAAGAATGATCGTATTTGTTTGATGAAAGGGATCCATCCCTTTTGACTCCATAACTGCCTTTGGTTTCATAGCGTCTCCCGCATCTTTTAGAGAAGGATTTACACTTAACAAAACTTGATCATAACCACCATGGTAGTGCCCTTCAAATTTAGCTATTTTACTCTTTCCTGTATAAGCTGCCGCAAGTCGTAAGGCGAGTTGTGTAGCTTCAGTACCTGAATTGGTATAACGCAATAAATCAATACTTGGGTAATGTTCTTTTATTTTCATTCCCATCTTTATTTCAAGACTATGTGGAGTTCCAAACAGATTGGTTCCATCTGTATCTAATTGTTCAATTACAGCTTCTTTAATTCTTGTGTCCCCATGTCCGAGCATCAGTGCCCCGTAAGATAGTAAATAGTCGATATATACATTCCCGTCTAAATCAGTAACATATGCACCATTTGCCTTTTCCATCACGATTGGATAAGGAGCGAAGTACTTGATGTTAGCAGTCACCCCCCCTGGCATTACGTCTTTGGACTGCTCAAAAAACTCATAAGACTTTTTGGTCATCTTTGACAGTTCAACAATCGGATGTTGATCCACTCTTCTAATAGCCAAGATAATTTCCCCCAAATTATTTTTTCGCTTCACGTTTTTTAAAAAATGAAGGATGCATTTCATAATTTTGTACTTCTTCAAAAGAATATGAATTATTTTATTCATTTCTATATATTATGAAGTGAATAATTCAAAAATGAACAATCCGATTACAATTGGGCCTGAAATTCAGCCTATTTTACTTTGTACCCCACACAATCTGCCACTACCTCATTCCACCCTTCAACTGAAAATTCACTTTCATTTATTAATTTCAATGAATGTCAACTATCGTTAAAAACATTATCTTTATACTATTTGAATTAAATCCTTCATTTCATTTACATTTCTAATTATTTCTTTCTTTTTTGACGTATTTCTACTACCCTTGCTATAATATTGCTAGAATATGAATATTGGAGGTTGATAGTTGTGGCTCAGCCGAAGTACATTATGAACATTGACAAACTTGAGCAAATCCCAAAAGAGGAAAGAGAAAAACTAAAACAGATTACTGATAAGTTTGTTTTCAGAGTTAATGAGTACTATTTAAATTTAATTGATTGGAATAATCCGAACGATCCTATACGGAAGTTGGTCATACCGAACGAAAATGAATTAGATGAGTATGGGCGCTGGGATGCTTCCGATGAAGACACCAACTATGCAGTTCCTGGGTGTCAGCATAAGTATAAAACAACAGCACTCCTTATCTGTTCCGAGGTTTGCGGAGCGTATTGCCGATATTGTTTCCGTAAACGTTTATTCCGTAACGATGTTAAAGAAGCGATGTCTGATGTAGATCCAGGGTTAGAATACATTGCGAATACACCCGAGATTAATAATGTTCTACTTACTGGTGGAGACCCATTAATTCTTGCAACGAAAAAACTTCGTTATATTCTTGAAAAACTACGTGCAATCGATCACGTAAAAATTATCCGCATCGGTTCTAAATTACCAGTATTTAACCCAATGCGTATTTATGAAGACGAAGAATTACTAAATTTAATTCGCGAATTCTCAACACCAGAAAAACGAATTTACATTATGGCACATATTAACCACCCAGTAGAAATTACGGATGAAGCGAGAAAAGGCTTCCAAGCTCTTCATGATGCTGGTGCCATTGTGGTTAACCAAACTCCAGTATTAAGAGGAATTAACGATGACCCAGTCGTTTTAGGTGAATTACTAGATAAACTATCTTGGGCTGGTGTAACACCATACTACTTCTTTGTAAACCGCCCGGTTGCTGGAAACAAAGATTTCGTATTATCACTGGAGGAAGTATATAATATCGTTGAAGGTGCAAAAGCTCGTACATCTGGTTTAGGTAAACGAGTGCGCTTATCAATGAGTCATACTTCAGGTAAAATTGAAATACTAGCAATTGAAAATGGAAAAGCCTACTTAAAATATCATCAATCACGTGATAATGAGTACGGTAAATTTATGGTCCTTGACTGTCCTAAGGATGCTGCTTGGTTTGATGATCTTCCAGGAAACGAGCAGTACTGGACCAAACCAACAAAGAGAACTGATAAAGTTGTCTCTGTTAATGAACTACCTGATGTACCACAAGCAAAAAAAGGTAAAGAACTCGTTAAGTAAGTAAAAAAGGCTGACAAAAACTGTCAGCCTTTTTTACTTTTTCTATTATTTATTTACTATTCGACAAAAGAAGAAAATGATAGAATAGAACTATCTTTATTTTGAGAGGTGTAACATGAAACTTCGGTTCTACTCTTTTCTATTTATTTTGATATTCATCCTAAGCGGTTGTAACTTAGGTAATCAAACGAATGCATCTAAATCAACGGCCTCTCCTTCATATTTCGAAAATCAACATCTCTCAGTCACATATGCCGGCCATTCGAGTTCCCTTTTAAATGATGAACATGGGTTCTATCTATCTTTTGAAGTAATACCGATTGGTTCGTATCCAATTGATGAAAGTCATTTCTCATTTGCCTTACAAAGAGTCCTTATGGATGACTTAGGAAATGAATATGAAAGTATTAAAACAGAAGTTATCTCGACCGACGATAATGGGGAACCTCTTCCTGAAAATAAAGTTTATTTTAACCAATACTTTCAACCCGAATTAGACAAAGATAGTAAGGAATTGTCAGTAATATTTTATGCCAAACCTCTTTATTACCGACAGTCTGTCCTGTTTGAAAATTTAAATCCTAACAGTGAACAAAACATGCTAAATGATTTAAACATAGCTAAAGTTCAAACGGAAGGCAAGAAATTAACTCTCTATATTGAAGATGTGCATCAAATTCAAGGTATGGAAACGACTATGATTCATTCAGGTGAAGAAGTCTACCCTGTTTTCACTTCTACAGAAGTAGGTAAATTCAATTATTCTCTAATTGCCAATTATGAATTTGCCATGGAAATTCCCGACCCATTTACATTAAAAATAAAAAGACATCGTCTCCAAGATCAACTTTGGGACTTCCCTATAACGATATCATTCAAATAGGCTAAATCCTTAGTGAGCTCCCTTCCCTCTTTTGAAAAATCAATTACAAAAGCGTTGGAGTTTGACTAGCTGGACTTAGCCTTTTTTACAGTCATTGAATTGTATTTGTTAAGACACCTAATTCATCCACACGAATTTCTATTTGATCACCAGACTTCAAATATTTGGGTGGATTAAATCCACTTCCTACCCCTGATGGTGTTCCAGTTGCAATAATATCACCAGGCTCTAACGTCATTCCTTGGGAAATAACCGAAAGAATTGTCGGAATAGAGAATATCATCTGGTCAATACTTCCTTTTTGTCTCAATTCTCCATTTACTTTCGTTTCTATTTTTAACACACTGTCCTTTACTAGACTCGTGTGAGTGATCCATGGACCCATAGGACAAGTCGTATCTAAACTTTTTCCAAGAAAGAATTGTTTATGTTTCTTTTGAAGGTCTCTTGCAGTAATATCGTTAAGAAGTGTATAACCAAATATGTAATCATACGCTTCATCTTCCTTAATTGCCGTACCTTTTTTTCCGATGATAACGGCAATTTCACCTTCATAATCTAATTGACTCGTTAAATGTGAATGATTGGAGACGGTTCCTTCTGTTCCAATCACAGTAGTTGGCGCTTTCGTAAACATTAATAAATGTTCAGGGATATCAGCAGCGCTTCCCATTTCGATCGCATGTGCTGCATAATTTTTACCTACGCAAAATATATTTTTTCTCGGTCTAGGAATGGGTGCTAATAACCTTAGTTCAGGATCTTTTAGAAAAAACGAGTAATTTTCGATATTTCTTTCTTCAAGCCACTCAATACTAGATGTAACTTCATCGATAAAAGATTCTCCTAGGTCAATTGTTTCTAGTAGAGAACTTGGAATGTTTTCAGTACTTCCTTTTTCATTTAAAACTTTTACAAGATCAATAACTTTCGTTTGATCCTCATTTAACATGCCTATCATTTGTTGTCCTTTATATTCGAATGTAGCAAATCTCACAATATACACCTACCTTATCTATATGTTATACCTGAAACCCCCAGGCTAAGCCTGTAGTTTAATAATTATAGATGAAAAGGGAGCCGACTCCAAAGTGTCTGCGCCCCCCAAGCATGAAAAACAATATTAATATTTATAAATTAATCAATCACCTATCCGAGGACAGCTCTATCGCTAGCCATTTGCTCTCCACGGATACGTTGGAACTCATTTAACAGCTTTTCAATCGTTAGATTTTGTTTATCTTTTCCTTGCACATCAAAGATAATTTGCCCTTTATCCATCATAATGAGTCGATTCCCTAAGTCTAACGCTTGTTGCATATTATGGGTTACCATTAAAGTAGTTAGATTAAAATTACGAACAATCTCCCCTGTCAGACGGGTAATAAGTTCAGCTCTTGAAGGATCAAGCGCAGCGGTGTGTTCATCTAACAAGAGGATTTTCGGTTCTGTAAAAGTAGCCATTAAAAGAGACAATGCTTGGCGCTCTCCACCTGATAACAATCCTACTTTTGCTGTAAGGCGATCTTCTAAACCTAAATTTAAAGTTGCTAAATACTCCCGAAACATGTCTTTTCTTTTTTTCGTTACACCAAATCGAAGCGTTCTTTTTTTATTACGTGAATAGGCCATTGCTAAATTTTCTTGTATGGTCATCGTCGGCGCCGTTCCTGCCATAGGGTCTTGGAAGACACGGCCAATTAATGTAGATCGTTTGTATTCAGGTAAATGTGTAACAGCTTTACCGTCAATAACAACGTCACCAACATCTGGGGATAGTGTTCCAGAAATCGTATTCATTAAAGTTGACTTTCCAGCTCCATTACTGCCGATAACCGTAATAAAGTCTCCTGAATTTAACTCTAGATTAATATTTTGTAAAGCTTTTTTTTCATCCAGCGTACCTTCGTTAAAGGTAATGCTAATGTTATTAAGATGCAACATTTCCATTCCCCCCTATCTGTGAAAGTTCGGCTCGCTTCTTTATGCGTCGCCGTTTTTCTTTTCGAGCAGCAAGTATTTTCGGGGTAACAAGTGCCGCAACTACAATAACGGCCGTAATTAATTTCATATCTCCTGTCTCTAAGAACTCGACTCTTAATGCTAGTGTTAATACGATTCGATAGATGATGGCTCCACCTATGACCGCTAACGTTGTCCGAGCAATCGTCTTCGTTCCGAATAAAGCCTCACCTATAATTACGGATGCAAGTCCTATAATAATCATCCCGATACCCATTCCAACATCGGCAAAGCCGCCATATTGGGCGATTAAAGCCCCAGATAAAGCAACTAGACCATTTGAAATACCTAAACCTAAAATGATTAAATAGTCGGTATTGGCTGAGAAACTACGAATCATTCGTTTGTTATCACCTGTTGCTCTAAGTGCTAAACCAACTTCCGTCTTTAAGAATAGGTCCAATAAAACTTTTACTGTTAATGTAACGATAAGGGCAAAGAATACAACTGCCCATGTACGTGGAAGCTGTGGTACGCCTAAAAACGTTATAATGCCATTAAAAAACTGGTCAAATCCGAGATTTTGCCAAAATGCAGTTAGCTGTTTGACAAGTGTCGTTTCATTTAACAATGGTAAATTCGGTCGCCCCATAATTCTTAAATTAATGGAATAAAGAGCGATCATCATTAAAATACCCGACAGCAACGGATTAATTTTACCTTTGGTATGAAGAATCCCTGTGACACAACCAGCAATAAAACCAGCAATAACAGCGACTACTGTTGCGATGATCGGAGAATATCCATTGATAATCATCATCGCAGCAACTGCTGCTCCTGTCACAAAGCTCCCGTCTACAGTCAGGTCAGGGAAATCAAGGATGCGAAAGGTGAGGTAGACCCCTAGTGCCATAAGTGCATAAATGATTCCAGATTCAATTGAGCCAAAAATTGAGATAAACATGGTGACCTCTTCCTCTCTAACTATAATATCTTCTCTAGTAACGTGACTGACTCAAGCTAATCCTATAGCAGATTACGTCTTGAGCCAGTCCCGCCCTTATAAGAGGTTGTTCAAAAAGTCCGGGAAAAATTTCTGTCGAATTACTTCGTCAGCTTACTCTTCCGCTCTTCACGTATTAACACCATACGCTCCAGTGCTCGGAGACTACGCTTCCTCGAACTTCTCGGATCTTTTTGTCCTCCTTTTTGAACACACACTATTTCTATTTTTTTATTAATTATTAATTACTTCAGCAATTTCATCCCATTGATCGTTCCACTCAAGACCTTGTTCTTCTGCAGCTTGTTTGTTGATAAGTAGTGTAAGTTCTGGTGGAATTTCTACGTTAATTTCAGAAGGTACTTTTTCCCCTTTTAGAATTTGTACAGCCATTTCACCTGCACGGTAACCAATTGAGAAGAAATCAACTCCATAAGTTGCAAATCCACCGCCTTCTAATGACTCTGGATCACCTACAATTAACGGGATATCATAGTCATTCGCTACGCCAACTAAAGCACCAAGACCTTGAACGACTGTGTTATCTGTCGTCATTAGGAAAACATCTACGCGATCAGCTAATGAACGAGCTGCCTCAGCTACTACTGCTGAAGAGTCAACACTTCGCTCTACTAGAGTAAGGCTAGTACCTTCCATAGCTGCTTTTACCGCTTCTAATTGAGAAATAGAGTTTTGCTCACCTGAGTCAATAATGATACCTACTGTTGCCCCTTCAAAGTGTTCTTCAATGAATTGTACAGTTTTTTCTGTAAATTCAGGATGTAAATCGATAACACCTGTAATGTTTTCACCAGGCTCGTCTAATGCAGTTACAAGTCCCGCTGCAACTGGGTCTGAAACCGAAGCAAAGACAATTGGAATTTCGTTAGTGGCATTTAATGCACCTAATGTACTTACTGTAGAGTTCGTAAAAATTAAATCTACATTATTCGCAACAAAGTTATTTGCAATTGTATGCACATTATTTTGATCTCCTTGTGCACTTTGGAAATCATAGGATACGGAAAGTCCAGCATCTTCTAGCGCTTTTTGGAAGCCTTCGTAGGCCGCATCTAGTGATGGATGCTCAACGATTTGAGTTGCCCCAATTTTAAACGTAATTTCTTCTTCTGCTGGTGCTTCTTCTCCAGCATTATTTTCCTCTGGTTCAGCTGGTGCACTACTTTGCTGACCACCACATGCAGTTAGCGCCATTAGACCGACAGCCGCAGTCCCGACTAATTTCATCCACTTTTTCATCTTGTTTCCCCCTATAATTTTTATAATTTTCTAATAGTTATGTATTATCATAGTATATTTATCAATGAATTGTAAACAACTTTTTTTATCGGTTTAAAGCGTTTGTGCAAATACGTATTAAAAGATCGAACAAACAGGATTTTTTCTCTATTTTATCTATGAATATTTTATATATCTATTGTTTATACTGTTTTTCAGAATAGCTTTGTTTAACTCTATTCATTATGAACCTGTAATCTTTTAACGGCTTTCCAAAACCCTTAATCCAGATAAGTTCAAATTGTTCTTGCAAATCACTTTTCATTTCAATACAGTAGGAAAAGATAACACGGTTAAAAGGGACGATTAAGAATGGATGTATTGCAATTTATACTTTTTATTGCTTTATCAATTATCGGTGGAACAATCGGACAAAAATTAAGGCTTCCTGTCGGTACGATAATAGGTGCGATGTTTACTGTAGGATTAGCTAAAACGTTTCAGTTATTAACCTTAGAAACAACCATTCCCATGGCTTTTGTTCTTCAAGTAATGCTTGGATTAATGGTGGGACTAACATTTATGAAACTATCTGTAGATCAGTTACGTCAATTAGCGACTAGTCTAGTAGCTGTTACATTTAGTGTCTTTCTTATAACTATCGGTAGTGGGGTACTTATTGCGACAATTTCACCTTTTGAACATAGTGTTTCTATATTATCGGCTGCACCAGGTGGAATGATAGAGATGGCAACGATCGCTAAAACACTCTCGTTACATGCTCCAGTTGTAATTATGCTTCATCTCATTAGAGTTCTGAGTGTTATGACGATTTTTCCAATATTACTCGATTACCTGTATCGCAAAGAAATGCAAAAAGGAGGATCGCCTTATGAAACGTTGGGTCATCACTAGTATGCTAGCTTTAATAGGTGGCTGGCTTGGTTACATGACGTCGTTTCCTTTAGGTCCCTTATTAGGTTCCTTATTAATGATTGCGATCGTACAAATCAAAACAACTAAGCTGCCACCATTACCGAAGCAGGCAAAACGAATTATTCAAATGCTATTAGGTGGAAGTATCGGACTTACCTTTAGTCAAGAAACGTTTTCAATTCTATCTACCATTTGGTTGCCCGCTCTTCTGCTACCTTTATTGCAGATAAGTGGGGCTTTATTATTAGCACTATTCCTAAAAAAGTTTCTTAAATTTGATACATTAACTGCGGTATGTAGTTCCGCTCCTGCTGGAATGACTGAAATGATTGTCCTTGCTGAGAAATATCCCGTTTCAGTCCCAACTGTTGTCACCCTGCACCTTTTTCGGCTAATGCTTATTGTCAGTATTATGCCTTTTCTCATTTACTACTTGTTCATTCGCTAATATTTATATATCTTAAGTACGCTAAAACTAATCCATAATTAAATTCGTGTGTTGCCGAGCTAGGGTGACATCTGTCTCACAAGTCAAAACTCTACCTTATTCGTGCACCAATCGGGCCTTTGGTTGGTGCTTTCTCCTAGTTTTTTCTCTAACGCTCACTATTCGGGTTTTTGGTTGACACTTTCTCCTATTTTTTCCCTCTTCCGCTCACTATTCCACGCTTTTCGTTCACGTTTTCTCCTAATTTTTCCCTCTACTGCTCACGATTCCGCGCCTTTCGTTCACGCTTCCTCCTAATTTTTCCCTCTTCCGCTCACTAATCATTGCTTTTCGTTCACGCTTCCTCCTAATTTTTCCCTCCACCGCTCACTATTCACTGCTTTTCGTTCACGCTCCCTCCTAGTTTTTTCCTCCACCGCTCACTAATCATTGCTTTTCGTTCACGTTTTCTCCTAATTCTTCCCTCTTCCGCTCACTATTCCACGCTTTTCGTTCACGCTTCCTCCTAATGTTTCCCTCTACTGCTCACGATCCACGGCTTTTCGTTCACGTTTTCTCCTAGTTTTTTCCTCCACCGCTCACTAATCATTGCTTTTCGTTCACGCTTCCTCCTAATTTTTTCTTTAACGCACGCCTATCCCCGCAGATTAATATTCTCCTTATAATAAAAAAACGAAGCTGACTAATGTCACCCTCGTTCTTTCGTGCATGCTACTTCATATTCAAAATAATGTTCTTCTATTTTTTCTAATTCTTGTTCTAACCTAGGTAATAGTTGTTCACACGAATTTTTTTGGTCTTGTTGATGGATGATGTCGCTGATGATACCGCCATGTTCACGCTCAAAATAAAGATCGAACGGGAAATAGTGCTGCGCAAAACTTTGAGAACCTTCATCCTCGTATTTCTTCATATATTGCAAAAGTGGCTTGTAATCATTTATTTCTACAGTGACACGTACATTTCCGTCTTCCTGATTACTTATTTGAAATTCTTCCCCGTAGTTCATTTGAGTGAAAAGATAGTCAATGATGACAAAATCACTCAACGTCAGAAATTCTGCACTGGAGTAATTTACTTCTACTTCTTTTTCTTCCGTTACAATAATACTGCCTTCATACGCTGTTACAAACATATTTTCTTTAACAAACCAAGCACTTGCGATAACAATAATAACAATTACAAAGGCAGCGATATTCTCAAATCTTTTATCTTTTACCTCTTTCTTTTTCAACCATTTCGATACAAAAAAAGAAAAAAGACCACAAATGATGGCTACTAGAAAAACCCCGAGAACTATGAAAACCCAAGATGGAAATAAAAACACCATAATATCAAATCCTATCTATATAATTATCCATAGAAAATATGGTATCATACTTAACGTATAAAATACTCCTCATAAGTAAAACAATGAGCATGAGAGTTATATTTTTTCCATTACTAGTGGATTTTGTTATTATCACATGCTAAAACTTGAGTGCACGATGCTCTTCCATATTATTTGATATATAGAATAGAGGTAAAAGAAATGAAAGTCGTTCTTACAACATTAAACGCGAAGTATATCCACACATGTCTAGCACTTCGCTGTCTGAAAGCTTATGCTGAACCTGAATATCCGGTTGAAATGGTTGAATTTACAATAAAAGATCCTGTCATGAATATCGTTACAGATCTTTATCAAAGAAAACCTGATGTGATCGGTTTTAGCTGCTATATTTGGAATATCGAAGAAACCATTAAAGTCGTTGAGATGCTTAAAAAAATTATGCCAGACGTTAAGGTCGTCCTGGGTGGTCCTGAAGTTTCCTATGATACAGCTTATTGGCTTGAGCGAATTCCGCATGCTGACTTTATCGTAGTTGGCGAAGGGGAAGAAACGTTTAAACTTCTTTTAGATGAACTAAATGGTGAAGAGAAATTTCATATGGTGTTTGGCCTTGCGTATCGTAAAGACGGTAAAGAGATTGTTAACCCGCCAAGTGCAAAGCTGGACTTAAATGCAATTCCTTCCCCGTACCGTTTTCAAGAAGATTTACCTGCTCTTGCAAAACGAGTAACCTATTTTGAGACGAGTCGCGGCTGTCCTTTCAGTTGTCAATTTTGTTTATCTTCTATTGAAGTAGGCGTTCGTTATTTTGATATTGAAAGAGTCAAATCTGATTTACTGTTCTTAATTAAAAGTGGTGCGAAATTAATTAAGTTTGTGGATCGAACCTTTAATATTAAGCGAGATTATGCCCTTGAGATTTTTCAGTTTCTTATCGATAACCATGAAGGATGTGTGTTTCAGTTTGAAATAACTGCTGATATTATGCGTCCAGAAGTTCTCGAGTTTTTAAACGAGAACGCTCCGGCTGGTATTTTCCGATTTGAAATTGGTGTTCAATCAACAAATGACGCAACGAATGAACTCGTTAAACGAAAGCAAAATTTTGAAAAACTCTCCAGAACGGTAACCCTCGTCAAAGAAGGTGGAAAAATTGATCAACACCTTGATTTAATTGCTGGATTACCTGATGAAAATTATGACTCTTTTAAAAAGACATTTAATGATGTGTTTGCCCTGCGTCCTGAAGAACTTCAACTAGGTTTCTTAAAAATGTTACGAGGAACAGGATTACGTCTGAGAGCAGAAGATCATAACTATGTATATATGGATCATGCACCATATGAAATACTAGGAAACAAAATACTTCCTTTCAGTGACATCGTTCGTATTAAGCGAGTGGAAGATGTATTAGAAAAATATTGGAATGACCATCGCATGGATGAAACGATCGAATATCTTGTTACTGAAGAATTTGAAAATGCTTTTGACTTCTTCCAACAATTTGGTGATTATTGGGACAAGCAAGGCTGGTCTAAGATTGGTCATCAGCTTGAAGATTTATTCCGCCGTTTATATGAATTTTTACAGGCAAGAGAGACAAAAAATCTTGAGGTCATTCACGGTTTAATGGTTTATGATTATTTTGTACGTCATAAACATAAACCGAGAACAACGTGGTGGAATTTCTCGCTAACTAAAGAACAACAATCTCATTATTTAAAGTCGATTGCAACCGTACCAGATACCGTTTCTGAACAATTTAGTACGTTAAGTTTGGCAGAAAAGGATCTTCATAAGCATACAATGATTGAAGTGATTGCTTTTGATCTCGACCACTATTTACAAACAAAAGAAGTGATCGAAAACAAACAGTTAATTATCGCCTACTTTAACCCAAAAGAACTGAAAACTACTCATTACACTTGTGAACTAAACAAACTAGAACAAGGCGCCTTATCTTAAGGCGTTTTTTTCTAAATAAAGGAGAGGGAAAATTTTGATACGCTGGGCCTACTTAGCAATTGCTGCAGGGGCAGCTCTATGGGGTACGATTGGATTATTCGTTCAAGAACTTTATAGCCTCGGATTAACACCACTCCAAGTTGTAACACTACGTGTCAGTTGTGCGGTTAGTTTTCTACTAATCTATTCTCTTTTCGTCAATCGTCAATGGCTTCGAGTCGAATTGAAAGACAGTCCTCTTTTTATTGGTACAGGAATTATTAGTATCGTTTTTTTTAATTGGTGCTTCTTTGTCGCCATTCAAGAAACATCCATTTCCGTTGCCGCCATTTTACTTTACACCGCACCTGCTTTTGTCCTGATTTTGTCTCGTTTTTTATTCAAAGAACTGCTTACTGCAAGAAAAATCCTTTCTTTAATCTTGACTCTTTTTGGATGTATTCTTGTTGTTGAGCTCCTTCCAAATGGTTCAATGGCAATGACAACTGTAGGTATCATTGCAGGTCTTGGTTCCGGTTTATTTTACGGCTTGTACAGCATCTTTGGAAAGTTCGCCCTGAGAAAGTATCATCCTATGACGGTGACCATTTACACCTTCTTATTCGCAACCTTATTCACATTACCTATAAGTCAAGTGTGGACTTGGATTGGTCAATTGAACGATGTAAAGCTTTGGATTTACGCGGGTAGCTTAGGTTTATTTCCAACCGTGTTAGCTTTCATATTTTACACGAAAGGGCTTAAGCAAGTTGAAGCAGGAAAAGCCTCAATTATCGCCACACTAGAGCCTGTTGTCGCTGCATTTATCGGGATGTTATTTTACAATGAAATCTTATCATTATGGCAGTATATTGGAGTTATCTTCGTCATTTTTTCAGTAATCATTGTCCAGAACATATCTTTAACTAAATGGCTCGAAAAACGGAGAGTAAAACAATCCGCCTAATTCCTCTAAGTTGCGATCATTGATTTTCCACCTTAAAAGTCATATGCTTATTGCAAAATAGAATGGAGGGAAACAAAAAGTGAATCAAGTTATTGAAACCCTAAAAAATCATAGATCGATCCGTAGTTATACGAATGAATCTGTAAGTGAAGATCACTTAGTAACGATTGTTGAAGCTGCTCAAGCCGCTCCCTCATGGATTAACGGCCAGCAAGTCTCGATCGTCTCTGTTAAAGAGGACCAAACAAAAAAGAAATTGACCGAACTCGTTGGTAATCAAAAATATGTAGATGAGGCTCCTGTCTTTTTTATTTTTTGTGCTGATTTTTATCGTGCTTCTCTAGCGGCTGAAAAAGAAGGAACATCATTTGCAATTGAAGAAGAAGTAGACTCATTATTAGTTGGAGCAACAGATGTTGGTCTAGCGATGGGGAATGCTATCGCTGCTGCTGAATCACTCGGATTAGGCTGTGTTCCAATCGGTGGGGTTCGTCGTCATTCCATAGAAGTTATTAAATTATTAAATCTTCCGAAGTACGTCATACCGATTTCAGGTTTATGCATCGGCTATGCTGCAGAAGATCCTGATCAAAAGCCACGTTTTCCAAAAGAAGCAGTATATCATGAGGAAACGTATAATCCAAATCTTAAAGGCATTTTAGATACATATGATCAACAATTGGAACAATATACGAGAGAACGAACCAATGGTCAGATGACTTCTAATTGGTCTACACGAGTAGCTTCTTTTTATAGTAAGCCCTACTATGACAACATTGCAGAAATGCTGAAACAACAAGGATTTACGTGTAAGAATATAAAGTAAGGGATTATACAGAAAAGAGGTTGAACGTTATGGTTCGACCTCTTTTCCGTTTCAGTAGCTTTTCAGCAAAATGCTTTTTTAGTCCTTTTTTATAAGTTGTTGTTCAATATAATAACGTTCAGCACCTGGGTGAACATCAATTGGCATCCCCTTTAAAGCTTCATCTAATGTTATGTGTAACTTTAGTAGATCATTGTTAAACTGTTCAAGGTTTTCAAACATCGCTTTCGTCATTTCATATACTAAGTCCTCATCGACACTTGAATTTACAATTAGCATGCCTTTAGCAGCTAATGTCGTTACATCAGAAGTTGTTTCATACAACTCTTTTGGGATGGTGTACGAAACATAGTATGGATACTCTGCTTGTAATTCTTGAATTTTTTCATCATTGATAGAAATGAAGTCTACATCATCACTCAGTTCTTTTAACACCCTATCCTCATCCATTCCTAATCCTGCCGAAATAAACGCAGCATCGATTTTTCCACTTTGAATTTTTTCTGCTAATTCAGTACGATCAATGTACTTTTCTTCTTCAAAATCCTCGTATGTAATTCCATGTATGTTTAGAATTTGCTTAGCATTTACTTCAACAACAGAATCTCTACCTCCTACTGATACACGCTTACCAATCAGATCATCCACTGTTTGAATTCCGCTTTCAGGTCGAACAATGATGTGTATAACTTCAGGAGATAACATCGCTACACCATGGAACCCGGTTATTGGGACATCCCCTTCAAATAAATAAAGTCCATGACTCGCATAGTAGGCAAGATCATTTCTAACTACGGCTATATCTGAATGACCATTGACAGTATCATAAATCGAAGCAATCGAATTCGCAGAAGAAAGTGTAGTCACTTGTTCATTCTTTACGTTTAGATTAATGATATCATCCGCAAGTACCTCCCCAACTCCCAAATAATTGATATAACTTTCATCCAGTGAAATTGAAATTCCATTCGTATTTGTCTCTTCTGTACTATCGATTTGCTCAATCGCTGTTTCCGTTTTCTCCTTATTGACTTCCTTACTATTCGTACATCCAGATAAGAAAAAAAGGTGAGTGAATATAAGTAATGCGCTGATAGTCCAAGTTTTCATAGCTTTCTCTCCTATTCTATTTCTAGTTAAACAAAGGACACCCTAGTAAAGGGATTAAGCAAATTCTTTAACAAAGCTTGAACAACTTCCCTTAGTAACAATATGAAAATGGAAGTTACTATTAGTACGACTTTTGAAAACTTATTTATAGGTATGGAGTACTTAACAGGAATGAGTCCTTAGTCTTAATTTTCAGATATGGTGACATATTTCTTTACTGAATTATAAATTTGTTATACATTCATTGTGTAGAAGTTATACAAGTAAAAATTAGGAGGATGTACAATGCACAAATCAAAGGTTTTTGTCATGTCACTGGTTTTTATGTTACTTATGTCAATGTCTTTTGGAATGGGGGTACTAGCTGACAATCATGAAGGTGATGATATTGTTGATACTGCAGTAGCTGCTGATGATTTCAACACTCTAGTAGCCGCGGTTCAAGCTGCTGATTTAGTAAATGCTCTTAAAGCGGAAGGTCCGTTCACGGTATTCGCTCCTACTGACGAGGCGTTTGCAAATTTATTAGATGAGTTAGGTGTAACGGCTGACGAATTACTTGCTAGCGAAGACCTTGCAGATATTCTGTTATATCATGTCGTTGAAGGCAAAGTGATGTCTACTGATCTAGTAGATGGTCTGGAGGCAACTACATTAAACGGCGAGAAAATTACAATTACATTAAACCCTGTACAAGTAAATGAAGCAAATGTAGTTACTGCTGATGTTGAGGCTTCAAACGGTGTGATCCATGTTATTGATGCTGTATTAATTCCGGCCAGTGATGAAGAAGCTTCAGTAGAAGAAGGAACTGAAGAAGAGAATAGTTTAGTTGACATCGTAGAAACGGCAGCTGCTGCTGGTAACTTTGAAATTTTATTAGCTGCTGCACAAGCGGCTGGATTAGTGGATGCTCTTAAAGGCGAAGGTCCTTTAACAGTATTCGCTCCTAGTGACGAGGCGTTTGCTGCTTTATTAGATGAGTTAGGTGTAACGGCTGAGGAATTACTAGCTAACGAAGATCTTGCAGATATTCTTTTATATCATGTCGTTGAAGGAAAAGTAATGTCTAGTGATCTAGCAGATGGTATGGAAGCAACTACATTAAACGGTGAAAAAGTAAAAATTACATTAAACCCTGTACAAGTAAATGAAGCAAATGTAGTGACTGCTGATATTGAAGCTTCAAACGGTGTGATCCATGTTATTGATGCTGTGTTACTGCCAGGTGGAGATACTGATAATGGTACTAATGAAGGTACTGCAGAAGCTGGAGATGAAACTCCTGCTATTCCGCAAACGAGCAATAATTCTGTACTTATCTATATTGTATTAGCAGTCCTTGCTGGTGCAGTTGCATTATTCTTTATTAGAAAAGAAAAGAGTGCTAGAGTCTAATCAGAAAGGCGCAAGGTGCCCGCTTATCGGCTACAAGCGCTGGAGGGCCAGCAATAAGTGTCTTGCTCTTTAGACACTTTTGATGGATCGAAGCGGCCTCGAGGCGATGGCACCTGGATCTTCGAATTTTATACTTTCTTAATCTCTACAAATGGGGGCTAATAGCTCCCTTTTATCTAAAGTTAGGATGCTTATTATGAATGTTAGACGTATAATCATCGGGATATGTGTTTCAATTTTTTTATTATCAATGTTTCAAGTGCTAGATTACTTTTATAGTAGTTACGAAAATCACCGGATGTATGCAGCAGTCCAAGAAACGTTCACAGACTCCTTGCCCAAAGCTGAAAATGCCAATAGAAACTTAGAAACTCAAGAGCAACCCCTAATAAAAGAAAGATTTCTGCCATTGCTAGAGATAAATGAAGACACGGTTGGATGGATTACGGTTCCAAACACTCCTATTGATTATCCGATCGTTCAAACGAAAGATAATGAGTACTACCTTGACCATAACTTTCAACATTCCAAATCAGATGCAGGCTCGATTTTTATGGATTTTCGAAATCAACCAGACCTTTCCGACCGGCATTCAATTATTTATGGACACCATATGAGAGATGGTTCAATGTTTAAAGGGTTGTTAAATTATCAAGACGAAGACTTTTTTGAAAATAATCGGATCATTACCATACAAACTCTTGCAACAGAAACCGAGTGGGAAATTTTTTCCGCATACGTTACAGCTACCAATTTTTATTATATCGTTACCGACTTTTCTTCCGATAAAGAATATCTTGATTTTCTTGAATTGGTTCAAGAAAAATCACAAATTGATTTAAATGATGTTCACTTAACACATCAGGATCAGTTACTAACCCTTTCTACATGTGCTTATGATTTTGAAGATGCAAGGTTTGTTGTCCATGCACGGAAAATAAAGTAAAGCAAGCTGATTTCAGATTGAAATCAGCTTGTTCGTTTTCTATTTTTTGTTTAAGTTATAAATTGAATTCGTATTAGTAATGGTTTGCTGAATAACTTTGCTGAGAGGGATGCGTTTCACATCTACTAGTTTCTCCGCAATAGGTTTAAGTAATAACGGCGACGTATCGTCATTTTCAAATGGTCCATTAAATGGCCAAGGTCCATCTGTTTCTATAAGTAATTGCGTAATAGGGACCATTTCAGCTAACTTTTGATCGCGCTTACGGTAACAAACCTCAGGTGTAACCGAGATGAAGTGTCCTGCTGCGATAATCTCTTTTACGACTTGTTCCGGAGCCTTTAACCAATGGAAGTGTGCTTGAACTTCTGTTATCTGGTTAAGTATTGTAAGAGCTTGCTCAGCTTGTGAATGTACAGCGTGAACCGCTAAAGGTAATTTTGCTTGTTTGGCAACATCCACCCACCTAGCAAACTGTTCTAGATGTAACACTCGCTCATTATCTGTTAATTGGTCTAAAATATAATAAGGCAGTCCAACCTCCCCAATGAACGAAACTGCTGCTTTTTCCGAATAGATAAGTTCTTCTAGCTCAGTCATGTCTCGCCGATTCATCGGCTTTTGTTCAGGATGGTAGCCAACTCCAGCTATAATAAAATCCGGGTAACGTTGTCTTAACTCTAACGTTTCATAAGAAGATTTTAAATTATTTGAAACAGCGACTACACTTTCAATCCCATTCTTCTGCCAGTGCTGTATTCTTGTTTCAATATCATTGTATTGATAAAGATGGATATGTGCATCAATCATAACAATTCCTCCATTACGTACCCTGCATGTTTTCCAGTATACCACTAGAAAAATGCTTAATCTTCATATGTATAAGTTTATGTCCTTCACTATTTTTTGTACAAGAAAAAAGCTGACAGGTAGTACCCTTCCCTCTTTGCTGAGCTGTAAGAACAGCCTTTAGAAGAAGAATACTACTAATCAACTAACTACAAGATTTAATAAGTTCCTTTTTATCTATTTTCCCAACAGGTGTTTTTGGAAGTTCTGAAACAAGTCTAATTTTTCTCGGGATTTTATAACCACCTAAATATTTTCGGCAATGGTCTTCTAAGTCCTTAACAGTTATCGTCCCCTCTTGTTGAGGGACAATAAACGCCGCGACTACTTCTCCCCATTTTTCATCAGGCAATCCAACGACTGCAACTTCAGCCACATGTCCATATTCAGCTAAAATATGCTCGATTTCAAGTGGATAAACATTTTCTCCACCGGTTATAATCATATCTTTTTTTCGGCCAACGATATAAAAATAGCCTTCCTCGTCCCGCTTTCCTAAATCTCCTGTATAAAGCCATCCGCTTCGAACTACTTCTGAAGTGGCATCCGGACGATTCCAGTAATGATCGAATACGTGATGTCCATTAATAATAATTTCGCCAACTTCTCCAGGTTGTGCGTCATTTCCTGTTTCATCAATAATTCTTACTTTATTATATAGCATTGGTTTTCCAACTGAACCTCGTTTCTCTTTTACATCGTTAGGATCAATAAAGAAGTTGTTTGGACCCGCTTCTGTCAAACCATACCCTTCCTTGAATTGTAAACCTTTCTTTGCAAAAGCTTCATAGATCTTGTAAGAGCAAGGAGCTCCTCCTGAAAGAAACGTATGCATCGTAGGAAATGTATTATTTTTAAACTCTTCGGTTTGGATCAGCATATGGTACATTGTGGGGACAAACAATGCAATCGTACAACGATGTTCATTTAAAATGCGAACCGCTTCTATTGGATCGAATTGATCGACAATGACTACTTTTCCACCCATATGAAGAAGCGGTAAAGAAAGCGCATTTAGTCCACCTGTATGAAACATCGGTAAGTACGTTAACGTTGTATCTTCCCCTTTTAAGTTCCAACTTGTAATCGTGTTAATCACATTATAAAAGACGGATCGATGTGTTAGTACTGCCCCTTTAGGTTTTCCCGTTGTTCCTCCTGTATAAATAATCGCAAGCGGTGCATCAAAGTCCACCTTGTAGACTTCTCCTCTACCCTGTCTTAATAACCACTGGCTATACTCACTTCCGTTACGTCTGACTGCAACACTTTGAAAAGAAGAAATTAATCCCTCTAGTTTGTCATCAAAAATGACGATTTTAGGCTCACAATCATTTAAAATAAATTCGAGTTCATGACTGGCTAATCTCCAATTTAACGGAACAAAAATGGCCCCGATTTTAGTACAAGCGAAAAGGAGATCAAAATAGCAGACGTGATTAGGAGAAAGAAGTGCCACTCGATCTCCTGGCTCTATGCCGCGTTCCACTAATGCGCTTGCAAGATTTTCTGCACGTATATTTAATTGCTCGTAAGTCCAATTTTCCTTCGTTTCCCCATTGACTACCGCGACTCTCTCTGGGGTAATACGAGCTCGATTTGCAATCCAATCTGTTTCCCAACTCATCTTACCACCCTCCTTCATCATAAGCATTTACATCTTGATCTTAGTTGAGAGTGGTTACACGCGAGTTACAAATGAATGATCAATTTATCTATTAATATAGAATTTGAACTTCTTCTTTTTGACAGTTATGTAGATTTAGTTACAATTAAACTATTACTAAGTGAATTTCGAAAGGAAACTATGATGGATATTTACGTTGTCGCTACCTCAATAATGGTTATGGGATTAATTATTGCAATAGGTGCAACATTAGCTTTTAAAGTGGAAATTACTACTGAAATTAAGCATGTGTTAATTCTGATTATATTAAATATTGCTGTACCCTCGATTATATTAAATGGAGTTTTTAATACAGAAGTTACAACTCAGTTGCTCCATCAAGTCGTTATCATATTTGGGTTATCGGTCATCTTCCATTTAGGAGCTCTATTATTTGCGTGGACCTTATCTAGACTATTACGTTTTGAAAGTACTTTCGCCAAAAAGATGACCATCTTAGCCGCTCTAGGGAATACCGGATTTATCGGCATACCGCTTTGTGCCACGATTTTTGGACCTGTTGGCGGACTATTGGCAGCTATCTTTGATGCTGGTTTAGACATCGTTTTATTTTCAGTTGTCATTTATATGCTTCAATCCGAAAAACGCTTTCAGTTTTCACAGCTAAAAGCTTTAATTAACATTCCATTATTAGCCATCATTATTGGATTAACAGCAGTTATTACCGGCGTTGAACCACCCCAATTCTTGAGGCAATTAACGAGCATGTTATCAGCACTTGCTGCACCATTAGCGATGTTATACATCGGAATGTTGTTACCCCCGCTTTTTCAAAAAAGAGGCTTTCTCTTTTACAAACAAATATGGTTTCCACTCGGGGTTCGCCTGTTGATCATTCCGATTGTAACGATGCTCATTATCTCTTTACTTCCGTTAGATTATTTAGTTAGTAACATTGTCATCATTCTTTCAGCGATGCCGACGATTATGCTTGCCACTGTCTTATTTGCCCGATATTCCAACGATGAAGAATTAGCCGTTATTACAACTGTGTATTCGACACTTCTATCGTTATTAACGATTCCTATTATTGCTTTTATCGTTACATGGTGGTTGAATTAAAATAAAAAAGGCAGTCCATTTATTAGAGTTTCTAACAAATGAACTGCCTTTTTTCTTTCGCTACATCATAATACCGCCGTCTACATGTATAACGGTTCCATTTATATAGTCAGACTCGTCTGACGCTAAAAATAAATAAGCGTTTGCAATATCTGCAGGCTTCCCTAGTCGGTTAAGTGGGATTGTCATTTTAAGCTTTTCAATGACTTTATCAGGAACTTTAGCTACCATGCTCGTTTCAACAAATCCTGGAGCGACTGCATTGACATTAATTCCTTTACCGCCTAATTCCTTCGCCCATGACTTTGTCATCCCGACAACACCAGCTTTCGTTGCCGCATAATTCGTCTGACCCACATTTCCGTAAACACCAGAAACACTTGAGGTTGTTATGATCTTTCCTTTTCCTAGTTCAACCATCTTCGGAATAACTGCTTGTGTACAATAAAATACACCTGTTAAATTCACATCAATGACTTTTTGCCAATTTTCTGGAGTTAACTTGTGTAACATGGCATCCGCTGTGATACCAGCATTATTCACTAAAATATCGACGCTTCCAAAAGAATTAACAGCTTCTTGTACCATTTGTGTTACACTCTCTTGGTCCGCCACATTTACTTTTACCGCAATACCGTTGCCACCATTTTCTTTGATTTCGGATACAACTGCTTCTGCAGCAGTTTCATCAAAATCTGCAACGACCACATTTGCACCTTCTCGGCTAAATGTAAGGGCTGCCTCTTTACCAATTCCATTTCCAGCACCAGTTATAATAGCTGTTTTGTTTTGTAGTCTCATGTTTATATCCTCCTAATGTTTCTGTAGAAAATTTGTTATCGCTAATTGTAATTGATCTAAATCATCGATGAGTGGAGAATGGCCACAACCTTTTAAATACTTCAGTTCTGCCTGATCATTTAAGTCTTCTTTTATTTCTTCTGTCATTTGTTGAGTAATCACCAGGTCATTTTCTCCGGCTAAAATAAGAGTTGGGTGCGATATTTGTTGGGCTTCGCCAGATCCCTCAGTAACTCCATTATGAACATTACTAATATTAAAAATATTTAATGCATGATACACTTCTGATAAGTTTCGCTGTGTCAGCATATCTTCTAGATACTCTTCGTATTTTTGTTCATCAGGTTGGTTGTTCGTATAAATCAACGAATTCCATACCGCTTTTAAAAACTCTTTATTTCGTTGTTCATACGCTTGAGACACTGGAATGGTTTTCGTAGCCTCTTTTCTTATTTCATCTAACGTTGTTAACCGAATATATTCTCCAGTTTCACCTACACTCATAAACGGGTAGCCTCGCGTGGAACCTGAACACAATAACACCATCTTATCAACATCGGCTGGATAATCGATCGCATAACGCATCGCTACCGTGCCGCCTGTAGACCAGCCGAGAATTGAAAACCTTTTTAAACCAACAGCATTAACAAAGCTCTTAATGTCTTCTGAGAAATCTTTAATGGATTCAATCGGTTGGTGATAGGAGGAATGACCAAACCCTCTCATATCGACTGCATACAGTTTATACTGCGGTGGAAGTGTTTCAAGTAAGAGGTCCCAATGTTTGGATGAAGTCATATTTCCATGGATAAGAAGAATTACCTCATCTCCGCCTTCTCTCTCACGATAAGCGATTGTTTCTCCATTTGGTATGTTCACCGATTGCAACTTGGTGTTTTCCACTAGCTTTCACCTCCATGACTAGCTTTTCCCCATCGGATCGTAGTTGCCCCCCAAGCATAGCCAATACCTGCACTCACGAGGACGACGACATCACCATCTTTTATTTTCCCTTGTTCAAGAGCTAATTCTAATGACAGGATCTGATCGATTTGGCCAATATGACCAAACTCATTCAAATAAATCGATTGCTCATCGGTAAGACCTAACTCACGCAACACATAATCATGCGCTGATTTCTTCATGTGCAAAATACCGAGATAGTTAATATCTTCTTGATTGCAGCTACTTTTTTGTAACGATCGTTGAATGACTTCGATAAAGTTTTTCATCGATTTTTCTTCCAGACGTTGTTTCATTCCAACTGGATCGAGGACATCTAAATAGTTGAGTCTTTCCTCAATCGCTTCTTGACTAATCGGCGTTTTTGTTCCTCCAGCTACAACGACGACATCCTCTGAAAAGGCTCCATCTGTAATGATATGACTTTCTAGTAGAATGTTAGAGTCATAGCCTTTTTGTAAGACGACCGCTCCTCCCCCGGCAGCTAGATTATACATAAACCGTGTTCTAGGGTTGGTATAGTCGATAAAATCAACGTTTCGGTAACCACCTGCTAATAGAACGGTTTGGATAGAAGGGTCTGCTATCATCATATCCTTTGCGACTTTCATGGCCATAATTGTCGTACCACATCTCAACGCTACGTCAAAAGCCCAAGCATTCGTTGCCCCGACTTCCCGCTGGAGCATAATACCAGCTGTCCAGAGCGGGTATTCTTTATGTTCCTCACCAATATAAATGACTAAGTCAATGTCTTTTGGGTCAATATTTCCTTTTTCTAATGCTTTTTTTGCTGCATAAATCCCCATTTGACATGTGTGATCATCACTGCCCGGGAGAGGCTTTTTCCGGATACCCAGCTTCTCTTCAATAACTTCAACGGGTATTCCCGAATGCTCAGCAATGTCGGTACTCGTCATCCACTCATCTGGAATATATACTCCAGTACTTACAATTCCGACGCCTTCTTTTTTCATTCGACAAACACTCTCCTACTCCTGCAAACATATTAAATATCCTTATCCAGTCCAGACTGTTTGGGAATTGATTTTCGCAGTCCTTTTTTATACTGGTATTTAGCCCACCAATGTTTAATGGTGCCTACAATGCCTTTTGGGAAGAACATGACAACTAAAATAAACACCGTCCCAAACAAAATTATCCATCGTTCGAAAATCCAATGTACTTTAGCTAAATCCATCAAGCCATGTTTCGCAAATTCGATAAGCGCTGCCCCAACAATCGATCCAAATAGTGTACCAACACCACCAATAATTGTAATAAGAAGCGCATCTAACGTTAATTCAACAGATAATACTGCCGTGTTAACAAAGCGTAAGCTCATTCCATATAAAATACCTGCCAACCCAGCTACAACACCCGCTACAACGTTCGCTGTAATCTTATAATGCATCACGCGATAACCTAGCGATTCTACACGAGGTTCGTTTTCTCTTATCGCTTGCAATACACGACCCATCGGCGACTCTGTAAAACGTCTAAGAAGTAAATAAATTAGCACCATAAACGCTAAACAAATAATATAAAAACTAACTCGATCTCTAAAAAGGTCAGGAATAGTAAACGTAAATCCGTCATTCCCCATCGTGACTGACCGCCACTTTTCAGCAACGACAACGAACAAACTCGAAACAGCTAATGTAAGCATTGCAAAAAAATGACCTTTTAAGCGAAGCGTTAACATACCAACTAAATAACTTACGACCGCTGTAAAAATAACGGTAATCAAAACGGCTAATAGAACAATTGGAATAGTTGCACCAAATGCTTTTAAACAAATACCGACTGTGTAAGCGCCAATCCCAAAAAACAACGCATGGCCAAACGAAACAATGCCGGAATATCCTAGTAAAATATCGTAACTCATTGCAAAAGCAGCAAAAATAAAAATTTGCGTCAACATAATTAGCAAAGTTCTGGAGTCATTAATAAACGGAAAGAAGAATAAACCAATAGTTAAAACGGCTAATGTCAGCTTAAATCGTGACAATTGTTTTAGACGACTCATTTCATCGCCTCCTTTGTCCCCATGAGACCTGAAGGCTTAAAGATTAAGATTGCTAACATGATTAAGAAGTTTACAGCTAAGGCTAACTCTGGCACAAAATAGGCTGCATAAGCACCTAATACACCGACTAGTACCGCTGCTGTCATCGAACCAAGTACACTCCCCATACCGCCGATAATGACGACGATAAAGGCTAGAATGCCGTACTCTAATCCAATTTCAGCATAGATCACACCGGAATACGGACCAAATAATAGTCCTGCTAAACCAGCCATACCCGAACCGAGCATAAATACAAATAAGAAGATCTTTCGAATGTTAATTCCTAATGCTTGAACCATTTCCTTATCAATAACACCAGCTCTTACAACTAATCCAAGCTTTGTTTTGTTAAGTAAGAATAATAAACCAAAAAAGACGATGAGACCAATTAGAATGATGAAAAGACGATATTTGATTAAATAGATATTTCCTACTTCCCAACTACCTTGCAGCCAACTTGGACTTTGCGCATGAATGATATTTGGTCCCCAAACAACCTTTACGAGTTCACTTAAAACAAGCATGGCACCGAGCGTAATGAGGATTTGTTGGATGTGGTTTCCGTAGACAGGTTTGATAATAAACCGCTCTAGTAAATAACCTAATATTGCTCCCGCAACTATGGCTGCGATAATACCGACAATGTAACTCTCAGTTGTAGTGAACGCCCAAATACCTGCATAAGCTCCCCAAAGGAATAAAGCACCGTGAGCGAAGTTTAAAACATCCATTAACCCAAAGATTAACGTTAGACCTGCTGCTAATAAAAATATGAGCATTCCCGTTGCCAATCCATTGATTGTAATACTAATTAATAAGTCCACAGTTGTCCCTCCTTTAAATCAGTTCCTTTCTAACAACAAGACTCTGCCTGCATCAATAAGCTACAGAACAAACAACTACTTTTATGCAATTCCTAAGTATTGTCGCTTTAACTCTTCGTTCTGCTTTAACTCTTCCATGGCTCCACTGTGTACGGAATGTCCATCATCAATAATATAAAAACGATCTCCAATTGTACTCGCCATCATGAAGTTTTGTTCGACTAGCACTACTGTTGTCTTTTCTTTCATTTGTTGGATCGACTCCATCACTTTCTCAACGATAATAGGGGCTAACCCTTTACTAGGTTCATCAATAAGCAGCATATCGTTTTCATTGACATAAGCCCTCGCAATGGACAACATTTGCTTCTGACCGCCACTTAAGTGCCCTCCATTTTTCTTCCAAAACTTTTTTAAATCGGGAAATAAATTTAAGATCCAATCTAGTCTTTCTAATGTTTCATCATCTTTCTTTTTCATCGCAACTTTTATATTTTCCTCGACAGTCAGTGTGCCAAAAATCCCTTGATCTTCCGGTACATAACCAATTCCTAAGTTTGCAATTTTATGAGTAGGCAAACTATGAATCTCTTGATCTTTATAGATGATCGTCCCTTCTTTAATCGAATTTAATCCCATAATAGAACGAAGTGTTGTTGTCTTCCCCGCACCATTTCTTCCTAGTAAAACCGTAACTTCTCCTGCATTTACTTCAAAAGAAACACCTTGTAAAATGTGATATTGTTGAATGTACGTTTGAATTTGTTCCACTTTAAGAAGCGTCATCTTGAAGCCCCCCCAAATAGGCAGATTGGACTTGTTCATTTTTCATGATTTCCTCTGGGTCACCGTCTGCTAACAGACTACCGTGGAAAAGAACCATAATACTATCAGATAAGTCTAAGACCATATCCATCTTGTGTTCTATTAAAATGATTGTTCGATTTCGTTCGTCACGAATGCTTCGGATGACATCAAGAATCATAGGTACTTCTTCTAACGACATGCCAGCTGTGGGCTCATCAAGCAGAAGAACTTCTGATTCAAGCGCTAAAAGCATTGCAATTTCCAGTTTTCTCTTTTCACCATGCGCTAAGTTAACAGCTAACTCTTGAGCTTTATTTTCAAGCAAAACGGTGTACAGTAGTTCATTCGTTTTCCTATCAATTTCTTTAAAGTGTTTAAAATGTTTAAACATGTTATAACGCACCCCCGCCTGTGACTGAACAGCAAGACGAACATTTTCATGACAGGTTAAGTTTGGAAACACGTTTGTAATTTGAAAGGAGCGACCAATCCCTAAACGAGTTCGTGCAGTAGGTGTTAAACCTGTAATATCCTCACCGTTTAAATGTACAGTCCCTTTCGTAGGCGTTAATTGCCCGCTTAACATATTAAAGAACGTCGTTTTCCCTGCACCATTTGGTCCTATTATCGACTTCAATTGATTTCGTTCAATTTGAATATTAACTTCATTTACAGCGACATGCCCTCCAAACGCGATCGTTAAATCTTTCGTTTCTAAAATAACGTCCACTTGCGTTCACCTTCCTCCTTTGATGGGTGAAGCTGACTCCCCCAAGTCAACTCCTATCGTAAAGCACGTAGGAAATTGAAGCTTTGCTGTTGAGTCAGCCTCATATGAATGTTTTTTAATTTAAAATTGGTGGTGCTGTTTCTTCCGGTGAAAGTTCCCTAATAATGACTGGTACTGGGTAATCAAATTCATCAGTACGCTCTAATGTAATGGCGTACATCGTTTGCATGGCTTGATGATCTTCTGGACGGAAAGTCATCGGTCCTTTTGGAGTATCAAACGTCATCCCTCGCATCGTTTCGATTAATGTGTCTGAGTCCGTCGCACCATTGCTATTTTCTAGCGCTTGAACAACAGCCATCGCAGCAGAGAAACCACCTGGTGTAAATAAATCTGGCATTTCACCGTTATGGCGCTTCTGATGTTCTTCTACCAACCAATCATTTACTTCATTGTTTGGCAGACTGTGATGGTATACAGTAAACCCTTTCATACCAACGACTGCATCCATTGTGCGAAGAGCAGCAATATCCGGCGCTCCTGTTGATATTTGAATTCCACGATCCTGAATTCTCATATCAGCTAATTGGCCCCAAGGAGAGTTGGCCCCTGCCCAAATGACAAACAAATAATCAGGTTCAGCATTAATGATGCGTTGAATATTAGCAGCAAAGTCTACACCTGCTGGGTCCGCGTACTCTTCATGTACAACATCAGCTCCTAATTCTTTGGCTGTCGTTGCAAATGCACCAACCCCGTCTCTTCCGAAAGCATTATCCTGTGCTAAAGTTGCAATTCTCACGCCTTCACCTGCTATTGCCGCAGCACCAGCAATCGCATCTTGAGACGAGCTTCGACCGGTACGGAAGATGTGTTTATTCCAGTTGGCACCTGTAATACTATCCGCAACCGCTGGCTCAACAATCATAATTTTTTCATACTCCTCTACTAGTGGTAATACAGCTAACGTATCACCTGAAGAGGAAGATCCGATAATAAAGTCCACATTGTAATCTTCTAGTAATCTCGTTGCCTTTTGAACCGCTACATCGGGCTGTGTCTCTGTATCTTCAATAATGTATTCAATTTTTTTCCCTGCTATTTCCATCGTTCCATTCGTCGCATAATCGAGTCCTAATTCAAATCCTTTCACCGTTTGAGCTCCGTATGCCTCTAATGCTCCGGTTAATGAAGTCAGGACGCCGACTCGAACCACTTCTTCTGTTTCTGTATCTATGTCTTCAGGATCCACATTTCCTTCTGGTTCACTACTTGTATCATTTGACCCGCAAGCAGTGAGTAAAAATAAACCTAGGATTACACTCATTACAATAAGAAAAAATCTCTTTTTTCCCATTCTGTTTCCCCCTTAAAAGATAAATTAAATTCCTTTAATTGTAGTATGAATGACTGCAGTTACATTTTAGTTGCACGTAACTTTCCCACACTTACTTCTTGTAAAAAATTGAGAATTTCAGAAGACGTTTGATGATACTCGTGAAATAAAATGGAAAAGTGATTAGCTCCTCTAATTTCAACAAACTTTCCTCCTTCTATCATTTGAGCCAGTTTCACCCCATTTTCTTCACTTATTAAATAAGCTGTTGGATGAAATAAACAATTCGGTGCCCACAATATTAAGGTCGGAACTTGAATAGCTGCATGACATTCGTTAATATTCGTTTTGGTTAAGTTTATTAATTCTTCATTAATAATCACCTTTCTGGTTTTCGACACGACCGAACCATCATCACAATGTGTAACATCAGCATAAAAATACTGTTCTAAGTAATTATTCCAAGGGCTGAAGAAAGGAATTTCACTTACTTGCGCTTTATAGCTAGCAAATGTTTCATACTGTTTTTCAACTCGTTCAATAGAAGGCTGCAATAGGTCGACGACTTCAGGCCTTAAATCTTCACCTCCATCGATTAAAATGAGCGAAGAAACCTTTTGAGGATACATAGATGAGAAAACAACTCCAATCATTGCTCCTAACGAATGACCAACCATGATCACTTGGTCTAGATTTAACTGTTGAATAATCTTGATGATATCCTCTGCATGCTGTTTAACAGAATAATCATATTGCGGTTTTTCACTATCGCCTCGGCCTCTGAGATCTATAGCTAACACACGATAACGATGAATTAACCGTTCAGCAACAGCATCCCAGCAACGAGCATTCGCTGTTAATCCATGGATACAAAGAACAGTTTCTTCACCTTGTCCCCCATAATCAACGATGTGGAATTGTAATCCATTGGCTTCAATTTTCTTGTCTTTCATAACCCACCTCCTCCTTAGATTTAATTGTTTAAATACACTGTAATATCATATAGTTGCACTCAAGTTACAAATAAATATAAAAGACAACACTAGTAGGAATGGTAATGGTTCATTTATAGAGCCGATGTATGATTAGATACAACAAAAAGAGGTGTCAATCTTATGGTGATTGACACCTCTTTCATGTTGTTCAAAACGGAAGCCGACCCAAAGGCTTATTTATGCCATAACCTATGTTTTCTGTGTTGTCTTGAAATATAATCATTTTTTTCGGTTATGTTGGTAATTCACTTACACCCATCTTTGTTTACTTATACAATTTGGTCTATGCTTTCTGGTTCCTTGATAATATCTAGCATACGAAGAGTTGATTCCATCGGCTCTACTCCAAGCTCTTCCTCTAGATTTCTTTTACACTTTTCAAACATTCTTAATGCGTATGACCGGTTATGTTTTCGATAGTAACAATACATTAATAATCGATAGGCTTCTTCCCAACAACGATCGATGAGAAGAATCGAATTACATAAAGCAATGGTCTCATCAAACTGCTCCTCTGCTACATATAACTGTGCGAGCTTCTCAGACCCTTGCAAATATAAAAATGAATAGCGCTCTCTTTCTTCACTGCACCAATCGCTATATTTTCTAGACGGTAAAAATTCTTCAACATATAATTCTAAGCCGCGTTTTAATTTATCTTTCGCTAGAAATGCATCCGTTTCCTCCATTCCTTCTTCTACTAGTTCTTGAAAGGCAATACAATCAATATCAAATGCCGCTTCTTCATTTAATCCGTACATACTTCCTTCACGAATGACAAAGAAAGGAACTTCTCTCGGCTTTCGCTCTGGCTCTAAAACTTTATTTAGTGCATTTAGCGCGACCTTGAAGTCTCGATTGGCCGCTTCTTCTTCAACCTCTCCCCATAAATGCGACATTAGTTCCGTTTTTGAAAGCATCCTCCCTTTCTTCGTTAAGAACAGTTGGAATAATTCTTTTGCCTTTTCCCTCTTCCACATCTTATCTGCTACTTTTTTATCACCGAGCCAAACTTGAAAATCTCCAAAAAGCTGAACCTTTACTGTATAACCTGGATGGAACGTCAATTGTTCATATCCGAGCCTAGTAAGTATTGATGAAATTTGATCGGTTTGGACGTTTTGTTTTTTGGCTTCTAATAGCATCGGGATTACTTCTTGTACATCTTTTGGACCGTATAAAGAGGAGGTAGTCAACACAAATTCATATTGATAGTGGTTCATACAGTGTAAAAAATCGTTCATATAGGCAAGAAATTTTTCTTTCTCGTTATTGGCAAAGGTGAGTTTACTTAACCAAAATAAGCTAGCAGTTGCTCCAAATCGGCATCCACACTTGTTAAACCCATCACTGCTCAATAAAAGCTCTTTTTTAGCATTAATAAACTTTTCCTCATAAAATGCTGCTATTCCGAGTGCTAAATGAACATAAGACGATAACCATACATCCTTTACTCTTGTCGGTTCCTCCAATGCCATAATTCCTGCGTTTTTAGAGGCATCATATTTCCCCAGTTTTCCATATAATAAACTTAGACCTAAGTATGCTTCTGATTTACCTCTAGACATCTTAATTTGATCCATTAACTCTAAAGCTGTCTCATAGCAATGAACGGCTAATTCAGGATTATATCGCTTCTCAATTTGTACAGCATGCCCCATCCTGATCCAACCACACGCTTCAACAAATGGCGCTTTTCTAGTGGTTCCTCTTAATATCCCCTGCTCAGCTAATCGTTTAGAACGCTCTGCTTCCCCCATATACGAATAGACAATGGACAAAATTAAATCGGTTTCGCGGTGGGATCGTGATAATTCATTAAGAATTTCTGTTTTTTCTTTTGATTTTTCGAGTAACTGCCTTGCCTTTTCAAGACGTCCCGTTCGTAAATACAATCTAGACTCTAATTCTTCTTTTTCATAATTAATATCTAGCTGTTTACACTTATTCAGCCATTTCTCGGCCTCATACGCTTTTCCTAAGTTTACGAGATTTTCTGCCATCAAACTATAAAGATGAAGGCTTCTCATTTCCTTTTTATCGCTTTTTTCCATTAGAGAGATAGCCCGAGCTAAGTAATCATCAGCTTTAGCTGGTTGGATCGTATCAAGGAAGATTTTTGCCTTTCCTTCATTTCCTAGACTTTCACAAACTACATCACCTTCTTCACTTGCAATTTGAATTAATTGATTATAATTTGTAAGCGCTTTCTCGTAATGACAAAAATACCGATTAATTTCCCCCTCTATAAACCAAATAAGTGGATATTGATTTTTTAATGAGACGGATAAATTCTCTATGAAACTAGACAACAAATCAATTTTACCGTTGGCTAATAGATCAAGACCGTGCGCTTGAATAACTCCTGCTGCTTTTTCATAATGTTTAATTTCTGAATAATGGTATATTGCTTTTTCGTATTCCGCACATTGTTCAAAGTACTCCGCCAATTTATAATGAAGTGACTCATACAGATTATACTCTTTGTGTAATTGCTGTAGTAAGAAGTCCTTGAATAAGGCATGATATCTGTATTGATCTCTCCCAACTTGATAGATAAATAAATTCTGTTGAACTAAGATATTTAATAAATCATTTGCATTATTGATTTCTAAAATCTCTTCAAGTAATTTAGGATTTAAGTCTTCAAAAATACTCGTTTTTAATAAAAAGTTCTGTATGTTCTTTTGCTGTTTCGAAAATACCTCCAATGCTAAATAGCGAAACAACTCTTCATTCGTATCAGCTTCCCATTCATTTTCTCTTATTTGATCAACAAACTTCATTTGCTGCCAAACCATTTGTATGGCGATAATCCACCCTTCTGTCTTTCTATAGATTTGCTCAACTTCTGCGTCTTTAATTGATATTTGATAGAAGTCAGAAAATAGAACTTCTACTTCATCTTTTGAAAAAGCTAATTCACTTTCTGTGATCTCTACTAAATCACCATGAACAATCATTTTTGTAAAAACTCCCCATGTTGGGCGAATACGGCTTGAAATCATAAGGTGAACATGCTTGGGTAAGTGCTGAATGATAAATAATAACCAATTCTCTATAGGCTTACTCGCCTCTACAAGATGAAGGTCATCAATCACGATAATAAATGGTTCTTTTATTTTCAATAACTCATTTACGTATTCTGAGGCGAGGTAGTCAATTTCTTCTTCAAGGTTGAGGACATTTTCTGTCGCCAAATAGTTTAATAAACGCTGACCAAAATCACTATATTGTTGTTGAACTGAATAAATCATATGAATAATAAATGGATGGATATGATCTTCATCTTTTGTGATTGAATACCAACAATATCGCTTTTCTTGATGCTTTAAATAAGACGCAATCGATGTACTCTTCCCAAAACCGGGTCCCGAATGAACAAGAGTTAAACGACTTCCATCCATCTCTCGCATTTTCCTTATTAAGTGAAGACGTCCTATATTTGTTTCCTTAAGAATCGGAGGAGTAAACTTTGTTTGTACTACCGGTATCCTTTTTTTCAAAACGTAAAACCTCCTCTTTTATTGAATATTCTAATTTTAACATAAAATGGATACTATTCAGGACACTAAATTAAAAATTGGCTGCTTCACAAAAGTATACGTCTCATTCCGTATCCATTAGAACACAACATAAGAATGCTTATAGTAATAATTAATTAAGAAGTTTGCTATATCAAGAAAAATATTAGAACATAACAAAGAGGTGAAATCACTTATGATTTCCACCTCTTTTGATATTTGTCCTACTCCCATAATTAAATAGCAGTATTAAATATTTGTAATTAATTGATTTGAAACAGGAAAAGCTGAAGGTTTCCCAATCAAATAGCCTTGGGCAAGGTCAACGCCTATTTCTTTACAGTAAGTTAATTCTTCTTCTCTTTCAATTCCTTCCGCTAAAAGGGTGATCCCATTCGCATCTGCTACTTCTTGTATCGCTTTTAATTTTTGTTGTTTATTTTTGTCCATGTCACAATGATCGACTAAATGACGGTCAATTTTAGCAAAATTAGGATTAAGCTCCTTTAAAACTTCAATCGTTGAATAACCAGAACCAATATCATCTAATGCGACATGTACCCCATGCTGCTTATAGGTGCTGAAAATCTTTCTTAAATGATCGATATCTTTAATTTTCTCTGTTTCAACTACTTCAAAAACTAAGTCACTCGGATTTACATTAAATTGTTCTACGACTTTAAATGTACTCTTTAAACAATGATTAGGATCATAGATTGAAGAAGGTAAAAAATTTATAAATCGTTTTTGTCCTTCTTGTAAAAGCTTCGCACTCACTTCAATTGAACCAATTCTTGCTTGGCTGTCTAATAATGATTGCAACCCTGCTCGTTGTGAAAACGCAAAAAGCTCTCCAGGAAAGAAAGGAAAATGATTATCATTTGGTCTTAATAAAAATTCATATCCAAAAACATTCCCATCACCTAATTGAATAATCGGCTGAATATGATGCGAAAATTTTCGCTGATTAATGACCGTTACAAAGTCACGATGGCTAACCCGTTCGTGTAGTTGATCAAATGGTGCCATCGTTGGAAAGAGAACCGATTGTTTTTCTAGTTCGTTATCGATCCAGCTTCCAAACACCCCAGTTGAATTGCCTTGTAACAGAAGGTCAATATCATAAACCATCTGTTCTAGCATAGTAAAAGAATGATACCGTATTTTTAATACTTGCTTATCTGACTCAACCTCATATTTTTGTTTTATACCATTCTCTAAATCTAGAAAATTGGCTTCTATTTTGCAATAAATGAGTAGTGCTCCTTGCTCACTAAGATCTGGAAAGGAAGAGCAACTCGAACATACTTTCATCTTATAATCCTCCAAGTTTACCCTTTTTTTAAAAGCTGTGTAGTGAGATCCCATTTCAAATTCGAGATCAACACTTACTGTTAAGAACATACTAATCAAATCGTCCTTTCAACTAGTACATAATTCCAGTCACTAATGACCTAAAATAAGGTTCATATAAGTATTTTATCCTAAGTGAATAGTTAAAACCATGGGTGTTTTTAGTGAATTACGTAAGATAAAGTATAAATTTATTACTTAGTTACTATGTGATAACTAGATTGGCCGTATGAGCTAGAATAAAAAATGCGAGATACCTCTTGAAAGAGACACCTCGCATTTGAATGGACTTAAATCTAGTTCTGTTGATCATATATTTCGAGCAGTGACTGTACAGCTAGTGTTGGTGACGTTTGACCATTGATTAGCTGTTTTTCGATTAAAGGAAAGTTTTCTTTTACTTTTTCATTTTGATAAAAACGTGTTTTTAACTGATCTTCAATTAAGGTCTTCACCCAATCTAGCATTTGTTGTTTCCGACGCTCATCGAACACACCTGAGGATTTTGTGTCTTGCTCGTATTTTTGAATGACTTCCCATATATTTGGTACACCTTCACCTGACAAAGCAGAGACTGTATACGCTTGCGTTTCCCATCCTTTTGTTGCTGGTTGAAGAAAATGAAGTAACCGATTGTATTCGGCTCTTGCGTTTAAAGCCGCTTGCTTATTACTTCCATCTGCTTTATTAATAAAAATGGCATCCGCTATTTCCATAACGCCTTTCTTCATTCCTTGCAATTCATCACCAGCCCCGGTTAGCATAATCACAAGAAAGAAATCTACCATTGAACGGACGGTGATTTCACTCTGCCCAACACCTACCGTTTCAACAATAATAACGTCATAGCCCGCTGCTTCACATATTAGTAAAGTTTCACGGCTTTTTCTAGCTACCCCCCCTAATGTTCCACCAGCAGGAGACGGACGAACGTAAGCGTTTTGATTTCTTGAGAGATTTTCCATCCTCGTTTTATCTCCTAAGATACTTCCCTTCGATAAACTACTAGATGGATCAACAGCTAGTACAGCGACCTTATGTCCTTGATCACATAACATCGTGCCAAATGCTTCAATGAGCGTACTTTTTCCTGCTCCAGGCACACCAGTAAAACCAATACGAATGGATTTTCCCGTATACGGAATTAATTTTTTCAACACTTCTTGACCGAGCTGGATATGCTTTTGTGAGTTACTTTCAACTAGAGTAATGGCTTGAGCAATAATCGCGCGGTTACCTGCTAGTACTCCTTCTACATAGTCGTCAACAGAAAGCTGACGGCGACGAGGATACGTGCTCCCCGCCACCGTTTTTTTATTGCTTGTCATACCGTCATGGCCCCCTTCAGTTCCTTTTAGGTAGTGACTCGCATAACCTTCAGCTTGATCTGTT
Source organism: Alkalihalobacterium sp. TH-98 (assembly GCF_057473385.1). NCBI lineage: Bacteria > Bacillati > Bacillota > Bacilli > Caryophanales > Bacillaceae > Alkalihalobacterium > Alkalihalobacterium sp. TH-98. The sequence continues at coordinate 108,911 of NZ_JBYCKM010000045.1, read as the reverse complement.
GCCCATTCAGGTCTAGATCTGTCGTTACTCATTGGTATCCTCGTAACCAAGTCGACGATTTACTTCTACTAATACTTTTTCAGCTGCAACTGGAATCACTGTTCCAGGTCCGAAAATAGCAGCAGCACCTTTTTCCTTTAAGTAATCGTAATCTTGCGCTGGAATAACTCCGCCAATTACAACTGCGATATCGCCGCGTCCAAGACGCTCTAACTCAGCAACTACTTGTGGTAAAAGTGTTTTATGACCAGCTGCTAACGAACTTACACCTAATACGTGTACGTCGTTTTCAACTGCTTGTAACGCTGCTTCTTCCGGCGTTTGGAATAACGGTCCGATATCAACGTCAAACCCTAAATCAGCAAATGCAGTTGAAATAACTTTTGCACCTCGGTCATGTCCATCTTGGCCCATTTTAGCAACCATAATTCTCGGTCTGCGTCCTTCGCGCTCTTCAAACTCGTCTGTCATTTCACGAACGACCTTCACTTGTTCTGCATCCCCAAACTCTGAACTATATACACCGCTAATCGACCTAATCACCGCCTTATGTCTTCCTGCTACTTTTTCAATCGCATCAGAAATTTCACCTAAGCTAGCACGTACGCGAGCTGCTTCAACCGAAAGCTCTAGTAAGTTTCCTTTACCTGTTTCCGCTGCTTGAGTAATAGCATTTAAGGCTGCATCCACTTTTGCTTGATCGCGTTCAGCTCTTAATTTTTCAAGTCGACGGATTTGCGCTTCTCTAACTGCCGTATTATCAATATCAAGAATTTCAATTGGATCTTCTTTTTCTAGTCGATACTTGTTCACACCGATAATTGATTCTTTACCCGAGTCAATATGAGCTTGACGTCTTGCCGCGGCTTCTTCAATACGCATTTTCGGAAGGCCTGTTTCAATCGCCTTTGACATACCGCCAAGTTCTTCGATTTCTTGAATATGAGCCCATGCTTTTTGAACGAGTTCAGCTGTTAACGATTCAACGTAATATGAACCACCCCAAGGATCTAAGACATTTGTAATTCCTGTTTCATCTTGAAGGTAGAGTTGCGTATTACGAGCAATTCGAGCTGAGAAATCAGTTGGTAAGGCGATCGCTTCATCTAATGCATTGGTGTGTAAAGATTGGGTATGACCTAATGCTGCAGCCATCGCTTCAATACAAGTTCGTGTTACGTTATTAAATGGATCTTGCTCCGTTAAGCTCCATCCTGATGTTTGTGAATGAGTACGGAGTGCTAATGCTTTCTCATTTTTAGGATTAAACTGTTTCATCAGTTTCGCCCAGATGAGTCGTCCTGCTCTCATCTTAGCTACTTCCATGTAATAGTTCATTCCGATCGCCCAGAAGAAGGATAAGCGTGGTGCGAATTTATCGACATCAATACCTGCTTTTAATCCCGTCTTAACGTATTCCAAACCGTCTGCTAACGTATAGCCTAATTCGATGTCAGCTGTAGCACCAGCTTCTTGCATGTGGTAACCGGAAATACTAATGCTATTGAATTTAGGCATATACTTGGACGTGTATTCAAAGATGTCTGCAATGATTTTCATTGACATTTCAGGACCGTAAATATACGTATTACGTACCATGTATTCTTTTAAAATATCATTTTGAATCGTTCCAGAAAGAAGTTCCTGCTTAACACCTTGCTCCTCAGCGGCAACGATATAGAAAGCCATAACAGGCAGAACAGCACCATTCATTGTCATCGAAACAGACATTTGATCTAGTGGAATACCGTCAAATAAGATCTTCATATCTAAGATCGAGTCAACAGCAACCCCGGCTTTACCAACGTCACCAACAACACGCGGGTGGTCCGAGTCGTAACCGCGGTGAGTGGCTAAGTCAAACGCTATGGATAGACCTTTTTGTCCCGCTGCTAGGTTACGTCTGTAAAACGCATTACTTTCTTCTGCAGTTGAAAATCCAGCATATTGACGAACGGTCCAAGGACGTGCTTTATACATCGCTGGATACGGTCCTCTAAAGAAAGGCGCGATCCCTGCTACATAGTCAAGGTGTTTCATCCCATCCGTATCTTCTTTTGTATAAAGAGGCTTCACATCGATTTTTTCTGTCGTGTGAAACGTTAATTCTTCTAATGAAGCACCTGCCGTCTGTTCTGCTTGCTTGCGCCAGTTGTTTAAATTAGAAGCAGGTTTGTCTGCTGTAAAAGAAATATTCGTAAAATCTGGCTTCGTCATCCTTTAACAACTCCTTTCTCAACTTGAAGCTTACGTAAAACTTCATAACAGTTGGAACGAAGATGAACGAATTCGTCTACACCAGCATTACGATAATTCACTTCATCTTCCTCAGCCGGCTTACCAGCAATCATAACTGTAACCTCTTTATTATCTTGTTTGATTGATTGAGCAATATCAGCAGCTTGCTCTTGATAGCTTTCATCTTTACCACAGATGACGACAACACTTGCCTTTGAGTCAACCGCTGCTTGAGCTGCTTCAGCACTTGTCATAAAGCCATTATTTCGGATCACTTCAAACCCGCCTACCTCAAAGAAACCTGCAGTAAAATCTGCACGAGCCTTATGGCTAGGGATTGGTCCAAGGTTTGCAAGGAATACTTTAATCGTTTCACCTTGTTCTTTTGCATACAGTTCATTGGCTTGGCGAAGCTCTTCAAACAGTTCTGCACCTCTGCTAGCAACGATCGGTTCAATCACAAGACTGCTTTCTGTTTGACGTAAACCGCTTGCAAGATCAGCTACCGATGCACCGTTAAGTGCAAATTGAACAGCTTGATGAACTGTATTTGTTTCAGCTGTGAATTTAACAGGTACTACTGCAGCATTCAATTTTTCACTAACATATTGCTCGACCTGCTCTGTGTCATCTTCTGGTACGACATCAATTGCTTTTTCAGTCGTATTAGCATACATGTTTGTTCCAACAAAAATGTCTTTACGTTGTGCAATGTTATTTAGACGGCTCGCTTTCGTTTCTGCGACTTTCTGTTGCGGCATTCCAGCTTTTAATGCCTCGATAATCCCACCTGTTTGTTCAACTTGTTGGAAGAGTGCCCATGCTTTTTCTGCCAGCTCATTCGTTAGCACTTCAACGTACCAAGATCCGCCAGCTGGATCCGCCGTTTTTCCAATATGAGATTCTTCTTGTAGAATAATTGAGATATTACGAGCAATTCGACGAGAGAACGGTGTTGATTTTTGAATTGGCTCATCAAATGGACTCACGTGGATACTATCAGCACCGCCAACTGCAGCTGCAAATGCTTCTGAAGTCGTTCTAAGCATATTTACATACGGATCGTATTTTGTTTTCGTCCACGAAGATGTTCGTGCATGCATAGTAAGAGTTCCATCCCTTTCATCCCCGCCAAATGCCGTCACAACTTGAGACCAAAGGATGCGCGCTGCTCTTAACTTACTAATTTCCATAAAATAATCAGAGCCAACTGAGAACACAAAGCGAATCGATTTCGCTGCATCCTTAACTGAAACCCCGCGAGAAGTAAGTGCCTGTAAGTACTCAACTCCTGTAGCTAAAGCCAATGCCAACTCTTCAACAGCACTGCTTCCACCATTATGATATGGCGTTCCTTCTACAAGTACAGTTTGAAGAGACGGTGCATTTTCAGCTGACCATTTCACTGTATCTGCCATCACGTTATAACACTCTTCTAATGTATACTCAATGGAACCATTTTCAACTAATTGTCCAACCGGGTCCATTCCTACTACACCTTGTAGTTGTGAAACTTCGATATTGTTCTTTTTCGCTGCGGCTATAAGAACTGCTAGTACTGGTACCGAATTAGCTCCTGCGTGAATATGAACAGGTATATTCGCTAGATCGATGTCTTCAATTGCCGTTTGCATGTCTTCTGCATTAGTGACATTTAATCCTGAGTGACCGATCAATTGTTTAGCTTCTTCTAAGCTCATCCCTTTTTTAGTAACCTCATCTAAAACGATATTTAATGCTGTTTGACCACGCGATAAGTCGTGTTTAGCTACAAGATTAAACTGTTTAGGTGTTGATGTTGTAAGCTCTTGACTTATTTCCCATGCTTTTTCTTTAGAAGGGACAGCCCCAGCTCCTCTTAAGAATGGACTTTGTCCAGGAAGTGAATCGATAAAAGGTAGATCTTGTGTATCTTTTTGCTGATACATCGGCTGCAAGGAAATTCCTTCATACGTTTTAGTTACTAACTTTTTTTCAAAAGAAGCACCTTTTAATGACTTTTCCGTTACTTGACGCCATTCATCATAGGATGGTACCGGAAATTCCCAAAATGGTTCTAATGCTTTTTTGTCTTCCATAATAGTTGCGGTAAGCACTCCAATGAATACTTACCGCTCTCTCCCTTCTTATTATGATACTATCAAACGATTTACTCCGTCCGACCGATTCGGCACTCTCCACTTGTTCTATCTATATATATAAACTACTTTAGGTCCCTCTCCTGCCCGCACTCTTTTTTTATAGCGGGATGTTTCCGTGTTTCTTTTTCGGTAAGGATTTCTTTTTATTTTTAAGCATATCTAGTGCATTTGCTAAGCTCTTTCTCGTGTCACGCGGGTCGATAACATCATCGACAATTCCGTTCGCCGCTGCAACATAAGGATTAGCAAAACGCTCGCGATACTCTTGGATTTTTGCTGCTCTCGTTGCTTCTGGGTCATCACTTTCACGAATTTCTTTTGCAAAAATAATGTTTGCTGCACCTTCTGGACCCATTACCGCAATCTCTGCATTCGGCCAAGCAAATACTAGATCGGCTCCAATTGCTTTACTGTTTAGTGCAACATACGCACCACCAAAAGCTTTACGAAGAATGACTGTAATCTTTGGCACTGTTGCTTCGGAATATGCGTATAAGATTTTTGCACCGTGACGAATAATTCCGCCGTGTTCTTGTTGAACACCTGGAATAAATCCACTAACATCTTCAAACGTAATGATCGGAATATTAAAGCAATCACAGAAACGAATGAAGCGTGAACATTTATCAGAAGAGTCGATGTCAAGTCCACCAGCCATCATTTTTGGATTGTTTGCTACAATCCCTACTGTTTCACCGTTAATACGGCCAAAACCATTTACGATATTCTTCGCAAACTTAGGCTGGACTTCCATAAACTCACCATCATCAAGAATTAAAGTAAGAACCTTACGAACATCGTAAACCTTTGTTCCATCAACAGGAACGACTTCAAGTAATTCATCGATTCGCTCATTTAAAGGCTTTTTCTCTTTCGGCTCTACTACTGGTGGTTTTTGTTCGTTATTTGGTGGTAAATAACTGATTAACTTGCGAACTTCTTGTAAAACTTCCTCTTCAGAAGCTGCTGTAAAATGAGCATTACCACTAACTGAGGAGTGAACACGAGCTCCCCCTAAATCTTCCGCATTAATTTTAGCTCCTGTTACACTTTCAATAACTTTTGGACCTGTAATAAACATTTGACTTGTTTTTTCTACCATGAACACAAAATCTGTGATCGCAGGAGAGTACACAGCTCCACCCGCACAAGGTCCCATAATGACTGAAATTTGTGGTATAACCCCAGAATAAATAGAGTTACGGTAGAAGATATGGCCATATCCATCTAGTGAAAGTACCCCTTCTTGAATACGAGCTCCACCTGAGTCATTTAAGCCGATGAACGGTGCACCGTTTTCAGCAGCTAAATCCATCACTTTTGCGATTTTTTGAGCATGCATCTCACCTAAAGCTCCGCCAAACACGGTGAAGTCTTGGGCAAATAAGAAAACGAGACGACCATCCACTTTTCCGTACCCCGTTACAACACCTTCACCAGGTGCTTCCGTCATACCAAATTCAGCACTTCTTGTTTCAGTGAAAGGATTGATTTCTACAAATGTATCCTCATCAAGAAGTAGGTCGATACGCTCACGAGCCGTTAACTTACCTTTTGCATGTTGCGCTTCAATTCGATCTTCACCACCACCAAGTCTAACCTTTTCGCGGCGTTCTTCCATAATATCGAGTTTATCAAACATGTCCATCGTCTATTCCTCCATTCTGATCGGTATTTATGTTCTGCTATTAAGAAAGTTTAACGAGGAATAAAGGTTGACCGTACTCTACTAATTGGCCGTTCTCTACTAATACTTCAACAATTTCACCGTTAATTTCTGCTTCTAATTCGTTCATTAACTTCATTGCTTCAACGATACAAACAACACTTTCTTGTGTTACTTTATCACCAGCTTTTACATATGGATCAGAGTCAGGTGATGGAGCAGAATAGAATGTTCCTACCATTGGTGAAGTAATCTTATGAAGGTTTGCATCTTCTACAACTGGTGCTGCTGCTTCTGGTTGTTTCTCTTCTTGAACTGGTGCTGCTGGCGCTGGTGCCGCTGCTGGTGCAGGCGTTGGTGCTGGTGCTGCTACTGGTGCTGCTGTTTCAACAGGTGCTACGAATTCTGTTGTCGTACCACGTTTAATCGTAACTTCTTGTTTTCCTTCACCTTTAATTGTTAATTCTGTAATAGTAGATTTGTCAACCGCACGGATAAGTTCTTTAAGATCAGTAATTTTAAACATGTAAAACACTCCTTAGTATTAGTTTGATTGATTTTTTAGGAAAAAGCGTTGATATTCTTGTTTCTCAAGCGCTTCTTTTGTAAGTATTGAATGCATAACAAAATCTGCATAAATGGAAGCTATTTCCTCAATTGAATATCGTCCATTCGATTTATACCATTTATAGGTCCAGTTAATCATCCCGAAAATGCCCATCGACGTAATTGGTACAGGGAGTTCTGGACGAAATTCACCTTTATCTATACCTTCTTTTACAACCTTAAACATCATTTCTTTATAGCGATCACGCTTTTGTTTTATCGATTGAAAATAATCTGGTGCTAAATATAAGCTTTCTTGATAAAAGACTGTAACGTGTGGTCTGTACATATCAAACATCATCACAAACGATTTAACAGTTTCGTATAATATTTCAGCTGGAGTATTATAGGTTTGGTAGGCTTCTTCCGCTTTGTCTAATACATACGTGATAAATGAATCATGGATGGTATAGAGTAATTCGTCTTTAGATTTAAAATTGTGATAGAAACCACCCTTGGAAGTACCACTCGCTTTTGCTATTTTATCAACTGTAACTGCATGAAATCCGTTTTCCTCAAATAAATGAAGGGCTGCTTCAGTTATTCGCTCCTTAGTTGATTGTGTCATTACTATTCACCTACCATTTCTGACGGCCGACCGTAGGAAACAAGTATTAAACTTTATTTTTTTCTAAAAACTTTGTATCAAAGTTACCAGAAATAAAGTCTGGATGTTCTAATAGTCGAAGGTGAAACGGTATCGTCGTTTCAACACCATCTATAACAAATTCATTAAGTGCTCGTTTCATTCTCGCGATAGCTTCTTCGCGGTCTCTACCATGAACGATTAACTTTGCAATCATTGAATCATAGAATGGTGTTATCGTATAGCCCGGATATACCGCACTATCAACTCGAACACCTAACCCACCTGGTGGTAAGTACATTTCAATCGTTCCTGGTGATGGCATAAAGTTCTTATCTGGGTTTTCCGCATTAATACGGCATTCAATTGACCACCCATCAATTTGAATATCTTCTTGAGTAAATGAAAGTTTTTCACCACTCGCTACTAATATTTGTTCCTTTATTAAGTCTACCCCTGTTACTAATTCAGATACAGGATGCTCAACTTGAATACGAGTATTCATTTCCATGAAGTAAAAGTTTTTATGTTTATCTAATAAAAATTCTACCGTACCAGCACCGCAGTAGTTAACAGCTTGAGCTGCTTTTAAAGCGGCTTCACCCATCTTTGTACGTAGTTCTTCATCAAGTGCTGGTGATGGTGCTTCTTCAATTAATTTTTGGTGTCGACGTTGAATAGAGCAATCGCGCTCCCCTAGATGGACAACATTTCCGAAACTATCACCTATAATTTGGATTTCAACGTGGCGAGGCTCTTCAACAAACTTTTCTAAATAAACACCAGGGTTACCGAAAGCGGTTTCAGCTTCTTGCTGAGCCATCGAAATTGCCTTCTGTAGATCATCCTCAGTCTGAGCTACACGCATTCCTTTACCGCCGCCGCCTGCTGTTGCTTTAACCATAACAGGGAAGCCGATATCTCTAGCAGTAACCATTGCATCGTCAATATCTTCAATAATTCCATCCGTACCAGGTACGATTGGAACACCTGCTGCTTGCATTGTATCACGAGCAACTGCTTTTGCACCCATCTTATTGATCGCTTCTGGTGAAGGACCGATAAATGTAATATTATGCTCTGCACATTTCTCAGCAAAATCAGCATTTTCTGCTAAAAACCCATATCCTGGGTGGATAGCATCTGTTCCAGTACTCACTGCAACACTTAATAGATTAATCATATTTAAGTAACTTTTACTTGAAAGGTGTGGTCCAATGCAATATGCTTCATCTGCTAAGTGGACGTGCAATGCTTCTTTGTCTGCTTCTGAATAAACAGCTACTGTCTCTATACCTAATTCTCTACAAGCACGGATAACTCGAACAGCGATTTCTCCTCGATTGGCAATCAATACCTTTTTAAACATTCTCTCACCCTTTTTCCGCTTCTTTAGCCTTCTTATTATCAAGACCGACTAGTCAGTCTGTATACCTGAATTTTAAGAAAATTAACGAGAATTGTCAAGATATTGTTTGAAACTAGTTCTTTTCTTGTTACCGTTAACAAATTACCTATACTAAGTTAACGATTTATCATTTGTAAAGACTAGTTGTATGAAAAGGTAATCTTCATAAACTATTAACAACCTATTGGTTAACATAGTTTTTATGTCTACTCATTTTTTTGGATTAAATTTTTTTGTTTTTTAACTTATTAGGTAAAACTTGGACGTATTTATAACCCTATTTTAATAATATTACTAATCTCTCTAGATTGCTGTCTGTTGTTAATTGACGTTTCGTATGAAGATCAACTCTGTGCAAAAAAGTTTTATTTACATAACTTTTACATTAACTTTATATTTCTTTTTCCCCTTTTTTTCATAATTTGTGTCGAATTTACATAAATTTAAACTGTAAACCCTTTCACCATTTCCCTTAACAGCTAATACATATATAGTACATATACTTATTGATATCCTCTTGTGGTCTTCATTTGGAATTTCCTTCAAATTATTGATCACATATATAGACTATTTCGACAACATATGCTAATAATAGTTAAAAACAGTAAAGGAATTAATTTTATTTATGAATAATAAAGGAAAGGTGATGACTGTGGGCTACAATGCTATGAAAATGAAAAAGTTGTTGGAAGTGGATCGATTTTTACATGGTGCGTATGAAGATGTGAAAGATAAAGTAGGCTGTGAAGATACTGCACTTGAAATGGTCTTTCAAACATACGTCATGAAAGAAAAAATTCTTCAAAATGCTTACGTTCATCTTACGTAATCCTGAGAATATTTCATGAATGACATCCTTAAGATCAACCTCTCAAAAGATATAAAGAAAGAATAAAGAAGCATCCAAACTCTTCAAAAAGTTAGGATGCTTCTATTTTTAGTTCCCTATTACTTTCCAGTTTCGGCAAACGTCTGAATACGTTCCCCTATTTCATCACGAACTCTTTGGAAAAAAGCCCACTTTTCTTCTTCAGTTCCTTCAGCTTTAGCTGGATCATCGAACCCCCAATGAACTCTTTCTCTATTTGGCGGTGTCGCTGGACATACATCATTGGCATGACCACAAAGAGTAACAATCATATCTGCCTTATTAAGAATTTCAGGATCGATGATATCAGAGGTTTGCGATGTAATATCCACATCGATTTCTTTCATTGCTTTAATCGCGTTTGGGTTAACACCGTGTGCTTCAATCCCAGCTGAATATACCTCCCACTTGTCTCCTAAATATTTTTTTCCAAATCCTTCTGCCATTTGGCTACGACAAGAATTCCCTGTACAAAGAAAATAGATAATTGGTTTACTCATGATTTTATCTCCTTCGAAATTAGATTTTAATTTTCAGTGTAATTATTTATTTCTTTAACCTATTAGTAATAACCATAGGTACAAGCCTAGTAACGTAATAAACAATGTAGGGATTGTAATGACAATTCCTACTTTGAAATAGTAACCCCAGCTAATTTTTACTCCTTTTGTAGCAAGAACATGAAGCCAGAGTAACGTTGCTAATGAACCAATCGGGGTAATCTTTGGTCCAAGGTCAGATCCAATTATATTTGCATAAATTAACGCTTCTCTCAAGACGCCGGTCGCTTGTGTGTCAGCAATTGCTAACGCATTGATCATTACCGTTGGCATATTGTTCATAAAGGATGAGAGGATGGCTGCAATAAAGCCCATTGACATTGTCGCTGCAAACAGCCCTTGATCGGCACTCGCATCTAACACTTGAGCTAATACGTCTGTTAGTCCAACATTTCGTAAACTGTAAACGACGACATACATACCGATTGAGAATACAACAATGGTCCACGGTGCCCCTTTCATTACAGAAGTTGTGTTAACGGCTGGACTTCTTCTAGCCATAATTAAGAAGAAGATCGCAATAACTCCTGCAATAAATGAAACTGGGAAGTGTTCTACTTGGCCAGTCACCGGATTCGTCCACGAAATAAATTCACTTACGAAATAACCCACTAGAAGAAGACCTAAGACAAACCAAGATAATCTAAACATTCTATGATCCTTAATTGCTTCATGTGGGATCTTTAATTGATGCATATCATACTGCTTCGGGATATCTTTTCTAAAATACAAGTACAGGACAATAATACTTGCTGCAAGTGAAAATAAATTCGGTACGATCATACGTGTTGCATACTCTACAAAGCCAATGCCAAAGAAATCGGCTGAGACGATATTTACAAGGTTACTTACTATTAAAGGTAAACTCGTTGAATCGGCAATAAATCCACTCGCCATAATAAAAGGTAAAATCATCGCTTCTTTGAAGTTCAATGCCCGCACCATGGCTAATACAATTGGAGTTAAAATGAGTGCTGCTCCATCATTCGCAAAGAAAGCAGCTACCAAAGATCCGAGTAAAGCTACGTACACAAACATTCGGACCCCGTTCCCATCAGCAAATCTCGCCATATGTAACGCAGACCATTCAAAAAATCCAATCTCATCAAGAATTAGTGAAATAATAATAATCGCTATAAATGTTAATGTCGCATTCCACACAATGCCTGTTACTGTTAATACGTCTCCAAAATCAACGACACCAACAAGTAACGCTAACGCAGCTCCGATCGAAGCTGACCACCCGATCGATAACCCTCTTGGTTGCCAGATGACTAGCGTTAACGTGAGTATGAATATCACTGTTGCTAAAATAATAGGTGTCACGTTTCTTCTCTCCTTTTAAATGGTTAATCACATTGAATAATACGTAATCCACACGCTTCCAATTGATCTAGCTTCTCTCTTTGTGATGGAACGTGCTTTAACAAACTTTCAATCATAGGGTAATACGTGTTCGTTTTATCTAATGAATAAAAGATCCATTGTCCTTTTCTTCTTTCCTTTACTAATCCAGCATCTCTTAATTTCCTTAAATGTTGACTGATGGATGGTTGACTCATCTCGAAAATTTCAACCATCTCACAAACACAGCATTCACTTTCAAATAGGAGTGCTATCATTGTAAGTCTTGTTTTATCCCCTAAAAGCTTTAGAACATTGGAGAGCTTATCTATTTCAACCCCTTGAGAAATTTCATTCATGAACGGTACCCCTTTCCTCTTAATAACAATTGAAATTATAGAGAAAATATAGACATAAACTTTTCACACCACAAATGTTGTAAATATTCCCTACAACCATTATTATATAAGCATATACTTATATGTCAATTTATTTATTTGTAAAGGAGATGTAAATATGTCGTTAAAACTTGAAATTTTTGATCCTGCTCTCTGTTGTTCCACTGGGGTGTGCGGACCTAGTGTTGATCCTGAATTAACTCGAATGGCAAAAGATATTCATACGTTGCAAAAAAACAACATTGATGCTGTCCGCTATAATTTATCTCAAAATGCCGAACCTTATGTAACGACCGAAGTAGTGAGCCAGTTATTAGATGATGAAGGAACGGATGCCTTACCTGCTACACTCGTTAATGGAGAGCTGAAGAAAAAAGGCAGCTACCCTACAGCAGCCGAGCTGTCAGAATGGACGGGGCTCCCAATCGAGACATTCGTTACAAAACCTAAGTCATTTAAAATCGATTTAGAAATTAAATAATATGGCCATAAAAGGAGTTCTTTAAATGGATGCATTCCAGCCGATTGTCGCTGTCAATACAAGGTATTTGTTTTTCACCGGAAAAGGTGGTGTTGGAAAAACAACGACAGCTGCTGCTACAGCTGTTCATCTTGCCCACTCTGGCAAAAAGGTTCTTATTATTAGTACTGATCCTGCCTCTAACCTGCAAGATGTATTTGAAACCGAACTATCTCAAGACCCTTTAGAACTTTCAGCTTGCCCTGGTCTTTTTGCCGCTAACCTTGATCCTGAACAGGCTGCTGCCACTTATCGTGAAAAAGTGATTGGTCCCTATCGTGGAAAGTTACCTGAAGCGGCGATTACCAATATGGAGGAACAATTGTCTGGGGCATGTACAGTGGAAATTGCCGCATTTGATGAGTTTACAAATGTGCTTGCAAACAGTGAACTAACAAACTCGTTTGATCATATTATTTTTGATACGGCTCCAACGGGACATACGTTACGCTTACTGCAATTGCCAACGGCTTGGAGTTCTTTTTTAGATGATAGTACTCACGGCGCTTCATGCTTAGGTCCTCTTTCTGGTCTACAAGAAAAGAAGGCATTATACGAGCAAACCGTTAATGTATTGTCTAATAAGGAAAAGACTTCGATCTATCTTGTAGCTCGTCCAGATTATTCTTCATTACACGAAGCTGCTCGTGCTGCCATCGAGCTCAAGGAGATTGGTATATGTAATCAATCGTTTATCATCAATGGGCTGTTTCAACCTAAACAAGAAGATGATTTAATTGCTAACGCATTACATGCCAAGCAACAAAAGGCATTACATTCACTGCCAGAACAAATTGTTCACCATAAAACCTTTTATTTACCACTCGTCCCATTTTCTTTAACAGGGATGAACTCCTTAACCAAGCTATTTTCTAATGAAACACTAGACATTTTAAAAAGGGAGATCACCACTGCACCTGCTCTTCCACCACTAAACGAATTAATTGAAGATCTTGCTAAACATAGGAAAGGCGTTATTATGACAATGGGTAAAGGTGGAGTTGGCAAGACAACGACAGCTATAGCTATCGCACTTGGTCTCGTTGAAAAAGGGTTTCCAGTCCATTTAACAACAACCGACCCAGCCGCTCATCTTCAATTCATATTGAATGATCATACTGCTTATGAACATTTATCCGTCAGTCGAATTGATCCAGAAGTCGAAGTGGAGAAATATAAAGAAGAAGTGTTGAATAAGGTAGCAAATGACTTAGATGAAGATAGCCTCGCTTATATTAAAGAAGACCTCGAATCTCCTTGTACCGAGGAAATTGCCGTATTCCGTGCATTTGCAGAAGTTGTTCATAAGGGGCAAGATGCTTTTGTTGTCGTTGACACTGCACCAACTGGGCATACTCTGCTGCTATTAGATGCTGCCGAATCATATCATCGTGAAGTAACTCGCTCTAGCGGCGACATGCCCGAAGCGGTTCGTTCCCTGTTACCACGATTAAAAGATCCAAACGAAACTACGGTTGTTCTTGTAACACTTCCCGAAGCAACTCCAGTCTTTGAAGCCTCGAGACTGCAAGCTGATTTAAAAAGAGCAGGTATCATACCAAAGCGGTGGATCATTAATCAAAGTTTCTATGGTACGGATACACGAGATCCGGTTCTTTTAGAGCGCGCGAATTCTGAATTAAGATGGATCGACCGTGTTAGTGAAGAATTAGCAGAGCAAACTGTACTAATTCCTTGGCAAAAGGAAGAGCTCATTGGCTTAGAGCAATTGAAAGCATTGATAAAGTAACCTTTAGCTTTTCAGCAAGTGCACGAGCAACTTGTCCACCAAATGGTGGTAGCTTCCCTATAAAAAAATCGTATTGGAGTAATTCCAATACGATTTTTCACTTTCATTTTTTATTTTTTGTACACAACAATCTGCTTTTCTTTTACGTCTACTTTCACAGCCTTTACATCTTCCTCATCGATAATTAAATCGACAATTGGATCTTCAATCTTTTCTTGGATCGCTCTTCTCAAAGGACGAGCCCCAAAGTTTGGATCGTATCCTTTTTCTACAATCATTTCTTTTGCAGCGTTTGTAATCTCAATATTCAATGATTGTTCTGCTGCTTTTTTATACACATCTTCGAGCATTAAATTAACAATTTGCATTAGATGTTCTTTTTCTAGCTGATTAAAGTGGACTGTGGAGTCAATTCGGTTTAGAAACTCCGGCTTGAAGTACTGGTCGAGTAGCTTAGCATTACTTGTCATAACAATAACTGTATCTTTAAAGCTCACAGTTCGGCCATGACTGTCTGTAAGTCTTCCATCTTCAAGTATTTGCAAGAAGAGGTGTTGAACTTCAGGATGTGCTTTTTCCATTTCATCTAGTAAAACGATACTATAAGGCTTTCTGCGAATTTGTTCCGTTAACTGTCCCGCTTCTTCATGCCCTACATAACCAGGTGGTGAGCCAATCAATTTAGAAACCGTGTGCTTTTCCAGATACTCACTCATATCTAATCGAATAAGAGCGTCTCTACTTCCAAATAGTTCTTCAGCCAATACTTTTGTTAGTTCTGTTTTTCCTACCCCTGTTTGACCTACAAACATGAAAGAGGCAATCGGACGATTTGATCGACTAAAGCCTGCACGATTTCTTCGGATCGCTTTCGCTACCGCTTCGACAGCCGCAGCTTGACCAATAACTTTATTTGCGAGTTGAACTTGTAAATTTCTTAGCTTTTCTTGCTCACTTTGTTGTAGTTTTCGAACAGGGATGCCCGTTTTCTTTTCAATTAAAAGTTGAATGTCTTCAACCGTTACCACTGGGTCATTATTTTCTGCATGTTTTAGCTTTTCTTCTAATTGTAGTTCTTCTTGACGTAATTTCGCGGCTGTTTCATAGTCTTCTTTTTCAGCAGCCTTTACTTTATCCTTTTGAATAACTTCTAACCTTGCTTCAATATCTGCTTGTTTATTGATCGCATCTTTTAAATTACGTTTTGAACCTGCTTCATCCAGTAAATCGATGGCCTTATCTGGGAGTTGTCGATCTTGTATGAAACGATGTGATAGTTCAACGCAAGTCTTAATAACTTCTTCAGGATATTTTACACCGTGGTAAGCTTCATATTTTGGTGCTAATCCTATTAATATCGTAATCGCATCATCTACAGACGGTTCATTGACAATGATCGGTTGAAAACGTCTTTCAAGTGCGCCGTCTTTTTCAATATCTCGGTACTCTTTAAGAGTTGTTGCCCCAATGACTTGGATTTGTCCGCGGGCTAACGCAGGTTTCAGCATATTTCCTGCATCCATTGAACCTTCTGTCTTTCCTGCACCAACGAGCTGATGAATTTCATCAATAAAAAGAACTGTATTTTGGTTTGCTTCTAACTCAGCTAAAAGCTGCTTCATTCGTTCTTCAAACTGTCCACGATAAGAAGTTCCTGAGATAAGTGAAGCGACATCCAGTGATATGATTTCTTTATTTCGTAATTTTGATGGTACGTCTCCTTCAATAATCTTTAGGGCAAGTCCTTCAGCAATGGCTGTTTTTCCGACTCCAGGCTCCCCAATAAGGACTGGGTTATTTTTATTACGGCGATTTAAGATTTCTGTCACTTGTTCGATTTCATCTTCGCGTCCTATTACTGGGTCAATCATTCCCGTTTTAGCAATCTCAGTTAAGTTTCTTCCAAATTGTTTGAGTACACTCGTTTTTTCAGGTTCGGTATTGCATGATCCTGTTGAGCAATTCTCACTGTCGCTATTTGCACCGTAATCATAGTTAGACGTTGAAAACATTGCACTGCTTTTAGCTCCCTTACGAATTTCCTCATAACATGGGGAACATACCGTTAATTCTTTTCTTTGACCATTGACTTCTACTTGTAAAAAAACAGTCGCTTTACGGCTTTGGCATTTTGTACACTTCATTTTTATCACTCCTTTTTAGTGTGGTCGTTTTTTGTGTTTGACTTTGACTAACTTTGACCTTTTGTTAATTTTAATATATAACAAATGACTATAAATGGCAACTACTTTTTTGACCAATTTTGACCTTTATTTTCACCTTGTTTTTATTTTGTTATTTTCTGAATTTTGTTACAATGTTTGTATAATCGTTTAAAAAGGATGTGAGTTTGTGCTTACTGTCGGCTCTTTCTTCAAACAAAACGCTTCTAAATTCCGCGAAAAACCTGCTGTCATCTTTCATAATCAAATACTTACATACGAAGAACTTAATACGAGAACCAATCAATTAGCAAATGCCTTTACGAAAAGAGGATTTCAAAAAGGTGACAAAGTCGCCGTATTGATGAAAAATCATTCTAGTTATATTGAAATCATTGGTGCACTTGCTAAAATTGGTGTCATCCTCGTTCCCATTAACTACCGCTTACTAAGTAAGGATATTGAATATATTCTAAACCATTCTGAATGCCGCGCTGTCATAACGACTGGTGAATATGAATCGATCGTTCGTAACGTTATCCCTTATACTCCGGCTCTAGATACACTTCTTGTCGTAGATGGTCAAGCCGATTATCCATTCTATCAATATGAGGCATTCCTTCAGTCTGGTTCTTCAGAAGAACCTAATGTACACATTGACGAAAACGACCCCTTTTATTACGGATATACATCTGGGACAACTGGAAAACCAAAAGCCGTTGTCATCTCACACCGTTCACGTGTTCTTACTGGAATAGTTGCTGCTTATGAGTACAAAATTGATGAGTCTGATATTCATATTGTTGCTGGACCAATCTATCATGCAGCCCCATGGATATTCTTACTGATGCAACTCATTGTTGGCGGTACGATCGTTATTCAAGAAACCTTCGATGCGGAAGAATTTCTACAATTAACGGAAAAGTATCAAGTAACTAATACCTTTATGGCTCCGACGATGTTTAATTTTATTCTTAACCTTCCTTCTGAAACAAAAGCTAGCTATAATCACAAGACTATGCGCGTACTCATTTCGGCTGGAGCACCATTACCTACACAAACAAAAAATGAAATACTAGAATATTTTAATGGTACTGACCTTCACGAATTCTATGGATCTACTGAAAGCGCAATAACGTTAAATATTAAGCCAAAAGACATTAAAGAAAAAGATGCTTGTGTTGGACAGCCGTTTCCACTAGTAGAATGCTTGCTATTAGATGAACAGAAAAATCCAGTTGCTACTGGCGAGGTTGGCGAACTTTATATTAAAGCTCCATATTTATTAGATGGATACTATCAAAATGAAGAAGCTAATCGCGGGTCTTTTTATGGTGAATTTTTTACGGTTGGCGATATGGCCCGTCAGGACGATGACGGCTATTATTATATTGTGGATCGAAAAAAAGATATGCTGATTAGTGGCGGTGTTAATATATATCCCCGTGAAATTGAGGAGTTTTTATATACACATGCAGGCATTTTAGAAGTTGCTGTCATCGGTGTCCCTGATCCGATTTGGGGTGAGTCCGTGAAGGCGATTGTCGTCCCTAAAGAAGGTGTCTCCTTAACAGCGGAAGAGATTATCACCTACTGTGAAGGCAGATTAGCTAGTTACAAGAAGCCGAAATCCGTAGACTTCGTTTCAGCTTTGCCACGAAATCCGTCTGGTAAAATACTAAAAAAAGAACTCCGTGCCCCTTACTGGCAAAGTCAAGGAAAGAGAGTCTAAGTTTGCATAAAACAAGTAACCGTTGAGTTGGGACGCCCCACTCTAGCTAGGAAAACAACAAAATACTGTACTTTAATCTAGTTCCTCTATTTTACTTGACTCATAGGAAGCTAAATTATGTGCAAGATACTAACTTATTATAGAGCCACATCCAGTGAACTCTGCGACAACTAGAAACGAAAACAGCAGGCCTGTCTTTGGCCCGCTGTTTTTGAATAGCGCTAATCGATATCTTTATATATTCGACTTCCTACAGCTTGACGTTGTCCTTGGTATTTTCCTTGATATGGGGTTTTGGCTTCTTGATCCATTAGTGCAAAAACAAGTTGACAAATTCGACGACCAGACTTCAATTTTATAGGAAGTCGATTGGCATTATATAGCTCTAAAGTAATTTCACCTTCAAATCCTGGGTCAACCCAGCCGGCATTTTGAATGAATAACCCCATCCTTCCAATGGAACTTCGCCCTTCTACAAATGCGGTTACATGATTTGGAAGCTTTATATATTCTTTCGTTGTTGCTAATAGAAATGAGTTTGGTGGAATGACAACTTCATCGCTTTCAAATTCAATATACTTCGCTTCTTTATCAAGTGATATTGATTCGATGGCATTTTCATCAATTTTTAAAAAGTGTGTTCCTAAACGAATGTCTACAGAAGCGGGTTGCACTTGTCCATCCACTAAAGGCTCTATTGAAAGCTCTCCTTTGTTTAACATTTCATTTATCGTCTTATCTGATAAGATCATCACTTTCTCCTCACTATTACTAAAATTATTTACCTTAAAACAAAACGTAATTGTTACGATTTATAGTGTACCATATTCTTGACCATCATAAAAGAATACATTGCATAATAAACAGTATTTTTGTATATTAAATAGTAATGATTACGATTATAGTTTTGGAGGTTACATCATGTTTGACTGGCTAATTATCGGTGGAGGTATTCAAGGTTGTACTGCAGCTGTTTATCTCTTAAAACAGAAGAAAGTTGCAATTGAAAACCTAGCCATAATTGATCCAAATGAAAAGCCATTATCGATGTGGCATCATTGTACATCAACTATTGAAATGCCTTATTTACGTTCCCCGTCGATCCATCATCTGGCCCCCGCTCATTTTGACCTCGAAAAGTTTTCGAAAACGTCAAGCGGAAAGCCGTTCGCTGCTTTCTATAAGCCATATGATCGACCTGGTATACAGCTTTTTAACACTCACTGTGATCATCTATTTAAAGAAACAAATCTTTATAATAGTTGGATTCAAGGCAGAGTCGTTCAATTAAAGAAAGACAGCCAGAATTGGCAAGTTGTTCTTAAAGACGGGCAACAGTTCGCAAGCAAAAATGTAATATTAGCCATTGGATTAAGCGAACATCCATTTTGGCCTGAGTGGGCGATTACAGCTAAGGAAAACGGTGCCTCTATTTCACATGTGTTTGACCGTGAACATCCGATACCAAAAACTATTAAATCCTTAATGATTGTCGGTGGCGGAATTACAGCTGCTCATGCTTCCATCAAATGGAGTCGTCATCTTCCAGGAAACGTGACTCAAATTTCAAGACATTCCCTTCGAGTTCACCAGTTTGACTCGGACCCAGGATGGCTCGGTCCCAAATTAATGAGAAGCTTCCAAGCCGTTTCAAGTTATGACAAGCGACGAGAAATGATACGTCAAGCTAGACATCGAGGTTCATTACCCCTTGACCTAAAAGCAAAAGTTAGTAAGCAAATTAAAAGTGGTGCACTCTCTTTTTTACGTGGTGAAGTTGAGGACCTGCAAATAAACGACTTCATGAATGAAGTTAAGTTACTGTCTGGTGATACAGTTAAAAGTGAACATATTCTTCTTGCAACTGGTTTTCATCAATCACCGCCTGGTATTGAATGGCTGAGTACAACGATTGAAGAACGTCAGCTCCGATGTGCCGCATGTGGATATCCGATATTATCTAATTCTTTACAATGGGATGAAGGGTTGTATGCCATGGGTGCTCTTTCTGAACTTGAAATTGGACCTGTCGCCAGAAATATTTCCGGCGCGCGCCGAGGAATTGAAAAGATACTACAGTCGATTTAACTTCATATTGACTCTTACTCTCTCAGTAGCTACCCCACCACAAGTAAATAATTAAAAAAACAAAAAAAGCAGAGTGCCCAAGACACTCTGCTATCATTAATCAACAAATTGAATATTTAGTTCATACCCTTTTTCAAACAACGTTTTCCCTGGACGATAACGATCCAACAACTCATTATAATGTGTTGATAATACGAAAAATCTTTTTTCATCCTTTTCCACTAACGCCTCATCAATTTGGTTACAAATTGCATTTTTCTGATACTCGTATATGGAATATTCAAGCATCGCTTGGGCATACAGGGAATTCAGAATTTCTTCTGAAGGCTTCTTCTTATTACGAATCGCGGCTAATTGTTTCATAAGCTTTTTATCAATGGCAAATTTGTTCATAGAAGTTACCCCCTTTTTGTTATTTTACATTAAATTTTCAAATAATTCAAACATTTTTAATGTCCAATTTTGACCAATTTTATCTAATCCTTATTTTCATTGGTATTACATTCTGTTTTCCCTAGTTTATTCACCCCTAAACCTATCTGATGATTAAAATAAGCCCATTTTACAGAAAAATAAAAGCACTCTATATATCCAATGCAACAGTGCATCAGTACTTTAATAGAGTGCGAAGAAAACGATTATATTCAGTTAGTTTGTTTGTGAATTGTCTCGTATCGCTTCAATCATTAGTGCTAAACCTCTTATTTGTTCACTCATCGACATACTTGGAACATTCGGGCGGTTAACGACCATGTCTGGAGTGGCAGGAAAGTGAACAAAACCAGCTTTTATCTGAATTTGTTTCTTATTCATATGATGTAAAATTCCATATAATGTATTATTACAAATATAAGTACCTGCTGTATTTGAAATTTGTGCTGGGATCCCTTCTTGAACTAATCGTTCTACCATTAGTCTGATGGGCAGCGTCGTAAACAATCCATCGGGACCATCCGTAATAATCGGGCGGTCTACCGGTTTATCTCCCTGATTATCTCCTTTATCGCCCTCCCCTGCAGTATCTTGGATATTAATTCCAATTCGTTCTGGAGTAATTGAAGCTCGTCCAAACGCAAGACCACAAGACAGAACAACATCAGGGTTAACTTCTTCAATTTTAGCTAAGAGTTGATCTACACATGTTCCATATACAACTGGTAAACCGATTATTTCTATTTCTACTCCCTCAACACCTAGTTCTTGAACTTCTTTTACCATCTCCAACGTAGGATTTACTTTAAACTCTCCAAATGGCTCAAAGCCTGATAATAAAACTTTCATTATTAAATTACGCCTCCCTCATAGCTGTATACTTTCATTTTAAAGGTCAAACCGTCAAGTGGCAATTTTCTTAAGCATTTGAACATAAATTAGTTTGATTACCAAATTGTTTTTCTTTCATTATTCATGTCTTCTGTCTATAATGAAAAAGGTTATAAGGAGTGATCATCATGAACCCGCCAAAAGGTTTATTAGACAGCATTAACAAATTTGAAGACCTCATCAAACAAGCTCCTGACACTCGAGCATCTGTACCAGATTTTTTAAAATTTATTCGTTATTTTTTACGTACAAAAGATCCCAAACATTCATTACCAACAATCGAAATAATGTCACTATTAAAACATCACAAACCTATTGTATTCGGATACTTGCGGAAACAAGGGAGTATGGATGCTAATTTAAGAATGATTACTCAATTACAAATGGATGTTTACCGAGCTGAACAGCGTCTGCAGGATTTAAAAAATAAATTACATTAAAAAACCGAGGGATCAATTTTGCATCCTCGGTTTTTTGTATCCAGAAATTAATAGTTGTAAAGGAACATTCGTTTGCATATAATGTATACAAACAAATGTTCTTAGAATGGAGTTTGATAGCTTATGATGATTACTACAGAAGAACAAAAAGCGATACATCATTATGTGCTATTAACAATTGCACGAAAAGCGTTAGAAAAAGATTTAGAGCGACTCAAAGCATTACCATTGAAGCTCCAACCTTCATACCTAACACTTACAACGACTGTACTTGATCAACTCAGTAAAGAATTAGGAGTGATTAAGCGTTATATGAAGCAAAATGAATTACGGGTTCATCCGGGAAAAAATGATGGAACCTTTTCACATTACAACTATTTTTGTCGGGGATATGAAGGGCAAAACCATTATTTAAATGTCAACTTAAAAAATCAAGTAACAGAATACATTACAAACTGCTTTGCAAACGGAGTGAAGTAAATTGTTCACAAATGCGAGCTTGAAAATTATTTAATTATGATAAACTTAAATCATCATAATGTTGGAAAAGGGGTTTCTAACGTGGACAAAAACATAATTATTGTACCTGTAGACGGCTCTGCATTTGCACTTGAAGCTGTTCATTACGCTGTAAAAACAGCAAAAGCATTTAATTCTAATCTACTATTATTAAATGTCCAACCCAAGTATAACGAAGCCACAGCTCTTTTGCTTTCAGAAAAAGAGCTGATTAATATTCAAGAAGGTGAAGCGAACCGAATTTTTCAGAAAGTCGAACCTATTCTTAAGGATGAAAATATCTTGTACGAAACCAAAATTCGAGTCGGACTGCCCTCGATTGAAATTACCAGTGAAGCAAAAGAACAACAGGCAGAAGCCATTATAATGGGAACCCGTGGTATGGGACCTGTTGTTGGGCAAGCCTTAGGAAGTGTTAGTTATAGCGTTTCTCATTTAACCCCTTGCCCATTAATACTTGTCCCTACGAAAGTTTAATTAATATTTAGAACGAGCGAACAGTATAAATTCGCTCGTTCTTTTTTTGTGCAAATTTAGTGAGGATCAGGAATGATTAATGAGACTTTTTTTAGTGGAAAGTCATATATTTTTTCATATTTTATATTATTTATATAATAGTTAGTTTTTAAAAGATTAGGGGAGGTGAAGAGGATATTACTCACTGAATTTAATTTTGAGATACTTATTAAGTTAAGTTTTGCTGCTATAGCTGGATTAGTTATTGGTTTGGAACGAGAACTAAAAGGTAAACCGTTAGGCTTAAAGACATGTCTAATTGTCTCTGTAATATCTTGTTTACTTACCGTAGTATCTTTTGAATCTGCGTTCTTATATTCTAAGGAATATTCACGCCCTATGGACCCCGGTCGTATTCCTTCTTATATAATTAGTGGGATCGGTTTTTTGGGTGCTGGTGTCATACTGCGCCGAAGTAATGAAGCCATTTCAGGACTAACTACAGCTGCATTAGTCCTTGCCTCAGCAGCGTTAGGGATAACGATTGGGGCAGGGTTTTATTTCGAAGCTCTTACTGGCGTATTTTTTATTATTTTAGGCATGAAAGTAATTCCTTATTTCTTTAATAAGCTCGGTCCGAAAAAGCTAAATGAAAAAGAAATCAAAGTAAAGCTGTACATCAAAGAAACAACAGATTTAACAACACTGCTAAAGGAAATTAAAGCAAAAAGTTTTGGAATAAAGCAAGTAAAGATAAAAGAAGAAGCAGACGATCTAATTATCACTTGTATTGTAACTGCCCATAAAAAATTTTATACGACAGATATATACTATGCGATCAAATCGTTAAATGGGGTAATTAAAGTAGATGCTGAGAGTTTACAATAAGGCTGAAGGAAAATCTCCCATTTCACTCAACATCATTTGGCGCTGTTAACCAGTTGGGCAGATATTCAATTTTGTGTATTTAGCCATGCTGGTGGTTGATGCAAATAGATTTAGGTAATCCCGTTGCAATACACTGGATTAGTGCGCTGTTAAGCAAAAATCTAGGAGACTTCGTTAACCAATACACCGGGTTTGTGCACTCTTGAGGAGATATATAGGAAAATCATAGCCAATACCCTTTGCTACGATCTTCCTTCGGATAAAGCTACAAAAAGAGATGGTGCGTCGCACCACCTCTTTCTTTTTCCTAATTACAAATATTGAAGCATCAAACTTGCGATTGAGAAATAGATGAACAACCCAACAATATCATTGATAGTTGTAATAAATGGACCTGAAGCAACAGCTGGATCTACTTTAAAACGATGAACGATCCAAGGAATAGTCGTTCCTGTTATCGTTGAAATAACGATCGTACAAAACAATGAAATGCCTACAATTATTCCAAAATACATTCCACTAATATCAAAAAGTAAGGCGATAAAAAATGCAATGATACCACATGTAAAGCCCATCAACAGACCTGTTACTGCTTCTCTTTTAAGCAATTTACGAAAAACATTATGTTGTTCTAAACTCCCAAGTGCAATACTTCTAACGACAACTGCTAAAGATTGAGTTCCTGTATTTCCTCCCATATCTGCTATTAGAGGAATAAATATCGCTAAAATGGCCATCTCAGCGAGGGTACTTTCAAATTGACCGATAATACTTGCTGTACCAATACCAAGGATCATTAAGATGATTAACCAAGGTAAACGGCGTTTGGCAGCGACTAGAGGACTTACTTCAATATCCACCGAACCCCTCGTAGCCATTAAATCCTCAATATCTTCTGTTGTTTCTTCTTCAACTATATCCATTACATCATCTACGGTTACAATTCCTAAAATGACATCTTTTTCTGTAACGACAGGTACCGCAATTAAATCATAGTCTTTAATAATTTCAGCAACATGTTCTTGATCCGTAGTAGGTACAACAGAAATAAATTGCTTTTTCATGATATCTGCTACAGCTTGTTCCGGTTCAGCTAGGATCATTTCTCTTAAAGAAAGAACTCCTTTTAAGACCCTCTTCTCATCAGTGACGTAAATGTAATAAATCGTTTCCGCATCTTTTGCTTCGGTTCTTAACCTTTGCATAACATTTTCAGCTGTTTCCACTTCTAATGCGGTAATAAATTCTGTTGTCATTAAAGAACCTGCAGTATCATCATGATAAGACAATAACCTTTTAATGTTATCGGCATCGTTTTTATTCATCCGATCAAGGAAGTAATTGGCTATATGTTCAGGTATTTCGCTTAAGAAATCCGTTACATCATCTGCTGATAATTCCTCCAACAAAGTAGGAACCCGATGTTCATCAAACTCTGAAATGACAATTTTTTGTTGTTTCACAGGCAACCCAACAAAAATATTTGAAAACTCTTTTATAGATAAATAGTCGTAGACTACGTGCCGTTTTATCTCACTAAATTCTTGAAAAATTTCAATTTGATCGGTTGGATGCAGCGACAGAAAATCTCTTCGGAATTCTTCTTTCTTTTCTTGTTTTAAATATAAGTGCAAATAAAACGTATACTCTTCGCGGTTTTTTAAATTAAGCATCACCAGATAGGTACCTCCCCTCACAGAGGCTTATTTTTTACACATTAAGAAATGATAAATTGGAAGCAAAGAACGTATATTCGACGTTGTAAACAATTAAGTATAAGTGCAACTACGCCTTGTCTTCGCTTAAAGGCTCGCCAATCTGCGAGTTTTCTTTACAAATGTTCCACATCGACAGTTAACACATGATCGATTTTTTTAAATAAATAGTAAATTTCAGTCGTGTATTGCTTTTCTGGCGCTGAAATCGTTAAATCAATTTGTTGATTTCCATTTTCTAAGTCTCTAATTTTAATATTTCGGATATCAATTTCATATTTTTTTTGTTGCTTTAAGCTATCTCCTTTTCGTTCAATCGCTTGTAGGAGCTCTGTCATTTTCATGTTTGGTTCCATCACAATTTTAACAGCGACATCGCGTTTGCTCAATGTGCTTGGTCCTAACCGCTTAACAAATAGAGGCAAAATATTAACGGCTGCAATGAGGAGAATCACTACATAAAAGGCTTCCGCATAAAAACCTGCACCGATTGCAATTCCTAAACCCGACGCTGCCCAAATCATAGCAGCTGTCGTTAAACCAGAAATGACATCATTACTTCTTCTTAAGATGACACCGGCACCTAAAAAACCGACACCACTAACAATTTGCGCTGCTAGTCGCATTGGATCCATAGTGTTAAAAGTAGGTGTTGCATAACGATGGAACGATTCAACCGATACGATGGTAATAAGGCAACTAGCAACACAGATGACCATGCTTGTCTTTAATCCAAGAGGTTTATGCTTAAGTTGTCGATCAATTCCTATTAGAAGTCCAAGCAAAAGCGCAATAGACAATTTAATAAATACTTCATACGGCAGCACCATCAACACCTACCTCCCAACTTTTAAATTTTGCTCTTTATTTCTATACATACACCGGTGCCAGGCACCTTTAGTTCGCTAAAGGTGCCTGGCACCGTGTTTTTTATTATAGATAATTAATTAAAGATGTTGCGATTGAGAAGTAAATAAGTAAACCTAAAATATCGTTTACTGTTGTAATAAATGGACCTGACGCAATCGCTGGGTCTAATTTTAATTTATTAATAATTACAGGAACAACTGCCCCGATAATTGTTGAAACACTTAATGTAAAGAATAGTGAAATACCTACGATAAACGCTAGCATAAAACTTCCATAAATGAATGGGACTAATACCATTAAAACAACGGCACAAATTAAACCTAGCATTAATCCTGTACCGAATTCACGCTTGATGGTTGACCAAAGACCTTTCTTTTCAAGAGCGCCTGTAGCTAATGCACGAACCATAACTGCTAGTGACTGTGTACCAGTGTTCCCAGCCGAGTCCATAATTAACGGAATGAATACTGCTAATAAAACAATTTCCTCTAACGTTTCTTCAAACTGACCAATTACACCAGCTGTAATAAGACCAAAAAACATTAATAAAATAATCCAAGGTGAACGTTTTTTAGCTGCAGTAAATGCAGTTACATTAACATCGGTTGCACCTCTAACTGCAGAAATTTCACCTAAATCCTCAGTTGCTTCATCCTCTAGAACGTCCATAACATCATCGACTGTGACGATACCAATTAACTCGCTAGTACTTGTAACTACAGGAGCAGCAAGAAAATCATACTTCTTAATTAACTTTGCTACTTCTTCTTGGTCCATATGTGCTTCAACCGAAACAACACGTGAACTCATAATGTTTTCAATTTTTTCATTGGTTGGTGCAATAATCAGGTCACGAAGCGAAATTACCCCAACTAATTTATCTTTCTCATCAACGACATACAAATAATAAACCGTTTCAGCATCAGGACCTTGTTCACGTAGAAGTTGAACTACTTCAGCTGCTGTTTGTGTCGCTTTAATTGCGATATATTCTTTTGTCATAATCGCACCAGCGGTTTCTGGTGGATAAGATAATAGTTCTTTTACGTCATCTGCATCTTCTTTATCCATTGCACTTAAGATGGCCTTAGCCTTAGCATCTTTAATTTCAGCAAGGTAATCCGCTACATCATCGGCATACATGTTGTTAAACATTTCTGCAATGAAGTCATCATCTAATTCAAGTGCAATTCTTTTTTGATCATCAATTTCTAACTCTTGGAATACCTCAGCAAATTCAGCCGCTGAAAGATAGGCATAAACTAGTTCGCGTTGGTCTTTCTCTAAGTTAGTGAATATATCCATTTGATCTGTTGGATGTAATTCAAGAAATGCCTCTCTAAATTGCTCTTTGTCATTTTCTTTTAAAACTTGAAGAATATGATTTACGTATTCTTCTCGTGTTTGTTCGTTTAGTCTAACCACGGTCGTTTCCTCCTTGTGAGGAGAACTAATTCCACCAAACTTCTACTCGGGAGTGAAGTGGGGCTCTCCCTATTTCTTGTATTATTCCTTTTGTCTGTATTAATAAACCACAATTTGTCGAATCAGGTTCGGGACTACTATCCATTCCACAACACCTCCCGTTTTTTTATGTATTTGGTAATATAAAATAAAAAACACCTTCTACGAGAGAAGGTGTTAAATTCAACATAAATTAGCGCATACTTATTATATAAGCATACCAAAAAAATGTTCATTACCATTCCTTCAATCGTAGAGCTTTAGCACTGTACGGCATAGGTCATTGACCAGCTACATTAAAAACCACCTTATTTCGATGGTTCCTGTTGACCCATTGGCGTCTTTAGACATTTTTGGGCAGCAGCGTATCTCCGTACAGGAGCCTCACCTAACGAGGAACATTATTCAATTACTTTGTAGATGTTACATGAAGTCAGACTAGCTGTCAACCACACAAATAAAAATTTTATAAATAAATATTTCTCCTTTATTCCTCCTAGAAGATCTAATAAAAACATCATATCGCTCTGTTTTTATCACGCCTTTTAAACCAGCAACTTCCATGCACAATTTGTTTCTAAAACTTTCAAATTCAATTATAAACTAAGACTTTTTTAATAGTATAATTTGTTTATCTTAGTGAAAGTGAGTCATTTTTTTATGTTGAAAAAAAACGTAATTTATTCACTGCTCTTAATGACTATTGTAACACTCATTGGTGCGGTAGGATTTATGTTAACAGAAAGACTTCATTTCTACGATGCGCTGTGGTTAACGGTAGTCTCCTTACTAACGATTGGTTATGGCGATATCTCACCAGAAACTCCAGGTGGTAAAATTATTACTTTTATTATCATTCCGATTGGGATCGGCCTAGCAACTTACATACTTGCAGTTATTGCAGCATTTGTTATTGAAGGGAAAATATTTAATAAAGTAGGTAAGCGAAAGATGGAAAAAAAGTTATCAAAACTGAAAGACCATATTATCATTTGCGGATACGGTCGTGTCGGCATACAAGTAGCTAAACAACTAGAACACGTTGGGATTGATTTTGTTCTCATTGAAATGGACGATAAGATTGAACAGGAGCTTGAACATGGAAAAATATTTATCAAAGGGGATAGCAGAGAAGATCAAACTTTACTAGATGCGAGAATCCACCATGCTAAAGGATTAATAGCTACGCTTCCCAATGATGCAGACAATGTATTTATTACATTAACAGCTAAAGGACTTAACCCAAACGTACAAGTGATTTGTCGAACAAATAAACAAGAATCTGAAGCGAAGTTATATCGCGCCGGTGCAGACAAAGTAATTAACACAGCGAGCATCGGCGGCCAAAAGCTCGCCATGTCTTTATTGAAACCAATCAGCATTGAATATATTGAAACGGTATTTCATGATCATGAAAATGAATATAACGTTGAAGAAGTTTTATTAGGCTCCTCTTCACTTTTTCTAAATCAATCAATTGCGGAATTGAACGTTAGAGGAACATACGGTATTACAATTGTGGCTGTAAAACGTGAAAGAGATTTCTTTGGCAATCCTAAATCTGACTTTTGCTTTAAATCAGGAGATCTGTTAATTGTATTAGGCACGTCACAAGAATTAGAGGGTTTCAAAAAAGTTATTAACTCTAAAAGTCCTTAAGTTACACGCGCATAGTATTTTTTATAATAATAAAAGAAGCTGCATCCCTTCCGATGGCAGCTTCTTTTATTGGTAGTACTTTCCTTCTAATTGGTACTATGAGTTCGCAACTTTTTGCAGTGCTTCAATTACACGATCTGCTTGAAACGGCTTAACGATAAAGTCTTTGGCACCTGATTGAATCGCATCGATAACCATAGCTTGTTGCCCCATCGCAGAACACATAATTACTTTAGCATTTGGATTAATCCTTTTGATGTCACGCAACGCTTCAATACCGTCTTTTTCAGGCATTGTTATATCCATTGTTACAATATCAGGATTTAACTCTTTGTACTTTTCTACTGCTTCTTGACCATTTGCCGCTTCACCGACAATATTGAAATCATTTTTAGATAAAATATCTTTAATCATCATTCTCATAAAAGCAGCATCATCTACAACTAAAACAGAAGTCATCTTAACACCTCACACTATTTTTCCTTGCTTAAAATATCAACACTAGCAATTACTTTATCTATATTTAATAATGTAAATAATCGGTTTTCAAGCTTTACGACTCCCCTTAAATAGTCAGCTTCTAAACCGCCAACTACTTCAGGAGTCGGTTCGATTTTCTCGATAGGAATATCGATCACATCATTAGCCCCGTCTACAATAAAACCAATTTCAATATCATCTTTAGAGATGACTAGAATTCGCGTAGCATCATCTGATTTTTTCGGTTCAATACCGAAGCGCTTTCTTAAGTCGATAATCGGAGTTATAACCCCACGTAAATTCATAACACCTGTAATAAAATGTAATGTTCTAGGAATACGCGTTACGGGTTGCATTCTCTCAATCGATTGAATATAGTCTACTTCAATCGCATATTCCTCATCTTTTAACTGAAAAACAATGACTTTTAATTCATTTCCTACTGCACTTTCAACAGACATTAGGGTTTGCCTCCCATCCTTGTAATTACTTAATTAGTGCATTTGTATCCACGATTAAAGCTACTTGACCATTTCCAAGAATAGTTGCACCTGAAATTGCAAATACATTTGTCAGATAGTTTCCTAGTGACTTAAGTACAATATCATGTTGTCCAATTAAAGAGTCAACAACAAGTCCTGCAATTTTATCGCCTTTATGAACAATAACTAAAGAATAAAACTCTTCCTCTTCCTCTTTTTCTACAGGTACTTCAAAAATATCCTTAAGGAATACGAGTGGTACTACCTTCCCACGGAAGTCAATCACTTTTTGATTATGTGCACTATACACTTCTTTTTTGTTGACAATTGCTGTCTCCACAATCGAAGACAGCGGGATTGCATATTTTTCATCGCTGACTTCGATTAACATAACATCAATAATAGAAAGTGTTAACGGTAATTGGATGGAGAAAACAGATCCTTTACCTAGAGTTGAATCAACGGTGACTACTCCGCCTAATGATTCAAAAGTGGACCTAACGACATCAAGACCTACACCTCGCCCTGAAACATCGGTCACTTTATCAGCTGTACTGAAACCAGCTCTAAATAAAAGACCATAGATTTGCTGATCTGTCATTTTACTTGCTTCTTCTTCAGTAACGACACCATTAGTCAGTGCTTTGTTTAAAACTTTATCACGATTAATACCGGCTCCATCGTCTTCAATCTCAATAAACACATTGTTTCCACTATGATACGCTTTAAGGATGACCGTTCCTTCTTCTGGTTTACCTAATTCACGTCGTTTTTCTGGAGTTTCGATCCCGTGGTCAATCGAATTACGGATTAAATGCACGAGTGGGTCCCCAATTTCATCGATAATCGTTCGATCAAGCTCTGTTTCAGCACCAAGGATTTGAAGATTAACTTTTTTATTTAAATCTTTCGATAAGCTGCGAACCATACGCGGGAAGCGGTTAAACACTTGCTCGACTGGCATCATTCTCATATTCAAAATGATTTCCTGAAGATCACCAGAAATTCGAGACATTCTTTCAACTGTTTCATTCAACTCATTATTTTTTAAATCACTAGCTATTTGTTCTAGACGACCGCGATCAATAACTAGTTCTTCAAATAAGTTCATTAAAACATCGAGTCGCTCAATATTAACTCGAATGGTCTTATTTCCGTCAGTGCCCGATTTTCTTCCATTCTTTTTCGTTTTATCTTCGGCAGGCGTTTCTTGTGCCTGTTGGACATCTTCTTGCTTATCGATTATTTCAGCTTCTGCTTTAACTTCGCCAGCTTCTTTTTCAGAAGATGCTCTCTTTAAATCGTCCAAATTTAATTGATGAACTTGTACATCAACAATTTCTGAAACTTTATTTACTCGCTTCATAATTTCGTCTGCATTAATTTTAGAGATGAATGTGACGACAAATTCTAAGTCAAATTTTTCTTCTTCTAGGTCTTCTGCACTTGGATTCGATTTAATGATTTCACCGACTTGTTCAAGTACTTCAAACACCATGAACACACGAGCAGCTTTCAGCATCGTTCGCTCATCTAAAGAAATTTTTACTTGAAAGGATTGATAGCCTTGTTCTTGCGATTGCGTCAGAACCGTCAGTTCAAACTGATCATAGGATACATCAAAAGCTGCTGTGACTGTTCCTTCTTCAGCCTCAACAACATTTGTCATTTCTACAGTAGCCGCAACTTGTGAAAGTGCACCACCTTTTTCAATTTGGTCTAGTAATTCTGTTACATTTGTAACATCACGCTTACCTGTTCCACCTGAAGCGATATCATTAACCATGGCTTCTAGATCATCTACTGCTGCAAAGACAACATCTAGTACAGCTGTTGTCGCTTCAAGTTTTTGGTTTCTTATTAAATCTAGTACATTTTCCATACTATGTGTTAAATGAGCTAAATCTTCATAACCCATCGTCGCTGCCATACCTTTTAACGTATGTGCAGAGCGAAAAATCTCCCCAACAATAGCTAAATTGCCAGGTTCATTCTCTAATAATAGTAAGTTGTCATTTAATGACTGTAAGTGTTCTTGGCTCTCATCGATAAATACATCTAAGTATTCTGAATTACTCAAGACTATCTTCACCTCAATATATTAGTCTAACGAAGTTTTGTTATATAAACATCAGTTCTAGAACTAGATACAACACATTTAAATAATAAAAATCTAAGTATAGTAAACAACTAAATCATACCATAATATATAGTAAAAAAGTAACGTCCAAAGGAGCCTATTTAACCATATAATAAACTAATCTTACCTAAGAAAATAGTCCAAACAATAAATTCAATAAAATAATGACCAAACAATTGACGATTTCTAGTAGAAAGGTTCCAGATACCAAAAACATAAAAAAGCTTAGAGAATATACTCCTTCTCCAAGCTTTTGAAAACTCTCTATATGATTTTAGTGGTTATGTTCATCTTCTTCATCATCGTCATTGTGATGATCGTGTCCATGGTCCTCGTGGCCTTCATGGTCTTCGTGATCTTGATGTTCACCATCGTCTCCATGCTCCCCGTGACCTTCCATTTTAGTGGTTACTATATCGGGTTGAGCTGTAATCGCTTCTACATCAACATCTCCTACAACAACCTTCTGCTTTTCCATACGGTGCATCGCGCATGCTGTTACATGATAATAAGCATAATATACGCCTTCTTCTGGGAACGTCCAGTCTAATGTGTATAAACCGTCTCCTTGATTTTCAGTTTCTAACATATGGTGGTAGTCCGGATTCGCATGTTCCCATATTTCAAATTGAACATCATCTGCCTGTTCTACATCAAATCCATCGTGGGTTACATGAGCAGTGAATTGAATGATTTCATCACTATTAATCGTTTCTGGATCCCACATAAAATCAACTTCAATCGGAACAAGCGGGTTTTCGCATGGACCACCAACCACATTAGCTTGTCCATCATCCTCTGCTTGACCACAGGCTGTCATAAGCCCTAATAGCAAAACTGAACCAATAATACTTAACTTCTTTTTCATTTTAATATCTCCTTCTATATTATAAAGACTTTTAGATTACTGCAACTTCTTCCTTTTACGTTATATTGAATTTGTGATAAAACTTTGAAATCTCTCAAAAAAATCTTTGAACATTTAATTAGACACTGTATTTTACCTGTGTTTATCAGTGATTATTCAAGTTCAAATAGTGGGATGGTGATAGAAACAGCTGTACCTTTTCCGACTTCTGATTGGATCGTTAGTCTGCCATCATGTAATTTCACAATTTGTTGAACAATTGCGAGCCCTAAACCTGTTCCTCCATCATTACGAGTCCGACCTTTATTCACACGATAAAACCGTTCAGTAATTTTCTCTACATCCTCTTTAGGGATTCCTTCCCCTTCATCGGCAATTACAAGTAGGGCTTCATTGTTAATTGTAGACAGAACAACATTAATTACCCCATGTTCCTTACTATAGCGTATTGCATTATTTAACACATTAGAGATGACTTGAGCTAAACGGTCCTCGTCACCTTCAACGATAATTTCTTCATCTAATTTCTTCTTAAGATTTATCTTCTTTTCTTTAGCATTCCATTCAAACTTTTGGACCACATCTTCAATAAGTTGCGCAAAAGGTAGCGGTACTTTTTTTATTGGATAGGAGTCACCTTCTAGTTGTGCTAAATCTAACAAATCATGTACAAGCCTACCAATATAGGCAGTCTCTTTTTTCATTGTATCAATATATTTTTCTTGTGATATCATCTCTTCTTCAAACGCTTCTGTATAACCTTTCATATAACTAATCGGTGTTCGCAGTTCATGTGAAACATTAGATAGGAACTCTCTTCGCTTCGATTCTACTTGTTCAAGTGAATACGACATTCGATTAATAGACGTAGCTAATTGGCCAAGTTCATCTTTTCTATTAATATTTGCACGCTTAGAAAAATCACCATCTGCCATTTTGTTAGTGACTTCCATCATTTGTTCAATCGGATGAATAAAAAAACCTGTAATTTTCCTAGTAACAACGCTAATAAAAATGAGTGTGAAAATCACTAATCCAATGAGTATAAAGCGGATCGACTCAAAAGGCTCGTAAACTGCAGCTAAAGGCATATATAAAAAGAGGGCCGCTTCTAGTCCGTTGATGCCCTGAATAGGAATAACTACTGCTACTATATCTTGAGCAAACCTAGGGTGTTCCCGGATGAGTATAAGTGTTTCACCTTCTAATAACACTTGACGCTCTTCAAACGTAATTAATGTTTCTTCAATTTCAATTTCAAATGGAAGTCCACCACTTAGTAACATTCGATCTTTCGTATAAATAACATTCGCTTCTAACACAGTATCCAGCCAGGCGATTTGTTCGATTAGTTCATCCTCTGAAAACTGATCATATTGTGAAGCAACAGCTTGTCCGTGATGTTGTAATAACGAGATCTGTTTTTCAACATAAAACTTTTCGTATAAAAAATACGTCAATACAAAAATCGCTATTATAGTTAAAGAAATGAGCAGAATAAAGGACATCCATATCCGTTGCTTTAACCCGCCCTTCTTCATTCATTGTCTCCTTCAAATTTGTATCCAACACCCCAAACCGTTTTAAGCCAATTTCCATACTTCCCTAATTTAATACGCAGTGTTTTAATATGGGTATCCACGGTGCGAAAAGTTCCTTTTTCGTAATCCATTCCCCAGACGAAATCATGAATTTGTTCCCGACTAAATACCATCTTTTCATGTTCAATGAGATATAAAAGTAAATCATACTCTTTTCTCGTCAATGTCACTTTTTGTTCATCTGCCATAACGGTTCTTCCTTCAGTGTCAATTTCAAGACCTCCAAATCGTATAACAGAAGTCTTTTTCGTCGTTAGTTCTATCCGGCGAAGTTGTGCTTCAATTCTAGCTACTAGTTCTTTAGGGCTAAAAGGCTTAACAACATAATCATCTGCTCCAATTTTTAACCCTTGAACGCGATCCATTTCACCGCCTTTTGCCGTTAGCATAATAATTGGCATTGTCCATTTTCCCCTTATTTTTTCGCATGCTGTATAACCGTCCATCGTCGGCATCATAACGTCCAAAACAATTAAATCTACTTTTTCTCGCTGTAAAATCGGAAATATATCGGTCCCATCATGAGCTTTTAATACGTGATAGTTTTCCTTTATTAAGTAAGAAGAAACTAACTCGACTAATTCTTTTTCATCATCGACCACTAATATTGTTTTTTTAATCATTTTCAACCGCTCCTATAGCAACTCCAAATGGTCCAGCAGCTAATTCAATTTCCGTTATCACTTCATAAGTATGACGATCAATAACTGATAACACATTACCATCTAAGCCTGTAACAAAAAGGTGTTGTAACGTGGCACTCATATAATGCGGGTTATCGCCGACCACAACCCGTTCTATAACTTCATATGTGTTACGATCAATGGCGTACAAATCACTAGACCCATGACATAATACGTAAAAGTGATCTCCTACCGCATCATCATAAATAAAGATTGGCATTAAACCTACATGAACTTCTTTCACTCTTTCCCCTGTAAACGGGTCATACGCCACAATGCTTTCATTCCAATTCGTAAAGTGACCATGACCTGCAACCCATAGATATTGCCCGTCAAAAAATAAATCGGTTGGTAATTCTAACACAGGAAAGGTTAGTTCCACTTCGTTATTTAAACGATTAATAACTGTTATCGTCGGTGTCTCACCACTACTAAGGATAAAAATAAATTCTCCATTATCATCTAAATTAGCTTGAATTGGATTCGTCTCAACATCTATTGAGACGAGCTTTTGTTTATTTTCTAACTGATAGACATGTAATTGATGCCCTTTCGCGTCTGTAATATATAATAGTTGTTCTTGCGCATCCACGTTCATACTCGTGATTCCATGACCAAATTCAAGTAACGTTTCTATTTTTCCTGAATGTAAATCTACTAGTAATACTTCATCCTCCAGCTTCCCGGCAATAGCCACTTGATTCGGTCTGATCGCTTCAAGTGAGTGAATTTCAAATGGAAACTCTTCCGAATAAACCACCTCGTACGACTCCAAATCAATAAAACTAAGCTTTTTATCCTTTAGATGTGTCACCATTACGAGCGGTTGTTTGTCAGGAAGTGACAGGTGAAATTGTTGACAGCCTGTTAAAACAAACAAGAATAGCAAAACAGCTATAATTAATTTTCCCTTCATTTTCATCACCTATTTTATACAGTAATCGTTTCTTCGTTTTAAAGTATCATACATTTGTGATGAGTTTGTGAAATCAATAAAAAGAGACTAACGTCTACTGTTAGTCTCCCCTGATTTACCTTAGTTTAAAGCCTTTACTTGCTCAAACCAAGAACGATATTCTTCTTCTGAATATAAACCTTCCACTCTTCCAAGTTCTTGTCCATTCTCATAATGAACAATCGTCGGTGTTGATTGGATATTGTGCCCTGACCAACCTTCATTAAACTCAAGAAGGTTATATAGTTTTAAATCTATTCCCATGTCCGCAGTCATCGGTACAATAATTGGAGATGCCTCTAAACATGCAGGACATGTTGGCTGATAAAAGTACACCGTCATACTTTCCCCATCTTCTAAAGACGATTTAAGTTCTTCTGGTAAAATAATATTTTGATAATTGGGATCATCTAATTGATTAATTGTTGCCTGGTTAAGATTAGACTTTCCATACGGATTTCCTTCAACCTTTTTACTCGTTGAAGCATTATTGACAACTGCTAGAGCCGCAAAAATCCCGACAACTACGACTAAAAAAATAATGATTTTCTTCATCGGCTTCTATCTCCCCTGATTTGTTTTTATAATAACGACGCTAATAACAAAAATAATCGTAAATCCAACTAAAGCTAAAAACGGAATCGTAATAAACCCGAACCAATTAATATATTGACCTGCACACGGAATCAGCCCGCACGAATCAAGTTCTGTCATCGCTGGTACTTTTTGCAATAAATAATGATAAAACGCAATGATTAAGCCAATCCCTGAGAATACAGCAGAATATAAGGCTTGCTTCGTATCCTTTTTCACAACAGCAATTCCTAGTATGATGACGATTGGATACATGAAAATACGTTGATACCAGCAGAGTTCACACGGAATGTAACCGAGTATTTCTGAAAAATATAAACTGCCAATCGTAGCAATTAATGAGACTCCCCATGCTGCAAATAATAGATTTTCGTTTTGTTTTATGTTATTTTTCATCGTTCACCCTCATTAAGCTTATTCGTAATAAACTCTACTCCTAATAGTACAAAAAAAATAGACATACAGCAATCAAACACCGTTATATAATAATAGGAAATTATGAATAAAATATGAAACTGCACCTACTTTATCAAAAAAAGAAAGATCTCAAACTACATGTTCGTTATTCTTTGATTTACGTAAAGAGGAAGCAGTCACAATAGACCGTTCGAAAACTAACTAAAAAATTAAAGAGAAAGGAAAGCTCCTCTCTCTTACTCATTGACTAGTGCATTTAATTCTTTTGTTAAACCTTCTAGTTCTTTAAAACTATCAATAATCTCAACAATATATTGGTGCTGCTCTTCTACACTTGCAAATACTTCTTCAACCATTGCACTCGACTCTTGGGTCACATTCGTGACTTCAGATAATTCACCTGAAATCTTATTTGAAGCATTCTCTAGAAGGAGAACCATTTCCTCTAATTTTTGACTGAACGAAACCACTTCTTCAGTATTTCGTAAAATTTCATTAAAGCTTACTTCTGTATCTTCCGTTACTTTTAAACTTTCACCAACAATTTCTTCGCCTTTTTGAACTTCTTCTGTCACTTTCTCAGTTTTAGTTTTAATGTCTTGTAAGATCGTTTCAATTTCTTTTGTCGACCGTTGTGAATCTTCAGCTAAACGTTTTACTTCATTTGCGACAACAACAAAACCTCGCCCATGTTCACCCGCTCTTGCTGCTTCGATCGCTGCATTAAGTGCGAGTAAGTTTGTTTGATTGGAGATATCGCTTATCGTTGTTAGGATTGTACTAATTTTTTGACTTTGTTCGTTTAAGTCCTTCATAACAACAGCTGCTGAAGTAATAACAGATTGAACATTATCCATCGTTCGACTTAACGTATTGACTTGCTCATTGCCTTTATTTGTATGATTTAGCGTTTCATTCGCAATGTTCTTGGCAGATTGTGTTAGGGATGAGACATTTTGAACGGCAGTGTTCTTATCACTCATCGACTCATTAATATCACTCACAGTTGAAGCTTGTGCCTCTACTCCTCTAGCCACTTCAGAAAAAGTTGTAGTTAAGTCCGTTGAAACTTTTTGTGTAGCTTCAATATTCGTTTTCACTTGTTGACTAAACTCTGAAATAACGTTTACAGAATTCGTCACTTTTGCTAACAACTGATCGACTTTTTGTTTACCTCGTAATGCTTCTTCTCCTTTTGCTTGAACATCTTTTTGCATATTTTCACCAATACGAGCTTGAGCAATTAAAACCCCCGTAATAATAATGACAAATACATTTAATGAAATAAGAATATTATTTTCTTGCCCAATAAACATGCTGTCTCTCAGTGTAAAGAAGAAATAATTTGTTATCAATAAACCAATCCCTCCAGATAAGGCAATCGATCGGTAATTATGGAATAACGTAATAAATACAAGTCCTATGTAAACCATTAAGTAATTCGATAGTTTCGGTGAGGTTACTCCCATGACAAAAGTTAACACTCCCAGTCCAACCGCAATATAATATTGTAAGGAATACGGCAGCCATTCTTTATAGGCCATGATTGAAAAAATGATAGATAGAGACATACCGGTAATTGTATAGGCAATAATTCCTACCAAGGATACGTCACTAATGAAATTACTTATTAACCCTAGAATGAATGCTCCCCAAAGGAGGTTAGATACTAATTTATTTCTTTTTGCATATACTTTTTTATCTATGATTGACATATAAGTGCCCCCTTAACTATGTCGAAGTGAAATGAATGAATAATCATTCATAACCCTACATCGAATTTATATAATCTGTAGTAAAATAGTTTTATTACTAATAGTTTACAAAAATTCTGACTACTACACAACTACTATTTTCCAATAGTTAGTAGTGCTTATTATAACTTTTGGTCTAGTTTTCAGTAGTTTCACTACAATTTCTTTTTATAACTCAGCTTAAGAAGAAGTTTTTTACTTGATCAATTTTTCAGCCTTCGATAAGATTAACCCGTTATGAAAAGGAGTTAAGTCAAGTGAAATTAAAATATTCGTTATACGTTTTTATAGGAGCATGCAGTTATGGAATACTATCGACCTTTGTCAAACTTGCCTATGAACAAGGTTTTATCCATCGTGAAGTCATCAGCAGTCAATTTCTGGTCGGGTGGTTTTTATTATTATTGTTATTTTTATTTATTCGAAAACAAAAAGTATCACGAAATCATTTCATCCTATTACTTGGTGCGGGAACAACAACGAGTTTAACAGGGATTTTTTACTATTTAGCTTTAGAAACAATCCCCGCTTCCTTAGCCATCATTTTATTATTTCAGTTTACTTGGATTGGAGTATTCATTGAAGCGGTTACTGATCGTAAATGGCCTTCCAAAACAAAATTAATATCAATAGCCATTATCTTCATTGGAACATTACTTGCAGCAGGACCTCTTTTACAACTAACTGGCGAACTGACATTTACAGGTCTCATTTACGGGTTAATTGCGGCATTTTCGTTTGCATGGTTTATTTTTTTAAGTGGAAAAGTAGCATTATCTGTTCATCCAATGACAAGAAGTTTCTTATTTATCACAGGTGCGATGATCTTAACGCTAATTCTGTTTCCACCGACTTTTCTTTTAAGCGGTGCGATACAAGAGGGCCTGTGGCTTTATGCTCTACCATTAGGTTTCTTTGGATTAGTGTTACCGACGATTTTATTTGCAGTTGGTGTACCCAAAATCGGTACAGGATTAGGGACGATTCTCGGGGCTGCCGAATTGCCAACAGCTGTTATTATGTCTGTCCTCGTTTTAAAAGAATATGTCTCTCTTCTACAATGGATGGGTGTCCTCTTGATCTTATTGGCTATAATCTATTCACAGCATCAAAACCTGATGACTGATCTTACCAAAAAGAAAAAGCTAGAGACTTAATCAATAGAGTCTCTAGCTTTCTACTTCTTATTTAAAACATGCTGAGATTTTTTTAACAATTTGCAGAGTATTCGTTTCCATTAGATCTGTATCATGTGGTTGTATGTAGATGGCTTTCATCCCAAGTAAAAGGGCAGGAGCAATTTCATTAATAAAATTATCCCCAATAGAGATTACCTCTTCTTCTTTCACATCATACTGATCCATTAAATGTCTGAAAATATCAACCGTAAAAGATGGCTTTCTCGCAGATGAAACAATATGTGTAAATACGTCAAGAAGATCTAATTCTTTTAGTAGCCTTAACACATCTTCTTTATCACTATTTGTAAGTAATACAGTCGTCTTCCCTTGACTTTGTAATTCAAGGATCCATTCTTTTAATCCAGGAACGGCTTGAAGTTCAAATGCTTCAGTGACCATAAATTCCTTAGTGGCTAAATAGCTGCTATAACAATCTTCTATTCCGTAATGTTTAGCAACAGTAAAAGGAAGCCACCACCCATCGCCTATAGCTACGATATTTTCAAAATCAAAGTTAACTTCATTAGGAAAGAAAGTTTTTACCTGTTCCTCATCCCAAACCGTTCCGTCCCACTCTTCCACTTTCGTTACCGTTAATTTCATCGGATCAATTGAGAGAAGCACATCGCGGTTCACATCATAGGCTTTACCAATTTGAACGACATGATCTCCAGCTTTCGCTTGTTCATATTCTTGATAAAAAATGTCTTGAACATCATTAGGAAGTTTATTCATTAGATGTTTAGCATAATAGTCAAAGTGCTCTGTACCTTCGTAGAGTGTTCCATCTAAATCAAAGATAAATAATTGACTATCCGTAAAAACGTGTTTCATTATATTCACCTCGAAAGAATTATATTAGAAAATGATAACATACCAATATAATACCTAATATACAGGTTTCGCTGATGAAGTAAACCATTCTATTGTAAATCTAACGTAAATTTCGTTAAGATACGAATAATTATTTTAAGAAAGTTTAAAGATGTTCGTACTACCTATAGATTTTTTTAAAATTATGTTGCATAATGACAAAGTACTACAAATTACTCACAGAGGTGAAAAAAGAAAATGAAGAAAATTTATTCATTTGTATTAGCAGTAGCAATGAGCGTTGCACTAGTTGGCTGTGGAACAGCTGAAGAAACTCCTGCTCCAGAAGAAACTGCTGGTGGCGACACACCAGAAACTACTGAAGAAGTAGCAGCTGGGGATTACCCTGCTGAACTAGTGATGGGATTTGTTCCTTCTCAAGATTCAGCTAACATTGCAGACACAGTTGCTCCTCTTGCAGACCGTCTTTCGGATGAGTTAGGTGTAACCGTTCGTGGTGAAGTTATGACAAACTACACAGCATTAGTAGAAGCAATGGGTAATGACCAAGTACATATTGGTTTCATTCCAGCATTCGGTTACGTATTAGCTACTGACCGTTATGACAACATTGAAGCTGTATTAAAATCAATCCGTCACGGTAGCTCAACTTATAAAGCTCAATACACAGTTCGTACAGATTCAGACATCCAATCTATTGAAGATTTAGAAGGAAAAGTTTGGGCTTTCCCAGATCTTGCTTCAACAAGTGGTTACTTATTCCCTGCTGCACAATTAGTTAATGA
The DNA here is from genome assembly GCF_057473385.1 of Alkalihalobacterium sp. TH-98. NCBI lineage: Bacteria > Bacillati > Bacillota > Bacilli > Caryophanales > Bacillaceae > Alkalihalobacterium > Alkalihalobacterium sp. TH-98. The sequence continues at coordinate 66,736 of NZ_JBYCKM010000045.1, read as the reverse complement.
ATACGGAGTTGACTCAGAGAACATCGCTGGTTTCTTTTCTGATATGATCCAATCTGGTGGTCATGATAACGCTTTAATTCAAGTACTAGAAGGAAATGCAGATGTTGCAACAACATTCGATGATGCTCGCACAGCAATCGAAGGAGACTACCCTGAAGCTATGACAGATCTTCGTGTACTTGGTTACACTGCTGAAATTCCAAACGACACAATCTCTTTAAATACTAACCTACCTCAAGAGTTAAGAGATGCTATCGTTGCAGCATTCATGGCATTTAACGATGACGAAGAAATGTTAACAATTATGGATGAAGTTTATAACTGGACTGGTATAGATACAGCTTCTGATAGCGACTACGATGTAGTTCGTGAAACAGCTGCCGTTTTCCCAGACATGTTAAAATAATCTAACTAGTTATTATACTATTAAAAAATGTATTAGGGGAGAAGTTAACTTCTCCCCTCCTCTTATGTCCTATATTAATAGAACATAAGAAGAGGGGCCAAATACCTTCTACAAAGCCAACGAAATGAGGGAAAGAAATGATCGAGTTTAAAGACGTATCACTTGTCTATCCTAATGGTACGCAAGGATTAAAAAATGTAAATCTTAAAATAAATCAAGGTGAGTTTGTAGTAATTGTAGGATTGTCTGGTGCAGGAAAATCCACTCTTATACGTAGTATGAACCGTCTTGTCACACCTACAGATGGTGAATTACTTATTGATAACGATGATATTCTAAAATACAACCAGCGTAAACTAAGAAAACTTCGTACTGAAGTAGGGATGATCTTTCAAAACTACAATCTAGTAAAACGTTCAACTGTAATGAAGAACGTTATTTCAGGCCGTTTAGGTCATACAGGTACGATTGCTAGTTTACTAAACATCTTTCCTAAGGAAGCTGTTTCACTAGCCTATCGCAGCCTTGAGCGTGTTAACATTGCTGAAAAAGTATATAGTCGTGCAGATCAATTAAGTGGTGGACAACAACAACGTGTAGCTATTGCGCGTGTGCTTACTCAACAACCTAAAATTATTCTGGCAGATGAGCCAGTTGCGAGTCTTGATCCACCTACTTCACATCAGGTAATGACGTATTTACGTAAAGTAAACAAAGAAGACAATATCACAACAATTGTTAACCTGCACTTTATCGATATGGCGATGGAATATGCAGATCGTATTATTGGAATGCGTGCAGGAGAAGTAGTATTTGATGGACCTGCCAGTGATGTATCTGAACAAACATTTGAAGAGATTTACGGTCGAAAAATTCGAGAGGATGACCTTGTAGGAGGTCAAGACGATGAGTAATCCTGAAATAAAAAGCGTTGTTTCCTCAAGAGCGAAGCTTCGAATGACGATTATTCTGATAGCTATCGTCGGTATATATATTTATACATCTTGGGCTACACGTTCAACACCCGTTGACCTTATTAAGGGTTGGGGCGGTTTTCAGCGTATCTTAACGGATTTATTCCCACCAAACTGGTCTTATGCACCACAAGTTTGGGACAAGCTAGCCGAAACGATCCATATGGCAATTATTGCAACAACTCTTGCTGCAATTGTTAGTATTCCAATTTTCTTATTATCAGCAGCAAATCTATTCCCGAGTCCTTGGATCCATCAACCTGTACGTTTTATTATGAATGTCTTGCGTACAATACCAGACATTTTACTAGCAATTATTTTTGTTGGTATTTTCGGTGTAGGTGTTTTTCCCGGGATTATCGCTCTATTTATTTTTTCTCTAGGTCTTCTCGCAAAATTAATGTACGAGACAATCGAAGCCATTGATATGAACCCGCTCGATGCTATCCGTGCATCTGGAGGAAATACCATTCAAGTAATCTGGTATGCGGTACTTCCGCAAGTATTACCACAATTCGTATCCTTTAGCCTATATGTTTTTGAAGTAAACGTTCGTGCCTCAACTGTTTTAGGATTTGTCGGCGCTGGTGGTATCGGCTTATTACTTCAGCAACAAATAAGTTTCTTCAATTACCCGAGAGTCATGACGATCATTCTAATTATTTTCTTAGCTGTAATCATCATTGACTACATTAGTAATAAGATAAGGGAGAGAATTGTCTAATGGAACTAATTATGCCACCGAAGAAAAAACGTTCGGTTAAAAAGATTATTCGTAACATTCTTATTGCAGTTGCTATCATTGCGCTATATACTTGGACGTTTGTTTCCATTGATATTCGCTGGGAACGAATTTTCAGTCAACAAACGATAAACAATTTTGGTCGAGTCATTCCACAACTATTTTCACCAGATTGGAGTGCCTTTCCAAAAGTCATGGGCTTAATGTGGCAAACCTTACAAATGGCTTACACAGGTACACTGCTAGCTGCCATTTTAGCGATTCCATTTGGTTTTTTTGCCGCTAGTAATATGGTCAAGAACAAAGTATTAAACAATCTCTCTAAAGGGGCTTTAAACGGGATTCGTGCGTTTCCTGAGTTAGTACTAGCTTTAATGTTCGTTGCGGCTGTTGGTCCAAGACCGTTTGCCGGAGTTTTAGCGATCGCAATCGGTTCGATTGGAATGCTTGGGAAACTATACTCAGAAGTCATTGAATCAATTGACATGCATGTCGTTGAAGCACTTCAAGCCAATGGAGCTAATCGAATTCAGGTTCTTTTCTACGGAGTATTACCTCAGATTATTCCTGAGTTTTTATCGTATGCGATCTATCGATTTGAAATTGATGTCCGTGCCTCTACGATTTTAGGGATTATCGGTGCGGGTGGTATCGGTACACTTATTACCATTTCCATTGCAAACCGTAAATGGGATGAAGTAGGAATGATTTTACTTGTCATTATTGTCGTCGTAACGATAATAGACACCATCAGTGCACAAATTCGTAAGCGTATCGTTTAATGGTAATAGTAAAAGAGCGTTCATTTTAGAACGCTCTTTTTTGATGTTTATATTAGAGATATTGACGCATATGTCGATAGCGGTCAATTGTATCTTGCATTTGTTTTTCACTTTTTTCACGTTTGTAATATTTTTCTATATCACGTTCCGCTGGTTTACGTTTTGTAATCGTAATTGTGAAAAATAAAAATTGAATCGTCATAATTTACTGCCTCCTTTTCATAAAACATGATTAGGTGAGGCCTTTCACCTTTTCATACCAGTTAATTACAGCACATTGAACAATCATCATTGTTATTACCTCCTTTTTCGTATTTTATAAGTCAAAATATATATAAAAAGCCACAGGTCGGCCTCTGACCTGTGGCTTTCTATAGCAAAATAAAAGAAAATACCTTAAATAGAAAACAGTCTATATCCAGGAACCAAACGTATGATAAAAGTATTTAATTGTAAGATTGAAGTTGAATGTACTGCTCTCATCATTTTGTTCAGCCCCTTTCCTTTTAATAGTTATTGTACTTACAAAGGAAATTGTAACCAATTAATATCCGTTTGTAAATATCTAATTTGTAAAATAGGTGTAAATATTCAAAACAGTTAAATCTCTTACGTCAACTCTTCCATGAATAAAAGTAGGAAAAAGCAACTAATGATCCACCATAAAATTAAAAACCATTTCAAATACAGCCTTACCTAAAAAAAAACAGACCCACATTGGAGTCTGCTTCTCTTCAATTAGAACGTAATTACTTTAAAGCCCATTAGAACGACAAGGACTAATGTTGCAACAAACATAATCCAATAGTAAGGCCCTTTGCCTGCTAACGTATCTTTTTTCGTACGAACTAAAATCATTTCCATAAAGTATATTAATGAAATAGCTAAAATACCTTTTAATACGAATGTAAATACAAAATTCCACTGAATTAATAGTCCAATTCCTGTAAGAACCATAATCACGTAGAAAAGGCGTAAAATCATATGAACGATTTTTGCCCCTTTTTCTTTATTAGCCTTAATTAAGAAGTAAGCAATAAAAAATAATAACACTGTTATCGCCCATGAGCTGGAATGGGTATGTAATAAACCTGTATACATGTTATCCTCCTAAAACAAATAAATTTATACTCCTCTACCATTATAATATAACGTCGACAATAAACCAAAAAAAATAACTTTTTTTATGGGATGCGAATTGCATCAAATGGAGTTACAATTCCAAGCAATGGCTCATTCGGATTTCCATTTTCCGTAATCAACACTGCCTCAAGCCGTGTCACTTTTTTATCCATATGGTGTAAAAATAATTCTTTGACATCGTAAATTGATTTATTCACACAAACAAACTTAACATTATTCATATGTTTTTCATAGATAATAACATCTGAAAGCTTTACCTTGTCCACTTCGAATGCAAATTGATTACGATGATGCGCCAGCCATGCGGTTATACCGTAATTGGTAAGCAGGCATTTAAAATTGCCATTCTCATAAATTGGGAATTGCGTATACGCATGTCTTTCAATCGTTCCTAATACGATTTCTAACGGATCGTCGATATCAAATGTCTTAACTTGTCGTTTATACTTTGGAATAACCATCTCAGGACTAATTAATTCCCGATGAATCTTTTCAATCATTTGAACAACCCCAGAATGAGGCTCTGCAATGACAAAATCAGGCGAAGTTTGTTCATGAACAATGACATTTCTAAGTTCTGCAAATTTTTTTAAATCCATTTCGTATTTTGCAACGAGTGGATGTTTCTTCTTAGCACCATCAATCATTCTCGAAAAAGAAAAATGACGATGCATATTTAGTTGATCTTTTAATGCTTTTTCAATTGAATTAAATGCTGCCAAAAATCGATCAGCGTTTTCCCCCATATTTGTTACAACTCCTATCCCAATCCTGCTAATAGTATACTATTCGCTAAAAAGTTGTAAGTTCCTGTCGAAAATAAAAAGGCCGACAAAAATATTGCCAGCCTTAATTATATTTTATTCGTCTTCTCCGATTACATCTTCAGCAATATTTACCGCATGGTCTCCGATACGTTCTAGGTTACTTACAATATCAACATACACGATACCAGCTTGCCCCGTACAGGCACCTTCATTTAGACGTATAATATGCTTTTTACGAAGATCACGTTCCATTTTATCTATTCGTTCTTCTTTCTCCAATACTGCTCTAGCTTCTTCAATGTCATGTGTTTCCAAAGCTTTTATCGATTGTCTGAGAGTAGACAACGTTAACTCAAACATTTCATCTAGGTCACTAATTGCTGTGTCAGAGAACTTCACTTTATTTGTAATTTGATAGTCAACTAATTCCATTATATTTTCCATATGATCTCCAATTCGCTCAAGATCACGAATCGTACTCATCAGTGTTGAATGGAGCTTTGAATCTTGCGCTGATAGAGAATGAGACGACAATTTAACAAGATAATCTGTAATTTTACGATCTAAATTGTTGATTGCATCTTCAAACTGAGGAACTAGCTCTCCGTGCTTCTTCTGATGTGTTTTCAAGTATAAGCTAGTCTCTTCAAGACCTTTTTCAGCTAACTCCGCCATTCTCAATATCTCTTTTTGTCCTTGCCCTAAAGCAATGGATGGAGACTGCTTAATAAAGGTTTCATCTAAGTGAACGGCTTTGTACTCAACAGCCGAATCTTTTCCAGGAATAATCTTAATTACAATCCATGCAAGAACCGCTATAAACGGTAATTGAATTAACGTATTTGACACATTAAAAATACCATGTGCAAATGCAATCGTCATCTCTGGGTTTAGCTGTAATGCCCCTTGTAGATAAGAAATTAAACGAGTAAACGGTATAATTAATATCAATACGATAATTGTACCTATAATATTGAAAATAACATGGGTAGCTGCTGCACGTTTTGCAGCTACTGATGCACCAATTGATGCTAAAACAGCTGTAATCGTCGTACCAATATTATCACCAAATAGGACTGGGAGTGCTGCATTTAAATCCATAGCTCCTTGCGCATAAAGCGTTTGAAGTAATCCAATGGATGCAGAGGAGCTTTGAACAACGACTGTAAAAATTGTCCCGATGAGAACTCCTAAAAGTGGATTTTCACTCATGCTAACTGTTAAATCTGCAAATACTTGAAGGTCTCTAAGTGGTTTTAGACCATCGCCCATAAAGTTCAAACCTAAGAATAATGCTCCAAATCCAAAAATAACTTGTCCATAATTATTAGTTTTACGGTTTTTAAAGAAGAAAATAAAGAATGTACCTAGAGCCATAATAGGTAGTGCATACTTGGAAATTTTAATACCAATAATGAATGCAGTTACTGTTGTACCAATATTAGCACCTAAGATTACACCAATCGCTTGTTGCAATGTCATAAATCCAGCATTTACTAAACCAATGGTTAGTACAGTTGTACCTGTACTCGTCTGTAATAATATCGTTACAAACAGTCCTGCGAATACTCCCATAATCGGATTAGTGGTAAAACGATCTAAAAGGTCTCTTAAGCCATCCCCGGCTACTTTCTGTAGACCATCTCCTAAGTATTTAATTCCAAAAAGAAAAATACCTAGTCCACCGAAAAACATAAAAAGTATTGTTTGTGTATCCAAAAGTCCATTCATCCCTTCAAAGTAATTGTATCCCCTTCGACAATTCTCTACAAAAAGAACCCCTCATCAATACTAAGGAATTATTAAGAGAATGTAAATATTAATTAATGTAAAGTTTTTGTAAAGTTTATTTTATTATTTAAATTTGTTCTTGACATAGCTCATTTTAAAAGGGCTTTACTATTGTTTCCAGATGAATGTGTATGTATGAAAAAATATTTTTATTGAAGGAATTATTTTGTGGGATGGATATAGTTTAAAGAGCTATAAGGGGATAAAAATGGCATTAACAATCTGCTCCTGCTACTCCTAAACATATTTTGGACTGTCTCTCATGTTTCCGCTTAATACAACCCGCGTTCAAGTAATCCTTTTTTATCAATTACGGAGAGTAATAATAAGAAAAAGGAGCTAATGTCAGTGGTTTTCCACTTTCAAAGCTCCTTTTCATTAATCTATTGCTTTCCTAAGACCTTTCCCCTATTCTATTTACCATAGTGGACAAGGTTCTTTTCATGAGGACTATGTTTTGTATAATATTCAATTCAAGTCAAAATATTGCCCGTTCACTTCATACACAATACATTCTGCCAAATTTGTAGCATAGTCAGCAATTCGTTCAATATAGCGCCCAATAAACGCGAAGTTAATAACGATCTCTACATGATTTTGGCTATCCTGTATTTTAAATAAGTTTTGTATGAATTCAGAATACATTTTATCTACAGTATCATCAAGAATAGCAATTTTTTGCGCTTTTAGAATATCACTATGGTAATATGCCGCAATTGCACTTGAAAGCATTTCAGTCGCTCGCTCCGAAATAGCAATTAGATGATCCCTATAAATATCAAGCTCAGACGGTTTCACACGTTTTCCGACTTTCGCAATGTTAACTGCCAGATCTCCTATTCTTTCCAAGTCACTTGAAATTTTTAGAGCGACAATAAGTTTACGTAAATCCGATGCTACGGGTTGCTGTTTCGCTATAAGTAAAGTGACACTTTCGTTAATTTGGAGCTCGAATTGATTAACTTTTTGATCATTTCGAACAACTGCAGACATAGCCTCGTCATCATTATTTTTAAAGCCGTCAAGAGCTTGCTGAAGTGCCATTTCAACGACCTGACCCATCTCTAATATATTGGACTTAATGTCCTTTAGTTCACTTTCAAAACTACCTCGTATCATCATGTTTTTTCACTTCACTTCCATTATCCAAAGCGACCAGTAATGTAGTCCTCTGTTCGCTTATCAGAAGGGTTTGAGAAGATTTTCCCAGTCTGATCATATTCCACCAAGTCACCAGTTAAAAAGAAAGCCGTTTTATCTGAGATACGCGCAGCTTGCTGCATGTTGTGAGTTACGATTGCGATACTAAAATCCTTCTTTAATTCCTGTACTAATTCTTCTACTTTCAAAGTAGAAATGGGATCTAAAGCAGATGTCGGCTCATCCATTAAAATAACTTCCGGTTCGATGGCTAGACATCGCGCAATACAAATACGTTGCTGTTGGCCCCCTGATAACCCGTACGCATTTTCATGCAGGCGATCTTTCACTTCATCCCAAATTGCTGCTCCACGTAAACTTTTCTCAACAATTTCGTTTAATATTTTTTTATCTCGAATCCCATGAATTTTCGGGCCATAAGTTATATTTTCATAGATAGACTTTGGAAATGGATTAGGCTTTTGGAACACCATACCCACTTTTGTACGGAGTTCTTCTACACGATAACTTTTCTCAAAAATATTCCTGTCACGATAAAGAATTTCTCCTGATGTTTTAACTGTTGGCACCATTTCTACCATCCGATTTAACGTTTTAATAAAAGTTGATTTTCCACACCCAGAAGGTCCTATAATTGCTGTTACTTTATTTTTGGGAATATCCATTTCAATATTTTTTAAAGCATGGTCATTTCCATACCATAAGTTTAAGTTTTTAACTTTATAAATATTTTCAACAGCCGTTTCTTTTTGCGCACCTTGTTGAACTGCTTTATTCTCTTTATTTACCTCAATATCTTTCATTAATGCTGTCATTTCCATTCATCCCCTTTGAATTGGAATATATTAATAACGGTTTTGGTACTTATTTCGTATCCATACTGCAATGGAGTTCATGAATAATAACATGAAAAGTAAAACGATAATTCCAGCTGCTGCAACATAATGAAAAGCTTCCTGTGGTCGACTCGTCCAGTTATATATCTGTATAGGCATAACCGTAAACTGCGACATAATTCCATCTGGTACAAAGGCCACGTATGATAATGCCCCAATCATGATTAGAGGTGCTGTCTCACCAATTGCACGAGAAAGCGCTAAAATGTTTCCTGTCAAAATTCCTGGAAGTGCGGATGGAAATACAACCCGGCGAATCGTTTGCCATTTTGTTGCACCCATTCCAAATGAAGCTTCTCGCAATTCTCTAGGCACAGATCGTATCGCTTCTTGGGATGCCACAACAATAATCGGAAGAATTAACAACGCCATCGTTAGTCCACCGGCTAAAACACTTCTCCCTAAATCTAAACCTCGTACAAATAAAGTTAATCCTAATAAACCAAATACAATGGATGGCACTCCTGCTAAGTTAGCAATATTGGTTTGAACAAATCTCGTGAATTTTCCTTTTTTCGAATACTCTTCTAGATAAATAGCAGTTCCTACACCTAATATAAAAGAGATTGGAGCGGTGACCACCATTAACCAAATGGTTCCAAAGATTGCTGATTTAATTCCAGCATCTTCAGGACGTCTAGAAGGAAAACTGGATAAGAAATCCCAATTCAAATAACCAATTCCTTGAGTGAATATCCGATATAAAAGTATAAATAATACTAGTAAAGCGAAAAACGTTGCTCCAATAAACAGCCCTCTGTATAGTTTGTTCTTAACTAATCGGCCAGAAATATGGTGAAGGACTTTCTGCTGGTCGATAATATTCATTTTAATATTCCTCCCTGAAACGCTTCGAAATATATTGTGCTAACAGGTTCATAATTAGTGTGAATATAAACAGCGTCATACCTACGGCGTAAATACTATAGTATTCAATCGTTCCATACCCTGCATCTCCTAAGCTTACTTGAACGATGTAAGCTGTTAGAGTTTGAATAGCTGACGTAACATCATAAGTAATCGTAGGATTTGCTCCCCCAGCCACAGTAACAATCATCGTTTCACCGATTGCTCTAGATATGGCTAGTACAAATGACGCAATGACACCTGAAAGTGCTGCAGGCAGTACAACTTTAATGGCTACTTCAAACTTTGTTGAACCCATTCCATAAGCTCCTTCACGAATAGAACGTGGCACCGAACTCATGGCATCTTCTGATAAGGAAGCGATCATTGGAATAATCATGATACCAACAACAAGGCCAGGACTTAATGCATTAAATAAAGACAAACCTGGAACAACTTTTTGTAAAAGTGGTGTGACAAATGTTAAGGCAAAGAAACCATAAACAATTGTCGGAACACCGGCTAGTACTTCTAATATCGGTTTTACAATTCTTCTAGTACGATCTGAGGCATACTCACTCAAGAATATCGCTGCACCTAATCCAATTGGTATCGCAAGTAGCATCGCTATAACTGCAACCTTTAATGTCCCCACGATTAAAGGTGCAATTCCAAAACTAGGATTACTATGCATTGGATACCATTCTTTACTTGTAATAAACTCAATAAATGATACTGTTTTAAAGAAAGTGAACGTTTCACTCAACAAAGTAAAAACAATGCCGAAAGTTGTTAATACTGAAACAACTGCACACGCTAAGAATAATTTAGGCATAGATTTTTCTATTATATTTCCAATCTTTCTAGATGATTGCTTTTCTTCTATTAACTGTGCAACTGTTTTCCCCTTAGGGCTTTGCAAAGCCATGTATTACACCCCTTTGATTTTCATAAATCAAGGTAAGATGTGCGCTGCAGCACACCTTACCCCTTCGTTATTTATTATTTTGCTGCTGCTTCAATTTTCTCTAAATTAGCATCATACCGTTCTTGCGGAAGGTTGATGTAACCAACTTCAAGAGCTAAGTCACCAACATGTTCGTTTAAGAATTTTAGGTAGTCATAAACTTCAGGACGTTTTACAGACTCAATGTTTACATATGTGAAAATTGGGCGAGAAAGTGGTGCGTATGTTCCATCGTTAATTGTCTCAATTGTCGGAACGATAGCCCCGCCACCATTGTCAATTGGTACAATCTTTAATTTATCTTGGTTTTCTTCATAATAAGCATATCCAAAGTAAGCAATTGCGTGAGGGTTTGCTACCGTACCATTTACTAAAACATTATCATCTTCAGAAAGGATAGCATCTTTACGAAGGTCATTATCCTTGCCTAAGATAACTTCTTTCCAGTAGTCAAATGTACCAGAGTCTGTACCTGGGCTATAGAATTCAATTTTTTCTGCTGGCCAACCTTCACGAATGTCAGCCCAAGTTTCTACAGTAGTTCCATCTGTCCACATTTTGCTTAATTCTTCCACTGTTAAATAGTCTACAAAGTCATTCTCTTGGCTAACTACTACAGATAAACCATCATAAGCTAATTCAAGTTCAATATATTCAATGCCATTTTCCTTAGCTAACTCTGCTTCTTCTTCTTTAATGTGGCGAGAAGCATTACTCATATCTGTCTCACCAACAACAAAGCGCTTAAATCCTCCACCAGTTCCAGACACACCTACTGGAGCACGAACACCTGGTTGAACTTGTGTATACTCTTCAGATACAGCTTCTAAGATTGGGAATACTGTTGATGAACCATCAATTGCAATTTCCCCTGAGAGAACTGCCTCTTCATCTTGTTTTTCTTCATCTTGTTTTTCTTCTTGTTGTTGCTCTTGGTTCGTATCATTTGATGAGCTTGACCCACCTGTTTCATTACTACCTGCACCACATGCAGTTGCGATAATCATCATTGAAGCCATTCCTACTGTTAAAGCTGAGCGTTTAAAAAATCTCATTAATATTTCCCCCTAAGAGTTAATTGTTTTTTAAAATTTGTTTTAATAATTGATAGAATAGGTCAAATCGTTTATACCCGCTCTACCATCCCTCCTCAGCGCGCTTGTGTTTCTTTCTACGTTTCTAAGAATACTCTCAATCTATTAACCTGATATGAATAAATTGTAAACCTTTTGTAAAGATCATCATTTTAGTTGATTTACATTTCGACACATTTGCGATAAAAGCCTGATATTTCAACTTTTTTCTTGATCTTTTATTGAAAAATGTTCCAATTATTTTTTCGAGAATAAATAAAAAAACTGCTGACTTTTAGTCAACAGCCTTAAAACTCATATAATTACAACCCAACCAAAACTTAAAACCTTCGAACTCATGTCCTGAAGCATATATCCAACATTTCTAACGGTTTTAATGTACTTTTTTTCACTATGAGAAGGTTCTATTTTACTGCGAATACGATTAATAAATACGTCTATGATCCGATGGTCGCCTGTCTCCTCATAACCACGAATGGCAGTTAATAATTTTTTTCGAGACACTGCCTTCCCCCGATACTCATACAAAAACGTAAGGATTTCAAATTCCTTTTGAGTTAATTCAATTGGTTCTTTTTTATAATATACTGTATAACTCTCTGGAAATATATCAATGTCTCCTATAGTTAGTTTACGGCTTTTCTTTTGAATAGAAACTATTTCATTAAGATTTTTACTTTCTCCTAAGCCTACTTGTGCTCTCCGTAAAATAGCTTTTATTTTAGCTACAAGTTTTTTTGAATGAATCGGTTTTGCATAATAAGCATCTGCACCTAGTTCTAAGCCCAGTACGGCATCTAACTCATGGAACTGATCTGATAATAATATAATTGGTGTCCAATTTTTTTCTTCATAACGCATGTGACGACAGAGATCAATTCCATCAATTTCTGGGGCATGTATTTCCGAAATAATGGTTACTGGTTTCCTTAGTTTAATTAATTCAACAGCTTCTTTATAATTTATTGCAGTTACTAAACTATATCCTACTTCTTCAAGTCGGTACCGCAAAGTCTTGATGAGAGATTGATCAGTAGAAATTAATAGGATGTCATTCCCATTCACCTTTTCTTCCCTCCCAAACACCCTAATAATCAATCGTGGTGTCCATTTTTATTTTATTATACATGATTAATGTAAATTTTCTGTTAAATTTTTCATAGTTAAGTGCGCGCCTCACAATTAAAGGCACGCACCTCTTCTTAACCGAAACGGCCCGTTATATAGTTTTCTGTGCTTTCATTTTGAGGATTTGTGAAAATTGTATTCGTATTATCAAACTCTACTAAATCACCATTTAATAAGAAAGCAGTTTTATCAGAGATACGAGCAGCTTGCTGCATATTGTGTGTAACGATGATAATTGAATATTCTTGTTTTAATGATTGAATTAACTCTTCAATATTAGCTGTAGAGCGTGGGTCAAGTGCTGAAGTAGGCTCATCCATTAAAATCACTTCTGGTTGTACCGCTAAGCAGCGAGCAATGCATAACCGTTGTTGTTGTCCACCCGATAATCCAAGAGCAGACTCGTTCAATCGATCTTTTACTTCATCCCAAAGCGCTGCTCCTCTTAAACTTTTTTCAACTAACTCAGCTAACTTCTTTTTGTCTTTTAGTCCGTGAACACGCGGTCCGAAAGCTACATTATCAAAAATCGATTTTGGAAATGGATTGGGCTTTTGAAACACCATACCTATAGCACTGCGTAATTCAACGAGATTGACAGAAGGATCAAAGATATTCGTCTCATGATAGATGACTTCACCACTTATTTTTACTATCTGTACTAATTCAATCATGCGATTTAAAATTTTTAAGAATGTTGACTTGCCGCACCCTGAAGGACCGATAATCGCAGTAACTCCATTTTTAGGGATATCCATTTCAATATTTTTTAACGCTTGATCGTTACCATACCATAAGTTTAAGCCTTTTACATTAAAGATATTTTCTTGTACATTCGTATTAACCTTCATCGCTTCTCCCGGTTTTACGACAGTATCAATTATTGCCATTTTAGGGCCTCCCTTAATTTCATTTTCATCTACCTACGCCATTGACTAGAAAATAGCTTTACATCCCTTTTCTCACTTACAATAATTCATTCTTCTTTCGAAAATGATTTCTTATTAAAATAGCTGATAAGTTTAATAGGACGACCATCAAAATTAACACTAACGCTGTACCATAAGCAATTGGACGCACAACAGATGACTGTGCATGTTGTGTTGCTAGTATATATAAGTGATATGGCAGAGCCATAAAATTATCCTGAATAGAAGAAGGTAAAACTGGTAAGAAATACGCCGCTCCCGTTAAAATAATAGGTGCGGTTTCCCCAGCAGCACGGGCTAAGCCTAGAATAGATCCTGTAGCCATACCAGGAATAGCTGATGGAAGTACAAGTTGACGGATCGTCTGCCATTTCGTTGCCCCTAACGCTAATCCACCCTCACGAAATGTGGTCGGGACAGACTTTAATGCTTCTTCAGTTGCTGTAATAACCCAAGGTAATACCATTATTGCTAGTGTAATAGCTGCTGTAATTAGCCCAGTCCCCAGCTTTAGCATTGAAGCAAAGATCGCTAAACCGAATAATCCATAAACAATCGATGGTACACCGGCAAGATTTCGGATACTCATCCTAATCATTCGAACAACCGGACCTTGTTTAGCGTACTCATTAAGATAAATAGCTGCCCCGATACCGACAGGAACTGAAATTAATATTGTTAACGAAGCAACATAGAAAGTACCGATGATCGCTGGCCAAATTCCACCTTCAGTCATGTTTTTTCTTGGGATGTCTGTAATGAAGGTCCAACTCAATACATGAGCGCCATTACTGACGATCCAATAGAGTAGTAGCAGGAGTGCACCAATGGTCAATGTTGCAAACAGACCACAAATCGTAAACCATATTTTTTCTGTCATTTGTTTAGTCATTTTGGAGTTTCCTCCTTTGTCTAGATATGAGAATATCTGCAATTAGATTTACGATAAATGTAATTGCAAATAGAATAAGCGCTGTTACAAATAATGCACTATAGTGAAGGCTCCCCCATGCTACGTCTGAACCTTCAATTGCAATATTGGCAGTTAATGTTCGAACAGAAGTAAAGAAATCTGGAATAACGACCCCGAAAAACTCACGTAGTGGCATATCGATTGCATTACCTGCCGCCATTAACACCGTCATCGTTTCACCTACTGCACGCCCAAAACCTAACATAATTCCTGCGACAATTCCCGATTTTGCTGCAGGAACAAGAATAATTTTAATTGTTTCCCACTTTGAAGCACCTAAAGCATAAGCTGCTTCACGATAATCTCTTGGAACACTTTTAATTGAGTCTTCGGAAATACTAATGATTGTCGGTAACACCATTACCGATAATATAAGTGATGCTGTAAAGGCTGTTAATCCATTTGATAGGTTAAAAATGTTGGCAACGATTGGAGATAAGATAACTAATGCAATAAACCCTAATACTACTGAAGGGAAGATTGCTAAAATTTCTACAATCGGTTTTAAGATTTCACGTACTTTTTTAGGTGCGATTTCAGCAATGAAGATCGCTGTAAATATTCCCCAAGGTATAGCAATTAGCAAGGCTCCTGTTGTAACCATAAAAGAACTAATGATAAAAGGGAGCGCACCATAACCTGCACCTTGTGGAGAGGAAGGATACCATCTTGTACCTGTTAAAAATTCCATTAATCCTACTTCTCGGATTGCACCAGAACCTTCTCTTACTAAGAAGAAAAGCAATAAAAGTAGAATAAAGATGGCCATTATACCGAAAATAAAAAAGGCTTTTTCAATCATGTAGTCTAGAATGTTTGATTTGAACGATTTCTGGGTTAACTTTTCCTTTGTGACAAGCTTTAGCTCATTAATTTGAGCATCATCCCTTGTCTTCTCAGCTTGTAATGCCACAATGTTCCCTCCAAAATGAAAATATCATTTAAATAACACGGGGAATTATCCTAAAGTGGATAATTCCCGGCTATGTTTTTTTCAAAGATTTTAATTAGAAATCTAATCCTAACTCTGCGATTACTTCGTTATTTCGGTCTTCATATTGACCAATTTGGTAGAAACCAACATCGTAAATTACTTGATGAGCATCTTCAGAAGTAATTACCCACTTTAAGTAATCTAAAAGAACCCCTTCAGGCACTCCATTTGTGTAGAAGAATAGAGGTCGTGCGATTGGATATGTCCCTGAGTCAACATTAGCTGCTTCAAACGGTGTTACATACTCACTGTTTTCATCTAGTGCAATGTTTACAGCATTGATTCCATCAATGTATCCAATACCGATATAACCAATTGCATTTACTTCCTGCTCAACTGCTTCCTTAATTGCTGAAGAACCCGGCATGAATTTTGTTCCTGCACCAAAGTCTTCACCATCCATTACATTTTCATTAAAGTAAACATAAGTACCCGAGTTTGACTGACGAGAGTATACAGAGATTTCTCCGCCTTCTTCCCAACCTAAGTCAGCCCAATTCGTTATTTTTCCTGTAAAAATATCTTTAACCTGCCCCAATGTCATTTCAGTAACTGGGTTATCGTTATGAGTAGCTACTGCTAAACCATCTTGTGCGATAATGAATTCATATGCTACAGCTCCATTAGCATCTGCTTCTTCCAGCTCTTCTTCTTTCATCGCACGTGATGATTGAGCGATGTCAACATTATTGTTAATCATTGCTGCAATACCTGTACCTGAACCACCACCAGTTACAGAAAGACCAGCATTTTCATTGTATTCCATGTACACTTCAGCAAGCGCTTGTCCAAGGTTTACCATTGTGTCTGATCCGCGAATATCAAGAGCACCTGCAGGTAACTCTGCTACCTCTTCAACTTCTTCTGTTGGAGTTTCGTTTGAATTATCTCCTCCTGTTGTCCCGCCATCGTTTGCTGTCGGCTCTGATGAGTTACCCCCACCACATGCTGCTAAAGCCATAATTGAAGCCCCTAGAACTACGGATAAAACTCTTCCTCTAAATTTCATAGTATTGCTCCTCCTTCTCCAAATCACACTTTTGTTTTTTGTGTTTCTTATGTTTCATTTCGATTACAAGTATAAAATTTGAATATTAAGGAATTCATGAGGAGGCGTTAACAAAACGTTAAACTAATATAAACAACCATTAATATTTGGATTAAGGAAACGTTATTTTACTTAATATTTCTTTAATATACAGTTTCTTCAAACGAATAAATTATTAATTCCAGTTGATATTACGCCAATTTTCTACTATATTTATCATTACAGATTCCCAGAATATGTGAAACTATATGATGATTTGTAATTATTTAAAAATAAACTTGTCTGTCTTATATTTCCATATTTTTTCTAGTATGATGGCAATAACACATCAGCGATTGCTTATGTGAGATCAATGTCACTGTCTCATGAGTAATTAGTTGTAAGACACTCAACTCAATGGAGGGAGAATAATTATGAAAAAATGGTTACTTACTTTAATGTCTGGCGCTTTAGCAATTAGTGTTTTAGCAGCATGCGGGGAAGTTAATGAGGACTTCACGGAAGATCAAACGGATGATATTCCAATTGAGGAATCTGAAACAACAGATTAATTTCTTTCATAATGTAAAAAGGGTGGAACCTATACCTCCACCCTTTTTCTATGACTTCTTTTAGTTTTCATATACCCAGCCTGTTTTAGCTAGTTCTGCTGGTCCTTGGTAGTAGGCTTTTACTTGTTTTATTAACTGGTTACGATCACCGAAGTGTGGTAAATGTGTTAATAACAGCTTTTTAGTATTTGCTTTTTGTGCAAGTAAACCGACGTCTCGGCTGTTCATATGTCCTGCTGCAGTAGGATCTTGATGTTCATAAAAGCTACATTCGGCAATTAGTAAATCACAATCTAGAGCAAACTTATGCAATTCTTGAAAATAACTCGTGTCTGCTGTATATACAATCGTTGTGTTACCATCTGTTATTTTCATGGCATAACAAGGGGCCGGGTGTTTGGTTTTCAAAAAAGTGATTGTAAAAGGACCTACATTTAATACTTTTTCAGGATTATATGGAATTGCGTTGACATGCGGTTCATAAGAAAGCTGATTATATTTTTCCTTATCAAGTAAATGTCCATAGACGGTGAGCTTTTTGTCCTCAGCTTTCCAGGCGTTATGTATTAGACGTGCATATTGGAGCACACCAATATCTGAAAAGTGATCATGATGGTAGTGTGAGAAGATTAATGCATCTAGTTTCTCAATTGGGCAATAGTTCTGAAGTTGACTCACTACCCCGCTTCCACAATCAATTAGTAATCGAAAATCATCCTTCTCAAGTAAATATCCACTAGATGCCTCTCCCGCTTCAGGAAAACCATGCCAATAACCAATTACAGTAAACTTCATCCTGCTTCACTCTCCTTTAGTCTGTAAGATCGATTTTGTATATTGTTGAAAATCTGATAAGTGATTTTTTAAAATACTTTCTAAGATTGCTAAATTTACTTTTTGGTAATCGTGGACAGCTATATTCCTAAACCCAACCATTGCTTTCATTTTTTGATTTAAACTTTCACAAATGATATTACTTTCATGCAAGACGTCAAAAGCTTCCCTACTAGTTTGGGGGAGGCCTAACTTTCTTGTAGCAATTAAATGCATAGCAAGATCAATTGATGCTTCACATGCTCTCTGTATGTTAAGGATGATAGAATCTTGTTTCGTGTAATTCTTCAAGTTTTCTGGATTATTGGCATACTCTTCATTAATTCTTTTTAAACATCGTTCAATGACTGTTACTTTATTAATGATTACGTCATCATTCATATACGCTTCCACTCTCTTTAATTTGATCTAGAATAGGTTTTCTTTCTTCATTCAATTTGGCATACTTTTTTAAAGTAAGCATTTCAAATTCCTGCCATGCTCTTTCATCAGAACAATAAATTAATTTTCCATAACCTACAATCTGTGCTTGAAACACAGTTGATGCTTGCTCGAGATCAACTAAATCCACTTCTCTTTTTATAATGTCAGCTAATTGTTGAGCTAACATAAACCTCTCATAATGGGTTAGCTTTGTTTTTGATAAAAAGGCAATATCTATATCGCTTTTTTCAGTTTGAGAACCTTTAGCAAAGGAACCAAAAATATAAATCATAATAGGGTTGAGATGGTCTACAAGTTCATCTATTATTACCTTTTTTATTTGCGATAACGATTTCATTTGATCCCCCATCTCTTTTATCCACTTTTCATCATGTATAAGTAATTAGCCTCTTATACATTAATTTCCTGCAAAGAAGGAAATTAATACTCTGTTTGTGCTGATTATTATTCAGTAACTAAGGCCGATTTTTACTTGCCTAGAATTAGAAGATTTTCTAAAATAAAATGAAGTATTACATTTACTAGGAGGGTTTAAATGATTATTAAAGCACGTGAAGAAACATTAGAATTAAAGTTATGGCGAATTTTAGTGTCTCGCATGAGGTTATCTGAACACGATATAAGTTATTACCACAGTCTAGATAAAGGCTTTCAAGGAGAGCTGCAGTTTGATTATTTAATAAGGAATTTAAGAAATGACATATTAATTCTGAATGATTTATTATTTGAGCATAACCATACGATATTTCAGATTGACTCTGTACTTATCACCGGTGACACCATCTTCTTAAATGAAGTTAAAAATTTTGAAGGGGACTATTATATCGAAGGAGAAAAGTGGTATCCATTAACAACAGCTGAAATTAAACGCGAAGTTAAAAAACCCTTACTCCAGCTAAAACGAACCGAATCGATGTTTCTTCAATTAATCCATCATCTAGGTTTTTCATCTATTATATCCACTGTTAAATCACAATTGGTTTTCATTAACCCAAACTTTTTCCTCTATCATGCACCACCACAATTCCCTATTATCTTCCCGACACAAATCCAGCGATTTATTAACAAGTTAGATGACATGAGGGAAATAAAGAATAGAGACATTTTTTATAAATTAGCAGATGAGTTAGTATCTATTCATATTAAAAATTCTCCATATAACAGGCTTCCACAATATAATTATGACCAACTAAAAAAAGGAATACCATGTAAAAAGTGCTCGACTTTTATAAGCGAATTTAATCATTCGATATTAATTTGTCAGCAATGTGGCTTTCATGAAAAAACCTCAGCTGCCGTTTTACGATCCGTTGAGGAATATGCGTTGCTTTTTCCCGATCATCGTATCACCACAACAGCAATTTACGACTGGTGTAACATCGTCCCCACTTATTCTATTAGAAAAATTCTCTCGAGACATTTCAAACTTATGAGACAAGGAAAGTCATCGTACTATGTTTAAGGAAAGAGCAGCGTATTATGATTGCATTATCGTTATTTTACTGTATGCGTTATCTTAATTTTTCTGTTATTACGCACATTCCTTTTCCTTTCGTTCACGGTTTCTCCTAGTTTTTCCCTCTAGCGCTCACGATTCCTTCCCTTTCATTCACGTTTTCTCCTAGTTTTTTCCTTTAGCGCTCACGATTCTTTCCTTTTCTTTTACGCTTTCTCCTAGTTTTTTCCTCTAGCGCTCACGATTCCTTCCCTTTCATTCACACTTTCTTCTAGTTTTTTCCTCTAGCGCTCACGATTCTTTCCTTTTCTTTCACGCTTTCTCCTAGTTTTTCCCTCTAGCGCTCACGATTTTTTCCCTTTCGTTCACGCTTTCTCCTAGTTCTTCCCTCTAGTGCTCACGATTCCTTCCCTTTCGTTCACACTTTCTCCTAGTTTTTTCCTCTAGCGCTCACGATTCTCCCCCTATCGTTCACGTTTTCTCCTAGTTTTTTCCTCTAGTGCTCACGATTCTTTCCTTTTCTTTTACGCTTTCTCCTAGTTTTTTCCTCTAGCGCTCACGATTCCTTCCTTTTCTTTCACGCTTTCTCCTAGTTTTTCCCTCTAGCGCTCACGATCCATTCCTTTTCGTTCACGTTTTCTCCTAGTTTTTTCCTCTATAGCTCTCCATTTCTTCCCCCAAACCAAAAAACCCGTTGAACTCAATTGAGTTCAACGGGTTTTGGTTACAGCATTATTGTGCTGCTGGGTATACACTTACTTGTTTGCGATCACGACCAACGCGCTCGAATTTAACAACGCCGTCTACTTTCGCGAATAACGTGTCATCTCCACCTCTACCTACGTTTACACCTGGGTAAATGCGAGTTCCACGTTGACGTACTAGGATTGAACCACCTGTTACAGTTTGACCATCAGCACGTTTCGTACCTAGACGCTTAGAGATAGAGTCACGACCGTTCTTTGTACTACCTACCCCTTTTTTACTTGCGAAAAATTGAAGGTTCATTTTTAACATTGAATTCACCTCCCCTAATTTTGGATTGTAATATGCTTACTGTATTCTGCTTCAATTGAGCGTAAGGCTACGACCATTCCTTCTAAAAGAAGTTGTACTTTCTCATAAGTTTGTACGTCTAGTCCATCTGGAACCGTACAGCGGAGAAAGCCACCGTCACCTTCTAAGTCAATGTGGGGTTCCACTTGACAAAGCTCTGCTATTGCATTGATCGCTCCAAAAGAAACGGCAGAAGCACCTGCACAAACGATGTCCTGACCATAAGGACCAGCCTCTGCATGGCCACTCATCGTAAATGAATGTATGTGTCGCTCTTCATTACGTTCTATTTGAACTGTAATCATCGTTCTACCTATTATGCGTTGATTTTTTCAATAACAACTTTAGTGTAAGGTTGACGATGACCTTGCTTACGACGGTAGTTTTTCTTAGCTTTGTATTTGAATACAGTGATCTTCTTAGCACGACCGTGTTTTTCAACTTTAGCCGTTACTGAAGCACCTTCAACAAATGGAGCTCCAACTTTAACGTCGTTACCACCAACAAATAGTACTTTATCGAAAGTCACTTGCTCATCTTCAGTGTTTAACTTCTCGATGTAAACCTCTTGACCTTCTTGTACTTTGATTTGCTTTCCGCCTGTTTCAATAATTGCGTACATGTACTTGCACCTCCTTGAATTCTAAGACTCGCCATTTGCAGGTAGCTAAGTGATAGCTTTTAACAAACCTGATCTGTGCGGTTGTAGCTTTTTGGGTGCGATCCAAATAACTAACAAAGAATATAGTACCATATATAAAAACTAAAAGTCAATGCTCTTTCCTTAACCGTTCTAGCTTATTCTTGGCATCTTCCAGGTTGCCCATAAACGGGATTTCATATTGTTGTTCCGTCATTTCTCGGTTTTCAAAAATAAAAATACGATAATGGAGTGCTTCTTCCAAACGCTTCAAATGCTCATCCTTTTTTCCTCGCAAAACTTGAGAGACATGCGGTGGTAATTCTAGAACGAGTGCCTCATGATCCATCCCGCGGTATTCCCATAATAATCGCTCAATATGAAAAGCTTGAGCTTCATTAGAAAGTACCGAGCCTTTGCCTTTACACGTAGGGCAGACTTTTGACAGGCTGTCATGTAGATTTTGCCTGATCTTTTTTCTCGTCATCTCGACCAGACCAAGTCCTGTTAAACCAAGAACATTCGTCTTCGTACGGTCTTTTTCCAATGCATTTTTAAAGTAGTTTAGTACATCAATTTGATCTTGCTCTAATTTCATATCAATAAAATCAATAATAATGATCCCTGAGATATCTCTAAGTCTCAGCTGTCTTGCAATTTCTTTTGACGCTTCAATATTCGTGCGCTTAATCGTATCTTGTAAGTCACTTTTTCCAATGAACTTTCCAGTGTTCACGTCAATTACGGTGAGCGCTTCTGTTTGGTCGATCATAAGATAAGCGCCATTTTTTAGCCAAACTTGTTGTCTCATCGCTTTGTCTAATTCTTTATCAATACCAAAGGCTGAAAAAATATTTTCTTTTCCTTGGTAAAAATGGAGCTTATCTTTTCTATGCTCCCCTAGAAGATCAACTATCCGTTTGTAATCATAAAAGTTATCTATGTACACTGCATCTACAAGATCCAAAGAAAAATCACGAACAATACGTTCTATTAATCCAGTGTCTTGATGAATGAGAGATGGCGGCTTTTCCTCTTTCTTTTCCTTCCAGGTGTCTTGCCAAAATCCTCGTAGAATACGGATATCTTCTTCAATCTCTTCTGGTGTCGCCCCTTCACAAACGGTACGGATGATTAAGCCTTCCTCATTCTCAGTCAGCTCTTCTCCTAACTTCTGCAATCTCGTTCTTTCTTCTTCTGATCGAATCTTACGGGAAACTCCTATGTAATTTCCATTTGGCATATAGACGACAAACTTACCAGGAAACGAAACAACACCAGATAATCGAGGACCTTTTGTACCAAAACCTTCCTTTGTTACTTGTACGAGAAGCTCCTCGCCTTTTTTTACGAATTCACTAATATTCTTCTTCTTTTTTTCTTCGTCTGTTAAAGACAACTGCTGAAACGACAATAAATCATCTCGGTATAAAAATGCATTTTTATCACGCCCAATATCTATAAAAGCAGCCTGCATTCCTGGTAGAACGTTTACCACACGTCCTTTGTATACATTCCCGACAATTCGCTTCTCAACGGAACGTTCAATTAGTAACTCAACTACTTTCTCATTTTCAAGAATGGCTGCTCGCCGTTCTCTTGTTGCCATATTGAAATAAATACGATACAACTGCCATCACCAACTTCAATTTATATCTTCCTATTGTACTGTAATCTTCACTAAAGTGAAAACTCGTTACTCCTATTTTGTCCTGACTTCTTCATTTTTTCTCACTCTGTTCTTCTTCTTAAAAGAAAAAACTTGGTCTTATGAGAGCGGAACAGAAATCAAAAGGTCAAATTCAACTAATAGATACGTTAAGAAAACAACACAATTCGACCTTTTTCTATTTTAATTGTAAATATTTTAATAAAGAAATTGCTATATTTTTTACAAAGAGTTAATATAAATAATAAATAGATAAATAAATATACATTTTTTTCAGATTGCGGGAGGAATTATGGGTAGGAAACCGTTTATTTATTTGGTTGAAGATGAGCCGGCTCATGCAATGTTGATAACCTATCATATTGAAAAGCTTGGTTATGAAGTTGTTCACTTTGATAATAGTCCTGATTTCCTTCGAGCGCTGCCAGACGATCTTGATTTTCTCATCGTCAGTGATCAATTAGCTGATATGGATTCTTCTAAATTGTGTCAAATCGTCCGAGAGAAGCTCGATAAACCTGTTCGTGTCATTGTAACTAGTACTGGAGTTTTCAATCATCAACTTAGCGAATACGCTTCCTTTACTTCTCACTTACAAAAACCTTTTTCAATAACTGACTTAAAAGAAAAACTACAATTAACGTTTAAACAACCTGTTCTTACATACCAGCACGGTAACTAAGATAACATATAAAATAAGCAGACGATCTCACTTCGTCTGCTTTTTATTTTGTATTGATTTAGGTTAAACGTTTCTATAAAAGCTTCTTAAAAATGCTCCTATTGTCGATAAAATCACTACATGAGATATACTAACTGTCTTCCGTTTCACCCTTAAGAAATAAACACTTCCTTTAACTCTCGGTCAAACGCTTTTTGATTAAAATAAGCATCTAGTAACATTTTCTCTGAGACGCAGTGATTTCGGTCAATTGTAATCGTATGTTGATGTCCACGACGAAACTGCTCCAATACTTGACGGACTTTCATATTTTGGTGCACTTGCAGCGGATATCGCTTTAAGTGACGTTCTTCTAAGTAAAAACGATCCAACAGAAACCGCATAAAGATGTAATGACGCTGTTTCCATTCTAAATAATTGGCAATACATAAAAAGGAAAGAACGACCCAAAGATTTAAATGAAAAGGAAATAGTTTCAGACTGATCATTCCAATGATGACAATACCTGTTGTAGATAGTAATAATGTTAACTTCTGTCCTTGCTTATAAGGAAGCTTATACGTACAGGCTAAATGTAATATACGCCCGCCGTCCAATGGCCAGATCGGTAATAAATTAAACCCGAGTATCATTAAATTATGCCAAACAAAAAGTTGATGGTCTGCCGTTGACCAAAGCGGTGTTTGGACCAAAAGAAAAGATGCTCCAATCATCCAGAGGTGTTGGGCGGGGCCGGAAACAATGACAATCAACTCCTCGTGAAACGGTCGATTTGAGCTCTCATTCATTTCAGCCACACCTCCGAATGGAAGCAACTCTATTTTTGAAATCCTCCACTTAAACCATTTTGCAGCAAATACATGTCCCATCTCATGAATAAACACGATCAAAAACACCATGATGACTTCTTTAAAATAGCCTGTAATGATCCCCATTCCGAGCACGAACCAAAATAGAGGATTAATTTTTATTTTTGAAAGAAGCGAATTATTCAAAGCTAATCACATCGTTTGGATCAATATAGTCTTCGCCTTCTTTAATGGATAAATAATATATTCCTTTTTCTGCTCCTTCACTAGCTGAAACTCTACCAACCGGTTTTCCAGCTTCAATATGATCATACAACTTTACATCGACGGTTTCTAACATTCCATACCAAGATTGACCTCCGTCATAATGCTGAATGGCAACGGTCCGACCTAGTCTCTCTTCTTCACCTACAAAAATAACAAGACCCGACTTTACGGCTTCAACATTCGCACCGATTTCGGTTTCTACTAATATCCCTGTACCATTTTGTTGAAAGTCTTCACGGATCTGTCCGGTTGCAGGTACAGCATAGGCGACTGGAGGTGCTTCTTCTGTATCTTCAAGTGCTACGTCCATAGACATCGGTAAAAGGGCTAGCGGACGGCCGAATTGATTTTCATACCAATCAGCAATAGCTGCAAACTGAAATTCCTGCTCATAAGACTGCTTGACAACTTGCCTCGCACTTTCAAGCTGTGGCATACTACTATTGAACATGATGGCAACAAGTAAAAATAAAACAACTGCGATGAGTGATCTCATTAAAAACCAATCTTTTTGTTTCCACTTTTCTTCTATAGCCGTTTTCTTCTTTTCTTGGAAAACGTAAAAGTCTGGTTCATCTCTCGATTCGGTATGGCGATCGTATAAAAGCGGTGCTGACCGTTCTCGTTCTTTTCGAGCCCCTTTCCCTTGAGCCTCTCTTCTTCTAGACTCTATTTGTCTCCTAATTTTATCAATTCGTTTAGACATCACATACCCCATCCTTTTCACGACAAATTCTTCTAGTGCGTGTTCAAAAAGGAGGACAAAAAGATCCAAGAAGTTCGAGGCGATGCAGTTGCGAGTACCACAGCGTATGCTATTAATACGTGAGGAACACAGCAACAAACCAACGACCCTCCACAGGATGTGGTGACTTCGACGTTCCCACAGGACGTGGGGGCTTAGTCGAAGATCATCTACTGACGGAGATTTTTCCCGGACTTTTTGAACATCCTCTTCTAGTCTCGTCCCACTTTTTTACTCTATCTTATGACTTGTCCGTTCTTTATATGACTAAATCCAATGTTTAAATGTTTCATAGAAAAGCGTAGTGAGCAGATGTTGATCTATCGCAAGGAGGTGAGGAAGTGTCGCTAGTCGCTGGAGCTAGACATCTTCGTTTTTTACCGTAAAAAAAGACACACGGATAGGTATGTGCCTTTGTAAAACCAAACTTATCCAATATTCACTTCTTGCCAATTAGAAATGGAATCAGCCTCAAGTTCTTCATACCATGCGAGCTTGTTCCTTAACTGGACGACCTCGCCTACAATAATTATTGCTGGAGATTTTATTTCAGCATTAGCGGCTTTTTCAACAATCGTAGCTAGGTCGCCAACGAGTGTTCGTTGCCTTTTCGTCGTCCCTTGTTCAACTAAAGCGATTGGGGTGTTAGGTGAGCGCCCATAAGTTACTAGATTTTCGCATATCAATGAAAGATTGGACAGCCCCATATAAAATACAAGTGTATCCGAACCCGTTGCAAGGTGCTCCCAGTTCATTGCTGCTTCGCTTTGATCTGAACGCTTATGACCTGTAACAAACGTTACTGACGAACTATAATCCCTATGTGTCACCGGAATTCCTGCAAACATCGGAGCAGAAATCCCTGACGTAATTCCTGGTATAAATTCAAACTCAACCTGATGATCAGCACAATATTCAGCTTCTTCCCCGCCACGCCCAAACATGCATGGATCCCCTCCTTTAAGACGGACGACTTGTTTTCCTCGTTTCGCTTGAAGGACTAATATTTCGTTAATATGCTCCTGTGGAATCGTATGTTGATTAGGCATCTTACCGCAATATATGAGCTCGACATTACGGTTCGCATAACCGATCAGTTCAGGATTAACTAATCGATCATAGACAATGACTTCTGCGTCTTGAATGGCTTCTAACCCTTTAATCGTTAAAAGTTTGGGGTCGCCGGGTCCCGCTCCTACTAGAAAAACTTTTCCTTTCTTTTTCATGTTATCTCCCCCTCTTTATTTATGAAGTGACCACTGATTCTTGTGCAACCTTTTCTTTTACTGGTTGAACCGGACTGATTTTTACAGAACTGACTTTAAATTCTGGCATCCGACAAACGGGATCTAAAGCTGGATTCGTAACCCGGTTTATACATTGGAAATCCCCCCAATGGAATGGTGCAAATAACGTGTCCTCGCGTATACTTTCAGTGACTTTACTCTTTACAATGACAGAACCTCTTTTGGACTCAATCCGAACGAACGTGTCGTTTTCAATGTTATATTTTGAGGCTGTTTGTGGATGGATTTCTACATAAGGTTCCTTTGATCGCTCGATTAGCTCCTGGCTTCTTCTCGTTTGGACCCCTGTTAAGTAGTGCTCCATTAAACGTCCTGTCGTAAGAATTAGCGGGTATTTCTTGGTCGCTTTCTCACTACGAATCAGTTCATGTCCAGTGTGGAATTGTGCACGACCGTCTGTGGTATGAAAGGATTTTTCAAACAGGCGCACAGTTCCTTGGTGTGATGGGTCTGGGCACGGCCAGAAAACACCCCCATCTTTAACTCGATCATACGTAATCCCGAAGTAATCAGCAGTTCCTCCTTTACTGGCCTGACGTAATTCATTAAATATGTCTTCCACTTTTTCATACGTAAAATAATGATCTTTTCCTATGGATTTTGCCAGCTCACAAATGATTTGCCAATCGTGCTTCACTTCTTTTGGTGCTTTTCGTTCGGCATGTCGGTAAACGACTCTTCCTTCTAAATTGGTCATCGTCCCTTCATCTTCAAGGTAAGAAGTCGTCGGTAAAATTAAATCAGCCATTCGAGCTGTTTCTGAAATAAACATATCTACTACAACGAGAAAATCTAGTTTTTCTAGTGCCTTCTCTACAAAAATAGCATTTGGACTGGAGACGACTGGGTTTGAGCCCATTAAGAACAACGCTTTAATTTCTTCTCTGTCGATCATTTCGATAAGTTCATAGGCAGAAACACCTTTGCGTGGTAACTCACTTTCATCTACACCCCAAATGGAAGCAATATATTTTCGATCAGTTTCATTTTCGATCGACCGGTAGCCTGGGAGCTGGTCGGCTTTTTGTCCGTGTTCCCTCCCACCTTGGCCATTCCCTTGACCCGTGATGGCACCGTATCCACACGCATACTTACCAATCTTTCCTGTTGCCAGCACTAGGTTCAAAAAATGCCGAACCGTTTGATAGCCGTTCGCATGTTGTTCAACACCTCTAGCAGTAAAAATCATCCCCGTCTCCGCTTGACCATACTGGCGTGCCGCTTCTCGTATTTCATCGATAGTAATGCCGCATTGTTTTGCAATCGTGGCCATTGATAAATGATTTACCTGTTCTAGAATTGGCTCAAAGCCTTTCGTCCGATTGGCAATAAAGGTTTCATCACAGTACTTTTCATCGACAAGCACTTTGAGCATTCCCATAGCCAAATTTGCATCTGTCCCCGGTTTCACCTTAATGTGCAGATCCGCAAATTTAGTCGTTGCTGTTTCACGAGGATCAATCGCAATGATAAAAGCCCCATTCTTCTTCGCTTTTCGGAAATATGGCATAATCGTCGGCTGGCACTCCGCAATGTTCGTTCCGGCTAAGATAATACACTTCGCATCGGCAATTTCAGTCAGCTGATTCGTCATCCCACGGTCGATACCAAACGTCGCGTTGGCAGCTGATGCTGCTGCACTCATACAGAATCGTCCGTTGTAATCAATATACTTGGTTTTCAAACCAACTCTAGCAAACTTCCCTAGTAAATACGCTTCCTCATTCGTTAACGAACCGCCGCCGTATACACCGATTGAATCATTCCCGTACTTCTGTTGTAATGATGAGAATTGTTCTGCGATCATTTCTAGTGCGAGGTCCCAGGAAATTCGAACCCATTCTCCATCAATCTTATATAACGGGTACTTCACACGCTCCCCATTAATCGCATGTTGATGAGCTTGAAGCCCTTTAATACATAGCCTTCCTTCTGACGTTGGATCTTGTTTATTCGGTTTTACTTTAAATCGTTTTCGTTGAATGATGTGCTCCTCAATCAATTCCATTGAACATTGCATACTACAGTATGGACAACGGCCTTTCATGATCTGTTCAGAGCTTTGTTTTAGCTGCTTTTCACGAAAATATTGAATTAAATCGCTCATTACTTAACACCCTCTTGCTCCCCAAGTATAGATGGTATCACGGGCTATTTATAGGAACCCTCTATTCTCCTAGTTAATGACAAGAAAAACATTCTCTTCTTCAATTATCGCTTCATAGGTTTTAACGCAACCTGTATCCGGTTTTTGAACCAATCCATCATTTAAACAAACTTTCCAATCGTGTAATGGACAGAAAACATGGTCACCGGCGACAATCCCTTGAGAAAGGGGCCCGCCTTTATGCGGACATTTGTTAGCAACCGCGCGAACGGCACCCGAAGCCAAGCGGAATACAGCTACACTCTGATCACCAATGATTACTTCTTTCCCATATTTTTCAGGTATATCCGTTAGTTTGCCGATCATCACTTTACTTCCAGCTTGAATTTTACTCATAGACAGTTCCCCCTTTTATTGAATGACTTCAACGTGTTTATTTTTAAATAATTCAGTTTGCAGTTCGTTACTTTCGTAAATTTCGCTCCAAGGTTCTTTAACAGTTGATAAGACAATTTCCATTCGCTCACTTAATTCTTTTCGATTTTGCTCATTCGAAATGACCTGGTCGATGACATAATCAAGTCCAACTCTTTCAATCCAATGCGATGTTCGCTCTAAATAACGCGCATTTTCACGATATAGTTGTAAGTAAGCAGCCGTTATTTGGAGGACCTCTTCACTTGTTTTGACTTTGCAAAGCAGATCGCCTTTTCGAAGTTCAGTTCCGCCGTTCCCTCCGACATAAATCTCCCAAGCTCCTTCAACCCCTACAATTCCGACATCTTTAATTCCTGATTCTGCACAGTTTCTCGGACAAGCAGATACAGCCATCTTAACCTTATGCGGTGTATTTAAGCCTTCGAATTTTTTCTCAAGAGTAATACCCATTCCTATTGAGTCCTGCGTTCCAAAGCGACAGAAGCTCTCACCTACGCATGTTTTTACCGTTCGAAGCGTCTTGCCGTACGCATGACCGGACGGCATCCCAATTTCTTTCCAAACATTCGGGAGGTCTTCTTTTTGAATACCGAGTAAATCGATTCGCTGACCACCGGTTAATTTCACGAGCGGTACGTTATACTTTTCAGCTACTTCAGCAATTCTTTTTAATTCTGTTGGGTTTGTAACTCCCCCATACATCCTAGGTACAACTGAATAAGTACCGTCCTTTTGGATGTTCGCATGCATTCTTTCATTTACAAAACGAGACTCTCTTTCATCTTCAAAGTTTGTTGGATGAACCATTCCTAAGTAGTAGTTAATAGCTGGACGACATTTTGAACATCCACCTTCATTTTTCCACCCTAGTACATTCATCACTTCTCGTGTATGGGTTAGCCCTTTTTCACGAATTTCAGCAACAACTTCTTCATGAGTTAAATCTGTACATCCACAAAGGGCTTCAGTTTTCGCGGCAGCATCAAATTCATCTCCTAATGTATCGGCCAGCAATTCTGAAATCATCGGCTTACACGTCCCACAGGAGCGACCGGCACTCGTACAACCACTGACTTCTTCTACTGAACAAAGGTTTTGATCACGAATTGCTGAAACGATCGTCCCTTTTGTAACACCATTACAGCCGCATACATTGTCATTCGCTGTTAATGAAGCAGTTAAACTTTCAGACACCCCGTCATTACTTTGTAAAATATTAATCGGCGCCATATCTGAAACATCTGCACCTTCATTAATCATACTTAACAGTTTTGTACTTTCTTTTGTATCTCCATATAATACAGCGCCAACGACTTTGTTATTGCGTATCATTACTTTTTTATAAATCCCTTCAAATTCGTCATAAACGCGGACACTTCTCGTGGATCCATCATCGACGAACTCACCTGCAGAAAACACATTGACACCTGATACTTTTAATTTAGTTGATAGAACGGACCCTTGATAACCAGCACCGGCGTTTTCCCCGACAATATGCTTTGCAAGTACTTTTCCTTGGTCATAAAGAGGTGCGACTAATCCATAAACGACTTCGCGGTGTTCCGCGCATTCCCCAACAGCATAAACATCTTGAGCACTCGTCTGCATGTAATTATTAACGACTACGCCGCGATTGACTTCAATGCCACTTTCACTTGCTACTAGCGTATTCGGGCGGATTCCAACAGCCATGACTACGAGGTCTGCTTCAGTTTCCGATCCATCTTTAAAAATTATTTTTTCGACTCGATCCGTTCCCTCAATTTTGTCTGTAAGCTTTGGCATCAGAAAATTCATTCCTTGTTTTTCAAGCTCAACTCGAAGGAGCTTTGCTGCATCTTGGTCTAGCTGTCTTTCCATTAAATGATCTTGTAAATGAACGACATCAACTTCCATACCTAGGTTTAATAGACCACGGGCCGCTTCTAATCCAAGTAAGCCCCCACCGATTACGACTGCTTTTTTATAGTTTTTAGCCGTATCAATCATCGTTTCGCAATCCTTTATATCTCGGAAAGCTATGACTCCTTCCAGGTCAGCACCTGGAACTGGTAATATGAACGGGTTAGAGCCTGTCGCGATAATGACGTAGTCGTATTTCATTGCTCGATCTTTGTTGGTGTATAGAACTTTCTGCTCTGTGTCTAATCTCGTAACAGTCTCATTTGTAAACAGCTCAATTTCATTTTCTGTATACCATTCAATACTATTAATCTCTATATCTTTTATCGTAGTATCTCCAGCTAAGACCGCTGAAAGCATAATGCGGTTATAGTTAACATGAGGTTCGGTCCCAAATATCGTGATTTCAAATTTGTCTTTTCCATTGGTAAGCTTTAAAATTTCCTCAATACAACGAACTCCAGCCATTCCATTTCCAATGAGCACCAGTTTCTTTTTCTCCATCTTAACCCCTCCTGAAAATCTATAAGTTTTTTATTTGTACTACTTGCTTTATAGAGCTTTTCTTTCTAGTACTTTTTCCTCTGATCCAACCACTTCTTCTTCTCGATCGACTGATGATAAATGATAATCTTCAGCAAATGAATTATCAGGTTCTTCTAAAAGGAAGTAACAAATAACGAAGCTAAGAAATGCACCAATTGCTAGAATAAAAAAGAATTGTTGCGGCGTAACGAGTGTAAATAGCGTTAAGTAAATGGTTGAACCGACATTTCCGTAAGCACCTGCCATTCCTGCTACTTGACCGGTGATCCTTTTTTTAATCATCGGAATAACTGCGAAAGTTGCCCCTTCTGCTCCTTGAATAAATACAGAAGTTAAAACAGTAACAGCAACAGCTACAATTAGCGGCCATGATGAGTCGATAAAGCCCATCGCGACTAATCCTAACGTAATCCCAACCATGTAAACGAGCATGACTTTTCTTCGGCTTCCCATTCGATCAGATAACATTCCTCCAAGCGGTCTAGCAACTAAATTAATGAAAGCAAATGAGGCAGCGATAAGACCAGCTGATGTGGCACTAAGGGAAAAAGTTAACTGAAAAAACATCGGGAGCATGGAAACAATCGCTAATTCTGCCCCAAAGTTAGCAAAATACGTACTGTTTAATGCAGCTACATTTTTAAATTTGTATTGATCATCTTTAGGTACACCCTTTTTTAAGATTGGGATATTCACTTTCAGGAT
This sequence comes from Alkalihalobacterium sp. TH-98, assembly GCF_057473385.1. Lineage (NCBI taxonomy): Bacteria > Bacillati > Bacillota > Bacilli > Caryophanales > Bacillaceae > Alkalihalobacterium > Alkalihalobacterium sp. TH-98. The sequence continues at coordinate 33,937 of NZ_JBYCKM010000045.1, read as the reverse complement.
TTTGTAGACTTGAAAAACAATTGTCAGTGCGATCGCTGTATAAAGGGCATACAGCACATTTGTTGAGATAAAGCCCATCCCTTCCAATCTCCAAGACAGTACGGCTAATGCACCACCTAATGGCACCGTCCAGATAATGAGCCAAACTAAGTCCCCCCAGCTACTAACTTCCATCGCCCCAGTTCGTTTCGGTTTGATGTATTCTTTTCCTTCGGGAGTATCTCGAACATTCAAATAATAAATGACGCCATAGACGAGACAAAAGACACCGGTTAAAGCAATCGCATAACGCCAGCCGTTATCTCCACCAAACATCGTTAAAGCGATCCAAGGAAGTAACATTGCACCTGCAGCTGAACCAAAATTGCCCCATCCACCATATATTCCTTCGGCAAATCCGACGTCTTTCGGTGGGTACCATTCAGCCACCATTCGGATCCCAATAACGAAACTTGCACCGATACTACTTAACAAAAGCCTGGAAATCATCAACTGTGACCAACTATCTCCAAAAGCAAATATAAACGTTGGAATGGACATGAGGATGAGTAAACCCGAATAAACCACTCGCGGTCCAAACCGATCTAACAGAACACCAATAATAATTCGCGCTGGGATCGTTAAAGCGACATTGATAATCGCCAGTGCTGAGATATGTTCCCTTGTCAGCCAGTCGGAGCTTTCTAGCATCGTCGTAGCAAGTGGAGCCATATTAAACCAAGTGAAAAAAGATACAAAGAATGCAAACCAAGTAAAGTGTAAAATTTTCGTCCTCTCATCCTTAAACGTAAATAAATCCGAAACTTTCAATCCAATTACCCCCTCAATTTTCTTAGGACTTCTTCCGACTGGTTGTTGATCTATGGAAGACAATTAAAACTATCGGTTTATAAGGATTTATACTTATAAAAAACGTGTTCATTGAGCTAGTGTATCGTGGTTGTAATATAGGCTTTGTTGTAAATGTATTTTTCTGACTTTTTTGATTAATTTGATTGTGCCATAAAAGTAAACTGCTGTGTTCGAGATTGAAAGAAGATCTAACAAGGTTTTCCCTATAGCAATAATGAAAACGCTGTTATTTTTGTTGGTGTTTTTGGATTGCAGGTTAGTTAGGTATAGGGAAGTGATTTGGGGATCAAGCGCGGGAACCAGTATTAGAGGGTGTAAAAGAATAGGATTTGGTATATGTGGGATTGATGAGTATAGATCTTTGTTGGTTGGATTAACTTTTGAGTGCGCTATTAGAAGGGGTTATCGTATTTCATAACACTTGTGAGTCAGCGGCGATCTCAAGGTCAAGGGATACTAAGATTAGAGCACTAATAATTGTATTGGCTGTTACCCTCTTTGTTTCACGCTTTCTCCTATTTTTTCCCTTTAGCGCTCACGATTCATCCCCTTTCGTTCACGCTTTCTCCTAATTTTTTACTTTATCGCTCATGATTCTTTCCCTTTCGTTCACGCTTTCTCCTAGTTTTTTACTTTCGCGCTCACGATTCTTTCCCTTTCGTTCACGCTTTCTCCTAGTTGTTTACTTTCTCGCTCACGATTCTTTCCCTTTCGTTCATGCTTTCTCCTAGTTTCTTCCTCTAGCGCTCACTATTCTCTCCTTTTGGTTCATGCTTTATCCTAATACTTTCCTCTAGTGCACACCAATCTCTCTCTTTGGTTCACGCCTCCTCCTAAATTCTTCCTCTAGCGCGCATCATTCGCTGTCTTCTGGTTTATGAAACTATCTTCTAAACATAAAAAAATAAAAGCGCAACGGATTTTAGACAAATCCATTACGCTTATACTCTTCAAATCTACTATTAACGGATACCAAAGAATTTCTTTACTCTTGTAAAGACGCCTTTGTCCTCACCAAGTGACATAAGAGGAACCGTCTCACCTTGAATTCGTCTTGCAATATTGCGGTATGCAAGCGACGCTTTGCTTCCTGGGTGAAGAGCAACAGGCTCTCCTTTGTTTGAATGCTTAATGACATTTTCATCATCAACGACAATTCCTAGTAATTCAATTGCTAGAATACTAACAATTTCATCGACGTCCAGCATTTCACCGCTCTTCATCATATGATTACGGATACGGTTTACAATCAGTAATGGTGGTTCTACGTTCTCTTTTTCTAGTAAACCGATGATGCGGTCTGCATCACGAACCGCTGATAACTCAGGAGTCGTCACAACAATCGCTTTATTTGCGCCAGCAACAGCATTTTTAAATCCTTGCTCAATTCCGGCTGGACAGTCGATTAAGACATAATCATAATCTCGTTTTAACTCTTCTACAATCGTTTTCATTTGCTCAGGTGTTACTGAAGACTTGTCCTTTGTTTGAGCAGCTGGCAATAAATATAAACATTCGAACCGCTTGTCTTTAATTAGGGCTTGCTGCAAGCGACAACGTTCTTCTGCCACATCGACAAGATCATAGATGATTCGGTTTTCTAATCCCATGACAACGTCCAGATTGCGAAGACCAATATCTGTATCGATTAAGCAAACTCTTTTACCTGAAAGGGCTAGGGCTGTTCCGATGTTAGCGGAAGTTGTCGTTTTCCCGACGCCCCCTTTTCCAGAAGTAATTACGATAGCCTCTCCCACACATATTTCCCCTTTCTTCCTCTATGTCAAATTCCAACCGATGTTCCCTTTAAGTAGTCACCTTTTCAAGTGATCGATTTAAACTTGGACGTAACCAAGGTAATTGTTGAATTCGTTCCAAAACAATGGAATTATCATTAGAATTTATGTAAGCACACTCCATTTGACGGTCCACTTGTTCATTTCGATTGGGCTCTTGACGTAAATGTTCATTAATTTTTAACTGTGAAGGTGCCATCACAGATGCTGCAATGACTGCCGTTTCATCTCCTTCACTTCCAGCATGCGCCATTCCCCGTAATGCTCCCATTACAAAGATATTACCTGAAGCAACTACTGCTCCTCCAGGGTTAACATCACCAATCAATAATAAATCTCCATTAACTTTAAAAACTTGACCCGAGCGAACGATTTTAGACACCATGACGGTTTGCTTTTCCTCTGCCAATCGTTCTGCTTCTTCTTTAGTAATGACTTTCGTTTCAATTTGATCAATGACTAAATTTTTACCTTCACAAACGAGGTCTTGAAGTGCCTTCTCTTGTTCCTTAGTTAAATAACGGTTGCCCGTATCAATATAAACTTTCACTGCAGGACCATCGGATTTCTCGTAATGTTTAGAAGATAACTTTTCTTTCAGCTCTTCCATGATATTTTCGAAACTACAATTATCACTTAATAAAAATGTTAATCCGTCTTTTGTCCCTTTTATTGTAACGTGGTGTTTCTTTTGTAACATTTATAGTTCACCTCAGAGTAGGTTAGATCCATTTACACCATTACTGTTATTTCTACAAAAAGACTAAAATCTCCTCTTTTAGCGGAAAGAATTTTCAATTTACTTTAATGTTTTTGTATTTCTTCGATTTTCTTTAAGTAAAGAAGATACTTACGTAAAGGATATAAAATGATGAGTGAAAAAATAAAATTTAAACCTAATGTTGAAAATAAACGTCTTTGTAAAAACTCATCATGTGTCATTGCCGTAATATTAAGCATCGAATTAATTCCAAATGTAAAGTATTCTACAATGATGACCGCTACTAATGTAAGTAACACAACAACGGTATAGCTTCTTCTCACATAAAGGTGTGACAAGGATAATAGATAAGCAATAAATCCAAGACAAAACATATACACACCAAGTAATTCTGTATAAACGACATCATAAAGAAGGCCAAAGATTAAGCCATATATAATTGCATGAGTCTTCCCTAAGAAAATACCAATAATGACCATTGCAACGACAACAAATCTAGGGATAAACAGCAGATCACTCCAATATTGCTCAGGTGCATATACTTGAAAGAGTGACCCTTCAATGACAAAAATAAATAACATAATTAAAGGAAGAAGAATTCGATTCACAATCCATCTCCCTCCGTAAGTTCAGGATCTAATGTCGTACTAGTTCTTTCAATTACAATAACATAGTCTAAACCATAGAAATCTGCTGCAGGTTGGATATACGCGTTTTTTGTTAGCCCGTATTCATCTGGCTCAATCTCAACAATTTCACCGATAATTAAACCACGTGGATACACCCCACCAAGCCCCGAAGTTGTAACTGTTTGTTCTACTTCGATATCAGCGTCAATATCTAGTTTCTTCAACATCAGCATTCCTGTTTCTGGATCAAAGCCTTCAATAAAACCATATGCAGGTACTTCAGATTGAACCATTGCAGACACACGGTTGGTACGATCATTATCGGTTAACAATTGAACTTTAGAAGAAAATTGTCCGACTTGATGAACCTTACCAATTAACCCACCTGCGGTAATGACCGCCATATTTCTTTGAATGCCATGTTCTGATCCGCGGTTAATTCCTATAAATTCGCTCCAACGATCTGGGTTACGATGAATTACCGTTGCTGTTCGCATTCGATAATCACTTAACGTTTCTTCTATTTCAAGTGTTGCTTTTAACGTATCATTTTCTGCCTTTAACATATTACGCTCCACCGATACTTGAGCGTACTCTTCTAATCTTGCTTTTAATACTTGATTTTCCGCATAGAGTCCTTGTAATTCATTGAGATTCTCAAAGAAACCCGCTGCAAATTGAGCGGGTTTGGAAACAAGGGTTTGAACCCATCCAACAGTGTCCTTCATAAATTGCTCTGGCCAAGTTACTCGGTCACGGTCACTCATGGAATATCCAATTAACGCAACAAGTATAATAATGCTCACCATTAAGACAATGAGCCGTTTATTTGAAAAAAATGTCATTGTCTACACCTACTTACAATTACGATTTGCGACCGGAACGAACTGTAATTCCCGCTCTCGAACGGAATAAATGAATATTTTCTAACGCTCGACCTGTACCAAGTGCTACACAATCGAGTGGATCTTCTGCAACAATAACCGGCATATTCGTTTCATCACTAAGGACACGATCTAAATTACGAAGAAGCGCCCCGCCACCTGTTAATACGATTCCACGATCCATAATATCTGCTGCTAATTCAGGAGGAGATTTCTCTAGTGTGTTTTTCACTGCATCCACAATTGCATCAACCGTATCTTTTAGGGCATCTGAAATTTCAACAGCTGTAACTGTAATCGTCTTTGGCAATCCTGTTACAAGATCACGACCACGAATGTCCATGTCCTCTACACCTTCAGGAGAACCTGCGGAACCAATTTCTAACTTTAATGCTTCTGCCGTACGTTCACCGATCATTAAGTTATACGTCTTTTTAATGTATTGAATAATCGCATCGTCCATTTCATCACCGGCAACTCGGATCGATTGACTAGTTACAATACCACCTAAAGAAATAATTGCAACTTCTGTTGTTCCACCGCCAATATCAACAACCATACTACCGGTTGGCTCCCATACTGGTAAGTCTGCACCAATCGCTGCTGCAAACGGCTCTTCAATCGTATAAGCTTCACGAGCCCCCGCTTGTTTTGTCGCATCTTCAACAGCGCGCTTTTCAACAGCAGTAATACCCGATGGTACACAAACCATCACATTTGGTTTTCTTGTAAAAATCGAACGTTGCCTGAGAGCTTGTCGGATAAAATGTTTTAACATCGTTGCAGTTGTATCAAAATCAGCAATTACGCCATCTTTCATTGGACGAACGGCAACGATATTTCCTGGAGTACGACCGATCATATTTTTTGCATCGTTACCTACCGCCTCAATCGAACCTGTATCTGTTCGCAAAGCAACTACTGAAGGTTCGCGAACAATAACACCTTTACCCTTCACATATACGAGGGTATTGGCTGTACCTAAATCAATTCCTAAGTCTTTTGAAAAACCACCAAACATCTATGTATCTCCCTTCATGAAACCCAAAACTCATAAAGTATATTATACTGAATATCATTGCAAATGAATAGTCTCAAAGTACCCTATGCGATAATTTTACACGTTTATTTTAAGAGTGAAATATTGGATTTCTTAATATTTTATGTCAAATATCCTTTCTCCTTTAAACTTATATACGTTCGATCCCCAATTATGACATGGTCCAACAGCTCAATTCCAAGAATTTTTCCACATTCGCCTAAACGTTTCGTTACCTCAATGTCCTCCCGACTAGGCGTCGGATCACCTGAAGGATGGTTGTGCAGACAAATGAAAGAAGCTGCCGAACGGCGAAGGGCTTCTTTGAATACCTCCCTTGGATGGACGATGCTTGCATTCAAGCTGCCAATAAAAATCGTTTCCCGATGAAGGACGTGGTTTTTCGTATTTAAATAAAGACATACGAAATGCTCTTGCGTTAAAGACCGCATGTCCTCCATTACGTAGCGTGACACATCTTCTGGTGACCGTATGACGTATCGTTCTTCAAGTTTAAGGTTCGTAATTCGTCTTCCTAACTCTAGGACCGCACAAACTTCAACCGCCTTTGCTTCACCAATCCCTTTAATTTCCTTCAGTTCTTCAACAGTCGCATCTTTTAGCATCGTTAACCCGTCAAATTTCTGTAGAACACGTTGAGCCAGTTGTAAAACGGATTCATCTTTTGAACCCGTTCGTAAAATAATTGCAAGCAGTTCTTGGTTCGATAAGTACTTAGCCCCATCAGCTAGAAGCCTCTCGCGGGGACGCTCGTGATTAGGTACATCACGAATTAGAAGGGACTGCTTGGTCAAGTAACATCCTCACCTTCCTAGCGTTTGCCATTTTTCTTCATTTCATCCAATAGAATAGGAATTTTTATCTATATATTAGGGATAATTCCGAAGTGACTTAATTCTCGAACGGTCAAAGCTAATGGCAAGCCTACAACCGCAAAATAATCGCCAGCAATTTCTCGGACTAATGTAGCTCCAAAGCCTTGAATTCCGTATGCTCCTGCCTTATCAAAAGGTTCATCGGTATCCAAGTATCGTTCAATTTCAGCATTGGATAGTTCCCAAAATTGCACACGAGTCTCAACAAAAAAGGTCTTTCGTTGTTCGCTGCTTAAAATTGCGACACCTGTTATCACAGAATGCTGTTTTCCTGATAAAGCAGTTAGCATTTCTTTGGCGTGATCACGGTCAGTAGGCTTTCCAAGAATTTGACCTTCTAATACGACGACGGTATCCGAACCTAGCACGACAGTATCTTGATTTGATTTAAAAACAGCTTCTGCTTTTTGTAAAGCTAACGACTGAACAAATTGTTCGGGAGAAAGGGTGGGATCGATCGTTTCATCAATATCGCTCGTTTGCACGGTGAACGAAATGTTCGCTTGTTCCAATAATTCTTTTCTACGCGGAGAACCTGAGGCTAATATGAATGGTTTCATGAAGGGCACATCCTTTACAATAAAATCTTAGTAATAGGTCTATTGTACAAGGATTAGTTAAACTATACCAAATGATACTATTGACTTTAAAGAGATGTTATCGAATCTTTACAGTAATTAAACATTTCGATAAGATTAATTGCTAAGAGCCTAGCTAAACCGACTCGCGGCCGCCGATTGGTATATCAGGCTGGGGAAAATTAGATCCTGTCGGGTCGATCCACAGCATGAAACTTGAAGTCCATTAATTAAGGGGACTGAGAGGCTCTTATTTGAGCTAAATCCTACTATTCAGACGATTTATAGGACTCAGAGGCCCTTATCTCGTTAGTTCTTTAAAAAAACAACACAAATTGTAGTAAATAAGGGCCCCTGAGTCCGTTACGGAGCAAAAAAGCCACTTTTTACTGAATTAAGGGCCTGTGAGCCCGCAAAAAAAAAACAACACAAACAACTTAGGTCCATTAAGCATAGGCCCCTTAAATCATAGGAACATAAAGACGCTCAGATTATACTCTGAGCGTCTTCTGCTTTCTTATAGTTCTATCGTTATTGCATCTATGCTATTTATCATTACTTTAATTAGCAACTCTCTAGAAATCAAAGCAAACTGAATTTTGTTTAGGAAGTTATTTTATCGTTTGAATAAATGCGTCATACGCAAGTAATGCTTCTAGAAGGTGTTGCTGGATGCCCCATAGGTTTGCTTCTTGTTGTTCCCCTTTATACGCTTCAATTTGAGTAGCGGCTCCAGCCATGCTTGATAGGAATTGCCCAGCATGCTCTTGTGCTTCTCCCGGCAGTTCAGCTAGTATGGTTGAGCCTTGATTTCTCCACTTCAGATATTGCTCTAAAAAGGTGTCGATGTTTTCTAAGGCGTAACTTTGTCCGGATAAGCCAGCCACTGAGAAGCGAGCTAAATCGTTAAACATTCCGCCACCTTGAGCAAAGAACTCTTTTACAGCTTCACTTTCAATCGACTGCATAGAACCATTTACAGCAAAGGGCTTAACATACGTATCTTGACCGTGTTGTTGATATATTTGGCTTAAGCGACCAGCCTCTTCTTTTTGAAGCCCAAGTCCGATGAACATCAGCATCGGCTCACCATCGGTTTTTAATACGGCTGCTTGTCCTCTGCTTTTGATCGAAGAAACAATTTCGTTTCCTTTTTCACTACTTGAAAAAGCGCCGCCTTGAACAATTTCAACCGATAAGTCCGGCAGTGTTACAGCTGAAGCCTGTCCATTCGCCATTGTTTCAACCGCTTCATTTGGCGGAACTAGCGAAGCCGTTGTGTTTCGATCCGCGTCTCCGGTAAAAGCGGTTAAGACCATAAATCCGAAACCGACGCCGACGATAATTGCTGATACACCCGCGATAATAAGTGAAATCGGCAAGCCCGAGAACGTGTTCTTTAATCGATCTGCCGCCTTTTTCTTTCGTTTGTTTGGCGGGAGTTTGGGAACCCACTTCCGATTCCCATCATCCCAATACGGTTGTTCTCTCGTTTCTCTTTCTTCTTTCATCTGATTAAAATCGATGATATTGCTTGTAAAATAACTTTGAGTATCATCCACCTTTTCCGGCTGCTGTTCTTCTATTCGTTCGGTCTTTTTTTCCTCTTTCCATTCGAAGTCTCGTTCTAACGGAGGTGGTTCTGGACTTTTCGGTCGGATCGGTTCATTCAAAGGACTGGACTCAACCGGCTGATCGTTTTTTGTTTTCTCTATTTGATGAAACGAATGTTCTTTACCGTTCAACTTCACTGAAATGCGTTGCTTTTCTTGCTCCACCATCACTCGCTCCTCTCCTGCTTCTTATTTTCTTAATTCTATTCTATTAATTTGGATTAGTAGATAGAACTAAAAGTAGAAATTTAATAGAGAAGAATTTGAAATCATTCAAAGCACGACTCTAGACAATAAAAAAAGAACAAAACTTAGGAGTAAGTCTTGTTCTGGTTGCTGATTCGATATTAACCAAAGTTGTTATAAATAGAAAACATCGGCAACATAGCAGCAAGCACGATTGTTCCTACTATCACCCCAAGGATGACGATCATTAACGGTTCGATAATCGCACTCATACGTGAAGCCATTTGTTCTACATCTTCTTCATAAAAATCGGCAACCTTTTCTAGCATCGTATCTAACTGACCTGTTTCTTCACCGACTTTAATCATATGACTTACAATCTTGGGAAAAACCCAGCTTTTATCTAATGGGTCTGATAAGCTTTCCCCTGCTCTAAGAGACTCTTTTGATTCATTAAGTACTTTTGCTACAACATCATTGTTCGCAATTTCCGCACTCATCGTTAAGGTTTGCAAAACAGGAACTGAGCTGGAAAATAGCGAAGCCATTGTTCGCGTAACTCTGGCGATAATTGTTTTTTGAAATAATAAGCCGAAGACTGGAATTTTCAGTTTCATATAATCTAGCATAAAATGCCCTTTAGGATTTCGATAGATCGCAATAAAAATAAGCACAAATAAAGCAACAAATAATAGAACTATATACCATCTGTAAATCAGGAAATCAGAAATACTCATGACGATTTGAGTAGGCACTGGGATTTCTCCACCCATGCTCGTTAAATTGTTTAGAAGGCTTGGTAATACATTTGTTAATAGGATGATAACAACGACTACGGCAATAATCGATACCGCAATCGGATACATCATCGCTGACTTTACTTTTTCTTTTACACGATGTTCTTTTTCATAGAAGGTTGCTAAACGATCCATGACATTTTCTAAGTCCCCACTCGTTTCCCCAGCACGAACCATATTGACAAAGATTTTATCAAAGATCTTTGGAAAGTCGGAGCAAGCTTCAGAAAAGGATGTTCCTGAACGAATATCATTATAAACATCATCAAGTGCTTTTTGAAAAATCTTTGATGAGACTTGTTCAGATAAAATGCGAATTGACTCGGTGATCGGTGTACCTGCCTTTAATAAGGTAGCTAACTGCCGGCAAAAAACTACGAAGTCACGATTTTTAACAGGCTTCCCAATGACGATGTTTAACTCATTTAAATCTTTATTCCAAACCGTTTCCTTACGTTTTGAAAGTTCTGCAATATAAAGCCCTTGACCTTTCAATTCCTTAACGGCTACTTCTTGTGTCGGGGCGTATAGTTTTCCTTTTACTTCTTTTCCCGTTTTTGAATCAATTGCTTTATAGAGAAAGAGCATAATGTTCTCCCTTTCATACAAGATTTTTACTCATGTCGGTCCCATCCAGGAACAAATTCATCAGCGACAGCACGAGTCACTACCCCTTTATGAACTAGGTCGGTAACTGCCATATTAATCGTCTGCATGCCACTGCTTTTACTCGTTTCCAAGATCGTTAAGATTTGATGAATTTTATCTGAACGGATCAAGTTCGCAACTGCTGGATTACTTACTAATATTTCTAATGCTGCAACTCGTCCTGTTTCATCGGCTGTTGGCATTAAACGTTGTGAAATAACCCCAGACAGCGTACTCGCTAATTGCATTCTTATTTGCTGATGCTGTTCCCCTGGAAACACGTCAATAATTCGGTGAACCGTTTGAGAAGCTGTTGTCGTATGAAGAGTACCTAAAACGAGGTGGCCCGTTTCTGCAGCTGTAATCGCTGTTTGGATCGTATCTAAATCACGCATCTCACCAACTAAAATGACGTCAGGATCTTGTCTTAAAGCTGCACGCAAACCAATCGAAAAAGATTGACTGTCTTGTCCAATTTCACGTTGGTTGACGATACTCTTTTTATGATGATGTAAATACTCAATCGGATCTTCGAGTGTTAGGATATGCTTACTCATATGTTCATTAATATAATCTATGATCGCTGCAAGCGTTGTTGACTTTCCGCTACCTGTTGGACCTGTAACGAGTAGTAAACCTTGTGTTTGTTTGGCAAAATACTTAACGACTTCTGGTAGATTTAAATCACTTATCGTAGGGACTTTACTATGAATGACACGACAAACGATACCAATGGCTCCCATTTGCTTAAATAAATTGACACGGAAACGACACGCATCTTCTAATGCATATGAGAAATCTAATTCATTCGTTTGTTCAAATTTTTCAAACTGACTTGGAGTTGTAATTTGCCTGGCTAAGTCAAGGGTCATCTCATTTGTTAAAACTTGTGAGCCTACTTTTTTTAGCTTACCGTTTATTCGCACAATCGGTGTCGTATCGACGGTAATGTGTAAATCAGATGCTTCATGTTGAAAGGCAAAATATAATAGTTTATTCATATCCAAGACCAATCACCCTACTCTCCAACGGTTACTCTATAGATTTCATCCAATGTCGTTAATCCTTTAGCTACTTTCATGAGACCATCTTCAAACATCGCCACAAAACCTTTTTGCTCTACGTAATGACGATACTCAGAATCAGAAGCTTTTTTCGTAATCATTTCTCTCAAGTAATCATCAATCATGACGGTTTCATGAATTGCCATTCGTCCTTTGTAACCCGTACTATTACACGTAGCGCAACCTTCGCCTTTTACGATCTTTGTTGTTTCAATTCCTCTTGAAGTGAACAGTTCTCGTTCTTTATCGGTTAATTCGTATGGAACTGCACACGAAGGACATACGCGGCGAACCAATCGTTGAGCAACAATACCGGTAAGTGATGAAGACACAAGGAACGGTTCAACTCCCATATCGATTAAACGGCTAATCGCACTAACGGCATCGTTTGTATGCAAAGTGGTTAAAACTAAATGTCCAGTCATCGCTGATCGCAAAGCAATTTCAGCTGTTTCGGAGTCACGAACCTCACCGACCATGATAATGTCTGGATCTTGTCGCAAGATCGAACGAAGACCGGTGGCAAACGTCATACCGATACTTGAATTCACTTGGACTTGGTTAATTCCTTTTAACTGGTACTCTACAGGATCTTCAACCGTAATAATGTTAACACCTTCTGAATTTATGTTGGATAATGCCGAATACAAGGTCGTCGACTTACCGCTTCCAGTAGGACCAGTAACAAGCATAATCCCATAAGCTTGTTTGAGCATCTTTCGGAAATTTGCTTCATTTCTTTCAGAAAAACCTAGTCGGTCAATTCCTAATAAAACATTACCTGTATCTAGAAGACGCATGACCACCTTTTCACCAAAAATGGTAGGTAAACACGAAACACGCAAGTCTATTCTGCGGAGATCAACATCCATTTTAAACCGTCCATCTTGCGGTAAACGCTTTTCAGCAATATTTAAATGCGATAAGATCTTGACCCTTGATACAAGAACGTTGTGCATGTTTTTAGGGATCGTTCGTTCAGGGCGAAGAACCCCATCGACACGGAAACGAATGACGGTTTCTGTTTCTAGCGGATCAATATGAATATCACTGGCACCGACTTGGGTTGCTTGGCTAATTAACTGATTCATCATTTTGGCAACCGGTGAATCATCAGACTGTTGAGCCTCAATCAGCGCTTCTTCATCATCATTCGTATTGATATCTTTTAACATTTGATCAATCGATTTTTGCATTCCATAGTAACGATTAATCGCTAAACGCAGCTCTTCTTTTTTCGCTATCGCTGGCTCGATTTCAAACCCCGTACTTAACCGAATATCATCAATGGCAAAGTAATCAAGCGGATCTGCCATCGCAATCATCAGACGATCCCCTGTACGTTTAACCGGAAGCAGTTGATAGCGACGTGCTAATTCTTCATTAATTATCCCAATAATCTTCGGGTCAATTTTTTGTTTATATAAATTGATATGAGGAATACCAAGCTGAAACTCAAGGACCTCTATAATTTGTTGTTCGTCAACAAAGTTCATTTGGACGAGCTGATCTCCTAAGCGATTGTTCGTTGACTTTTGTTCGTGAAGTGCTTCCATCAGTTGATCTTCCGTGATGACACCTGCTTCAACGAGCAAATCTCCTAACCGTCTGCGTTTTTGTATGGCCATCTTTATAGCTCCTTTTCTATCAAACTAGCTATTAGGCTGTAATCACTTTTCTGTAAAACTAACATACCCATTCAAGGTAAGCATGAAATCGAGCAGTGCTCCTTGCGCCTGCCACAAGTGAGATCGTTGGTTATGACTTTGATAGTTCTTTAATGCCGTTTCAAGTTGTTTGGTATAAATCAATGTATTTTCTAATTGTACCTTCCAATTCATATCCGAGCTATTCGTCATCACTTCTCTCGCTCTTAGTTCATAGACACGAATTTTAGCAGCAATCCATTCCATTTGTTCCGATGAAATTTGATAATTAGTTTCCGTCAACCCTTTTGTAATAACAGGAGACACAGCTGAAACCACATCCTGTGCATCTTTTGCTAATGCCGTATTTCCTTTCGCGTTAAAAGGAACTTGATCGACCCACGAATGAAAATCTTTATTTACAGACTTCAAGTAATTAGCTAGCTGATCAGCTGAAGATTTGTCATGAGCCACCCCTGTATAAACAACAAATCTAGTTTCATTGGCTTGGCTTTCTCTCTCAATTTCTCTTGGGTACATGCCGGCATTTCGTAAGTTAGTTACTTGTTCAAATAACGTCGCTTCCGTATTGTATCCGCCGGTTTGAACAACGTAAAATACTAGATTCGCTTCTTGTTCACCTGCTGCTGGCTCCAAGTAACGTTTTGATTGATCAATAGGCTTAGCTTCTATATTTGATGTTGGTGTGTCTGGTGATGCAGCAGGAGAATTTTCACCATTTGTTCCTGTCTCATATGGACCTTCACTTCCACTGCTAATTTCAGGTGTTACTTCTATATATCGGTTTAATTTATTGGGATCAAAATTATAATCTAACTTAAAGTCTCCGGCATCTTCAATAAACTCTAAAAAGTCTTCACAATAAAAAGCACGGAGTGTTGCCGACGCTTGTAATCGTTCAGTTTCACTGTCTAAAGAATAATCATAGCTCTGTACATGAATGATGCGTTTTAACTTTTCAACTTCTTCAATGAAAGAATGTACATCCGCTTCTTTTCCGTTCATACTAATAGACATTTCAATAGAGGAGACATGAAGTGCATTTACATCAGCCACTTGTGTTTCAAGAAGAGAATATAAGTCCTCGTCTAAAATGTTTCTCCAGGATTGTACGTCTTGTCCTTCATTTTCCTGTGCCTCACTTCGTTCACTTGGATGAATACTGATCGATACACTATCAATCACAGCACCTGTATCTAGTTCAGTTCTCTCAAGGTCCGCAATCACTTGTTCCACATTAGGGCGCATTGGTACACGATCAAGGAGTGCTTTTTTCTGAAGTGGTGTTAAAGATTGAGCCGTTAGTTTACTAATCTGTGTTTGGTAGTGAGCGATGTCCGTTTGAATACGCTGGAGTTCCTCTTGTTGACTACGTTCCTCTACCTGTAAAGGTCGAACGAAATACATATAAAATACTGCTAATAATAAAAAGAAAATAAGAACACTGTATAAGATCGGATTTTTATTGTTATTCAACCATTCAGTCACGATTCTTCACCTACTATCGTATCGAGCTTTAATGTAAATTGAGTTTGATACAGTAAATCTTCATTTGAAGTTGAAATCGTTTGTACTTCAGCACTCGTCACTAACTCTGCCTGTAATAGCCGATTTAAATAAATCGCAGCATCGCCTTTTGAATGGAACGTGATTTGCATCGAAAGATCACCATTGTTTAAAAATGAATAAGAATTTACTTCCGCTCGATCAGGCAGCAACATGTAGACACGTTCTTTTAGATCGATCGTATCTTTGTAGATCGTATCTAGTAAAGTATTCATGTTCGTATAATAGTCAATATAGTTGTATTCCGTCATTCCCGTTGTTTTCGTAAGAAACTCTTGTTCAGCAGCGTTTCGGACTTCCGTTTGAGTCGCAACTTCCTGTTCTAACGATTGAACGGAGCTATTCGTATCAACATACATAAAAGTTAGAAAGCTAGCGGCTACAATAACCGCACAAGCGCCCGCAACTGGAATGACGGGAACGCCTCCTCTTTCTTTTGCTTTTACTCGTTGAGGTAACAAATCAATGCTAATATTCACAGGTATCGCTCCAATCCTTTTGAAACGTAAGTAGTCATTTACTTCTTTTTCTTCTCTCTTTTTTCATTGCCCCGCATCGCCAGTCCGATCGCAACGCTGCACCGATCTAGCAAGTCATGTTGCATAAATCCAATATCGACAATAGAACTATAATCAATTTGAACCACTTCGTTCGGGAGTCGTTCAACTAATCTTGAAAAAATGTGCTGCGTTTTTTCCCCCGTAACAATCATTCGATCAAACTCACTATCTCGTTCTCCTAAAGAATAGCGGTAGAAGTTTTGTGCTTTTTGAATTTCATTGAGTAAATCTTCAACATACGATTCCATTTTTACGTCTTTTGTGATTTCTGTCGTCGCAGCCACTTCTTCCTGTAAAGGTATTTCTTCTGCATCAAAAGAAAGAACGTCGTCTGCTGGACTCAAATCTACCGTTAATTCACTACTACGGTTTAACTCCATCGTACGTGAAAAAACAATTAATCCGTCTTTGAAAATATGAATATCTACAGTTCCACTAGACGCATCAATAATCATTTCAGTACCATTCAGCCAGTTTGGATGCGTGTGAAGTAATAGACGTTGAAGGGCTAACGCTCTTAACTCCGCCTTTAACGGTTTAAAGCCTGCCTCTTCACAGCTTTCTAGCAAACCTTCCGAAAGTTCACGTGACGTTGCAAAAAATAAAATCTCACTACGCGGTCCTTGCAGCTCCTTCTCCACACTTTCTGTTAATTCTTCTAAAGTAAAGTCATCTTCGTCTGATGAATTTTCTTTCTTTTGTTCAGGTTGGATTGAACCAATTTTAACAAAATCATAAATCGGATCTTCAAATGGAAGGTGGATCGTTTCACCAATCTGAAACTGCAGCAACTTCGCTAATTCAGGCTCGCCTACATCTGGTAGTGTATTAACTTTACGAATTAACGAATGCTGTGTCGGGATCGCTAAATGCGCATGTTTTGAAGCTTCTTTATGTTGCTGTAAGTATGTCGAAAGTGCCGTTTCAAGCAAGCCCTTTTCTTGCACTTTTCCACCGGCAATAACCGTATCTGTTAATGTCGTTTCATAGACTTGCTGCAAGACAGGCAGCTCCTTGTCCATCTTGATCGT
Source organism: Alkalihalobacterium sp. TH-98 (assembly GCF_057473385.1). Classification (NCBI taxonomy): domain Bacteria; kingdom Bacillati; phylum Bacillota; class Bacilli; order Caryophanales; family Bacillaceae; genus Alkalihalobacterium; species Alkalihalobacterium sp. TH-98. Next base: position 17,410 of record NZ_JBYCKM010000045.1, on the reverse strand, counting down.
CGCAAACGTCACTTTCTTCTCACGAAAATCGATGCCTGAGTATTTGTTGATGAAAAACATAGGGTCACCTCAAAGATTAAATTTATCTCTACTTTCGATCCGTCTTCATATTAATAATGTCTGGAGGATTGTTTCCTCCCCAATGATAGTCATCGCTTGTAATGGGAGGAATTACACTTGGTGGTGTTGGTTCGTAACCACCTCCGCCGCCATCATCTTGAAATCCACCATCTTCCATTACAATTACCGTAGATGCATTTGAAGATACTTTAAATTCATTTGCAATAATACCTCCACCTAAATAGTAAGTACAATTCCCACCTACTGTCATTATCTGGGTTATTAATACACCGCTAACTGTTACTTTACCATCAGAACCACATCCAGTAATCGAAACCGAATTTGCATAAGTTAAATAACCTTCTTGAATGGCGATTCCTACAGCATTACCACTTGCATTAATTTGGTTATAATATCTTATTTTATTTACATCTTGTATGGGGTAACCATTCCAGTTATCTTTTGCTAAGGAAACGTCTAATCCATAATAGTTAATAAAACTTTGTAAATTTGTAATAGCTGGTTTGACTATCTTTTTCCATTCAGTTTGATTTTGATGAACATCTCTACTACTTGTAAATAAAACACTGTCACCAGCATTACCAGGAAATTTGGGAGGTTTAGGTGGTTCCTCTTGCCCTGGTGGTAGTGGTGGTATTACAATAAATTCATCCTGATCAGGAACACTCGCTATCAATTCTAGTGATCTTTCAAATTTGCCTTCTCCACCTACATATTCTGCCACTAAATTGTAACTAAACTTCTTATGTTCTGATGTATCAATAGATTTAACATCAGTTATCGACACTCGAACACCCCGACCGTCAATTTCAAATGTTATCTGATCTGGTCGATCCATTTCTATATAATAGTAGGGCCCACTTTTTATAATTGGGATATCCTTATCATCCTCGTCTTTTACTGGAAAAAGAATATTTTCACCATCATGATACATGAGTAGCCCATCCTCGACCCAAAATGTTTCCATTTCACGCATCATTAAATCTAAGCCCGCTTCTAATTTATAAAACTCTTCCTGCTCCGCTATTGTGGTCACATTCATTTTTTTACCATAAAGAGTTGTATTTAATAATGCCGCTCCTACGATTGAAACAAACACGATAATAAATAATGTTAATATGAGGGCAGCACCCTGTTCATTTTTTATAGCTTTAAATTCATCCACTCGCCAACACCTCATCTTAGAAAACGTGTAATCGGATCATGATAAACGGTCGTTTGCAATTGAAACGTTCGATCTCGTTTTTTTAATAATAAAGAAACATTGTATTTCACTGGATTTTCAACAGGATCAGGTGTTACTGTAAAATCTTCAACATGACTGGTCAAAATATGATCACTATCTTTTAGATAAACTTGATTTAATGAGTTATTGTAGCGAATAAGGGTCTCACCATCGTTCCTTAATTCCCAATCGTCTAATGTAAAATAAAACTGTGCACCATCGCGAAGGTTTTCACTCATATACTGGGAAATAAACCTCGCTTCATGTTGTAACTGATTGTCTATACTTGTTTCTTGATGAACTTTCATTGTCGTATTCACTAATAAAAACACAGGAACCGATATTATCCCCATAATTGTAATCGTAACAAGTAATTCTACTAAAGTAACTCCACGTTGGTTTTTCATTATTGTTTCTTCACCACCGTTACGATTGTAGCTTCTTGACTGTTTGGTTCTCTTGATTTTAAAGTAACTTTTACTTCATAAAAATTATCAATAGCTCTTTCATTTACTTGTGGGTCAGATGTAACATTTACTAGATTACTAAAATGTATTTGATACATGACTTCTAAATCCGTTAGTTCTGGTTCCACTGTGCTTGTAATATCTATTGGTGAACATCCGGAATTCGCTGAACAAGTTCCATATATCGTTCTATTCTCTAATCCCTCAGGATAAGTACTAATTCTAGCTGTTTCCACCACTTCTTGAGCAGAATACTGAATTTGACTTTCTTTTCCTTGAGATACGGTATTCGTAAAAGTCCCTGTCATTAATGTGAGAATAGGAATGACAACAATCCCCAAAAGGGTAATAGTTACAAGTAACTCGATTAATGTAATTCCTCTTTGATCCTTCATAACCTCACACCTTACCATAATAAGTTCAAATACCAATTCCATATGTCATAACCAAATAAGTAAGCTAACAGCGTCCCAATAAAAATAAACGGCCCAAACGCAATCGGTTGTTTACGCTTCACGATGCCAAGCACCAAGAGCGTAATGCCGACAATCGTACCTACAAATGATGCTAATACGAGACTCATAACGGTCATCCACGGACCTAATGCAACACCGATCGCCGCATAAAGCTTTACATCACCACCACCCATACCACCACGGCTGACGATAGCAATCAGTAGTAACAATGCAAAACCAACAACCCCACCAAGTAAATAGTACCAAAACGGTTCCGTCCCAATAAATAAGCGACTAATGATTAATAAACCAAGCATTGGTAACGTCACCACATCTAAAATAAGTTGTTTGCGAATATCGGTTAAGACTGAAATAACAAGTAAAATAGTTAAAATGAGTGCAGGAATTAACTCTAGTTGAAGACCAACAAATTTATAAACAATAAAAATCGATGTTGCTGTTAATAATTCTCCAAATGGATATAAAGGAGAAATTTTTGTTTGACAGTAACGGCATTTTCCTTTTAAGAATAAGTAACTGAATACAGGAACTAGATCAAGTACAGTAAGTTTATGCTTGCAATTTGGACAATGAGAAGGTGGGAATGCTATGGATTCTTTGTTAAGTAGACGGATGGCTACTACGTTTAAGAAGGAGCCGAGTAATAACGCAAGTAATAAAAAGTAAATATCTAATAATATCAATTAAATCTCTCCTCATCAGAAATAATACATAACATCCCTTCTTTATTTAATAAATAGAGTTAAAATTTTCTAATGCAAGTATTAAATTATTTAAAAAGCTGTCGCTATCAATTATAGCGACAGCTAGTAATCCTTATTAACGTGCGTATTGAGACCCACTAGGTAAACATGCTGCTCCGATTTTTACAGTACTTGTAGTAGCGTTACCTTCAATAGAGAAAGCTGCAGCTGTAGCATCACAAGCTCCAAAAGTTTCAATTGTAGGCAGCGGATTAATATTTAATTCACCTAGTCTTGCAGCAACAGTTTCCCCAGTTGGATAATCACCTGTCTCTACTTTGTATCTTTGCAAATCATCATTAATAATCTTTACATTCTGTTCATTTGTTGCTTGACGTGCTTTATCACTATTCTGCCCTAACATCGGAATAGCAATCGCCGCAATAATCCCTAAAATAACAATTACAACTAGTAACTCAATAAGTGTTAAACCTTTTTGATTTTTAAGACGTTTTTGAATAAGTGCCTTCATTTAAATATCTCTCCCTTTTTTCTCATAGTTAATTTATTTTTTGAGCTTGTCCGCTCTCAAAACCGTACCTAATTTCTTGTTGCTAGACTTGACCTAATAATGATGCTTTTGACTTTGTTCGCTAACTTTTTTACCTTAATTTGTCATAAAATGACAAATTAAGTGCAAAAAAATAACCTTTACTAGACCTCCTCCGAGATGTCATATGTAAAAGTCGGTTGCACCACTAGCTCCGTACGACTTAGGTGCCCACATACAAGTCGTATTTCATCGCGCCTTTAATTTCAATATATTGAACAATTCTAGTAATAAATACTCTAATCTCTTATGTTTCAAACCTATTATAACAAGTCCTACTACTAAGATCATTAGAGAAGTGTAATTCCCTTTAATTTACTAGTCTGTTTGCTTCATCCTTGCAACTCTGATTATAGCAAGATTCTCCTAAATGAAAATACTTTTCGGTAAATTTTTTTATGGAATTTATATCAAATTTACTACTTTAGTCACAAAAGTGACAATAGTAATTTTTATTAGAAGATAAACTGTGTCGTTACCTCGTCAACGTATCTTCTAACGTTTCCACTGCTACTTGTACTTCAGATCGATCCCCATACACCGCCACGCGGTTTCTGCCTTTTTGTTTCGCTCCTGTATACATCGCACGGTCTGCTTGGCGGACAAGTGATACCGGATTGGACTCTTCATCATCGCTAGTTGCCACACCGATACTCGCCGTGATCTGAATCGTTTTCATTTCTCCTTCGTTGAGGTCGTTATGAATAAGGAACTGGTGTTGGGCAATGCGCAGACGTAATTCTTCCGCTTTCATGTATGCGGCAGTTGAATTAGTGTTTGTTAATAGAATGACAAATTCTTCGCCGCCATAGCGAGCGACAATTCCGTTTTCCCCTATTGTCTCTTCCATCAGCCTTGCGATTTGACAAAGTACGTCATTACCGGCTTGATGGCCATACGTATCATTAACAGACTTAAAATGATCTAAGTCTAGTAGAATGACCGCTACTTTATCGTTCTGAATGACGCTTTGTTCATAGTTTTCAATTAATAGTCGCTCAAACGAACGATAATTATAAAGACTTGTCAGCGGGCAACGTTCACTTTCTTTTTTCGTTGCTTCGTAATGACGGGCGTTATCAATCGCGACACCGACGAAGTTTGCGAGGATTTCCATTAACGTGACATTTTGCTTTTTATAGGCACTTTTTTGATTAACAGCGATCGTGATGATGCCTTTCAACTCACGATGTTGAATAATTGGGACGACCATTACGGAATGAGCTGTTTTTAACCAAAGACGCTCTGGTGTCGGCCATTGGCTCCTATTTTGAAAGACAACGGCTCTTTTTCTGCGGTACACTTTTTCAGTTACTGAATCAATTGTCTTTCCCGTTGAAAAAAGAGCAGTGGGGTCTTTTTGATAGGCTTCTAGTAGTTGCAGCTTCGTATTTTCAATTGTGTATAAGTAAATATAATCACTTGGAAATAAGTCTTTTATTTTATTGATAAATAAGTGAGCAGTCTCTTTTACTTCCCACGTACTGCTTAATTCAATGCCTAGTTCATTTACTTTTTTGAGTTGGTCATTCATTAGTTCACTTCTGCGATAGACTTTTAACATAATGGAAATTCCTATAAAAGCAACTGCAACGATTCCAGACGCCCCGTACCCAATTTCTTGGTACATCATGACAAGAATTACACTCATCGGCAAGACGAGTGCTGCAGTCGCCAGTTCCCATATCGTTCCTCTATCAAAGAACTTTGTTTTGACTTTCGCCAGATGATTTCGAATGAGGTAGATTAATACATGGTTAACGAACAGAAATGTACATACATACGCTGCTAACGGAACAAAAAAAACTAACGCATTTGGAAGCGGTAATCCAACGGCGAAGTAATACATCCCCGCGGCAGAAAGAGACGTTATATAGAACATAATGGAATTCAGTGGAATTCGATACAAGCTTTCACGATTTATTCTCATTAAAAGAAGGGAAAATAATAGTGCAAATTGGGTCACGATGATTTCAATTAAGAGACCATATAAAAGAAAACTAGCAAGAGATACCCATTGAAATAAGACGAATGAATACCCTCGATAATGAATGGGAAAAACTGCAGCGATTGCAGCTAAAACGAATAGAGAGAGGATTTCTTTTTCATTTCCAGCAATTTGAGAGAAAGCATGTTGATCAAAAGCAGTGATGAAAAAAACAGTCATAATAAACCAAATTGTCCACAATGATGCTTTTACCGTACCCGACACAACCCTTCCCCCCTCTATGAATTATTTTCTGAAATTTCGATCTCTCTTTATTATATTACTACAATAGTGTAAAAATTCCTAATTTAATGGTAGTGTCAATATAATTAATGGTTATTTTTTACTACAAATTTACTTTCCTTTGCTCTATCAAATGTAATCTTGCTTGTGAAATAAAATATAAAGATCCAGTTATAAGTAATAAGTCCTGATCTTCTAGCAACGGAAGTTTCGTTTGAATAAAATGCTGCCAGTCACTGACCTTCGTTTTATCTTTAAAACTGCAATTGTCATATAAATCAGTAGCTGTTGCTGCCCGTGGAAAATCAAAACTAGTAAAATTAACTTCGTCTATTACGTCATATAGAGGGGTGAGCATCTTTTCAACGTTTTTTTCTTTGGTGGCCGCAAATAACACCTTAATGTTCTTATCTGCAAACTGTTCACGTAAAACGGTTGCTAGCGCTGCTATACCTTCCTCATTGTGAGCACCATCGATGTAAACAAGAGGTGTTTCACTGATTTTTTCGAAGCGTCCGATCCACGCCGCCTTCTTTAGAGCCCTTCGAATTTCTTCTTCTGTAATGAGAAGCGCTTGATACGTTTTTAAATAATCAATAACCATTAAGGCAAGCGACGCATTTTTGATTTGATGTTTCCCAAGCATCGTCAGTTCTAGTGCGTCTATTTTACGAAATGGTGATGTAAAGGTGAATGTCTGTAAACCACTTGTTGAAGCTGTGTCTCCGATGAAAAAGTCATTGGCTAACATATAAAGTTTTGAGCGCTTTTGCTTCGTTTGATGTTTAAAAATAGCTAAGATGTTGTCTTCACATTCCGTCGTGATGAGTGGTACGCCCGCTTTAATGATTCCTGCTTTTTCCCGTGCAATCTCTTCTTTCGTTTCTCCTAGTAAATGCATGTGATCCATACCAATATTTGTGATCGCAGTTACTAGCGGCATCGAGACATTTGTTGCATCGAGACGCCCTCCCATACCTGTTTCTAAAAGCACAAAATCGACTGGACGGACTTCTGCGAAATAGTAAAACATCATGGCCGTTAAGCTTTCGAATTCGGTCAACATCGCTTGTCCATTCGCTTCAAATCGTTCGCGTGCTGGTGTTAAGTGATCAAAGACGCTGACAAAGTCCTCTTTTGTAATCGGTTCTTTATTAATAGAGATTTGCTCTTCATAGCTGAGTACCGCAGGCGTTGTAAACGCACCGACATCGTAACCAGCTTCTAGTAACATCTCTCGAATAAAATTTAACGTCGATCCTTTCCCGTTCGTACCCGCAATATGAATAATTTTTAACCTTCGATGAGGGTTTCCGATCTCTGCTAGAAACCCTTCCATATTCTCTAAACCTAGTTGAATGACATTACGGCTTTGAATAAAATCCACTATTTCTTCAAATGTTTTCATCCCTGATACGCCCCTTTCTTCCTTTGTAACAGTATCTATATTATATCTTCAAATCACGTCAAATAGAAAAGCCCCTGCACAAAGATCACTCTTTTAGCTGAGGCATTTCTTTAATTTAATTATCTAATTTATCCCCCGATTTCTCAAGCTTGCCTTACATACGAAAGAAAATTAAGTGAGCCTGTGACGACTAAAATCTCGTCCTTTGCTAGGTCACCTCTTAATTGGTCGAAGGCGGTCTTGTAATCCTCTTCAAATTGTATTGCATGATGGTCAAGTACACGATAGATCTCATCTCGCTGAATAGAACGCGGATGAGGGAACGTTGTTACAATAATCGTATGGGTGAGTTGCTGCAACGATTGGATCATTTCTTCTACATCTTTATCGATCATTGCTGAAAATAGGACAATGAATTTTTTATCTTGAAATGTATTTAGTAATGTTTCAACAAGGGCTTTGATCCCCTCTTGATTATGACCGCCGTCCATGATAACCATTGGTTCAGTTTGCACGACTTCAATTCGGTTGTTAATTTTTGCTTGTTGTAGACCCGCCCTTACTGCCTCTTCTCTCACATCAACATCGTGAAAGGCTTCTAGTAGTTCAATCGTTCGAATCGCTAGTGCAGCATTGGTTTGTTGATGGGTACCGAGCATTGTAAGCTGTAAGTCGGTGTAGGTATGTTGTTCAGATGTATAAGTAAACCTATCGTTTGAATGGTGTACCTCAAATTGACTTCCTAATTGGTGTAATGATGATTGTTGTTCTGCTGCCGTTTTCTGGAGCAGTGAAACGACTTCTTGCTGCGTACATCCTGAAACTAAAGGGATCGATGGTTTAATAATTCCTGCTTTTTCATTTGCGATTTGCAGCAGGTCATTTCCAAGAAATTCAATATGATCCAAGCCAATATTCGTGATAATCGCGACTAGTGGTGTAAGAACATTCGTCGGATCTAACCGGCCTCCTAATCCTGTTTCAATAATTATAAAATCCATATTCTCCACTTGAGCAAAATATAGAAAAGCGAGTGCTGTCATCACTTCAAATTCAACAGGTGCACCGTAATCAGATCGTTCTAACTCCTCGATAACCGGGAGTATTTGTTCCACTAACTGTACAAAATCTTCTTGTGAAATCGGCTTTCCGTCTAGTTGAATTTGATCGTTTCGTTGAAATAGATAGGGTGATGTAAATGTACCGACTCGATACCCAGCCTCATTTAAAATAGATCGTAAGTAGGTTAAGGTTGACCCTTTTCCATTCGTACCGGCAAGGTGAATACTTCTTGTCTTCTCATGCGGGTTCCCTAGCTTTTCAAGTAAGACTTGCATTCTTTCAATTCCGAAATAAATTTTGTTTTCCTTTGTTTGTTCGATTAATTCATTTGCTTTATGGTAAGAAAGCATGGAAAAAGCTCCTTTGAAAAAAGTATGCAAAATAATGTCTTTTCCTTTATGATGAAACAAGACAGTTCAATATACTACTATTTAAACACTTATTGATATTCAAAGAAATAGATCAGGAGAGGTTATATGAAAAAAAAACGAACAGGATGGCTCATTTATAACCGAGAAGATGCTGACAAAAATCAAGCATATATCGATTGGATGTTGGAAGAAGCTAACTTATTAGGCATCGATTTATCGTTTTACTTCAAAGAGGAACTCCTTTATGGCGTCATGGGTCAGCAACTCTTTATTCACCACCATCAAAATGAACTTCAACTACCGGATTTTGCAATCATGCGAAATATTGATCCACTATTCAGTCAACAATTAGAAGCACTAGGTGTTACTGTCTTTAATAACTCGTTCGTTTCCACGCTTTGTAACGATAAAGCAAGAACGCACCAGTTTTTAACGCGGGCCGGCATTCCGATGTTGAACACTTTATTTGTAAAAAAGAATGAATTTGTGCCCACCCACCTTCCGTTTTCTTATCCGGTCGTTGTCAAAGAAGTCTCAGGGAGAAGTGGACAGCAAGTATACGCTGTTGAAAATCTACAGGCATTGGAAAAGTTGTTAGCTAACATCACTTCTAACGACTTAATTATTCAAGAGATGGGCGACGTTCCTGGGAAAGATGTTCGCGTCTTTGTGATTGGTTCTACGATCATCGCTGCGATCTTACGCTATTCTTCAACCGATTTCAAAGCGAATTTTTCCTTAGGAGGAAGTGCTAAATTATACGAGTTAAATGATAAGGAAAAAGCATTAGTGGAAAAAATTATTGCACAGTTTGACGGACAACTTGGCCTGGTTGGGATCGATTTTCTTTTCGATAAAGAAGGCCAGTTCATCTTTAATGAAATTGAAGACGTCGTTGGCTCACGAACCTTATCAGCCAATTCCGATTACAATATCGTCCGCCTATACTTACAACATATGATGAACGTATTAGCGGATGTTTAAGAGAGATATTCCTTTTGTTCCTACGGCAGTAGCAGAAAGTATTAGAAAATTAAAGAACGGGATAATGTAAAAGAAGACGAAAATCGCAATGATTTTCGTCTTCTTCGTGTTTTTGTATTGGGATATTCGTTTTACCCTTTTAACTCTGTAATGCGTGCTTTCACGGCTTCACGCTTTTCGATATAATCTTTTTCTTTCGCTTTTTCTTCTTCGATGACTTTCTCTGGTGCTTTTGCAATAAAGCCTTGATTGCTTAGTTTTTTCTGTACGCGTTCTACTTCTTTGTCGTACTTCTCCAGTTCTTTTTCAAGACGAGCAATTTCTGCATCAAGATCAAGCAGACCAGCCAGTGGTAAGTATAACTCAACACCCGTTATGACGTTAGACATTGACTTTTCAGGTGTCGGTATGTCTGTTCCAATTTTTAATTCACTTGGGTTACAGAACTTCTCAACATACTGAAGGCCACGATTTAATTGGTCTAATACTTGAGCATCTTTTGCTTTAATGTGAAGCTCGATTTGTTTACTCATTGGTACATTTAACTCTGAGCGGGTATTACGAACCGAACGAATGATGTCTTTTAGTAGGTTGAAATCAGCTACAGCATTTTCAAACATTAAGTGCTCTTGCTTTTCTGGCCAAGCAGCAACTGTAATGGATTCGCCATCATGCGGCAAATGCTGCCATATTTCCTCGGTAATAAACGGCATTAACGGGTGTAATAAACGAAGCGTTTGATCTAACACATAAGCGAGAACAGAACGTGTCGTTTTCTTCGCTTCTTCGTTATCACCGTAAAGTGGAAGCTTCGCCATTTCAATGTACCAGTCACAGAAATCGTCCCAAATAAAGTTATAAAGAACTCGGCCAACTTCTCCAAATTCATACGCTTCTGTTAAGCGGGTAACCGACTCAATTGTTTCTTGAAGTCTTGTTAAAATCCACTGATCGGCAATCGATTTTTCTCCAGAAAGATCAATTTCCTCATACTTCAAGCCGTCCATGTTCATTAAGGCAAATCGAGACGCATTCCAAATTTTATTCGCAAAGTTCCACGTAGACTCTACTTTCTCCCAATAGAAACGTAAGTCATTTCCTGGTGAGCTTCCTGTTGCAAGGAAGAAACGAAGCGCATCTGCACCGTACTTGTCGATCACATCCATCGGGTCAACACCGTTACCGAGTGATTTACTCATTTTACGACCTTGTGAGTCACGAACGAGTCCATGGATCAGCACATCTTTAAATGGACGCTCATCGGTAAATTCAAGACCTTGGAAAATCATACGTGCTACCCAGAAGTAAATGATGTCGTATCCAGTAACGAGTACATCGGTTGAATAGTAACGTTTAAAGTCTGCACTTTCTGTGTCCGGCCAGCCCATTGTTGAAAACGGCCATAAGGCAGATGAGAACCACGTATCTAATACGTCTTGATCTTGCTCCCAGTTCTCAATATCTGCTGGTGCTTCATGTCCAACATACACTTCACCCGTTTCCTTATGGTACCACGCTGGAATACGGTGTCCCCACCATAATTGGCGAGAAATACACCAGTCACGGATGTTCTCAATCCAGTGAAGATATGTTTTTTCAAAACGTTCTGGAACAAAGTTTACTTTTCCTTCAGATTTTTGCAGTTCAATGGCTGCTTCTGCTAGCGGCTCCATTTTAACGAACCATTGGGTTGAAAGATAAGGTTCAACAACAGCCCCGCTACGCTCGGAATGACCGACCGAATGTGTATGTTCCTCAATTTTGAAAAGCACACCCATATCTTGAAGATCTTTAACGATTTGCTTACGGCACTCGAAACGATCCATTCCTTGATACTTATCTGCATTCTCATTCATCTTGCCGTCTTCCGACATAACAAGTACACGCTCTAAATTATGACGATTTCCAATTTCAAAGTCATTCGGGTCATGTGCAGGTGTAATTTTAACGGCACCTGAACCAAATTCCATATCAACGTAATCATCACCGACAATTTCAATTTCACGGCCAACGATAGGTAGTTTTACTTTCTTACCAATTAAATGCTTATAACGGTCATCTTCTGGATGAACCGCAACCGCTGTATCTCCAAGCATTGTTTCTGGACGTGTGGTAGCTACTTCAATAGAGCCGCTGCCATCAACAAGCGGATATTTCATATGATAGAACGCACCTTGAACGTCTTTATAAATAACTTCGATATCGGATAAGGCTGTCTTTGTTTGCGGGTCCCAGTTAATAATGTACTCTCCGCGGTAGATTAAGCCTTTTTCATATAAGCGGACAAAAACTTCACGAACGGCTTTAGATAGTCCTTCATCTAACGTAAAACGTTCACGAGAGTAATCTAGAGCTAGTCCAAGCTTAGACCATTGCTGGCGAATATGTGACGCATACTCTTCTTTCCATTCCCACGATTTTTCGAGGAACTTTTCACGACCTAAATCGTAACGGCTCAGTCCTTCTTCACGAAGCTTACCTTCTACTTTTGCTTGGGTGGCGATACCGGCATGGTCCATTCCAGGCAGCCAAAGCGCATCGTACCCTTGCATTCGTTTCGTACGAATTAAAATATCTTGTAAAGTCGTGTCCCAAGCATGACCTAAGTGAAGCTTCCCTGTTACGTTTGGTGGTGGAATGACAATCGTATACGGTTTCTTTGCTTCATCTCCTGTAGCTTCAAAAAACTTACCATTGACCCAAAATGGGTACCATTTTGCTTCAGTATCTTGCGGGCTGTACTTCGTTGGCATTGTTAATTCTTGATTTTCCATTTTGTGACCTCCTTTATATGTATAGAAAGAATTGGCTGTCCTCTAATTAAAAATAGGTTCAAGCCTTGCTTTTTCTGCTTTTTACAAGGCAACTTAACCGGTGATTACACACGATAAGTGCCGTAAAACATCAAAAAACTCCCTCCACCTCAAAGGACGAAGAGAGTTGTATTCGCGGTACCACCTTTGTTTGCAAGCTAAAAAAGCTTACACACTTCATTCAGGTAACGGCATCTGCCGACTCGATCTACTAGCAGAAAAATGATAAAGTCTCTTTCCGCTTGTTCCATTGTAAGCGGACAATACTTTCACTTAACTCGTTCAAAAGAGCTGCTCAAGGGTGACGTTCAATTCATACATCCTGAAAAATCTCTCAGCGACTGATTTTTCTCTCTGAAGGGTTCTGAACCTACTCTTCCCTATCTAAGCATTTATGTATATGGAAGTTCAAAAAATCGGGTTCTGCATATTATTCTACCTTTTTCGATACTTTTTCGTCAATAAAAGCATCGCCAATTTTTTCTTTTTTTATGCATGGGCTCTTGATTTCACATGAATACAGCCTATGCATATGTATATAGAAAGACTGTTCTAGGAAGGAGCCTCGATATGCCAAAGCGATATAAGCGTTTTCGACCACCTTTATGGTTAGTAAAACTACGTTTAGCTCTAATACAGATCCTGTTTCCACTTCTATGCTTTCAGTTTTTTCGAACCTTGCTTTTTCCAACATCCTTTGATGTCATCTTACTAGCTTTAATGGCACTTTTATATGGATTATTTTTCGCCGGAATTATTTAAGGTTAACGATACGTGCCAAAGTGGAAAGGGTTCCATATAAAAGGCTGTCCCATTTGTTTGTGTAAAGCCCCCTAAGCCTAACTGATATAAAGACACTAACTTTTGATTTCTTTATATCTCTAGGCAAGGAGCTTAGACACTTTTGGGACAGCCTTTTATTGTTGTTCAAATTGCGGTGTTTGTTCTTCTTTTTTTATTAAATATCCTTTTAACCTTTGCACTTTTCTCATCATATGAAAACGTTTCTCTAGTCTTTGGACATGATAGATTTCAGGTTTATCTTGGTTTTGTTGCAAGTACAGTTGTAATGAAAATAGTACAGGTTCTGGGAAGCATAAATAGCCAAACAGCAACTCTTTTTCCTCATCTAGTAATGAGATGTTTCGGTCATACGTTCCAAACCAACGAACCATCTCTTCTTCATCCCAAAGGTTATAACCAAACGATTGCCGGCAAAATAATGCTAGATCACGGGCAGGTGTATCCATTGAGGCACGTTCAAAGTTAAATAAAATGGGCTCGCCGTTCGCATTAAAAATCGTATGCTTTCTTGATGCTTTACCGTGACATAAAACCGTACGATACTTCCCTTTTTCAACACATATATCATACCAATTTTTCAAATGGCGCTTAGCATCTTCGACCATAAGTAACATTTGATGAACGTGTGTTAAATAAGATAATTGAAAGGGAGAAATATACGTTTTTCCTTCAGCTTGATCTGCAAAGCGTTCTAAATCTAGTCTACGCATATCCCATCGTCTTAATAATGATTGATAAGCTTCATCAATCGTTTCTTTTGGATAATCATCCGTTTTCGCAGTTAGTCGATGAATGATACCGAGTTGGTCCATAATTTTTTCTTCTCTAGACGTACGTCCCTGATATGGTTCCTCTTCTATCCACGGCATTAAATAGTAGGTTCGATCATCTGTTGAAAGGACATATTCTCCATACTTTGTAGGCAATATAGGGATCAATTGACGATACCCTAACCGATCTAATTTCCGCATCGCTTGAACGAAAAGTTCGCCTTGCTGACGATTCATATGAGCTTCTTTCAAGGCAAACATTCCGCGGTTTGTTTGTACTTGTTGGACTTTCCCCCAACTCTCAATATGCTCAGGATACAAGTCGTAATGAAACAGGATAGGCGCATAACGATCTAATAAAGCTCGATTGGTCATGTGGCCACCTTCTTTCTATCTTCTTTTAGCCAATTGAGTAGGCTCAAAACGAGTTGCCGGCGGTCATTCCATTCTTTTTCGAACGTAGAAAAATGAATTTCGATCTCTTCCTTCTCTTCACTTTGCTGAAAAAGTTCCATTGCATGAACTAACTCCCATGGAAGCCATGCTTCTGCAAGCAGTTCGTTACCATACATCTGTCGGAGTGGGATCTGCTCTTCGATTTCATTTAACAGTTTAACTAGCGACTCCTCTCCATTTTCAGCGACCCATTGTTGTAAAAATTGAGTTAAGCTAAAAAACCCGTACTCAGGTGCTTCTGCAGTACCTTGCCAGACAAACAGTTCATAAATCTTCTTTGCTTGAGTAGTAGACGAGACCTTGTCCATTATAGGAAGTCTTTTATCTTTATTTTTTTTCCTCAATTCTAGCGCCTTATGTTTTCTACGCATGGACTCTTGTATACACGACTGTAAAATGTTTCGCTTTTTATCATCGAGCAACGTTGTTTTGGAAACCCATACTTTCCACTCTGAGGCAGACGGAAACTCTCGTTTAGCTGTTGGAATACGATCATCTTTTGTTGTTGTACCAAATTCAATCATACGAGCGATAAAATGAGCCCACTTCTGTTCAAAATCTTTAGTTGGATAGGGATCAATAATATAATCGTGTACGGTTAACCAACCGTCTTCTACCTTAATGGCTTTTCTTTTATCTTTCGTTTGCAACATTCGATCGGTCAATTGATATGGATGTTGACTGCATTTTTCACGCCATTCCTGGTGCCAGTTTAACAATGATTCGTCATGCCAAATTCGATATCTTTTTCGTCCTTGGCTCGTATCAATAATTCCATCGTCTAATTGAGATTTCACTTCAAACGGATAATTTTCTTTAAGTAATGGGAGAATATCCATACTTGTTTTCTCCTTTTTTTATAGATGGAGGGCAACTCATTAGTACCTATGCCATCACAAAGATATCGAGAGAGAATTCCAATGTTCTCCTTATCTATCCTTTGTGAGGTACTTAGCACTTTGCTAATGAGTCACCCTCCTCGTTTTTACATATTAACGCTTAGAACCTACTGGGATGTACAAGATTTGTCCTTCTTCTACTCGCTCTTCATTTAGTCGGTTCACACGAATAATTTGACTAGTTGAAAGTTCATAACGTTCTGCAATTGTATCTAATGACTCATTTTCTTGAATGATGCACATTTTTAATTTTGAAAACTGCTCTTCCCCGTCTGCTAGCATTTTCGTTAAGTAAAGTGCATTTTCATCCGTTCTCGTTTTTGGCGCTTTTACAGCTTCTGCTGCCGGCTCCTCTTGATTTTCTACGGAAGCTTCATCCTCTACTTCTGCTACTGCAGCCGGCGGCCTCTCGGATAACTTTTTCAACGGGGCAAAGTTGATTTTTGTTTCTTCTTCTTCACGGCCAGCAGGTGCTTCTGCGGCTTGAAGTCCTTCTACTTTTTGTACTGCTTCTAATGCTTCTTCTTGTTCTACTTCTTCAATCGATTTTTCCCGTTCTTCTTGTTCTATTTCGTTTATCGCTTCCACTCGTTCTTCTTCCTCAACTGTCTCCTGCTTCACATGAGCTGCTTGTTCTGAAGAGCGTTGGTTGTTCGGAACGAGATTGTCGAATGGATTTCCTTCTTCAGGCTCAATCACTTCAGGACGAGCTTCAAAGTTCAATCCTGGAGTATGTTTTGGTATCACTGGTTCTTGATTTTGTATCGGCTCACTGCCTTCTACTTCAAATTTTGGAGTTTCATATTGTTGTTCAAATTCAGGCTCTTCCATGGCTGGAACGAGTTCCTTTGCTTCTACTACAGGCTCTTCTGCTTCTGCTTTTGGCTCAGGTGCGGCTTGCTTTCTCGCTTCAAAAGAAAATGACGGAAACGGCTGAAGCGATGGTGGCTTCTCCATCTCAGGTAATTCATCCGAGAATGAAGGATTTTGTGGGATTGACGGATACTCCACATTAGACGTTGCTTCCGAATAATAGGATGCTCGCTCCTCCCTTTCATCTGCTGCCTCTGAATAAGACGGCTCTGAATATGATGAATCTGATAGGTCTGAATATGATGGATCTGGTGCATAGGATGGTCGGTTCACTTCATGCTGTTGAGTACTCATCCCGCTAATAGCCACATCTGCTGTTAGTTGCAAACAACTTTTTTCTGGAAGATCGTAATCGAATGTCTCCACTTGTACGTAAACATCATCAATGTTTTGAATACGGCTTAACGGAATTGTGACATCAATAGGGAAGAAGTGTTTAATTTCACCGATGTTTTGATCATTTAAAGTCACTTCTTCAAATGAACGAAACGCAGCAACTTCTCCCTCTTCTGTGTTTTCATCCTCATTTTGCACAGGACGGTATTCTCCGAGTAAGCGGAGACCACCTTTAATAACTACATGGTCGTTCTTTTCTTCAATGCGGATTTCGGGATCTAATGACATTGAAAGTACCTCTGCAACTTCTTGCCCTTTATTTAACCACACCGATTCCTCAATGGAAAATGACAGTTTAGATGGATGATCTTGTGTCAATGGACGTTCCTCCTTGTTTCAAAAAAGTTTACCCCCAGTTACGCTCATGCTCTGTACATTAAACTGTATGACAAGACCTTCCTCGTTATGAAAAGAATTTAAAAAAAATGCTAAAAAATTGGTTTTACGAGCATATTAGGATGATTTATAGACGATTGTTCGTTATGATCCTTCCTTAGTCCGGAGGATGTTACTAGTTTATTGTTATTTTTTTAAAATTAGAATGGTTATGTTTAAAGTTTGGGGCTTAGGGGTTGGGGGTTAGGGGGTTGTGCATTTGCTAAATGGATTGCTTTAGCAGTTATAAATATCGGGGGACGGCTGTATTGACCTGAATTCGTTCCCTTATGATGTGGTTATTTCAGGGGGCAGGCTATGTTCACTCACTTTAGTTTCTGTATCATCTGGTTTTACAGGAGCTCGGGCTCTATTCTCTCCCTTTAGTTCCCGTATCATCTGGTTTTACAGGAGCTCGGGCTCTATT